>CAZORE010000023.1:13978-24316 GCA_964581815.1 uncultured Streptosporangiaceae bacterium | reverse complement strand
CTGGCCGGCGCGGAACTGGCCGGCGCGGAACTGGCCGGCGCGGACCCGCCAGCGGCCGCGGTGGCGCCGGCGGCCAGCGCCGGCCGGGAATCGCCTGACGAGATCGCTGGCCCGGACGCGCGGGACGCGACGCTGCTCGAGGTGCGCGGCGTCTTCAAGGAGTACGGCGGCCTCAGCGTGCTGCACGACGTGACGCTCGCGCTGCCCGGACGCGGCCTGTTCGGGCTGTGCGGCCCGAACGGCGCCGGCAAGTCCACCCTGCTCAACGTCATCGGCGGCAGCGTGGCGCCGTCGTCGGGTGAGGTCATCTTCGCCGGCACCGACATCACCAGGCGGCCGCCGCACGAGCGGTTCTACCAGGGCATCAGCCGCACCTTCCAGGCCGTCCACCTGATCAAGGGCCGCACCGTGCTCGACAACGTGGCAGTCGCCTGCCTGGCCTCCCACACCGCGTCGATCGTCACCAGGATCGGGCGCAGCCGCCTCGACGCCGCCCGCGCGAAGGCGACCCGCACCCTGGCCGACCTGGGCATGGCGCACCTCGCCGACCGTGAGGTATCCAGCCTCACGCTGGAGACGCAGCGGATGGTCGAGCTGGCCCGGGCGCTGGCCTCCAGCCCGCGGCTGCTACTGCTCGACGAGCCGGCTTCCGGCCTGTCGGAGGAGCAGCGGCAGCGGCTGGCCACGCTGCTCGTCACGCTCGCCGACCGCACCTGCGTGCTGCTCGTCGAGCACGACCTCGCCCTGGTAGCCCAGGTCAGCGAGCGGATCTTCGTCCTGTCCGGCGGCCACCTCGTCTTCGACGGCGGGCCCGCCGACTTCCGTTCCTCACCCGTCGTCAACTCGCTGCTCGTCGGCAGCTGAAAGGACATCGACAAGAAAGGCCCTGTTATCAGGAGCACATTCCAGAAGGGAAGAACAATGATTCGAAGACGAGTTACGTTCAAGATAGCAGCCGCGGCTGGTGCCGCCTTGCTGGCCAGCGCGCTCGCCGCGTGCAGCGGCGGTGGCGGCGGTGGGGGCGGTGGCTCCGCGAGCACCGCCTCCACCATCGTCGCCTGCGGCGACGAGGCGCTCTCGGGGGTATACGCCCAGATCGGCGAGTCCGACAACTGGGGCGCTGAGGCGTACTTCAAGTACATCGACGCCCACGGCGGCATCCTGGGCCACCAGGTCAAGTACATCAACCTGAACAACCAGTCGAACGCGGCGCAGTCCGAGCTTAACGCGAAGAAATGCATCCAGACCTACCACGCGCAGGTCATCGTCGGGCCCGAGTCCGGCGCCGACACCGAGTCGGCGCTGCCGATCGCGATCGCCAACAAGACGATCCTGATCAGCCTGTCCTCCGGCTGGCAGACCAACGGCTACCCGGCGAGCGAGCTGAACTCCTGGGGCTTCCCCGGCTTCTACGACGTGTTCGCGCAGGACCAGATCGCCTCGGTGAAGAACCTGATCGTGCCCAGGCACTACACCAGGGTCGCGCTGCTCGAGGACAACTGCGGCTCGGTCTGCCTGGCCAACCAGGCCACCGTGCAGCAGCTGGCCGCGCAGAACGGATTCCAGCTCGTCTCCACCCAGATCGACCAGGTGGGCGCCACCGACGTCACCCCGCAGGTGCTCGCCATGCTGGCCGCCAAGCCGCAGATCATCCTCTTCGGCCTGGTGCCAGGCACCGACTCGATCACGGCCATCAAGGCCATCAGGGCGCAGGACCCGACCATCCCGATCAGTGAGTGCTCCGGGTGCGAGATCCCCAGCTTCGTCTCGGCGGCCGGCGGGCCGACGGCGATGCAGAACATCTACGTGCTCGGGTCAATGCGCAACTGGCTGACCCAGGCTTCGGCAGGCACCAGCCAGGTCGACAAGGACACCGCGGCCGGCCTGACGACGTACATCGCCGGCATGCAGGCCGCCGGCCTCGGCAACGACAACGCGATCGAGAACAGCCAGGAAGGCTGGGACGCCGGGCTCGAGATCAACTGGGCGATCACGCAGGCCGGCACCCTGGACGAGACCAAGGTGATGCAGAAGCTCCAGAACCTGGACATCAACACGCTTGGCATCGTCTGGACCAGGACCCCGTCCAACTACGAGAGCTACAGCAACGTCGACGCCGCCATGGCGATCATCAACCCGGACGGCTCGGCCAGCCTCTACAACCCAGCGAGTTAACGAGGATACGGAACGGGGGCGGGTATCACCTGCCCCCGTTCTGCTCATTCTCGGGCTCCTCAGCCGCGCCCGCCCGCCGCCGCCGCCGCGAGCTCCTTGCGGTAGCGCTCGTACTGGTCGATCTCCCGGCCGGTCGCGAGCAGCACCAGGTCGTGGGTGACCTCGGCCACCTGGTCGCGCATGGCCTGCTCGATGGCCTCCCGCTCCCGGTCCGCGGTGGCGGCGGCCAGGTTACGGCAGCTGACCGCCGTCACGTAGCCGAGGGCCAGCATCGCGGCCGCCATGATCAGCAGCCACGGGATCAGCGAGACCTCGCTGATCCACCCTTGGTGGCCGCCGGCCGCCCGGACCACCCCGATCACCACGGAAAGGCCGATGCCGACGGCGGCGATCACGGTCAGCAGCCACTGCCAGGCCGTGACGAGCCCCCACCAGGCCGGCGAGCGTGACCACTCTCCGGTGGCCACCTTGTGCACGGCGCCCGCCAGCGCCTGCGGCACCATGCTCGCGTTGCACCGCGCGGCATCGCGCAGCGAGCCTGCCCACGGCGCCGGGAGGTCGCCGCCCACCGCGTCGGCGAACGTGGTGATCGCGTTGTCCACCTCGGACTGCTGCGCCTGGCCGGCCCCGGCGTCGGCGGCCACGGTCGCCTGTGGGCCGGTCACCGCGCGCAAGCCGCGGATCGGGTCGCGCCGGCCGGCGAGCAGATGGCCGGCCGGCCATCCGGTGCGCCGGGCCGCCTGCACGTCGCGGCCGCTGGCCATGGCCTGCACCACCGCGGTCAGGCCGGCGGCGCGCGCGAACGCGCCGATGAGCTGCTCCGCCGGCTTCCGCGGTACGCTGGCGGCCGGGTCGGCGCCTTCTCGCTTATCGCCGTCTTGCGCGACCTCTTCCCACGGCGGCCGGGACGGCTTCGGCGCCGGGATCGCGTCCGCCGTCTCGTCCTCGTCGAGTTCCCACGGCGGCAGGGACGGTCCGGCGGGCGACTCCGGCAGCGGCGCGGCGAGCGGCCCGGCCGCGGGGATGAGGACCGAGTCCGGCGCCAGCTGCGGGCCGGCGTACCCGGCGAAGCTGTCAACGAGCGCGTCGATGTCGGCGGCGATCCTCATCCCGGCGGTCCGGTTGCGTCGCACCGTTTCCATGAGCAGGTCACGCAGCTCAAGCAGGCCGAGACCGGTCTGCGCGGAGACGCCGAGCAGCGGCGTGTCGCCCAGGCCCTCGGCGTCAAGCAGCCGGCGCAGGTCCTCGCCGCACTCCCGCGCCTGCTGCGGCGAGAGCAAGTCGAGCTGATTAAGCACGACGGCGAACACGCCGGCGTGCCCGGCTAGCGGGATCAGGTACCGGTTGTGCACCGCGGCGTCGGCGTACTTCTGCGGGTCGAGCACCCAGATGACCATGTCGGCCAGCTTCGACAGCCGGTCCACCGCCGCCATGGACGCCGCGACGACGGAGTCGTGGTCGGGCAGGTCGAGCAGGATCAGGCCGTCAAGGTCGGATTCCCCCGAGTCGAGGACGCTGGCCCGCGCGTACCGGTGCCGGCGCTGCACGCCCAGCCAGTCGAGCAGCGGGGCGGCGCCCTGCATGCCCCACACGCACGCGTGCGCGTGCCTGGTGGTGGGCCTGGTCACCCCGGGCGGCGAGAAGGTCGCCCCCGCCAAGGCGTTGAACAGCGACGACTTACCGCTCCCGGTTCCGCCCCCGAGGGCGACCACCGTGTGGTTGCCGGACAGCCGCAGTCGTTCGCCGGCCCGCGTGAGCACCGACTCCGCGTCGTCGAGCAGCGCCTGGCTGAAACCGGTGCCGTCGTCCGCGCCCGGCGCGCGCGGCTCCGGCTGGCCGGGCCTTGTCCGGCCGATACGTATCAGCTCGGCGAGCGCGTCGAGGCGCCGGGACAGGTCATGATCGGCCATCCGCATCGGGCCGGTGTGAAAGATGCTCATCGGGTCGCCTCGAGCGCGTACTCGGCCTGGTACAGCCGGACCGAGGCGACCGCGTCGACCGGGCCCATTTCGTCGAGGACCTCGGCGAAGCGCAGCAGCTCCTCGTCGAGCAGCAGCCCGATCCGCTGGTGCAGGTCCTTCCTCGCCCGCGCGACCAGCGCCTCGGACTCGGAGTTGCCGACGACGGAGGCAAGCACATCCCTGGGCACCGAGCCGATACTGTCCTTGCCTTCGCCAGCGGCCTGGCGGTCGCTGGCGGCCTGGCGGGCGACCGGGAACGCGCCGCCGCCCTGGCGTGACATCGCGAGCATCGCAACCATCGCGACCACGGTCACCGGGGCGATGTCCTGCACGGCTCCGCCGCCTGGCCACCGGGTGACCTCCGACTGCATGAGTCGCATGAGCTGATCTTGCCACGCGCTGACGGCCCGCGAGACGCGCAGCCGCAAGTCGGGGGCCGACCGGTCAAACGCTCCCTGCTTGGCGGGCAGGCCGACCGTCCCTGACGCCTCCTGTGGCGTGGTGCCGAAGGCCGACTCGAACTCGCGGGCGGCCCGCTCGTCACGGACCCGGCTGGCGTCGGCGGCCGCGAGCAGGGCCGCACCGCCCGGATTATCCCGCCAGACGAACGACACCTGCTCCGCCGCGCGGTCCGCCACCGAGACGACAAGCGCCTGCAGCGCGTTACGCAGCGCCGTCTCAAGCGCCGCGTACCTGGTGGTGGTCGCGTCGGTGCGGGCCCGCTTGCCACCGCGCCGCAGCCCGGACAGGCCGCGCCTGCTGCGCAGTGCCTCACTCAGGTCGCCGCTCGCCGCGTAGTCCTGCCAGCGCGCGAGCACCTCGCCAGCCAGCAAGCGGCCGTCGCAGGTGCCGTCGTCGAAGTCCGCGAGCGCGGCGGCGAAGGCGGCCTCGGCCTCCCGGCGCAGCCGGGTGCGGAGCACGACCTGAGCGTCCACGTGCGCCGCCAGCCGCGGCACGCGGACCTTGAAGGTGTCGAGCATTCCGGCCATCGTCTGGCTGAGCACCGCGACCCGGCGGTCGGAATGCTGCGCGGTCTCGTTCAGCCAGTCCCTGATCGGCTGGAAGATGTCGTCCGGCAGGAAGCCGTCGACGATCCCCGTCTCCGGGATGACGAACCGGTTCTCCGCCTGGATGCCGTTGGCGTCGAGCATCGCGCTGAAGTGGGCGACGAGCTCGGTGCGGTGGCTCGGCGGTACCCGGGACAGGACCACGCCGAGCGCCGCGCCGCGCTCACGCGCGTGCTGCAGCAGCTCCCAGACCGGGGCGTCCGCGTAGCGGCTCGCGCTGGTCATGAACAGCCACAGGTCCGACGCGTCGAGGAACTGATAGGCGAAGTCATAGTGCGCGCGCACCACGGAATCGATGTCCGGCGTGTCGAGCAGCGCGATCCCCTTGGTCATCCCCTCGCTGGCGGCGAGCACGAGCAGCCCGTCCCGCCCCGGCCTAACCAGCCCCTCCTGGCGGACCCGCGGCAGCGTGGGCAGGAACATGTTCTCCGCGAACCAGTGGATGTCATCGGGATGACAGGCGAGCACCGGCGAGTTGGTGGTGGGCCGCCGGACGCCCGTCTGGCTGACCTGGGTGCCGACGATGCTGTTCACCAGCGTCGACTTGCCGGCGCCGGTGGAGCCGACCAGCGCCACGAGCAGCGGCGCGGACGACTGGCGGACCCGGGGCAGCAGGTAGTCGTCGATCTGGCTGAGCAGCTTGGCGCGTTCGGCGGTGGTCTCTTCGGCGCCGGGGATGTCGAACACGAGCGGAATGGCGGCGATCCGCTTGCGCAGGTTCAGCAGGGTCGCTTCGAGCAGGCGGGCATCAACGCGGACACGCGGCCGGTCCCAGCGCTCGCCTGCTTGCTCCAGTTCCCCGCCGTGCGTGCGTGACTCGCCTTGCCCGGTGCTCTTGCCCTGCTCGCCGTTTTCACCGGGCGACGGTGACTGTTCCGCCGTCGCGCCCATACCTTCCATGGTCCCGCCTGCTTTGTGCTCGTAAATGTCCTTCGCCAGCGGGGGTACCGGCGAAGAGGCCGCACCGTGTCGGTCTGGCCAGCGTCTCTGGCCAGCGTTAACCTAGCCGCCGAGATCCTGGGCGAGCGCGGCGACTTCCGCCGCGATGGCCACCACGCGGCCGATGACCACCACGGCCGGCGGCCGGATGCCTTCGTCCGCTAGGCGTCTCTCGACGTCTTCTAGCGTTGAGTAAATTGTGCGCTGTGTGGGCATGGTACCGTTCGCGATTACCGAAACAGGACTATTCCCCCGCCGTCCATGTTTCATGAGCGTTCTCGTGACCGCGCCTACGCGTTTCAATGACATCAGGAGCACCAGAGTTCCCTCGGACCGGGCCAGGGCCGGCCAGTCCACGCCGGAGTCCTCGTCGCCCGGTGGCACGTGCACCGAGATCACGTGGAAGTCCTGTGCCATCCCCCGGTGGGTGACCGGCAGCCCGGCGGCGGTCGGCACGCCGATCGCGCTGCTGACGCCGGGAACCACCGTCACCGGCACGCCGGCCCGCAGGCAGGCCAGCATCTCCTCACCGCCGCGGCCGAACACGAACGGGTCACCGCCCTTCAGCCGGACCACGAACTTACCGCTCGTCGCGTGCGCCACGAGCGCCTCGTTGATCTCGTCCTGCGACATCTGCCGGCGGTAGGGGACCTTGCCCGCGTCGATGACCATGACGTCGGGCGACAGCTCCGCGAGCAGTTCGCGCGGCCCGAGGCGGTCGGCGACCACGACGTCCGCCTCGGCGAGCAGTTGCCTGCCCCGGACCGTGATGAGGTCGGGGTCACCAGGACCGCCGCCGACCAGGGCCACGCCGGCAGGCCTTTTCCTGTGGTGGCGGGCGGCGATGGTGCCGTCGCGCAGGCCTGCGGTGACCGCGTCGCGGATGGCGGCGCTGTGCCGGGGATCGCCGCTGAGGACCCCGACGCTGGTATCGCCGGCCGTCCCCGAGGCGGGCGTCCACGCCGTTGAGGCGACCGCGTCGTCGGCGCGCACGCACCAGGTGCGGTTCGCCTCGGCCTCGTGGGATACCGCGGCGTTCACCTCAGCGCGGTTGGTGCAGGCGATGACCAGCCAGGCACCCGCGCAGTCGCCGTTAGCGTAGGCGCGGTGCTGCCAGTCGATCCTGCCGTGGGCCGCGAGCTCCTCGAGGGCAGGGGTGACCTCCGGCGAGACCAGCGCCACGTCGGCGCCCGCGGCGAGCAGCCGCGGCACCCTTCTGGCGGCGACCGCTCCGCCACCGACCACGAGCACCCGCCGGCCGCGCAGCCGCAGGCCGAGCAGGTACGCCTCTTCCCGCTCTGCCTGTTGCCCCATCTCTCCCGGTGTTCCTCCTGTCACGGGCGCAATGTACCTCGCCGCGCGATTCGGCTCGTCGCCGGGCCACCGATCCACGCGGAATGTCAGCGGCGCACGTACCTACTCGGCAGCATCGCTCCGATTATCCACAGGATCGGGAAGACGAAGCCGATCAGGCCGAGCACCCAGTGACCCTTGCGGAAGCTGAGCACCGCGAAAACGAACATCAAGACGAGATAGATGCTGCCGAGCAGGATCCCCCAACCCGTTCCTGACATGCGCCCCCTCCGTTCGCGGCCTCGGATGCGAATCGATCCACGGCGCTGCGGCCCGCGCCCGGATGTCCCCTCGCTACAACATCCCACCCCGGACGGGACCGACTTCAATCACCCGCGCGGGGTGAACCGGCCACCCAGCTTTCCTGGCCTTCCGGGAACCGACGGCGCGAACGTGCTTGACCTGACCGAGGAACGGCCACGGCCGATCTAAGAATCGCCAGCGACGCTCCGCTGCCCGGCTCAGTAGGGCGTGGTCGCGGCGATGGCCGCACGGATTCTCCTGAGCACGAGTTCGGGCGTTCCGAAGAGCTCCTTCCAGGTGAAGTGGACCACCCGGAAGCCCGCGTCGCGCAGCCGACGGTCGCGTTCGAGCTGCTTGACCGCGTCGCTGCGGTCGCCGTACTTGCCGAGGCCGTCAGCTTCGGCGATGACGTTGTGCGCGCGCCAGAGGAAGTCGACCCGGAAGGCTTCGGAGGGGGTGAAAACGGTGGCCTGGAGTTCCGGCGAATCCAGACCGGACTGGTCGAAGATGACACGCGCGACCGACTCAAGCGGCGACTCGGCCCGCTCGTCGGCGAATTCCACGACCCGCCGTGCCTGCCTGACTCCGGGCCACCGGGCGCAGGCGTCGAGGACCTTGCCCAGTTCCGGCTGGGTGGCTTTCTCCTTGTGCAGCGCCGAGTCCGCGGCCACGACCGCGTCCGCGAACGGCAGCGTCCTCGCCAGGTCGATTACGGTTCGTGCGGCTGACGTCACCGGCAGGCTGTAGAGCCTGGTGATATGCCCCGTGGGCAGGTCGGCCGTGTGGAAGACGACGCTCGTGGGCCGCGCCCTATTCCATGGCTTACCTGGCGGGCAGGTTAGCGTCACGCTTCCTTCTGGTGGCGGGTTGAGCAGGTCAAGACGGTGAAGCAGGGCCGCGGAATGGTGGCTCGCGGCGGCGTGGTGCCCGACAGTGGTGAGGGCGGCCAGCACCCGGAGTACGTGGCACCTCGTCGCATCGGCACCAGCCCATTGCACCGCAACCCTGGTCGCGTAGACGCCCTGGCGCATGCGCACCAGGTCACCAGAAGCTGTCAGCGAGCGGACCAGGTGCGGTGGGACCCCGATGAGGTTCCACCGGCTGGCAGCCATAACACGTTTCTTACGTACCGCATCCGGAATATCACGTCGAGTCACAGTTCCATCATCGCTGAAACTCGCGGAAACTTCGACTTTCTATCAGTTTCATAGCTTCTTTCGACTCTCTATCGATTTCGGTCATTTCCATGACCGATTTGTCGGATATATGAGTCAGAAACTGATAGAGAGTCGCTGGTGGCGTCGAAACGGGCGGAACTTCAGTTTGGGTGGCGGTGCTGCCAAGGCTGGCGTGCCAGGGGTTGCGGGGCGGGTGCTTGAGGTTGCCGCCCGGGCCGCCTGTCTCGGCGTAGCCAGACAGGATGAAGCCGTTGGCGAGGGTGACCGGAGCGGCCAGGCTGGCCAGGCGGCCCGCGCCGGCCGGGTCTGGTCCTGTCACGGACCTCGCGGGCGCCGGCGGCCTTTCCTTGGCCCTAGGCGAGGAGCTTCGCGGCGGCGTCGCGGGCCCTGGCGATCTCCGGCGCCCCAAGGCCGAGCAGGCGCAGGCACGACGCGGCGATGTCGTGCGCGTAGGAGTCCCGCAGCTCACCGGACCGGCGCAGGTGAATGACCGACTCGATGACCTGCATGACCAGCGTCGCGATGAGGGCTTCATCCAGCCCGGTGGACGGGGCGGACGCCCGGCCGAGCCGCCCGTACGCGGCCTGCAGCAGTGACCGCTCCGCGCGGAACGACGCGAACTCCTCCCCCTGCACCTCCGGCATCAGGTAGAGCGTGGCGATGTTGTGCGGCGCGTCCGTCAGGGTCCGGACGTCGATGAGGGCCAGCGCGTACAGCCCGGCGGCGGGGTGGTCGCGGCAGCGGGCTTCCAGCCGCGTCGCGACCTGCAGGCTTGGCCGCACCGACTGGGTGAGCAGCTCAAGCAGGATCTCGTCCTTGCCGGCGAAGTGGTAGTAGAGCGACGCCTGCCTGATGCCGACGTGCTCGGCAATCTGCCTGGTCGTCGTCGCGGCGAGGCCCTGGCTGACGAAGAGCCCGGCCGCCGCGTCGAGTATCTCCTCGCGTGGCGGCACGCCGGCGTTGCTCGCCGGCCGCAGCCGGGGGCGGCCCGCGCGGCGCCGGTGCTCAGCCGCCTCTTCCGGCTTGCCCGTCGCTGGGGCCCGCGCGTCCGCCACGCCAGCGATTATCGCAGAGCCCCGGCCGTGAGCCGGTACACGTCTCAGGTCCGCCCGCCCCGGCCAAGCCAGGCGCGCCAGCCGCCGAAGCGCGTAATGTCGGCCGCGCCCGCCACCGCCGCGGGCTCGCAGAGGAAGCCGAGCACGTTACGGCCGTCGTCCAGGCAGACCCGGCCGATCGCCATGGGGGCGGTGAGCCCGGTCATGAACTGGGCGAAGCCCGCGGCGGGCAGCCGCCACACCTCCCCGGCGATCGACGCCCCGGGTCCCTCGCCCGGCATCGACGCCTCGGATTCCTCGCCCCCGACCGACACCCTGGGTTCCTCGCCCCCGACCGAAACCCTGGGTTCCTCGCCCCCGATCGACG
>CAZORE010000023.1:12240-13878 GCA_964581815.1 uncultured Streptosporangiaceae bacterium | reverse complement strand
ACCCTGGGTTCCTCGCCCCCGACCGAAACCCTGGGTTCCTCGCCCCCGATCGACGCCCTGGGTTCCTCGCCCCCGATCGACGCTTCGGGTCCCGCTGCGGGCTGCGGCCCGACCCTGACCAGGCCGGGTTTGGGCGGCCGCGTGGCCAGTGCGAACAGCCGGTAGGAGGGCGCGGTGCGGGCCGGGCCGAGGAACCTCCCGCCCGCCGCGAGCAGCTCATGGTTCAGCGGCTGCCCGCTCAGGTGCGCGCCGACGACCAGCAGGTCGACGTCGGCCGCCTCGAGGCCCGCGGCGATCTCGGCGAGCCGCCTATCGCTACCCGCCGGGCCCGTCAGCATGATGCCGAACGGGAGCCCGGCAACCGTCCCGGCCGGCACGGCCAGGGCCGCGAGGTCGAGCAGGTTCGCGAAGTTCGTGTAGGTCCCGAGTCGCGCGTTGACCCCGACCGGGTCGGCCTGCACCTCGGCGATCGACGGGTGACGGGTGGTCGCCGGGGTCAGCAGCGCGTCGCAGCCGTCGAGCGCGCGGGCGGCGGCGGCCGCGAGGCGGTCGAGGCGCTCCCGGTCCGCGAAGTAGCCGGCCGCACTGTGCTTCGCGGCGTCGAGGATGATCGCCGCGACGACCGGGTCAAGGTCGCGGCCGATGAGCCCCTCGTGCTCGCGGATGTGGCCGCCCACCGCCGTGTACCGCTCAGCGACGAACGACCCGCCGTACAGCAGGCTCGCGACCTCGAGGAACGGCGCGATGTCGACCGTGACGATCTCGGCCCCGCCTGACCGCAGGCGCGCGACGGCCGACTCGAACGCCTCCGCCCAGCCGTCGGCCAGCCCGGCGAGCTGGGCCGGCCGCGGGATGGCGACGCGGGGCTGGCCGGCGTCCGCCCCGGCGCCGGGACCGGGACGGGTACCGGGGAGGCGCCATGCGCCGCGCGGCCCGCTCCCGAGCAGGTCCGCCAGCGGGTCAGCGCCGTCGGGGCCCGCCATCACCGCGACCGCCCGGCTGGCCAGCGCCACCGATCGCGCGAACACGGTCACGCAGTCAAGCGACCGGCAGGCCGGCACCACGCCGGTGCACGGGATGACGCCCCGCGTGGGCTTGAGGCCGACGATGCCGTTGAGCGCGGCGGGGACCCGGCCCGAGCCGGCCGTGTCCGTGCCGAGGGCGAAATCGGCAAGGCCGAGCGCCACGGCGACCGCCGACCCGGAACTGGACCCGCCGGAGATCTTCGCGGGATCCCATGCGTTGCGAACCGCGCCGTACGGGCTGCGGGTGCCGACGAGGCCCGTGGCGAACTGGTCGAGGTTTGTCTTGCCGAGCACGACCGCCCCGGCCGCCCGCAGCCGGGCGACGCAGGTGGCGTCGCGCGCGGGCAGGTACTCGTACGAGGGCGCGCCCGCCGTGGTGGGCAGGCCCGCCACGTCGATGTTGTCTTTGACCGCCGCGACCAGGCCGGCCAGCGGCAGCGGTTCCCCGGCGGCGACGGCGGCGTCAACCTCGGCGGCTTCGGCCAGGGCCGCGGCGGCCGGGCGCACGCTGATCCAGACTTCGGGCCGCCCGGCCGCCGCGATGGCGGCGTACGCGGCCGTCACCCGGGCGACGGCGCTCATCGGACCGTGCTCATCGGACCGTGCTCATCGG
>CAZORE010000023.1:0-12140 GCA_964581815.1 uncultured Streptosporangiaceae bacterium | reverse complement strand
GCTCATCGGACCGTGCTCATCGGACCGTGCTCATCGGGCCGCCGCCGGCACCGGCCCGCTTGGACCGGGCGCCGTCGCGCACGGACCGTCCGCGACCAGGGCCAGGACTACCTGGCCCGCCGCGACCTGGGCCCCGGGAGCGGTGTAGACCTCGGCCACGGTCCCGTCGTGCGGCGCGACGATGATGGTCTCCATCTTCATGGCCTCAAGCGCCGCGAGCTTGTCACCCTTCGCCACCCGCATCCCTGGCCGGGCATCGACCTGCCAGACGCTCGCGATGAACGGCGCGGTCACCGCGGTCGCGCCGGCCGGGACCCGCACCGCCTCGCCCAGGCCGCCGGCGCCAGCGCCGGCCTCGGGCCCGGACCCGTCGAACTCGGCCCGGTCCAGCTCACCGCTGGCCCGCCAGCGCTCCTTCTCGGCGGCGAACGCCGCCGACTGCCGTGCGCGGAACGCCTCGATCGGCGCCGCGTTCGCCGCGAGGAACCGCGTGTACTCACCGTAGTCGAAAACGCCTTCAGTCACGTCCACGTGCCCGCGCCCGGCCTCGGTCTCGGCGCGCAGCTCGAGCAGTTCTTCGGCGCTGACCGGGTACCACTCGATCCGGTCGAAGAAGCGCAGCGCCCAGGGCTGCTCCGCGAACAGCCCGGCGCGGCGGAACCGGTTCCACACCTGGGTCGTCCGTCCGACGAACTGGTAGCCGCCGGGACCTTCCATGCCGTAAATGCACAGGTACGCGCCGCCGATCCCGACGGAGTTCTCCGCCGTCCAGGTCCGCGCCGGGTTGTACTTGGTCGTCACCAGCCGGTGCCTCGGGTCGACCGGCGTCGCCACCGGCGCCCCCAGGTACACGTCGCCGAGCCCGAGCACCAGGTACTGGGCGGCGAAGACGACGTCGCGCACGTCCTGCGGCGTCGCCAGCCCGTTGACCCGCCGGATGAACTCGATGTTCCACGGGGTCCAGGGGGCGTCGGAGCGGACGCCGTGCATGTACCGCTCGATGGCGAGCCGGGTCGCCGGGTCGTCCCAGGACAGCGGCAGCCGCACGGTGCGCGACGGCACGCGCAGCTCGGGCGCCGGGGGCAGCGCGTCCTCGGCCCGCTGCAGCAGCGGCAGCAGCGACCGCGCGGGCAGCCGCGCGGCGTCGGTGTGCACCTGCAGCGAGCGGATTCCTGGGGTCAGGTCGATGACCCCGGGCAGGGCCTGCGCCGCGAGCGCCTCCTGCAGGGCGTGCACCCGCATCCGCAGGCTCAGGTCGAGGACGGGGTCGCCGTACTCGATGATCACGTTGTCGTCGCCGTCGCGGCGGTAGACGACGGACGGCGTGCCAGGCCCGCCGTCGCGCCTGGCCAGGACGCCGTTGTCGCCGTCGCCGCCCGCGCGGGCCAGCACGGGCGTGGCGCGCCGGTCGCGCAGGGACGCCGCGTCCGCCTCCCGCACCGGGACGAAGCGCACGGTGTCACCCGGCCGGAGCTGCCCCGTCTTCCATAGCTCGCCGCTCGCGACGACCGCCGGGCAGACGAACCCGCCGAGGCTCGGCCCGTCGGGGCCGAGGATGATCGGCGTGTCCCCGGTGAAGTCGAGCGCGCCGACCGCGTAGGGGACATCGTGGATGTTGGACGGGTGCAGGCCGGCCTCACCGCCGTCCTCGCGGGCCCACGACGGGCGCGGCCCGATGAGCCGGACGCCGGTGCGCGCCGAGTTGTGGTGCACGGTGTAGCTGCTTGCGTACAACTCGTCGATGGCGGCCCTGGTGAAGAACTCCGGCGCCGCGTGCGGCCCCTCGGTGACCCCGATCTCCCAGTCCGACACGATCGCGGGGCGCCGGCCGGGCGGCGTGCCGCGCGGAGCGTGCGCGGGAGGTGCGCTGGCGGGACCGCGCGCGGGCGCGGCGGCCTCGCGGGCGTGCAGGACGTCACCGGCCGCCAGGGCGCGCCCGGCGTGCCCGCCGAACCGTCCGAGCGTGAACGTCGACGCGCTGCCCAGGTAGGCGGGCACGTCGAAGCCGCCGCCCACCGCCAGGTAGCAGCGCAGCCCCGGGCCACCGATCGCGCCGATCGTCAGGGTCGCGCCGGCCGACACGGTGAATGGTTCCCACCAGGGCACGGACCGGCCGCCGGGGACGCTAGGGCCGCCGGGGACGCTGGAGGCGCCAGGGACGCTGGAGTCGTCGGGGCCGCCGGGCGCGCGGTGGACCTGGGGGTCTCCGGGGGCGTCGAGTGTCGCGGTGGCGGGGGCGCCCGTCAGGCAGATGAGGGTGTCGTGGGAGAACTTCAGCGCCGGCCCGGTCGCGGTGCACTCGAGCGCCGGCGCGCCTTCGGGGTTGCCGAGCGCGAGGTTGGCCTCGCGCAGCGATACCTCGTCCATCGGGCCGCTCGGCGGCACGCCGACCTGCCAGTAACCCAGGCGCCCCGGCCAGTCCTGCACGGTCGTCATGGCACCAGGCTCAAGCACCTCGATCCGCGGCTCGGGATCGGTGACCCCGTCAAGCGTCGCGGTCGAGTGCACGGCCGACCGCAAGCCCGGGAGCGCGAGGGCCGCGCGCAGCAGCCCCAGGTTGGTCACGACGCCGTCGACCCGGGCCTGCCCGAGGGCCGCGGCGAGCCCGTCCAGGGCTTGCTCGCGGTCCGGGCCGGCCGCGATGACCTTCGCGAGCATCGGGTCGTAGTTCGGCGATACCTCAAGCCCGGCCTCGATCCAGCCGTCGACCCGGATGCCCGCGGCTTGCGGCCAGGTCACGGCCGTCACCAGGCCCGGGCTCGGCCGGCCGCCGTGGCTGGGGTCCTCGGCGTAGACGCGGGCCTCGACCGCGTGGCCGCGCGGCGCGTGCCGTGCGGCCATGAACCCCGCGACGCCCCCCGGGCCCTGGCCGGCCAGCCGTAGCATCTGCTCGACCAGGTCGACCCGGTACACCTCCTCGGTGACCGGGTGCTCCACCTGCAGCCGCGCGTTCACCTCAAGGAACGACGCCTCCTGCCGCGCCGGGTCGTAAACGAACTCGACGGTCCCGGCCGAACGGTAGCCGACGGACGCCGCGAGGTCCCGCGCCGCCGCGTGCAGCCGGCGGCGCAGCGACGGCGGCAGCCGGGGAGCCGGGGCCTCCTCGATGACCTTCTGGTTGCGGCGCTGCAGCGAGCAGTCCCGGTCGCCGAGCACCGCGACCTGCCCGGTGCCGTCGCCGAAGACCTGGACCTCCACGTGCCTGGCGTGGCGCACGAGCCGTTCGAGGAAGACGCCGCCAGTGTCCGCGCTGGTGGTGGCGAAGTGAGCGGCGGCGAGCCGCTGGACCCGGGCGAACGCGTCGGCGACCTCGGCCTCGTCGTGACAGGCCAGCAGGCCGATCCCGCCACCGCCGCCGGTGGCCTTGACCATGACGGGGAAGCCGATCTCCCTGGCCGCGGCGACGGCGTCCGCGGCGCAGGCCAGCAGGCCGGTGCCGGCCATCAGCGGGACGCCGGCGGCGCGGGCGATCTCGCGGGCGGTGTGCTTGGCGCCGAACGCCTCCAGGTGCGCGGGGGACGGCCCGACGAAGGCGATGCCCGCTTCCTCCACCTGCCGGGCGAAGCCGGCGTTCTCTGACAGGAACCCGTATCCGGGGTGGATGGCGCCCGCGGCGGAGGACTTGGCGGCAGCGAGGATGCCGCCCTCGTTCAGGTAAGAATCTTGAGGTCTTGACTTTCCGATCAGCAGTGCCTCGTCGGCCTCGCGGACGTGCGGCGCGGCGATGTCGGCCTCGGAGTAGACGGCGACCGTGCGCAGGCCGAGGCGGCGCGCCGTACGGATGACGCGGCGGGCGATCTCGCCCCGGTTGGCGATGAGGACGGTGTCGAAGGACCAGCCCGTCACGCCGGCCTCGCCGTCATGCCGGCCCCGCCGTCACGATCATCCGCAGCGGCGTGGGGTTGAAGTCGTTGCACGGGTTGTTCACCTGCGGGCAGTTGGAGACGACGACGAGGATGTCCATCTCGGCGCGGAACGCCACCCGCTTGCCCGGCCCGGAAATGCCGTCGACGATGCCGAGGGTGCCGTCGGCCTCGACCGGGACGTTCATGAACCAGTTGAGGTTGGAGACGATGTCGCGGGCGCCCATGCCGTACCTGGCCGCCTCGGCCAGGAAGTTCTCCCGGCAGCCGTGCTCGGACATCGTGTGGTGGCCGTAGCGCAGGGTGTTGGACTCCTTGCCGCACGCGCCGCCGATCGTGTCCTGCCGGTCGATCTCGTTGGCGACGACCGTGGCGAGCGGGTTGCCCTCGTTGGACCGCAGGACGGTGCCCGTGCGCACGTAGACGTTGCCCGACCAGGCGATGGTGTCGGGCACGCTGTACCGCTCGGCCGTGTCATGCGCGTTGTAGAGCAGGCAGTCGGCGGACTGGTTGCCGCCGACGTCCACGATGGTGAGGACGTCGCCTTGCCCGACCACGGCGGACCAGGGGGCGCGGGCGGGGACGATCTCGTCCAGTCGCACGGTGCCGTCGGCCAGCGGGCCGGACCGGTCGAGCACGGTGCCCGGGGCGTAGCTCGCCGGGTCGAGTACGGCTTGCCGTGAGTCGCTCGCTGTCATGACAGCCCCCTCGCGGCCAGGTAGCCGGCGGTGTTCAGGTAGGCGCGGCGCGCCTCGGGCGAGGCGTCGAGGCGCGAGTCTCCCGGCTCCGTCGGCGCCGACCGCCACGCGTGCACCCGCAGCGGGCCGCAGGTGTACGCCGGGCGCGGGTCGACCGGGTGCGGCACGTTGGCGATGAGGATGATCAGCGGAAGCTCGGCGAGCAGGTCGACGGTCCGGCCCGGGCCGGCGCTGCCGGTGAAGGTCAGGCTGCCGTCTTCCGCTGCGCGCACGCCCTTGAAGAACGAGATCGAGGGCGGCAGGTCGCGCTTGGCCAGGCCGTGCTTGGCCGCCGCCAGAGTGAACAGCTCGCGGCCGGACGGGCTCGGCCCGTGGGGGGCCGAGTCGCCGAATTTCGCCTGGTTGGCGGCGGCCGTGCTTGTCCCGCAGAGGGCGTCGTGCTGCCCGGAGTCGTCAGCGACGATGGTCGCGAGGACGCGGCCGTCGCCGGACAGCAGCGGGTGCCCGGTGGTGAGATAGGCCTGCCAGCCGATCTTGACGGTGTCGGCCACGTTGAGGCGCTCCCATGGCTCAAGCGCGTTGTAGAGCAGGACGTGCGCGCACGCATCGCCGGTGACGTCCGCCAGCCTGATGCGCGTGCCGCGCGCGACGACCTGGTGCGTGTAGTTGCCGCCCGCGACAGTTTCGGCCCAGGTGAGCGTGGCCGCCTCGACGCCGGGCGGCGGGTACGGCGTGCTGCTGGCCGGCAGGTAGGGCATCGCGTCGGCGATCCGGCCGCCCTGGGCCCGCGCGTCGGCGCGGGCCAGGGCGACCGTTTCCGTGTTGTGGGCCGAGGCAACTGCCGCCATCGCTCAGGCGCCTTCCGGCTCGGCGAGCATGGCCGCCGGCCCTCCCGTTGCCTGTTCCGTGAGC
The DNA here is from genome assembly GCA_964581815.1 of uncultured Streptosporangiaceae bacterium. Lineage (GTDB taxonomy): Bacteria > Actinomycetota > Actinomycetes > Streptosporangiales > Streptosporangiaceae > Trebonia. The sequence continues at coordinate 6,667 of CAZORE010000023.1, read as the reverse complement.
GGCTGGTGGTGCAGCCGGGCGTGCGGGATGTGCAGCTTGCCGCCGCGCAGCCGCAGGTGGACGAGGTAGCCGACGATAAGGGTCAGGGCGATGAACAGCACGGCGCTCCACTGCAGCCACCAGGTGTGCCCGGTGAGGTCGTACACGGACTTGCGCGGCCAGGCGAGGTTGACGATCGCGACGACCTGGTAGCCGACCGCGACGAGGTTGACCGGAATGGCCCACTTGCCGAGGCTGAACAGCCGCTTGCCGTGCTCGTCGGTCCCCTCGGCGGTGGCGGCGCTCGCCTGGCCGCGGGCGTGCCGGAACCGGTGCAGCAGCAGCGGCGCGGTAACGCCCAGGTAGCCGATGTACAGCATGGCGATGCACAGGCTGGACAGGGCGAGGAACACGGCGCTCTGCCCGAGGTTGACGACGAGAACCAGGGCGGCGCCGACCCCGACGACGAGCGAGGTGACGATCGGCGTGCCGGTGCGCGGCGAGACCTTGCCGAGGGCGCCGTGGAACGGCAGCGCCTTCTGCCTGGCCATGGAGTACATCATCCGGGCGCCGGAGGTCTGGCAGGCCAGCGTGCAGACGATGATCGCGATCACGACGTCGACCAGGATGATGCGCCCGGCGGTCGCGCCGAATACCGCCTCGACCACGTACGGCAGGCCGACGGTGGCCAGGTTGCCGTCGGTGAGGCTCGGCGCGGCCATCAGCGCTGCGATCAGCAGCAGCCCCCCGCCGACGCCGGACACGATCAGCGCGCGGAGGATGGTCCGCGGCGTGGTGCGGCGCGGCGCGTGGGTCTCCTCGGACAACTCGCCCGCGGAGTCGAAGCCGACCATGACGTAGGCGGCCATCAGCCCGGAGGCCAGCAAGGCCCAGATGTAGGGCGAGCCGGGCGTGGGGGCCGCGCCGGTGGAGTGCAGCACCACTGACGGGCCGCGCTTGACGTGCGCGAACAGCGTGATCACGATCGCGATGACGCCGAGGATCTCCAAGGTGACGCCTGCGCTGCTGATGACCGCCATCAGCCGGATCCCGATGATGTTGACCGTGGTCGTGACGGCCAGCAGGATGCAGCCGAGCAGCACCGCGTTCTGCGCGCCGCTCGACGACGTGGGCGAGGAGTCACCGCCGAGGACCTGGAAGCCGGACCAGATGGACGGCAGCACCGCCTGCAGCGCGATGGCCGCCGCCGCCACGGTGAGAACCTGACCGATGATCATGACCCAGCCGGTGAACCAGCCGAACGTCTGCCCGGCCAGCCGTGACGACCACTGGTAGATCACGCCCGAGATCGGGAACCGCGCGGCCAGGGTGGAGAAGTTCAGCGCGACGAGCATCTGCCCGGCGAACACGACCGGCCACGTCCAGAAGAACGCCGCCCCGCCGAAGCCGAAGCCGAGGAAGAACAGCTGGAAGACGGTGGTGAGGATGGAGACATAGGAGAACCCGGCCGCGAAGGACGCGAAACTGCCGACCCTTCTGTGCAGTTCCTGGGTGTACCCGAAGCGTTCTAGGTCGGCGTGCTCGACTGGCTGCTGCGTTGTTTCCGTCGTGGACGTCATGGCTGCCCCTGGATGGCTAGCGGACCTCAATATCTGTCGGGCGACAGATAATTGGCACTAGCGTGCGCCGGGACTGCTTCAAGCGCTTTTCTGGCGGATGACCGCTACGTGACAAGACGGACGGAAAGTTACAGCCGTCGCCTTCGGGTGGGGCAAGAGGGTCACGGATACGGGCAGATGACGGCGATCCGCATCGTCTGCCGTGGATGCACCTGGATGGACTGCGGCAGCGAGCACGGGATCGGCGTGCTTGTCCCGTCGTTGCCCACCTCCGAGATCGACGGCGTTCGCCCGGAAACGCTGTAGGTCCCAGCCGCGAGCCGCACGCTGAACGTGCCGGCCGGGCCGATCGCGAAGGGCGTGGCCTGCCCGGCGGCGTCCGTGAACGTGACGGTGCCGGAGAGCGGGAACACCTGCGTCTGCGGCTTTCCGTTCTCGACGATCGCAGGCCCGCCTACTCCCTCGAACGTTCCCTCGACCGTCCCGGTCGCCCGCGGTGCCGCGCCGCCGCAGGCCGCCGCCGCCATCGCCACGCCCACGAGGAGCACGCCTGTCCATAGCCGCATAGCGCCTCCGTTCGCCCGGTTCACCGATCGGTGATTAGACGCCGAGAGGCCTGCACCGGTTCCGCCTGAGGTTTGCCACCGGCTCGCTTGCTATCTCGTCATGCGATCAATATGTTAGTCAATAACATGTTAGTTGATAACATAATGGAGGCTCGGGTGCGGGCACGACGATGGTGGATGCTGGGCGTCACGTGCTTGTCGGTGGTCGTCGTGTCCCTGGACCTGACGATCTTGAACATCGCGCTGCCCTCGATCTCGACGGCGCTGCAGGCCAGCACCGGGGACTTGCAGTGGATCGTGGACGCTTACTCGCTGACCTTCGCCGGGGTCATGCTGACCGCCGGGGTGACCGGAGACCGGTTCGGCCGCAGACGGCTGCTGCTGACCGGGCTGGCGGTGTTCCTCGGGGCGTCGGTGTGGTGCGCGCTGTCGCAGTCGGCGGGGGAGCTGATCGCGGCGCGGGCGGTGATGGGGCTTGGCGCGGGGATCGTGTTCCCCCTGTCCATTGCGGTCGTCTCGGCGGCGTTCAGCGACGCCGAACGGCCCAAGGCCATCGGCATCCTCACCGCGGTCATCGCGGCCGGGCTTCCGCTCGGCCCGGTACTCGGCGGCCTGTTGCTGCAGCACTTCTCGTGGCACTCGGTGTTCTGGATCAACGTGCCCGCCGTCTGCCTGACCCTGGTCGCCGGCGCCGTGCTAATGCCCGAATCGCGCAACCCGGTCGCGCCGCCGCTGGACATCCCGGGCGCGCTGCTGTCCACCGGAGCGGTCACCTGCCTGGTCTGGGGCGTCATCAACGGCCCGGAACACGGCTGGGCGGCGCCGGGCAGCTGGGGGGTGCTGACCGGATCGACTGTCCTGGTCGCCGCTTTCCTCCTCCGCGAGCACCGCGCCCCGCACCGGCTCGTCGACCCGGCGATATTCAGCGACCCCCGGTTTGCGTGGGGCACGGTCGCCACGGTCGCCGTCTCGGTCGCGCTGTACGGGGTCATGTTCACGCTCCCCCAGTACCTGCAAAGCGTCCTCGGCAACGACCCGGTCAGTGCCGGCCTGCGGCTGCTGCCGATGATGGGCGGCCTGCTCGTCGCGGGCGGCACGGCCAGCCTGGTCGTGCGGGCGGCCGGCCCCAAGGTGACCGTGGCCGCCGGGCTGGCGCTGCTGACCGCGGGACTCGCCGTGCTCAGCCAGGTCCACCTGGAAACGAGCTACGCCATCCCGGCCACCGGGCTTGCCCTGGCCGGGCTCGGCACCGGCACGTCTATCGCGGGCGCGATGGACCAGGTCATGGCCGCGGTGGGCGGCGACGAAGCCGGGACGGGAGCCTCGGTGAACAGCACGCTGCGGCAGGTCGGCGGTGCGATCGCGGTCGCCGTGCTCGGCAGCGTCCTGTCCGCCAGCTACGCCCGCGCCCTCGGCCCGGCCCTGGCCGGGTTGCCCGCCCGCGACGCCGCCACCGCACGGGCCTCCATCACCGAGGCCGCCCAGCTCGCTAGCCGCCTTCCAGGCGGCGGCGCCATCCTGCGAGCCGCCGGCACCGCGTTCCTGCACGGCATGAGCGTCGTCATGCTCATCTGCGCCGCGGTCACCGCGCTCGCAGCCCTGACCAGCCTGCGTTACCTGCCCGGACGCGCCAGCTCCGGCGGCCCCGGCTTGTCGCAGCCACCCGCGACCGCGACCTCCCCCGCCCGTACGCGACGATAGCTCTGTGACCGAACCAGAGCCGGACTGGAGGCAGCGCAAGAAGACCGCCACCCGCGGCCGCATCCGCGCCAGCGCGCTGCGGCTGTTCCGCGAGCAGGGATATGACACCACCACCGTCGAGCAGATCGCCGCCGCGGCCGGGGTCTCGCACATGACGTTCTTCCGCTACTTTCCGGCCAAGGAGGACGTGGTGCTGTCTGACGACTACGACCCCCTGATCGCCAGCGCAATCGCCCAGACCCCGGCCACCTGGCCAGTCATCCGCCGGATCCGCACGGTGCTGGCCGACGGGCTCAGGCTGATCTACGACACCGACCGCGACACCCTGTTCGACCAGGTCAAGCTCATTGTCGCCACCCCCGCGCTCCGCGACCGCCTGTGGGCCGACCAGATCGCCACCCAGCAGCTGATCCTCCAGGCCCTCAGCGCGGGCCAGGACGAGCAGCGCCCCAGCTTCCAGGCCCGGGTCACGGTCGCGGCGTGCCTGGCCGCCGCCAGCACCGCCATCCTCACCTGGGTGGAGAGCGACGGAACCCCGGAACTGCCCGACCTGATGGCGCAAGCCTTCGACACCCTCGCCGACCCCGGGCGGACACTCACTCAGCGGCAGGAGCCTGCGGGAGCCTGACTGAGCCCTTCCTGACCGGGCGCGCGGACGGCGGCGGGACAACGGGCCCGATGTCGCCGTCCGGAGCGGCGTCCAGGTCGACGATCACCGGGGCGTGATCGCTCGGCCCGGTGCCCTTGCGGGCTTCCCGATCGACCCACGCCGCCCGCACCCGGTCCGCCACCGGGTCGCTGGCGAGCACCAGGTCGATCCGCATCCCCAGATCCTGGTGGAACATCCCGGCGCGGTAGTCCCAGTAGGTGAAGATGCGCTTGTCCGGCCACCGGTCCCGGACCACGTCACGCAGCCCGGTCGCTTGCAGGCTGGCTAGCGCCGCCCGCTCCGGCGCGGTGACGTGGGTCTGGCCGGTGTACGCGTCCGGGTCGAACACGTCCGCGTCGGCTGGCGCGATGTTCATGTCCCCGCACACCAGCACGCCCTGGCCCGCCAGGCTGTCCGCGGTGACCTTGTCCCGCAGCGCCGCCAGCCAGGCCAGCTTGTAGCGGTAGTGGTCGGAATCCGGCTCTCGCCCGTTGGGCACGTACACCGAGTACACCCGGATACCGCCGCACGTCGCGGCCACCGCGCGCGCCTCCGGCAGTGGGAAGCCCGGGGCACCCTCGATTCCGGCCACCACCTCCGTGAGCCCGGTCCGCGACAGGATCGCTACCCCGTTCCACCGGGCCTCGCCGTGCTGGGCGAAGTCGTAGCCCCGGCTGGCGAGCTCATCGGAAAGCAGCTCGGTGAACGCGTCATCGGCCAGCTTCGTCTCCTGCAGGCAGACGACATCGGGCCGCCGCTGGTCCAGCCACGGCAGCAGCCGCGGTACCCGCTGCTTGACCGAGTTCACGTTCCAGGTCGCCACCCGCACGACCCCACCCTAGAAGAAAACTCGATCGAGCGGGTTGATGGTGGCCACGCCCCCGTTCCGTCGGCGATGGCATGCACGGTCTGGCCATTCATGTGCCCGACATGGAAGACTCAGGTACTGCCTTTACGCGGCGCGGCCGGGAGTGCCAGGTGGAAGCGACCGAGATCTTGCAAGCTCTCTTTACTTCGGACGCGGCCAGTGATCCTTACCTCCACTATGCGGACCTGCTCGCGACCGGGGAGGCCTGCCATCCGGCGCAGTGGTCATCGGTCGTCGTGTTTGGTTACGCCGCCATCGAGTCGGTCCTGCGTGATCCCGTGTTCGAGGTGCAGGGTGACGCCGGGCTCGACGTGAGCTTCCCGGCGTGGCGCGAGCACCCGTCGATGAGCAAGAACTCCGTCATTGACCTGAACGGCGGCGAGCACACGAGGGTCCGCGGCCTGATGTCGCGGGCCTTCAGCCGCCGCCGGGTGGATAGCCTGGCGCCGGCGATCGCCGCGACGACCGCCCGCCTGCTCGACGACATGGCCGACCGGGGCAGCGGCGGCGAGCCGGTTGACTTCGTCGCGCACTTCGCCTTTCTGCTGCCGGTCATCGTGCTCTGCGACCTGGTCGGGATACCGCAGGCGGACCGGGAGACCTTCCGGCCGCTCGCCGAAGACCTCGTCGCCGGCCTCATCGGCGAGCGGCGCCGGGGGGCACAGGACGCGGTCGCGGTCGCGGACGACGCGACGGTCCGGCTCAACGATTACTTCACCGCCCTCGCCGGCGAGCGCCGCAAGCATCCCCGCGACGACCTGCTCAGCCAGCTGGTGCAAGTTCACGACGTCGGCGACGGCCGGCTGAGCGACGCCGAGTTGCATGACAACCTGCGCACGCTGGTGATAGCCGGATTCCTGACCACCACCCACCTGCTCAGTAACGGGCTGGCGCTCCTGCTGTCCGACCCTCACCTGGCCGCGGCCGTGCGGGAGGCCGAGGTGGCGGTCGCGGACTTCGTGGAGGAGACGCTGCGCTACGAAGCGCCCGTCCAGATGACGGTCAGGCGCGCGGCGGCGCCGGCCTCGCTCGGCGGCATACAGGCGGCTGCCGGCACTCAGGTACTCCTGCTGATCGGCGCAGGAAACCGGGATCCGCGCAGGTTCGCCAGTCCGGACCGCTTCGATCCGCGCCGGCCCGACGCCGGCTCGCTGAGCTTCGGTGGCGGCCCGCACTTCTGCCTCGGCGCGGCCCTGGCCCGGATGGAAGCGGCGATCGCGTTCCCTGCCCTGCTCGCGCGATTCCCCTCCATCGCCGGGGCAGGCGAGGCCCGCCGGGTACCGGGGCCGGCCTTCCGCGGCTTCGGACGCCTGCCAGTCACCGT
>CAZORE010000022.1:73414-76019 GCA_964581815.1 uncultured Streptosporangiaceae bacterium | reverse complement strand
TCAGGATGGCCTGGACCTTGTAGCCGTCGTACTGCTTGGTGGCGGCGTCGATGTGGGCCCAGTCGTCGTCCTGCGGGTACGGGACACCATTCGGCTCAACCGCCTGGGAGTCGATCTCCGGCGAGAAGAGGTCGTCGATGCTCTGGCCGTTCGAGCCCGGGCCATTGAACGACGCGTAGACCTCGTGCTTATCAGACCAGGCGGTGCGCAGGCCGGCGTTGTGAATGACCTGGAAGATCGTGTTGTCGCCGAGGTAGTCCCACGGGGTAATCGGCTGGCAGGTCTTCGGGTCGACCGGGAACGTGGCCGGGTTGAGCGAGGTCTGCGGGTTGAACTTCAGGTTCATGATCGCGGCCGGGTCGGTGTCGACACCCTTGGGGAAGATCGAGCCGTTCTCGTCGAACGACGGGAAGGTGCCGTTGGCCGGGTTGATGAAGTCGTTGACACTGGCCAGCGCGTCGTCCGGCGAGTCGTAGATGACGTCGCCGCCGGTGGCCGGCTGGCCCGGTGTGCAGGCAGCGCCTGGCTCGTCGACCTTGTGGCTGTACTCGACGTCGTAGTAGACGCCGGTCGACTTGGGGTTACCGCCGGTCATGAGCGCGGTGCCGCCCGGGTCGGAGTCCGACGGGTTGGAGGTCTCCGCATTGGCGTACTCGACGCCGCCGTGAGTCAGCGTGGCGAGCGTCGAGTGCGGGTGGCTGGCGATGTACCAGTCAAGGTCGCTCTGGTGCATGCCATCGACCGAGATCAGCAGGACATGCCCGTTCGTGTGCTCGTCCCCCCGGCCAGCCGACTGAGCGTTGGCGGGCAGGACGGTGAGCGTACACAGCGCTGCGGCTGACACCGCAGCCAGCCCGACGCAGGCCCGACGGGTGTACTTCGACATGGTGCTCTCCATGAGTCGAGAAGCATGAACTTGCACTGATGTGCGGTTCCCATGCCTATCGGCCGCGGCGAGCCTGCGAGAAAACAGCAGGTATCCAGTGCGCGAACTATTGGGTTACGACCGGCGGGTAAGCGATCGAGGGTCTGGTTGGCCGCCAGCAGCAGGGGTTCCAGGAACGGCGCCGTGGATTTCGAGTAGGGCCCGGTCAGGTGATGGCGGTCGCCGAAGACGAGCACGTTGCCGACCACCGGGGCACACACCTTTGGACCGCAGATCAGCGAGTTCGCGTTGACCACGGTGACCTTGCCGTTCATTAGCTTCGCCGCGTCGGTGACGGGCGAATCCGGCAGAACCGCCGCGGACAGCGGCACGTCACACGCCGCCAGGTCGGCGGGATGCTGGTCAACGCACGTCGGCACGTCCTCAACGAGGTCGGGTGTCTCCCTGATCGGCGTCACGGAGATGCCGGCGGCTTCGAGCCGCGTCCAGTACTGAGCCATCCCGGCACCGATCTCGGCCATGGCGGCCGGCGATGCGTTGACGGGGTGGCCGGGCGTGGACAGCAGGCTCGGGTAGTCGGTGGTGATCACCACGTTCGGACGGATCGTCGTGAGCAGGTCATGCAGCACGGCCGCGCCCCAGGCCTGGCAGGCGGTGAGCTCCCCGATGCCGTTCCAGTTGAGCACCAGGGTCGACGACCAGGGGCAGCTTGAGTGCAATTCGGTCACGAGCTTCCAGTGCCGACGGGCCGCGATCGCGTTCAGCGCGTCGAACCACTCCCCGGCCGCCGAGTCGCCGACCAGGGCAACCGTGAGCACGGGACGGGTGGTGTCACCGAACACGCACTCCTTGGGCGTGCTCGCACCGAAGTCGCCCAGGCAGCCCCCCGTTTGGTCAAGCGTCTGACTGATCGGGCCCGGCGGCTTCAGTATGGGCGCGACCGGGACGGTCGTGACCGCCCCGGCGAGCACCGCCGCGCCCGGGTAGTCGGGGCCGAGCGTCCCGTTCCATGGGCCAGGCTCTCCGGCGATGTAGACGCCAGCGAGGGCGACCGGCACGACGGCGACGAGCGCCACCGCCAGCGACCGCCACCGGTTTCCCGCGATGAACGGCGCCAGCCGCACCTTGTCCTCAACGAAGGCCTTCGTCAGCCAGGCGAGGAGGACGGCGACCGCGAGGAGGACGGGTCCCGACAGCGGGCCAGGGGCCGGGCCGCGCCAGCCCGTATACAGGTTGATAAGCGGGTAGTGCCACAGGTACAGCGAGTACGAGATCCCGCCGATGAACACCATGAGCCGCGTGGACGTCAGCTGGTAGGGGCCGTGGCGCCCCTCGGCGGACCCGCCCGCGATCAACGCGACCGCGCCGAGGACCGGAAGCAGCGCAAGCGCCCCGGGGAACGCGGTCGACCCGGTGAACAGGAACGCCGACGCGATGACGGCGGCGAGCCCGGCCCAGGCCAGCCATCCCTGGCGGACCAGCGCGCGGGTCAGCCGCGCGGGGGCGAGGGCGAGAAGCCCGCCGGCGCCAAGTTCCCACATGCGCGTTGTGGTCATGAAGTAGGCCGCGGGCGCGCTCACGTTCGTCTCGTGAACCGAATAGGCCAGCGACGCGATGACCAGCGCCGCCGTCAGCACGCCGACGACGGCGGCGCGCGTCGGGGTGCGACGCGCCGCCCGCCCTGTGTTGGCGGGCCCTGTGCCGGCGGGCGCTATGCCG
>CAZORE010000022.1:39412-73314 GCA_964581815.1 uncultured Streptosporangiaceae bacterium | reverse complement strand
GCGACGCGCCGCCCGCCCTGTGTTGGCGGGCCCTGTGCCGGCGGGCGCTATGCCGACGGGCGCTATGCCGGCAAGCACTGCGCTGGCGGGCGCTGTGCCGGCCAGCACCGTGCGGGCGGGCATTGGGGCCGCCCGCCGCATCGCGAACATCGCCGTCACGAAGGCCGCGAGCAAGAAGAGCAGCGGCCAGACGAGGTAGAACTGCTCCTCGACCGACAACGACCAGAAGTGCTGCACGGGAGTGGCCACGTTGCCGGACTTGAAGTAGTTGACGGCATCCGACGAGAGCTGCCAGTTCTGGTAGTACAACGCGCTGGCCAAAATCTGCTGCGCCGTGTTGGGGAGCTGGGTCGCGGGCTCGATGACGCGCGACGCGATCCACGTCACGGTCAGCACGAGCGCCGCCGCCGGGACCAGCCGCCTGGCCCGTCGCCCCCAGAAGGCGGCCAGGCCCACCTTCCCGGTCTGCGCGTAGCCGCGCCACAGCTGGCCGGTGATCAGGTACCCGGAGATGACGAAGAACACGTCCACCCCGGCGAAGCCGCCGGGCAGCGCCGACGGGTACAGGTGATAGATCACCACCATCGCGACGGCGATCGCCCGCAGTCCCTGGATATCCGGCCGAAATCCCTGGCTTTCCCCCGGTTTCCGGGTACCGTCACTGTTCCCTGTGGCCGCGGGAACGACAGCAGTCACTATCCCTGTATATCAGGGCGAATCCCGTCCGGCTGGCAGTACATTTCTGCGGGCGCCTGGCGTTTCCTGGCCGGGTCGGGACCGCGCACACGAACCCGGCCAGGTTCGGCTCACGGGCTAGCCGAGGAGAGTGTCGCGGTGCGCCAGGGCCAGGGTGAGCAAGGCCTCGGCGGCCGCCTGGAGCGGCGCGTCGCGCAGCAGCGCGCTGACGGACGCGTGGTCGAAGGGACGGGGGCCGGTTACCCGGCCTTCGGCGTTGACGTCGACGGCGGCACCGAAGAGGTCGTCGTAGAGCGGTGCGTCGATCACCACGACGGCGAGCAGGTCGATCGCGAAGGTGAGCGGGTCGGCGCCCAGGCCAAGGCACCAGGCGCGGACCCGGCCGTCGGCGAGGCCGCCGGTCATCGCCTTGGCGAGCGGCCAGGCGGCGTAGTCGATCGGCGCCAGTTCGCTGCCGTGATCTTCGTCCGCGCCGAGGAGTTCCTCGGCGTACTCACGGAGCAGGCCGCGCCACAGGCTGAAGTCGTTGGCCTCGTTCCACGGTGCCTCGCCGGACGGCTGGAAGACGCCGACCGGGATCACCTGGTACAGGCCGGCCGCGTGGCTGACCTTGCCCGGCTCGCGGTAATGCAGCGGGAACGTCGCGGTGCCTGCCTGCTTGTCGTGGCGCAGGGTCAGCGCGCTCACCGCGAGCGCCGCCGCGCGCCTGGCGAGTCCCGTCGGGCCGTCGAGGGCGGCGCGGTACGGGCAGCGGGCGGCCGCCCCCGCCCGGCTCACCGCCACCGCGGCCGCGTCGGAAGGCCCGGCGCCGGCGGCGAGCTGGCAGGCGGCGTACTCGTGAGCGGCCGCGTCGCCCGTGTCGACGCTGTCGAAGAACCGGCCGCGTCCGAAGGCCAGCCGTGGCCCGTCCGGGCGGGCCAGGTCCGCCTCGAGGAGGCGGTAGGTGGGCCTGTTCTCGAAGACCGAGGGCGCGGCGAGCGCCGCGACGACGTCGCTGTAGTCCAGGTACCTGGTGCCGTCCGCGCGCACCGGCAGCGCGTGCGGGGCAAGCGACGCCACGTCGGGGACGTCTGGGCCCGGGGCGCCCGGGCGGAACTTCAGCCTGATGTCGCCGAGCGGGACCGGGGTTGCGAGCCGCCAGGCCGGCGGTGCGAGCAGCGGGGTGCCGGCCACCCGCGACTCGGGCGGGTAGTCGCCAGCGGCGCGGGCAGCGAGCTCATGGCGCTCGCGCTGGCAATAGGCGTTGACCCGTAGCCATTCGGCCTCTGACGGCGTTCGGTCGATCATCGTGGCCTTCCTGCCCGCGAGCTCACCGCCAGTCAAACCTAATGAGAAGAAACGTCGCAGGCGAGCTGAACGAATGGCGGTCGGGTAATGACCCGATCCACTGACTTCGCAAAAGTGGTATTCAAGTCATCATGAACGCTTCAAGCCAGGCACGGGCCAACGCGGTCACACTGACGGCATCGGCGCTGGTCGGGCTCGGCATGCTGGCCGGCTGCACCTCCGGAGGGAGCAGCGCCGCGCCGCCGACGGCCACCACGCCGGCCGCCCGGGCGACTCCTGCGGCCTCGCCGTCGGCTATGTCCGCGGCCCGCCTGCTCAGCGGCGCCCTGGCCGCCGTGCGCGCTGGCGGCTCGGTGCACGTGGACATCACCTCCCACTCCCCTGACGACTCGGTGACGTACTCCGACGACGCGACCGGCAACGGCGGACGGCAGGTCATCACGTTCAACGGAACCGGGCACGCCACCATCCTGCTCATCGACGGGGTCGACTACGTGCAGGCCGACGCCCAGGCACTGCACGGGTTCTTCCAGGCCCCGCTGGCGCAGGCGGAGCGGGCCGCGGGCCGGTGGATCTCGGTGGGCCCGGGCGAGAAGCTCGGCACGAGCACGTACGACGACGTGACCGCGGGCATCACGCTGTCTTCTGTCGCCACGGAACTGGAGGTGGGCAGTCCCCTGTCCGAGACCGCGCCCGCCACCGTGGCCGGCCAGCCGGTCATCGGCGTGCAGGCGCCACTCCCCGCCAGCGACGGCCTGCCCGGGGCGAAGCTAGTGCTTTACGTGACGGACGACTCGGCGCTGCGGCCCGTGCGGTACGAGCTGGTGGGCGCCGGGAGTACCCAGAACACGATCTCCTTCAGCCGGTGGGGTGAGCGGCTGAGCCTGACCGCGCCGGCGCACGCCGTCCCCGCCTCCTCCTTCACGGCCGGCTCAGTCACCGTTTGATCCAGTCGGCCAGTCGCCAGGCAGCGGGCCGGCGCGCCGGGAGCGGGCCGGGACGCCGGCCGCGGATCGACCCGGCGGCGGGCGCCGACCGCGCGAGGCGCCCCCGCCGCGCGCTAGCCGCGTCCCCCGTGCAGGCCAGCGCCCTAGCCGCGTCCCTCCGGGCCGGCAAGCTCGTAACATGATGTTTTGCTGGCACGAGTGTGCTGAAGCGGTTAAGTTATTGATTTCCGCGCCGAGTGAGGCCGTGTCCGGCCGAGGAGGTAAAGCCGTATGTCCACCGACGACCAGTTCCGTTTCCCGCCGGGGTTCCTGTGGGGGGCCGCGACGGCCGCCTACCAGATCGAGGGGGCGCCGGACGCCGACGGTAAGGGCCCGTCGATCTGGGACACGTTCAGCCACACCCCCGGCAAGACCTACCACGGTGACACTGGTGACGTCGCCTGCGACAGCTACCACCGCTTCCCGGAAGACATCGCGCTGCTCAAGCGGCTCGGGGTGGGCGCCTACCGGCTGAGCCTGTCCTGGCCGCGGATCCAGCCGTCCGGGCGGGGCGCCGCCAACGTCAAGGGGCTTGACTACTACAGCCGGGTGATCGACGCGCTGCTCGAGGCGGGCATCAAGCCCGTGGTGACGCTGTACCACTGGGACCTGCCGCAGGCGCTGCAGGACGAGGGCGGCTGGGCGAACCGCGACATCGCGGGCTGGTTCGGTGAGTTCGCCGGGATCGCCGGCGAAGCGCTCGGCGACCGGGTCGACAAGTGGATCACGCTGAACGAGCCGTGGGTGGTCGCCCACGTCGGCTACCGTGACGGGCGGCACGCGCCCGGCATCCGCGACGCCGCCCAGGCGGTCGCCGCCAACCACCACCTGCTGCTCGCGCACGGGCAGGCGGTCGCCGCGCTGCGGGCCGCCGCGCCAGCCGGCGACATCGGCATCACGCTGAACCTGTGCGTGGAGCGGCCGGTCACGCCGGAGGCCGCCGCGCACGCGGCGGTGCTAGAGGCGCGGCAGAACGGGGTCTACCTGGACCCGATCTTCCGGGGCCGCTACCCCGAGCTGCTCGACCGTGACCCGTCCTTCTCCCCCGCCGCCGCCGGCCTTGTGCAGGACGGCGACTTCGGGGTGACCGGCGCGCCGCTCGACTTCCTCGGCGTCAACTTCTACGCGCCGCATTACGTGGGCCTGCTCAGCCCGGACGGCCAGCCGCGCCGCGGCGAGACGGTGACCGGGCCGGGCACGGTGTCGGTCCAGCCGGACGGACTGCCGATCACCGCGATGAACTGGCTGGTCGAGCCGAGCTCCCTCCGCGAGCTGCTGACCCGGGTGGTCCACCCGGTCAGCGGGGACCTGCCGGTCTACATCACGGAGAACGGGTCGTCCTGGCACGACTACGTCACGCCGGACGGCCAGGTGCACGATCACGAGCGGATCTCCTACCTGCGCGGTCACCTGGCCGCCGTGCACGGGGCGATCGCGGACGGCGTGCCGGTGCGCGGCTACTTCGCCTGGTCGCTGCTCGACAACTTCGAGTGGGCCGAGGGGTACGCGAAGCGGTTCGGGCTCGCCTTCATCGACTTCGGCACGCAGCAGCGGATCCTCAAGCAGAGCGGCGAGTTCTACGCGTCGGTGACGGCCGCGAACGGGCTGTCGGCCGGCTGACCTGGGCCGTCCGCGCCTGCGGCGTCCTGCCCTGGCGGGCCGGTCCTCCCGGCTGGCCAGCGGCCCGCCGTCCCGCCACAGCCGTTACGGCTTGGCTACTGTGCCCACCGGGGCGGCCGACAGGCTAGGCAGCACGTCCGCAGGCTCAAGGCGCATCAGGTCGTCCTTGCCCCACGGCCGGTCCGGCTCGGCGGTGAGCCGGTAGGCGTGCCGGAGCCGGGCGAACTCAAGCGCGTTGCGGACGCTGCGGGCGTTGGCGAAGCCCGGCTGCCTGCTCTGCTCCGACAGGTAGTCGCGCAGTGCCGCCGTCGCCTCGGCCGACAGGTAGTAGTTCGACTTGCCCAGCATGAGCTCGCCGATCGCGAGCAGCTCGTCGGCCTGGTAGTCGGCGAAATCCAGGTGGTGCGCGAGGCGTGACCGCATCCCGGGATTGGACTCGAAAAGGGTCTCCATCCGGTCCTTGTAGCCGGCCATGATCACCACTAGCTGGTGCCGGTGGTTCTCCATCACCTGCATGAGGATGTCGACGCACTCCTGCCCGTAATCCCGTGCGTCATCGTCGCGGAACAGCGAGTAGGCCTCGTCGATGAACAGCACGCCGCCCATCGCCTTGGACAGGACGTACTTGGTCTTCGGCGCGGTCTGGCCGATGTACTCCCCCACCAGGTCATCGCGCATGGCGTGCACGAGCTGCCCCGTGTCCAGGTAGCCGAGCCGCTGCAGCAGGTCGGCCATCATCAGCGCGACGGTGGTCTTCCCCGTCCCGGGAGCGCCGGTGAAGCACATGTGCAGGTTCGGCCGGGTCGCGGTCAGCCCGAAGCGCTGCCGCGCCCGGTCGACAAGCAGCAGCGCGCCGATCTGCTCAACCTTCTTCTTGACGGGGACGAGCCCGATCAGCTCGCGGTCCAGCGCCGCGAACAGGTCGTCGACCTCGGCGTCGCGCCGCTGCGCGGCGAAGTTGACGGTCGCGTCCGGCGCGAGCAGCTCGGTCTGCTGGCGGGACTGGCCCTCTCGAGCGGCCGGGGTGCGGCCGCGGGCGGCCGGCGAGGCGGTCTTCTTGGCCGTCTTGCCCGGCCTCGTCTTGCCCGGCCTCGTCTTGGCCGGGCGGGTAGCGTGCCGCAGGGCCATCCGCCGGCTGAGCGCCTCCGGGATCATCGGCGTGAACTCCCGGCGCAGGCCCGGGTCGTACACCGTCAGGGTCCGGTCGTCCGGGTAGATGCCGCGCGATGCGAGCTGGTCCGTCTGCGTCTGGTGCCAGGCGTCCCAGGTCCCGATGACCAGGGCCGTGATGGTGACCATCGTGATCGCGAGGATCATGAACACCGGGGTGGTCAGGCGCCACCAGCCAACCAACAGGACGACAAGGTTAACCAGCAGAGTCAGGCTCAGTCTGGGGTGGGGCAATCTTACGGTCATGACATCAGCGAGGGTAGCCAAGCGGTAAGTCGCTGGTCAATCACGGGGCTGGAATGGTGGAACACGCCCCCGTTCGGAATGATGCCTGGATTCGCGTCGGCGAACCTGCGGCCGGGGCGGCGCCGGCGAGCTCACGGCTGGCTAGCCGGCGGCGTGCCGCGACGGCGGTTCAGCGATTAGTTCATGAAAACCGTCGCTGAATCCTTCGGCAGATCGATGCTCCTCACGTCCCCAGAAGGCACCTGACTCTGCACAATCTCCGCGCGACTGCTTCGGTATTGCATTTTCGTGAGCGTGCCGCCGCCAATCGCCGGGCCAGCCACCCTTTCTGACGAGCCGGCGCTAATGTTGATGAACGCCTCGGCCTGGCGGCCATCGCTTAGCGTGGAGTGGTAAGCGAGAACGTGGCTGTTCCCGGTGTTGATGATGCTGAGGACCGCATGCGGCTGGGCAAGCTTAGACGCGAGCAGGAAACCGTTGTACGGAGGCAGCGGGAAACCGGTCAGGTCGAGCATCGAGAAATCCCGGTGACTGCAGTGCCCGTAAGAGTTGTTGCCATCGGACTCACCCCACCAGTTGACGTTCCTTGCCCCTTCCGCGAGCCAGGCGAGCGCCGATGCCGCGGCGAACACCGCGCTCATCGGCGTGCACACCGCCCAGGTGGGATGGTTAGCTATGTTTTCCTCGCCGATCATCCAGAACGCCTTAGGCGCGTACGCGCGGAGATCGGCCTTGATCGCCGCCGCGCGCGCGGGGATCTGCGTGAGCCAGGACAGCGCCGTCTGCGAGGAGGGGTTGTCCCACGAATGACTCGGGTACCACAGCACGTTGACGCCCTGGTACCCCTGCAGGGCCGCCATGATCGCGTGGTTCCACACATGACCGCCGTCGCCAGGCGGGGAAATGGCGTAGGGCAGCACTATCTTGGCCGACGGATCGGCCTCGTGCACCGCACGGATGAACGCCGGCGCGTGCGCAATGAACGACCTGGCGAACTGCCTGATGCCCGGCGATCCGCCCCCGTACTGCTGGTACGGGCAGTCCGAGGGCACGTTGGGCTCGTACGAGGTGTCCCAGACCGGCCCCACCGTGATCTCCTTGTCAGGCGAGCTGCAGCCGTAGGGCTCGTTGCCGATCTCCACGGCGGACACCGGGTCGTTATCCGCGCGGATGCTGGCGAGCCAGGCCCCGGCGAGCGCGGGCGTGCCCGTCCCGTAGTTGATCGTCACCATGATGTTGGCGTGGACGGTCCTGGCCTCGGGCACGTAGCGGGAAAACGTCAGCGCGTCGCGGTTGGAGCCGTATCCCCAGAAGTCGCTCGACTGGTGTCCTGCCTGGGATACGCCATTCGTGTTGCGCCCGATCATCTCGTTGTCCGCGTCGGCGAAGACGCCGCCGCCATAGCGAACGGCGATTGCCGGGCCGAGTTGCTTCAGATAGCCCTCCATGCGCTGGCGCGCCCCGGTGTTCAGGTTCGCCGTCTGCCACGGCGCCACGTTGACGCCAAGCGGGTTACTCGAGAGCCAGACGCCTTTCTGATCGTTCGAAGCCGAGGCGGCGGGTACAGCGAATGCGGTGATCGCCAGCGCTCCGATAGCGGAGGCCGCGGCGTAGAAATACCTGGCCCTGATCGGCGCGGTGCGTGAACGGCCGGTACCCGACGTCGTGCGACCTGGCCATTTGGCTAGGCGGTTGTCGTCTGATGGCGACATGTGTGACAGCCTCCGTTCACAGTGATACCTGGGACGTGCGCTGAGCGCAGGTAGCGTAGCGCGGTCGCAATCAGTGACGGAGGATAAACGCAAAGTTACTTTGAGATTGACGGCTTGCAGAATGAGCCGCGGAGGCGCTCTCCGGGATGCCAGAAAGGCAGAATTCCGGCAAGCTGGCCGCCCGGACCGCAATGATCGCCCGGGTCGGTTCGCCCGTTATGCCGCCGGGAACAGCGGCCGCAGCGCGGTCAGCGCGGCGTGCAGCCGGGTGAGCAGTTCCTCAAGCTCCTCGTCGGTGGCGGTGAGCGGCGGCCCGATGAGAACGGCGTCGCCGCGCGTGCCGTCGACGCAGAAGCGGGCGGGGTAAACGATCAGCCGGCTGGCGGCCGCGGCGGCGACCGCCTTGGCGGTGACGTCGAGCGCGGGCTCGGGGGGCTGCCGCGTCACCGGGTCGGCGACGAACTCCAGGCCCCACATGTAGCCCCGGCCGCGGACATCGCCCACGAAGGGGAATTCCGCCGCCAGGTCGCGCAGCCGCCCGCCGAGCCAGGCGCCCCGCCCGGCGACCCGGGCGAGCAGGCCCTCGTCCTCGATCGCCTCGATGGTCGCGATGCCGGCCGCGCAGGCCAGCGCGCTGTTGGTGAACGTGTGCCCGGCAGACATGGCCGGGTAGACGGCAGCGATCCGCTGCCAGAGCTTCCCCGACAAGGCGGCGCCGCCGAGCGGCAGGGTGCCGCCGGCGGCGCCCTTGGCGAAGGTGACGATGTCCGGCACCGCGCCGGAGTGCTGGAAGGCGAACCATTCGCCGGTGCGACCGAACCCGGACATGACCTCGTCGCTGATCCACAGCACGTCGTGGGCGTCGCACAGGCGCCGCAGCTCCTCGAGGAAGCCGGGTGGCGGTACGAGGACGCCGCTGCCTGAGCCGCCCACCCCCTCGAACAGGACCGCGGCGGTCCGCCGCAGGTCGAGCCCGGCGAACTCCGCGCGGAGCCGGGCCACGCACTCGGCGGCGGCGGTGCTGCCCTCGGGCACGGGCAGCCGGTAGACCTGCGGGGCGCTGAGCGTCTCCCCCGCACGGACCAGCGGGCGGTACGGCGCGGCGTACCGGGGCTGCCCCGACGCGCCCAGCGCGCCGGCCGTGTTGCCGTGGTAGCTGACCGACCCGGACACGAACCGGTGCTTGTCGTCGCGGCCCTGCGCCGCCCAGTACAGGTGGGCGAATTTCATGGCGAGCTCGTTCGCCTCGGACCCGCTGCTCACGAACATCACGTGGTCGAGCCCGCCGCCGAGCCGCTGGGTGACCAGGGTGGCGAGGCTCTCCGCCGCGGAGTTCCGAAACTGCGTGCGGTGCACGTAGTCGACGGCGCTGAACTGGTCGGCGATGGCCGCGAGCACTCGCGGGTGGCCGTGCCCGAGCGTGACGGCGAGCGGGCCCGAGGAGGCGTCGATGTAGTCGAGGCCTTCCTCATCGAAGATCCTGGCGCCCTTCGCGGCCACCGCCATCGGCAGCGAACGCGTGGTCGACGGGATCAGGGCGCTCACCCGGCAGCCGCCGCGGCCCGGGCCTGGCGCAGCAGGGCGACCAGGTCCAGGTCCTCCTCGCCGGCGACCACGCGGAACTCCGTGGCCACCGCCAGCGTGTCGTCGTTCACCGTGAACGAGGGATCGCCGATGAACTCGCGCATCTCGGCGGAGTGCCAGAACGCCTCGTGCCCGGCGCGCCACTCGGCGACGCTGGCGTACCCCTCGCCCTCGCCGATCGCGTGCGCCAGGTCTACGTCGCCGACGCGGATCACCCGGGTCGCGACGACCTCGATCAGCGTGACCGGGTCGCCCGCCGAGTCGATCACCACCTCACGGTCGCCGGGGCGCGGCAGCGGCTCGCCCTCCCGCTCGTAGTCCTCGGCCAGCCCGGTGGTGGTGGTCTTGGTCCCGTCGAGGATCGCCGCCACCAGTTGATCGCGCAGCGGGCCGGGGAAAGCGAACTCCCCGACGCTCAGCCCTTTAGCTTCCATGGGAGCCAGCGTATCGGCCGGCGCCGGCCAGGGCCGAGCGGACCCGCGGCCGTCACCGGGCGGGAGCGGCGTGCCGTGCTAGCGTTACGGGCTATGGCCGACGGGCATGCGCTGGTACTTGGCGGGGGCGGGGTCGCGGGGATCGCGTGGATGACGGGGCTGCTTCTCGGGCTCGCCGAGGCCGGGCAGGACATCGCCGGCGCCGGCACGGTCATCGGGACCTCGGCGGGAGCGAACGTGGCCGCACAGCTCGGCAGCGGCCTGCCGCTGCAAGAGCTGTACGCGCGCCAGGTCGATCCCGCGCTGCAGTCCAGGGAGCTGATGGCGGTGGTCGACTGGGTCAAGTTCGCCGCCGACCTCGAGCCGTACATGGCCGGGGCGAGCACCCTGGTCGAGCAGCTGCGCAACTTCGGCCGGTTCGCGCTCGACGCGGACACGGTGCCGGAGCCGGACCGGATCGCGGTGATCGAGTCGCGGCTGCCGTCACGGGAGTGGCCGGTGACGCCGACGAAGCTGACCGCGGTCGACTGCGTTTCCGGTGAGCTGGCCATCTTCGACGCCTCGTCCGGTGTCAGCCTGGTGGAGGCGGTGGCTTCGAGCTCGGCGGTGCCGGGCATCTGGCCGCCGGTCACCATCGGGGGCCGCCGGTACATGGACGGCGGGGTCCGGTCGGCCGACAACGCCGACCTCGCCGCGGGCGCCGGCCGGGTCATCGTGATCTCGCCGCTCGGCCTGGACTCACCGCTGCCGACGCCGATGCCGCTGCGCGAGGTCCTCGCGGGCCTGCGGGAGGGCGGGGCGACGGTGACGCTGATCTCCCCCGATGAGGCCTCGCTCACGGCGATCGGCACCAACGCGCTCGACCCGGCGACCCGGGTGCCCGCCGCCACGGCCGGGCGCGCGCAAGGCCGGGCCGGCCTGCCGGCTGCGTTCTGAGGCGGAGCCCCCAGACCGCGACCGCCCGGCGCACTTGGCGAGCAGGGTCTCGGTGAAAGTCCAGCCAGTGGCTACTCGTCGCCGGACCAGTCGTCGTCATCCGACCACGGCTCGGCTCCGGCAAGGTCCAGGCCGATTTGCGTCGACCATTCCTGGGCCCAAGTCTTCATGTTAGAGATCAAAGCTGCGTCACAGCCGTACCGCGTGAAAGCCTCATCGGGGTACATGGCGGCATAGTCGAGCTGGTCGCGCAATGTTTCTAGGCGGAAATCTTCGTCGAGCGCGACGCGGCACAATGCGATTAGTTCTGGGCCGCTGAAATGAGCAGCCGCTCCGTGGACGTCCATCAGATCGCGCGGCAACGCCCTGTCGTGCAGGGCGCCCATCTTGAGTGCAACAGCGTCCCGAAGCGCTATAACGGGTCCGAACTCCGTCATAATCGCTGGGTGATTCAGCGGTTCCTTGAGGACATCGACGCGGTAAGTGCCACCCTCCGCAAACGAAACGAGCAGGTGCCCCTTTCTGAGGTCCACGTCGAGTACCTGGACGTCGCAGCCGGCCGCCCGATAGGAACTGGCAAGAGCAGACATGATCTCATCCATCGACGCCGTTGCCGCCGTCGCGAAGTCGATGTCCTCGGACGGCCGGTCAGTGAGATGATGGGCTTTGATCGCGTAACCGCCCGCGATCGCTAATCCGTACTTGGCGCAGACGGGCAGGGCAGCCGCGACTAGCCGTGCGTGATCTCCGTCAAGCATGGCCATTTCCTGGTGCAAGCTCCGGGAAATGCTCGTGCCATATCATGCGCAAGCCGACGGGCAATCGCAGCCGTGACCAATCGGAGCGCAGCAAGTCCGCGTTAAGCCAACGGGTGTAATGCTCAGGTGTTACGGCTGCCGTGAGGACGGTCACGTGGTAGAGGTAGCGCTGCACTGGATCCGCCAGGTCAAAACATCTTTCTCCCGACCAGGAAAGGTCAATAGGCAGCTCGACTGTCCCGCCGCCAGGGCCTGTCAGCGAGCCAAGTGACGGCGGCAGCTTTGCGCCTACGCCAGCCCACCGGGATGGCAATCTGGGTTGCGCGCTCTGCTCGCTCATGCTCCCATTGTGCCTCAGTTCGAAGGTGTGGTCGAAGGGAAACGCCGGCCAAAGGGCCTCGGGCTGCGGCTGACCCAGGTCGCGCAGGTCTAGCGCGGCAACCGCGCTAGCGTCTCCTCGTCTGGCACACCGCCGAAGTGCTTGTCGAGCACCTCGCGGAAGACCGTGGCGCCGGGCGCCCCCGGCGCGGCTCCCCCCGGCGCGGCATCTCCGGTCGTGGTATCTCCGGTAGCGGCGGCGAACAGCGTCATCGATGAGCGGAGCTTCATGGCATCGACGTACCCGAAGACCTGCTCGGCGGTCCTGCCCTCGGTGCCGGCGACGACGCGGGCGCACTCGCGCAGCCGGGGGCCGAGCACCGGGTGGGCGAGGTAGGCGCGGGCTTCCTGCGCCGAGGAGATCGCATACTCCCGGGACACCGCGCTCATCCCGAGCCCCGCGACCTGCGGGAAGATAAACCACATCCAGTGGCTCACCTTGGCGCCCGCGCGCAGTTCGGCGACCGCGCGCCGGTAGGTGCCGCTCCGGTCCTGTGCCGTCACGAACCGCTCAAGCCGCCACGGGTCACTGCTCACGTCGCTCACGCACCCATTCTCCCTTCCCCGGCGACGTCGCGGTCCCACCGCTGAGCAGCTTCGCGAAGACGGCCCAGGCGTCGCCCGCACGCGACTAGGCGGAGGGGGCGGCGCCGAGGTAGCGGAGGACGGCGAGGACGCGGCGGTGGCCGGTGTCGCCCTGGTGCAGGCCGAGCTTGGTGAAGATCGAGTTGATGTGCTTGGAGACCGCGCTCTCCGTGATGACCAGGGTGGCGGCGATCTCGGGGTTGGAGCGGCCCTCCGCCATGAGGGCGAGCACGTCGCGCTCCCGCTGGGTCAGCGCGGTGAGGGGATCGGCGCCGCGGCGCAGCAGCAGCTGCGCCACCACCTCCGGGTCGAGCGCGGTCCCGCCCGCGGCGACCCGGCGCAGCGCCTCAAGGAACTCGGTGACGTCAGCGACCCGGTCCTTGAGCAGGTAGCCGACGCTGCTGGTGTTCGCGGACAGCAGGTCGGCGGCGTACCGCTCCTCAACGTACTGCGACAGCACGAGGATCGCGATGTCCGGCCAGCGGCCGCGGATGGTCAGCGCCGCCCGGATGCCCTCGTCCGTGTGGGTCGGGGGCATCCGCACGTCGGCGATCACCAGGGCGGGCTGCTCGCGCGCGACGGCCGCAACGAGGGCGTCCCCGTCGCCGGCCGTCGCCGCGATCTCGAACCCGGCGCTCTCAAGCAGCTTCACCAGGCCGGCCAGCAGCAGCACCGAGTCCTCGCCGATCACTACCCGGAGCCGCTGCTCGCCCGTCATGCCCGTCACCTTACCTTCGCGGCCGTCTGGCTACTCGGCGCGCAGCGCGGTCGCCGGGCGGGAGCGGGCGGCCCAGGTTGCCGGGAGCAGCGCGCCGAGCACCGCGATGGCCAGCGCGGCGAGCGACAGCAGGGCCAGCGTGGGCACCGGGTACACGTTGGTGAAGCTGGCCGGGACGCCGGTGTGCGCGGTGGCGGCCATCGCGTGCAGGGTCGCCGTGTTGAGCAGCACGGCGGCGGGTGCCGCGATAGCGCCGGCGAGCAGCGCCGGGCCGACCACCCAGCAGGTCACCATGATCACCACCTGGCCGGGTCGCATGCCGAGTGACTTGAAGACGCCGAGGTCGTGGACCCGGTCCCTGGTCGTCATCAGCACCGTGTTCAGCACGCCGAGCCCGGCGGCGACCGCGACCATCAGCGAGAGCAGGCCGATCAGGCCGATCGCGACGGCGTAGAACTTCCCGCCGTTATCCGCAGGCCCGGCCATGAAGGGGCTGCCGCCGGCCGCGCCGCTGCCGAGCCTGGTGTTGAGCGCCTGGCTGTAGGCCGCGGTGCTGGTGCCCGGGGCCAGGCCGACGTTCCACTGCGAGAAGTTATCGGTCACCGCCGCGCCCGGCAGGGTCCGCGCGGCGGCGTACATGCGGGGCTGGCTCGACGGGGCGAAGATCTCCCCCGCGATGCGCACGGTGACCGGGGTGGCCCCGGCGGTCGCCGTCCCGGTGGGGTAGACGCTGACCGTGTCGCCGACGGCGAGTCCGCTGTCGGTCAGGAACCTGGTGTTGACGTCGACCTCGCCGGGCGCGTCGTACCAGTGGCCGGAGATGAGCGCATACCCCATCCAGGAGCTCGGCCCGTCGAAAACGGTCGATCGCACGTCCTGCGCGACGCCGACCACCTTGACCGGCGCGTCGTACTCGGCGTTCTCATGCGCCGTGCCCGGCTGCGCGCTGACCGCCGCGGCCGCGGCACCGATCTGGGCGCCGGTGGGCGCCTGGTTGGGCCCGGCCCCGAAGTTGTTCTGCTGGACCAGGACAGGGACCGTGGCGGCGAGGGTCTGGGCGTTCCGCGCGTCGCTCAGCGAGGAGTGCAGCCCGGCCGCGAAGATCACCGCGGTGGCGCCGAACGCGATCGCGGCGAGGGTCACCAGGGCACGGGCGGGCCGGGAGAACGGCGCGGCCAGGCCGAGGCTGACCGGGCGCGGCAGGTTGAGCCGTGCGGCCAGCCGGTGGACGACGTAGCCGCGGCCCGTGGCGGGCGCCCGCCCGGCGGCGATCGCCGTCACCGCGGACAGCCGGCCGGCTCGCAGCGCCGGGCCGAGCGCGGCGAGCAGGGTGATGGCGAGCAGGCCGGCCGGCGCGAGGAGCAGCGCCCAGAGCGGCGCCTGCTGGCTGCCGACGCCGTAGGCCTCGGCCGACTGGTGCAGCACGGAAAGGGAGAGCAGGTACCCGCCGGCGACGCCCGCCAGGCAGCCGATCAGGGCCGGCCAGCCGATCCTGGTCAGGTAGACGGCCACCACCTGCGCCGGGGTGAGGCCGAGTGATTTCAGCACGCCGATCCGCTGGTACTGCGCGATCACCGCGCCGCTGATCACGTTGCCGACGATGAGTACCGCCATCACCAGGCCGATGAGGGCGAACGCGACCACGAAGGGCTCCATGATCGCTGCGTTGCTGCCCTCAGACTGCTGCGCGCTGAGCCAGGAGCCCCAGTCGCTGATGGTCCCGGCGGGCAGTGTCTTCCCGACCGCCGCGACGTCGGCCCGCAGCTGCGCGCTTGTCGCCTGGCTGGTGAACCGGTAGAGCAACTCGGCCGCTGGCGGGCTGCCCGCCTTGAGCAGGCTGGACAGCTCGCCCGGGGTGACCCAGCCCTGGGCCGTGTTGGTGACCGAGCTGGCGACGCCGACCACGGTGAGCACCGGCGTGCCGGGCAGGCTGGTCGCGGTCAAGGTGCCGCCAAGTGGCACCCCGATGTTGTTACCTGACTGCGGGTTCCCGTTGAGGACGAGCTGGCCGGGCCCGTCGGCCCAGTGCCCGGCGGTGAGCACCAGGTCATCGACGGGGCCGCCGGGGGCGGAGCGACCGACGATCGTGGTGGGGCCGGTGGGGAAGCCCTGGTACTCGAGCGGGATGGTCGTCTCCGCGAACGGCCCGGCCATGGCGGTGACCCCGGCGGCGTGTGCGGTGGCCGTGAGCTGGGCGGTGGTCGCCCGGCCGGGGTTCACGGTGACCGTGGCGTCCGCGCCGCGCTGCGCGGCGAACGCCCGGGTGAACGGGGAGTTGTTGGCGTTGAGCAGCGCCAGGCCGAGCGTCGCAGAAGCGGTCGCGATGAACAGCACCGAGACAATCACCAGGGCCTGCACCTTGTGCCGAAGCACCCCGCCGGACGCGGTGCGCACCACGCTCAGCCAGTGGCCGGCGCCCGGGCGGAGCGCCGGGTGGCCGGCGCCGCCCGTGCTTGACGGCCCTGTGTTTGACGACCGGGCCGTGGCCGCGGGGGCGCTGCTCATGACCGCGCCCCCGCCGTCACGGGCTGGCCGGCCACGCGGCCGTCCACCAGCTGGATGGTGCGGGCGGCGTACCGCGCCGCGAGCCCCGGGTCGTGGGTGACAAGCACCAGGGTCTGGCCCGCCGCGTTCAGCTCGCTAAGCAGGCGGCCGATCTCCTGGCCGGTGGCCGTGTCGAGCGCCCCGGTCGGCTCGTCGGCGAGCAGCAGCTCCGGCGAGTTGACCAGGGCCCGCGCGATCGCGACGCGCTGCCGCTGGCCGCCGGACAGCCGCGCCGGGTACTCGTCGCGGTGCTTGTCGATGCCGAGCCTGGCCAGCAGCTCGTCCGCGCGCGCCCGCGCCCGCCGCCGCGAGGCGCCGGCCAGCTGGGCGGGCAGCAGCACGTTGTCGGCGACGGTGAGGTCGTCGAGCAGGTTGAAGAACTGGAAGATGATGCCAACGTGGCGGGCGCGGAACCGGGCGAGCGCCCCCTCACCGAGGGTGTCGATCCGCTGGCCGGCCACGCTGACCGTGCCCGTGGTGGGCTTGTCGAGGCCGGCGATCAGGTTAAGCAGCGTCGACTTTCCGCTGCCGGACGGGCCCATGATCGCGGCCACCTCGCCGTCCGCCACGCTCAGGGTGACATCGGCGAGCGCCGGCGGCGTGCTCGCCTGGTAGGTCTTCGTCACCCCGTCCAGCCTGATCACGTCGCTCGGCGTGCCGTGCGCGTAGTGCTGTGCTCTCATCGGAAGTCCTCTCAGCGGAGCGGATGAGTCTCGGCCAGGACGGCCGGCCGGGCCGCCCGGTGGCCATCGCCTGTCCGCGCGCGCCAGAGCGGTGCGCGACGCGACCGGGGTACGGCGACGGCCACGGCGGTAACGATGCCAGCGACCAGCGGTCGCGCACAGTAGCCGAGACCTCCGAATCGGGGGTGCAGCCAGCTTCACCACCGGACGGGACCACGCTGTATGGCCAGCCCCTGGGCAGGGCGAATACCGTGAGTGCCATGGACATGACGGTCGACAAGCAGCGGACGGCGCAAGGCCCCCCGCCGCCGCGCCGCGTGCCGTGGTCGCCACGCGCCTGGAGCCAGGCCATCCTCGCGGCCGGCGGCATCCCGGTGCAGCTCATCCCCTGGCTGCTGCTGACCCTGCTGGTCAACGGGGAGCTGCAGTCAGAGGGAGGCTGGAACGGCAGCCGGTGGCTGGCAGCGATCCTGGGGAGCGCGGTCGCCGCGCTGGTGCTCGTACCCGTCTTGACCCGGGTGCAGACGCACCGGCTGCGGTCCGCCGGGGTGGACATGCCGCCACCGCGGCCGCCCGGCCAGCTGAGCCTGGGCGGGGTCGTGGCCGCGCTCCGCGCGCAGTCGACCTGGCGGCAGGTCGCCTATCACCTGCTCGCCGGGCCGCTGATCGCCTGCGCGGCGATCGTCGCCGTCGGCGTGTGGCTGGCCGGCGCCGTCTTCGGGCTCGTTTACGCCTACGCATGGGCGCTGCGGCCGGACAGCCTGTTCTACCGGGCCACGTACGGGGCGACGTCCGGCCATAAACCGTTCGGGTTCGTCCTGGTGCTCGCCGGCCTCGCCGGACTGTTCGCCGCTCCCTGGCTGACCAGCCTGGTCGCCTCGCTCGACGCGCGGGCGGGCCGGGCGCTGCTCGGCCCGAGCCGCGCCGAGGAGCTTGAGCACCGCGTGGAGCAGCTCACCCAGACGCGGGCCGGCGTGGTCGACGCGGCGGACGCCGAGCGGCGCCGCCTGGAGCGCGACCTGCACGACGGCACGCAGCAGCGGCTGGTGTCGCTGGCCATGAACCTGGGCATGGCCCGGGCCCAGGCGGGCGACGCCGAGCAGGCGAACCAGGCGATCGCCGAGGCACACGAGGAGGCAAAGGCCGCCCTCGCCGAGCTGCGCGACCTCATCCGCGGCCTGCACCCGGCGGTCCTCGAGGACCGCGGCCTTGACGCCGCCCTGTCCGGGATCGTGGCCAGGACGCCGATCCCGTGCCGGCTGACCGTGGACCTGCAGCGCCGTCCGGCGCCGGTGATCGAGGCGGTCGCGTACTTCGTGGTATCCGAGGGGCTCTCCAACATCATCAAGCACGCTCAGGCCACCGAGGCCGCGGTGTTCGTCCAGCGGTCGGGCGACCGGCTGCACGTGATCGTCACCGACGACGGGGTGGGCGGCGCCGACCCGGCCCGGGGCACCGGCCTGGCCGGCCTGGCCAGGCGGGCCGCCTCCGTCGACGGCACCTTCGAAATCGACAGCCCGCCCGGCGGGCCGACCCTGCTGACGGTGGACCTGCCATGCAACAGATAACCGCACCTGAAACCGCACCCGCCCGCCCGCCCGCGCCGCGCGGGCGCTGGATCTGGTACCTGTCCGGCGTCGCCACCATCCTGGTGGGCACCACGCTGATCGCTGGGATCAGCATCAGATCGGGGAATCCCGATGACGGCGGCGGGTTCGCGCAAAGCGCCATGCCGACCCGGACCGTCGTCGTCGCTAACGGCGAGGTCAGCAGCCTGACCGTGAACAGCTACGGTGCACCCGTCCAGGTGTACCGCGGTTCGGTCAACCAGGTCACGGTCACCGAGACGATCGGCTTCGGCAAGCCGGGCGGCCCGCCCGTGGTGCGGGCGAGGGTCGATCACGGCGACCTCACCCTCGACGCGCCGTCGTGCCAGAATGGCGGCTGCTCGGTCGGCTTCGCCGTCATCGTCCCGGCGAGCTTCCCGGCCGTCACGGTCAGCGCGTCAAGCGATGGCGGCCCGGTGAGCGTCTCCGGCGTGGCCGCCGCGGACATCGACTCATCCAGCGGCTCGGTCACCGCGAGCGACGTGCAGGGGCTGCTCACCGTCACCTCCGAGGGCGGCGACATCACCGCGTCCGGCGCGGGCAGCGCCAGCCTGGACTCCGGCAGCGGCAATGTCTCGGCCAGCGGGATCCCCGGGACGCTGAACATTACCAGCGCGGGCGGCCGCATCGACGTGCACGGCACCGGCAGCGCCACGCTCGACTCGGGCAGCGGCCCCGTCAGCGCCAGCGCGGTGCTCGGCACGCTGAACGTCACGTCCGCGGGCGGCAGCGTCAACATCGCGGGCGCGCGCGGAGCCACCGTGGACTCGGGCAGCGGCGACGTCGTCGCCCGGTCAGTCGACGGGCCGCTGAGCGCCACCACCAGCGGCGGGTCGCTGCAGGTCGACGGGCTCACCGGCCCGCTCTTCGCCGACACGGGCAGCGGCTCCTTCAACGCGAGCGGTGTCGCGTCCGGGACCGCACGGGTAACCACTGAAGGCGGCTCCGCCTGGATGAGCTTCACCACGGCGCCCCAGTCCGTTCAGGTCACCACCGCCAGCGGCGACGCGGTCCTGGTGCTGCCCGGTGGCCCGTACGCGGTCACCGCCGAGTCCGCCGACGGGCCCGAGCTGGTGTCGGTGCCGGTCAGCCCGACGGCGGCCAGCACCATCACGGTCAGCACCGGCGGCGGCGAGCTGCAGGTCAAGCCGCCGGCCGGGAGCTGAGGCGGCGTTACCGCCGCGGGTCGATGTGGATCTTGGTTCCGGCGCCGGTGTCAAGCTGCCCGGCGAGGGCCTCCGCCGCGCGGTCCAGGCCGACGAGTACCTGGGCGAGCACTCCAGGGGCGACCCGGCCGTCCGCGTAGTGCTCGATGGCGGGCGCCAGGCCGGCCGACGCGCCGAGTATGCCCACCGCCGTGATGTCGTTCAGCGCGATCTCCCGGCTGTCGACCAGGCTCGGCCGCCGCGACAGGCCGACATAGACGATCCGGCCGCCCGGCTCGGTGAACCGCAAGGCGAGGGCGGGGACCGCTTCACCGCCGGTGCAGTCGATGACCGCGTCGTAGTAGCCCTGCGGCGGGTCCGCGGCGGTGAAGCAGCGCGCCGCGCCGAGGCTCCTGGCCAGGTCGTCGCGGCGGGAGTCGAGGCCGGCCACGTGCACCTCCGCGCCCGCGGCGCGCGCGAAGGCCGTCGCGAGCAGCCCGATGCTGCCCGGCCCCCAGATCAGCAGCCGCTTGCCCGGTCCCGCGTGCGCGGCCGCCACCGCCCGCCACGCGTTCCCGCCCGGTTCCACCAGCGCGCCGGCCCGGTCGTCGACCTCGTCCGGCAGCCGGTACAGGCGGCCGGCCGGCACGAGCAGCTTCTCCGCCAGGGCGCCTGGCCAGCCGGTGATGCCGATCTCGCTGCGGTCCGCGCACACGTGGTGCCGCCCCGACGCGCACCGGCGGCAGCGGCCGCAGCCGAGCATGGTGTCCCCGGTGACCCGCGCGCCCGCCCAGCGCTCGTCCACGCCCGCCCCGGTCGCGGACACGGTGCCGCACCATTCGTGGCCCGGGCACAGCGGGAACGACGACTTGCCCTGGTCGAAGTAGGCGAGCTCCCGCGTGAACAGCTCGACGTCGGTGCCGCAGATCCCGGCGCGGTGCACGTCGACCAGGACCTGGCCGGGCCCGGGAGCCGGCACCGGGACGTGGCGCACGCTCGCCGACTTGGTGCCGTCGATGATCAGCGCGCGCATCAGGCTGGCCATGCGGCGCCTCCGTCATCGTGGTTGTGCTATCGCGCTCCTAAGGATAGAGGCCTGCCTCGCGCGGCAGCCAGTGCCCGCCGGCGGCGCGGGCCGCGCGCCACGGACGGCGACGGCGCCGCATCGCTTCCCGGTGAGCCGGAACGAGGGCGTTCACTCCGTGCCGCGACCCGTGGAACCGTTCGCGGCGCGGCGGCGTCCAAACGGCATGGGACTTGGGAGCAGGATCTCGCGCGCGGTACTCGCTCGTGCGGTACTCACTGGCGCCGGCCTGGCGGCGGCCCTGGCCGGGTGCGGCACCGCCGCCCGGCCTCCGGTGACCGTGCCCGAGGTGGCGGTCATCAAGGGCGTGGCGGCGACCGAGCCGGCCGCGGACCCGCAGCCGCTCGGCGCGGCGGACACCGCGTTCGGGCTCGACGTGCTGCGCGCCTGGTGCGCGCAGTATCCCGGGCAGAACCTGGTGTTCTCCCCGTCCACCCTGGCCAGCGCGCTCGGCCTGGCGTACCTGGGGGCGCGCGGGGCGACCGCCGCCCAGATGGCCGCCGTGCTGCACCTGCCGGCCGGCGACGCCACGGCGCTCGCCGCCGGGCTGCAGGCACGCTCGGCCGCGCTAACCGGACTGAACGGGCCGGGCGTCACGCTTCATGCGAGCAACCAGGTGTGGGCCGACCCGTCGCTGCCGCCGCTGGCCGCCTACCTCAACGCGGTGGCGACCGGGTACGGCGCCGGGGTGGCCAGGGCGCCGTTCCTCACCGACCCGGCGAAGGCGGCCAGCGACATCAACCAGCTGATCGCGGCCGACACCCGCGGGCACATCAGCAACCTGGTGTCGCCCGGCATGCTCACCGGCGTCGGCTGGGTGCTGACCTCCGCGCTGTACCTGGACGCGAAGTGGACGGCGCCGTTCGATCCGAACAAGACGATGCCTGACCCGTTCACGACGGCGGGTGGGCAGAAAGTCACCGCGTCCTACCTGAACGGCGTCGGTTTCCTTTACGCCAAGTCCGGCGGGTGGACCGCGGTCTCGCTGCCGTACGCGGGCGGGAAGCTGACGATGACCGCGCTCCTGCCGCCCGCCGGGTCCGGGTCCTGCGCGCTGCCCACGCAGGCGGGGCTGGCGTCGATCACCGCCTCGCTGAACGCCGAGGGCACCGGGGCACAGCCGGGATACGCGGGCCGTCCCGGTAACCTCGCGACGGTCTACCTGCCCAAGGTGAACCTCGCCGTGAACGGCCAGACGGGAGACATGAAGGCCGTGCTCACCGGGCTCGGCATGGGGCAGGCGTTCACGGGCGCGGCGGACTTCACCGGGCTGTCACTCAAGGCGGGCGAGCTGGCGTTCGTCCAGCAGGCGGCGACGCTCCAGGTGGGCGAGAAGGGCACGGTCGGCGCCGCGGCGGCCGCCGTTGGCGTCTACCCGGCCTCGGCGGAGTACGACCCGGTCACCGTGCAGTTCGACCGACCGTACCTGATGCTCGTCTCGGCCAAGGCGACCGGTGAGCCGCTCTTCCTCGCGCAGGTCGACAACCCGGCGGCCAGCTAACGGCGTCGGGGCGAACGCCCAGACGGCGCCCGCCACCGTCGCGTCGCGGTCCCGTTGCCGCGGCTCCTTCGCCACGATCGGCGTGGCGCGCCCGGCCGCGCTACGTTACTGTCGCGGTAAGCATTTCTGGCCGCGCGGTGGGAGGCCTGGGACAGTGTTCGGGATCATCAGGCCGTGCAGGCACCGGCTCGGCGGGGAGCTCGCGGCGGCGTGGCAGGCGCACCTGTGCGGCATGTGCCTGTCGCTGCGCGACGACCACGGGCAGGCGGCGCGGCTGGCGACCAACTACGACGGGCTGGTGATCTCGGTGCTCGCCGAGGCACAGGCCGACGGCGTGCCGCAGCGGCGCGCGGCGGGGCGGTGCGCGCTGCGCGGGATGCGGAAGGCGGACGTCGCGGTCGGCGACTGCGCCCGGCTGGCCGCCACGGTGTCGCTGGTGCTCGCGACGGCGAAGATCCGTGACCATGTCGAGGACGGCGACGGCGCGCTCGCCCGGCCCGGGGTGCGCGGCGCGGCGACCGCGCTCGCGTCCCGCTGGGCGGCGGCGAGCGCGCGGTCCGGCCAGCGGCTCGGCTTCGAGGTCGGGGTGCTGACCGAGGCGGTGAGCCGGCAGGCCGCCGTCGAGGCGGCCGCCGGGCCGGGCACTGCCCTGCTCAGCGTCACCGAGCCCACTGAGGCCGCGACCGCCGCCGCGTTCGCGCACACCTCGGTGCTCGCGGGTAAGCCGGCGAACGCCGAGCCGCTGCGTGAGGCGGGCCGGCTGTTCGGCCGGATCGCCCACCTGGTCGACGCCGTCGAGGACCTCGCCGCCGACCGCGCGGCCGGCGCGTGGAACCCGCTGCTCGCCACCGGCGCGGACCTCGCCGAGGCGCGCCGCCTGTGCGACGACGCACTGCTCGGCATCAAGCTCGCGCTCGCCGAGGCCGAGTTCAGGGACGCGCGGCTGGTGCACACGCTGCTCGCGGGTGAGCTCGCCCGCTCGGTGCACCGGGTGTTCGCCCGCGCGGCCGGCACCGTCGCGCCGCCCGAGCGCAGGCACGAGCAGGCGAGCGCGCCGCTCGCCGGCTGCGGCCTTCCGGTGGCGGGCCTGGCGGCCCTGGCCGGGCTGTTCAGCCTGCGGCACCGGCGAGGCTGCGGCTGCTGCGAGGACTGCTGCATCGAAGGATGCTGCGACTGCTGTGGCGAAGGATGCTGCGACGCCTGCTGCAGCGGCTGCGACTGCAGCTGTTAGCCGCGACCGCGGCTGACCGCCTCCGTCAGCGGGGGGTCTCGCCGTCGGCACGGTACGGACCGCCCGGGGCTTACGGCTCCCGGCCGGAATCCGCCGGGAGCATCCGCAGGGCGGCGGCGGCGGCACGGATGCGGGCGGACAGCGCCCGCTTGCCTGAGTCGTCGAGCCAGGAGGCCTCGACGCCGTCCAGGGCCAGCTGGACCATCTGGTCGAAGTCCCAGTGCCACGCCGCCGCGCAGCTGGCGTACTCGCGGGCCAGGTCGGTGTCGATGAGGGCCGGGTCGTCGGTGTTGATGGTGACCAGGACGCCCGCGTCGCGCAGCGCGGGCAGCGGGTGGCGGGCGACGGAACTGCATGCCCGGGCGACCACCACGTTCGAGGTCGGGCACATGGTCAGCGGGATGCGGCGGTCGGCGAAGAACCGGACCAGGTCCGGGTCCTCGATCAGGGTCACGCCGTGGTCGATGCGCTCGGCGCCCAGGCCGACGGCCGCCACGCCGATCGTGGCGGCCGGGGAGCTCTGCCCTTGATGCCCGCACCGGCGCAGGCCCGCCGCCGCGGCCTCCCGGTAGGCCGGGGCGAACGACAGGGGGTTCACGTTGGCCTCGGCGCCGTCCATGCCGATGCCGATGACCCGGTCGGTGCCTGGCGCGCCCGCCCGCCGCAGCCCGATCAGCTCGGTGACCAGCTGCAGGCCGGCCTCGCCGCCGTAGCCGCGGTCCATGTTCACGATCAGCCGGGTCTGGCCGCCGGCCTCCGCGTCGCCGGCCGCGAGGCCGGCGCCCAGCCCCTCGAGCACTGACTGCAGGGTCTGGCCGGCGGCCAGGTGCCTGGCCGGGCTGACGAACACCTCCGCGTACACCCGCCCCGCCGCCGCGCCGTCAAGCACCGACTCGTACCCGAGGCGCGCCCAGTCGTCCTGGTCTTCCAGTACCGACTGGACCAGCCAGAAGACGGTGAGGAACTCATCGAGCGAGCCGTAGCGGTACTGGTCGCGGATGTCGCCGTCCGGCAGCGCAACCCCGTGTTTCCCGGCCAGCTCCATGACGGTGCCCGGCCGGATGGCGCCCTCCAGGTGGCAGTGCAGCTCCACCTTGGGCAGCGCGCGCAACGCGTCGGCGGACGGGAGAGCAGCCGGGTCGGTCACGCCAGTCATGGTAGCGGGACGGGACCACCGAACGGCGGTTCGCCAGGGCTGTCGACCTGGCGGACCGCCGCTGCGGGCCTGCGGCCAGCTCAGCCCCCGATCTGCTCCACCGGCACATCGACGTAGTTGTAGTCGTTGCCGAACAGCGCCGCGTAGACCCCGGCGCCCTTGCCCTCAAGGAAGACACCGTAGTGGTTGTCGTGGATGTTGTTGTCGCTGATCCGCACCCGGATCGGGCTCGCCGTACCGACCAGGACGCCGGTCGTCCGGACGTCTGGCACCGCCACGTTCTTCGACCAGGACGAGGCGGACAGCCCGATCGGGTCGGCGAGGATGCCGTTGACCCCGATGTCGTTGCTGGTGATCCAGTTGCCGTTCAGGTTCTCGCCGGGCAGGTGCGCGTGGATGGTCACGCCGGCCAGGCCGTTTCCGTGGATGGTGTTGCCGGTCACCAGGTTGTCGGCCACCGTCTCGCCGGCCACCGAGGTGGTGATGACCACCCCGCCGCCGCTGTTGCTCGGCGCCGTGCCGTTGTCGGTCAGCAGGTTGTGCCCGATCAGGTTGTCGATGATGCCGGCGGTGCAGTGCCCGGCCAGGATCACGCCGCCACCACCGGCATTGTGGCTGGCCACGTTGTAGGAGACGTCGTTGTGGTAGGTGCGGCCAAGGTCGTCGGCGACCAGGAAGCCGCCGCCGGCGTTGTACTCGGAGAGGTTGTTAGTGACGTTGGACCAGGACGAGCCGTTGAGGTCCACCCCGACGTAGGCATTGTGCACCAGGACGTTGTTGGTCAGCGTGACGTACGAGCTCCGCGCGACGAGGATGCCGTCGAACCCGGCGTACTCGACCTTGAAGCCGCTGACCCGGACGTCGCGGGTGCCGACCACGCCGATGCCGATGCTGCCCGGCAGCTCGCCGCCCACGTTCAGCCGTCGCTGCCCCGCGGCGTCGATCACCGCTCCGGGCCGGCCGATCAGGGTCAGCGGCTTGCTGATGACGACCTGGTCGCGGTAGATGCCGTCGCAGACCACCACCGTGTCGCCGGCACTGGCCGCCGCGACCGCCGCGCTGATGCTGGAGTGCGCGGCGGTGGTGCACGAGTAGTCGCTGTCACCCGGCTGGCCCCACGGCGCTACGTAATAGGTGTCGCCGTCATCGGCATGCCCGGTGGCCGCGGCGTGCGCGGTGGCCGCGCCGGCCCCCAGGAGGCCGACCGCAAGGGCCGGCGCTATTGCCATCGTGATCTTGATCTTGCGCATTTGTTACCTTTCTGGAGTATTCCGTACGGGCGGTCACGCCAGGAATGAAACGCAAGTAATGCTCCAGGCCAGGTAAATCAACTCCCCCTGACTCCCCCCTTGGCGGAATCCTAGGGGAAATCCTGAATTCCTGACTGAGAAACGGCCAACATCCGTGACGAGCCTGAACACCGCGTCACACGCGGGCCATCACGAAATCTGCGCGAACGCCTGGCATCGGCCGTAATTTCTGGATAAGCGACGCGGTAATTGCGCCATAGAAGCGTTACCGTCTTATCAGGGACAGAGTTATACTGTTTTATGGCAGGACAAATTACCTTTGCGGGCGGGAAGCTGCGCGAGCACGCGGCGGCGGCCGCTCGCGTCCACGGGTGTCTGAAGGAGACGGTTACTTGATCACGATCGGCAAGCTCGGCCCGGGTGACCGGGCGGCGTGGGAGCAGCTGTTCCGCGGGTACACCGCGTTCTACCAGGAGGAGCACCCGCAGTCGATGTACGACAGGGCGTGGGACGAGTTCCAGGCGGGGACGCGGATGCACGCGCTCGGCGCGTGGCTCGACGGGTCGCTCGTCGGCATCGTGCACTTCTTCCCGCACCCGCGGACCACCGGGAGCGACCTGTGCTACCTGGAGGACCTGTTCACCGCGCCCGGGGCGCGCGGGCACGGCGTCGGGCGTGCGCTGATCAGCGCGGTGGCGGACTGGTCCGCCGAGCGGGGCCTTGGCCGGGTGTACTGGCAGACGCACCAGTCCAACACGACCGCCCGGGCGCTGTACGACAAGGTGGCCGTCAACGAGGGCTTCATCGTGTACGCCGTGGACCTGGCCGGCTGAGGCGGCCGCCGCCCGGCGCGCGCCCCGCGCTCTTGTCGCGCCGGGCGCCGCCGGACGAGGGCCTGGCGCAGCTCGGCCGGGCCGGCGTAGCCGGACGGTGGCCGGTCAGTCGAACGCGGGCCTGCGGTCGCGGGACCGCTTCAGCTCGAAGAACCCGTCCGCCTTGGACACAAGCACCAGGCCGTCCCACAGCTCGCCGGCCGCCTCGCCCTTGGGCGCGGGCGTAATGACCGGCCCGAACAGCGCCTTGCCGCGGATCCTGATCACCGGGGTCCCGACGTCGAGCCCCACCTCGTCGAACGCCTCGTGATGTGACTTCTTGATCGCCGCGTCGAACTCATCGGTCTCCGCGGCGTCCGCCAGCCACGCCGGCAGCCCGGCCTCCTGCAGCGCCTCCGGGATGATCGCCGGGTCCTCGCGCCGTCCCTGGTTGTGCAGCCGGGTGCCGATCGCGGTGTACAGCGGGCCGAGCACGCCGGGCCCGGCGTCGGCGGCGGCCGCCGCACAGACCCGCACCGGCCCCCACGCGCGGCTCATCCGCTCCACGTACTCCTCGCTCAGGCCCTTGCCCTCGTGCTGCACCAGGTTCAGGTAGGCGAGCGACATGATCCGCCAGTCGGTCTTGACCGGCCTGACCTGTTCCACCTCGAGCATCCAGCGCGAGGTGATCCATGCCCACGGGCACAGCGGGTCGAACCAGAACTGGACCTCTTCGAGCTCGGCTGAGTCTGCCGTCATGTTTCCCTCCGGACAGGTAGGAAAGTCCTCTCGGTCCGAACCTACGCGCGGCCCCGCCGCGACGCCACCTCAGGCTCGGGCGGGTCCGGAGTTGGCGATCCTGATGTACCAGGAGAGATATCGGGCCGTCAATGGCGGCTGTGCCGGCCCGCGACCGCGTGCAAAGCTTGGGCATGCGTACCTACGGGTTGCGGTTCGACGTGAACTGCTCGATCCTGTTCACCGAGCTGCCGGCTGAGCGGCGGCCCGCCGCGGCGAAGGCGGCCGGGTTCGGCGGGGTGGAGTTCTGGTGGCCGTGGGCGGCGGTGGCGCCCTCGGACGCGGCGGCGGAGGCGTTCATATCGTCGGTGAACGATGCCGGGGTTGAGCTGGTTTCGCTTAATTTCCACACCGGGGACATGGCGGCCGGGGAACGCGGAATCGTGTCGCATCCCGCCCGGACGGCGGAATTCAGGGAGAATGTTGCCGCAGCCGTGGAGATCGCGGGTCGGACGCGGTGCACGCGGCTGAACGCGCCGTACGGGCTGCGGGTGCCGGGGGTCGATATCGCGGAGCAGGACGCCGTCGCGGTCGAGAACCTGGCGTTCGCGGCCGGGGCGGCGGGCAGGGCCGGGGCGTCGGTGCTCGTCGAGGCCATCAACTCGGTGGACATCCCCGGGTTCCCCGTGGACTCGAGCGGCCAGGCCCTCGCCGTGATCGAGAAGGTAGGCGCGCCGAACATCGGGTTCCTCGCGGACCTGTACCACCTGGCGAAGATGGGGGAAGACGTGGCTGACGTGCTCAGCAGGTACCAGGAGTCGCTTTTGCACGTGCAGGTCGCCGACCCCCCGGGGCGGGGGGCACCGGGAACCGGGACCGTTGACTTCGAGCCGCTGTTCCGGCAGCTGGCCGGCCAGGGGTACGGCGGCTGGGTGGGGCTTGAGTACCTCCCGGGGCCGTCCGGTTCCGCATCCAGCTTTGGCTGGCTATGACCACCCCGGCGCCTGCGGGAGCCCCCGACGGGGCTGACGGGACTCTGCTGATCCGCTCGCGGCGCATGGTGC
Source organism: uncultured Streptosporangiaceae bacterium (assembly GCA_964581815.1). Lineage (GTDB taxonomy): Bacteria > Actinomycetota > Actinomycetes > Streptosporangiales > Streptosporangiaceae > Trebonia. Next base: position 45,389 of record CAZORE010000022.1, on the reverse strand, counting down.
TGCCAGAGGGGGTGACGGAGGCGGCCGCCCTCGTTCGGGATCAGCGGATCGTGGAAATCGGGGATTACCACCTGCGGCGGGAGGCCGGCCGCACCGTCGACCTCGGGGACCTTCCGCTGCTGCCCGGGCTGGTGGACGCGCACGTGCACGTGAACGAGCCGGGGCGGACCGAGTGGGAGGGGTTCACGACGGCGACGCGGGCGGCGCTCGCGGGCGGTATCACCACGATCTGTGACATGCCGCTGAACTCCTCCCCGGTCACCACCACGGTGGACGCGCTGCGCGCCAAGGCGGCCGCCGCCGCCGGGCAGTGCGCCGTCGACGTGGCGTTCTGGGGCGGGGCGGTGCCGGGGAACCTCGCCGACCTTCCCGGGCTGCTCGCGGCGGGCGTGGTGGGGGTCAAGTGCTTCCTCATCGACTCGGGCCTGCCCGAGTTCCCGCCACTGTCGCGGGAGGAGCTGCGCGCCGCGATGGCGGCGCTCGCCGAGTCCGGGGCGCCGATGATCGTGCACGCGGAGGACCCCTCGCAGGTGACCGTGCCCGCCGACGCGTCCTACGACGCGTTCGTCGCGTCCCGGCCGCCGGTGGCGGAGCGGCGGGCCATTGAGACGGTGATCTCGGCGGCGGCCTTCTCCGGTGCGCGGGCGCACATCGTGCACCTGGCCGCCGGCGAGTGCGCCGCGCTGATCTCCTCCGCGAAGGCGGCGGGCATCGCGCTGTCGGCCGAGACGTGCCCGCACTACCTGTTCTTCGCCGCGGAGGAGGTCCAGCCGGGGCATACCGAGTTCAAGTGCTGCCCGCCCGTCAGGTACGCGGTCAACCGGGAGGCGCTATGGCGGGCGCTCGGCGACGGGGCCATCGACGGGATCGTGTCCGACCACTCGCCGTGCCTGCCGTCGCTCAAGGGCCTGCCTGACGGCGACTTCAGGACCGCATGGGGCGGGATCTCGTCGCTGCAGCTCGGGCTGTCCGTAGTGTGGTCGGTGGCGCGGCGGCGCGGGTTCAGCCTGGCGGACGTCGCGCGGTGGATGGCCGAGTTCCCCGCGTCGCTCGCCGGGCTGCCGTCGAAGGGGCGGATCGCGGTGGGGTGCGACGCCGACCTGGTGGCGTTCGACCCCGACGTGTCGTTCGTCGTGCGGGGGGCCGAGCTGCTGCACCGGCACCCGGTGACGCCGTACGAGGGGCGGACGCTGACCGGGCGGGTTTCGCGCGCGTGGCTCGGCGGCGTGGAGGTGACGCCGGCCGGCCCGCCGCGGGGACGCCTGCTTGCCCGCGGCGGCGGGGCGCTTACCGTTTGACTCGCCTGGCCGCCCGGCGTGCTTGAATCGCTGGCATGGGCGGGCACATCGTGGTGGCACCGGACAAGTTCAAGGGAAGCCTGAGCGCGGCCGAGGTCGCCGCGCGGGTGGCGGCGGGGCTGGCGCGCGGCGGGTTCGCCGGCGAGATCGTGTCCCAGCCGGTGGCGGACGGTGGGGACGGGACCGTGGCCGCCGCGGTATCCGCGGGGTTCCGCCCCGTCGAGCTCCGGGTGCACGGGCCGGCCGGGACTCAGGTCACGGCCGCGTACGCGCTGCGCGGTGACGTGGCCGTGATCGAGGCCGCGCAGGCCTGCGGGCTGACGCTGCTGCCCAGGGACTCGCTCGCGCCGCTGACCGCCACCAGCCGCGGCGTGGGCGAGCTGATCCTCGCCGCCCGCCGGGCGGGGGCCACGCGGATCGTGCTCGGCGTGGGCGGCGTGGCCACCACGGACGGCGGCGCGGGCCTGGTCCAGGCCCTCGGCGCGCGGCTGACCGACGTGTGCGGCCGCGAGCTGCCGCCCGGTGGCGCCGCGCTCGGGCGCCTGGACTCACTTGACCTGACCGGGCTCCCTGACCTGTCGGGCGTGGAGTTCCTGCTCGCGTCGGACGTGGACAACCCGCTGCTCGGCCCGTTCGGCGCGGCCGCGGTGTACGGGCCGCAGAAGGGCGCCTCGCCGCACGACGTGCCGCTGCTCGAGGCCGGGTTGCGGCGGTGGGCGGATATCGCGGAAGCGGTGGCGGGCGGACCGGCCGGCGCGGCCGCCGTCTACGCAGCTGAAGCAGCTAGCACGGCTGGCTTGGCTGGTTCGGCGGTCACCGCTCGCTCGCCGGCCAGGGACGTCCCCGGCGCGGGCGCGGCCGGCGGGCTCGGGTTCGCCGCGGCGCTCTTCCTCGGCGCCCGGATGCGGCCAGGGATCGAGCTGCTGCTTGAGCTCGCCTCGTTCGGCTCCCTCCTGGACGGCGCACGGCTGGTGATCACGGGCGAGGGGTCGCTCGACGCGCAGACGCTGCACGGCAAGGCACCCGTCGGGGTGGCCCGCGCCGCCGCGGCGCACGACCCGGCCATCCCCGTGGTCGCCGTCGCCGGGCGCTGCACCCTGACCGCGGACGAGCTGCACGCGGCCGGGATCGCCGCTTGCTACGCGCTCGCCGACCTGGAACCCGACCTCAGCCGGTCGATCGCGCAGGCGGGCCCGCTCGTCGAGCGACTGGCCGAGCGGATCGCCGCCGACTGGCTGCGGTGAACCGCGCGGTTCGCGCTTCTTGCTGTTATCCAGGCGATGGGCGAGCTAGCCGAAGATAGTGGATAGTTCTGTACCGCGGGATGTGCAGAACTATCCGCTATCTATGGCAAGCGTCTCCCGCGGAGCAGGTGAACGACAGCAAGCCCAGGCGGGAGGGCTCGGTGTGCCGCTACGGCAACGGCGTGATGGTGGACGCGGCGACGGTTTCATTGTCGGGGGCGTAGCTGAAGACGGCGCGGAGGCGCTCGCCGGCCAGCACGCGGGGCAGCCAGAGCTTGCCGTCGTCCCACATGCGGTCCAGCGGCAGGGCCGTGACCGGGAACCACTGCGGCCGGATCTCATCGCTCTCCGCCGCCTCGCCTGACCAGTCGGCGCTGGTGAAGATGGCCACGTCCATGTCCCAGGACGGGTACGCGGGGAACCGGAAGGTCAGCTGGGCCGCCTCGGTCAGCGCGTCCTGGCTCACGCGGATGCCCGACTCCTCTTTGACCTCGCGCGCGGCGGCCGCCGCGGCGGACTCGCCGGGTTCCACGTGACCGCCCGGCGCGACGACCTTGCCCCGGCCGAACCCGGTCTTCTTGTAGCCGAGCAGCACCTCGCGCGCCCCGTCGCCACGGGTTCGCAGGAGCAGGCACAGGCAAGTGGAGGTCAGGGGCACTCGCCGATTATCGCAGAACGAAGGCCCGGGTTCCCGGCCCCGCCCGCGCCAGGGCCCGCAGCTCAGCGCGGACCCGGTGGCCGGCCCGCGGCCGCCGCCGCGTAGGCGGTCAGCGCGGCATCGACGGCGTCGGCCGGGGACGGGAGCACGGCGGCGCGGCTCGCGGCGGCCACCCGCAGCGCGGCGGCGAGCAACGGGTCGGTGAGCACCGAGCGGACGGCGGCCGCGAGCGCCGGCGCGTCCCCCGGCGGGATGACCAGCGCCGCGTCGCCGGCCAGGCCGGGGATGCCGCCGACCCGGGTCGCCACGACGGGCGTGCCCGCGCGCAGCGCCTCCTGCAGCACGAGCGGCTGCCCCTCCCACAAGCTGGGCAGCACGAACACCGCCGCGAGTCCCAGCAGCGCGGGAACGTCGTCGCGGTGCCCGGCGAAGACCGCGTCGACACCCAGCGCGGCGGCCCTGGCCGGCAGTTCCGCGCCGAGCGGCCCGTCTCCCGCGATCACCACGAGCGGCACCGGGTCCAGGTCCCCCAAGGCGGCGGCCGCCTCGAGCAGCACGCCGAACCCCTTCTGCGGCGCCAGCCGCCCGGCGCCGAGGACAACCGGCCGAGTCGCCGGGCCCCCCAGGGCAAGCGGGACGAGCTGCGCCGCGGCGGCAGCGGCGGTGCCGGGCTGAGCCGAAGGCGCTTGTGGCGCCGCGATGACGGCCCGCTCGACGCGGCGCGCGCCGACGGCGCGCATCCGGGCCTCCAGGTCGGGCGAGACGCAGAGCACCAGGTCAGCTCGCCGGGCAACCAGCCGTTCGAGCAGCCGGTAGACGCGGGCGGATGCGCCGGCAGCCGGCGGCGCGTTGTGCACCGTGACCACCGCCGCGGGCCGCCGCCGGCCGCGGACGAGGGTGAGCGCGAGGAGGCTGAGCGCGCCGGCCCGCAGACCGTGCGCGTGCACGGCATCGGCGCGCGCCGCCAGCAGCCTGCGCAGCCGCAGGACGCTGGCGAGGTCGCCGGGCCGCGGGCGGTCACCGATCTCGACGGCGGCGAACGACACCCCGGGTACGGCGGAGAACGCCAGCCGCGCGCCGGCCGAAGCGGGCCCGGCCGCCGTCACCGCGACGCCCCGGCCCGCCAGGCCGTCCGCGAGCATCCGGACATGGGTGCCGGTCCCGCCGGCCGTCGTTCCGAGGACGAGCACGACCCGCCGCGGGGGCTCGCGCCCGGTCCCGCTCACTGCGTCACGTCCCCCGCGTCACGCCCAGCGGCGGGGGCGCGCAGGCGGGACAGGGCGGCGCGCAGGTCGCCGCCGTCGAGGGCGAGCACCACCGCGCCGAAGACGCCGGCGACCACCACCGTGGCGAGCAGCGACACCGCGACGTTGAACAGAAGACCCTCGGCATGGCCTGGCTCCGCCCCGGACACGGCCGCCGCGACCGCGGCCCCGGCCGCCGCGGCGGCCGCGCAGCCCGCCAGCCCGGCGAGGAACGCCCGCGGCACCCCGTGCAACGCGGCCGGCCCGCGCTCACGGCGGACCAGGGCAAGCAGCGCGATCCCCGACACGGTCAGGCCGAACGTGGTGCCGAGCCCGAGCACGGGGACCACCTGGTCCGGTGCCGCGAACGGCACGATCGCCGCGTCCGCGACCATGACGAGCAGCCAGCCGCCGGCGAGCGCCAGCGCCGGGGCGCGGTTGCGCCGTTGCGCGTACAGCACGCGGGACAGGTTGGCCGACAGCCCGTAACCGATGAGCGCGGGCGCGAAGGCGGCGAGCGCCAAGGCGAGCACCGCCGTGGCCGCCGGGGGCCGTGACTCGAAGACGCGGGCGATCGGCTCGCGGGCGCCGAGGAGGACCGCGGCGCCGAGCCAGGAGGCGAGCATGACCGCCCTGGTGGACGCGGCCGCGGTCAGGTCGAACCCGCGCCCGGCGCGCTCACCGCCGCCCTCACCCCCGGTATCGTGCCTGGACAGCTCGGGGAAGGCGCTTGTCGCGATCGGTATCGCGAGCACCGCGTAGGGCACCATGAACACGGCCCAGGCGAACCCGTAAACGACAAGCGCGCCGCTGCCGCCGTAACGGTTGGCGAGCACGATCACCACGGCGACGGACGCATCCTGCGCGACAAGTGCCGTCACGCCGGCCAGGGCGAGCCGCCTTACCCGCGGGCCAACCCCCGTGGGGAACCGCAGCGTCGGCCGCGAGCCGAGCCCGAGCCGCCAGGCCGGGATCACCGCGGTCGCCACGAGGGCGAGCACGCCGAGCGTGGTGCCCCCTGACAGCAGGTACTCCGCGGTCGGCGGCAGCTCAGCGAGCTTGTTGACGTACGCGCCGCCGACCGCGCCGAAGGCAGCGTACGCGCCGATCACCACCAGCGACGACAGCAGCGGCGCCAGGGCAGGCGCGCCGAATCGCCGGTGCGACTGCAAGATCCCGTAAAGCACCACGGCCAGCCCGTAGAGCAGCACCTGCGGGGCGAAGACGATCAGCATCCGGGCGCCGACCCCAAGGAGGGGACCGCGCGGGCAGCCGGCGGACCCGGAAAGCAGCGCGGAGACGATCGGGTGCGCGGCGAGCGCGAGCGCGGCGCTGACCGGGACAAGCAGCAGCACCGTCCAGGTGAGCAGCGCTGACGCGATCTGCCTGGCCGTGTCGGTGTCCCCGGCTCGCGTTTCCCCGGCCGCCTCGCCGAGCTCCGCCTCGGCGAGCCCCGGCCTGGTGAGCCCCGGCCTGGTGAGCACCGGCCCCGCGAGCACCGGCACCACGACCGACGAGAGCGCGCCGCCGAGC
>CAZORE010000022.1:34122-39312 GCA_964581815.1 uncultured Streptosporangiaceae bacterium | reverse complement strand
GAGCACCGGCCCCGCGAGCACCGGCACCACGACCGACGAGAGCGCGCCGCCGAGCACGATGTCGTAGATGATGTTCGGCACCATGTTGGCGGTCGTGTAGGCGGTCCCGAGGCAGGTGGTGCCGACGGTGTGGGCGAACACCACCTGCCTGCCGAACCCGACGAGCCGGGCGACCACGGTGATCACGCCGATCATCACCGCGGCCTGGCCGATGCCCTGCCCCCGTCTGCTGGGCCCTCGCCTGCCCTGCCCTCGCCGCCGAGCAGGACCGCGCTCGGCCAAGTCCCGGATCACGGCTCCTGTCGTGCCACGGTCTTATGAAGAGCGGAAAGCCATGCTCCAGAACGAGTGCGGCTTTCCCCGTCACCGCCGCGCCGGTGCCTTCCCGGCAGGCGGCGCCGCGGCGCGGGCACGGGCGCGGCGGCGGAGGCGTGGGTTGGGGCGGAGGCTACCGGGGCGGGGCGGCGGCCGAGCATGTCGAGCCAGTTGAGCGGGGGGCTGGCCGCGATGACCTTGGTGAAGCTGACCTTCTCGCTCGCCACGGTGAGCGCGGCGATCCCGGCGAGCAGGCCGAGCCTGGCGCGCCGCGGCAGCGACCTGGCGGCCGCGGCGCCGAGCAGGGCGCCGAGCGCGTTGGCGCCCGCGTCGCCGAGCATGGCCTGCTCGGCGAGGTCCGCGGGGAGCAGCGCGAGCGCGGCGCCGGCCGGCGCGGCGACGGCCGCGAGGCCCGCCGTGCGCGCAGTGCCACCGCCGCGGCCGCGGCCGACTGCCGCGATCAACAGGGCCGACAGGATCGCGACCTTGATGGCGCGGCCGGGACGCAAGTCGAAGAGGTTGAGCAGGTTCGCGCCGCCCGCGACGAGGCCGGAGTTGATCGCCACGTCCGCCGGGCCGCCGCCCTCGAGCAGCGCGGCGCCGAGGCCCGCGGCGGCCAGGCCGGCCAGCTTGACGGTGCCCGTGGTGACCTCGCCGTGGGCCAGGGCGCCGAGGTGGCCGCGCAGCCCGCGGCGCGCGGCCGAGCCGCGCAGGTCGTCGAGGACGCCGAACGCCAGCGCGCCGAGGCCGGCCACGGCGAAGGATCCGGCGGAGGCACGCCACCGTTCTGTCTCATGCTGTGCGGCCACGGCGGGGGCGGCCACCGGGCGGCCCGCGCCCTGTGCTTGGGTGCGCTGCGCCGCGGTCCGGCTGGCGGCGACCGCGGCACCGACGGCCTGCCCGATGACCTGCGCAGTGACCGCGCCGACGGCGACGGCGGGACCCTCAAGCAAGGTGACCGGCTCGCCCCGGTGGTTGCTCCTCGCCCAGGTCTTCTCGCCGGCCGGCGGCCAGCGCCGCAGCCCGGCGTAGGCGCCGCGCGCCGCGAGCGCCGACGCCCCGGCCACGACGATCGCGCTGGCCGCGGGCCGGGTCAACGGCGGCTTTCCGCGCTCACGCACCGGGCTTCACTTCTTTCCCACCGTCTTCGCCTCTCCCGTCGCCGACTGGGTCGGCGTGCTGGTGTCCGAAGGCGTCCCGCTCGGCACAGGCAACGGTACCTCCGGGCTGACCGCGGACGCGCCCAAAACGCCGTAGCTCTTCGGCTTCCCGCCCGCCAGCTGAGTGGCGAATGCCCATATCGTGGAGATCTGGCCGAGCGTGGTGTCGGCGTTGTCCACGCTGGACACCTGGGCGGCCACACTGCTGCCGCGCAGCACGGAGATCGCGCTGCCCGCCGGGGTGGTGCCCGCGACCGAGCCGGCGACCAGGGTCGCGGCGCTCAGCGTGGCGAACTCCTGCGCGACCGCGAGCAGCACCTGGTTGGCCGGGTCGTTCGCGCCGTCGGCGGGGGCGGCGTCCGAGGCGACGATCACGGCGAGCGTGGCCCGGTTCCACGGGGCGCCGCTCTCGTTCAGGTAGCCGCCCTGCGTGTAGGCCTGCAGCACGAGCTGGGCCTGCCCGGTGGTCAGGCCGACCTGGTCCACGGTCTGGTTCAGGATCGCGGACGCGATCAGCTGCGCGGCGTCCTGCTGGTTGCCGGTTTGCGAGTTGGCGGCTGGGGTGAGCGTGGTGGTGTCGCTGGTCGCCAGCTGGGCGTTGATCGCGGACAGGCTGGCCTGGGTGGCGCCGGACAGGTCGTTGAACTTGGGCTGCAGCGCGACCGTGCCGGTGATCGCGGCCCCGGCGAGCGCCGCCGCCGTCTTGACGCCGGCCACCACGGAGGATGCCGCGCCCGGCTCGGTGACGATGACTACCCGGTCGCCGGAGAGCGTGCCGCCCAGCAGCCTGGACTCGGCCGTCTTGAGGAAAGCGTCGCTCGCGCCCGCCTGCTGCTCGTAGCTGTTGCGCTGCGCCTCGACCGCGTTCAGCTGGTGCGTGAGCGAGCTGTTCAGCCCGCGCAGCGCGTCCAGGGTGGTGCCCTGGAGCTCGGTGGAGCCGAGCACGATGCCGATCGCGAGGGCCAGGAAGACGGCGACGATCGAGACGAGGTGGTAACGGAAGTCGATCACTTGAACAGCCCCGTGAACCAGTAGGCAAACGTGTGCCAGGTGGCGCTGAGGTAATTGCCGAGAATCGGCCCCGCGGGCGAGTAGGCGATCGCCACCACGATGGTGACCGCCGCCGCGACCACGAGCGCCGCCAGCGCCCAGCCGGAGATCCGGCTCTGGTAGAGCTGGTGCACGCCCCTGGCGTTGACCAGCTTACTTCCCACCCGCAGGTGGGTAAGGAACGTCGACGCCATCCCCGGGCGGCCCTTGTCGAGGAACTCCTCCACCGTCCAGTGCGTGCCGACCACCGCGATCAGGCTGGCGCCGCCCGCGTCGGCGAGCAGCAGCGCCACGTCCTCGCTCGTGCCCGGGGCAGGCAGCGGCACGCCGTCGAGGCCGAGGCCGCTGAGCCTGGTCATGCCGGGGGCGCGGCCGTCCGGGTAGGCGTGCACCACCAGCTCGGCCCCGGACATGAGCGCATCATCGGAGACCGAGTCCATGTCCCCGATGATCACGTGCGGCTGGTAGCCCGCCTCAAGCAGCGCGTCGGCGCCGCCGTCCACAGCGAGCAGCACCGGGCGGTACTCCCGGATATAGGGCCGCAGCGCCCGCAGGTCCTCGCGGTAGCGGTAGCCGCGGACCACCACGAGCACGTGCCTGTCCTTCATGCCAGTGGTCAGGCTGGGCAGGTCCACGCCGTGGGTGAGCAGGTCGCGCTCGCGGCGCAGGAACTCCAGGGTGTTGGCGGCGAACGCGTCGATCTGGGCGGGCACCCCGGCGTTCGCGTCATCGAGCGCCTTATCCAGGATGGCCTCGGTGAGCAGCACGCCCTTGGCGATGACCTGGTCGCTGCTGTTGTACATGATGTGCTTGTCGAGCCGGACGGAGGCGCCCTCGGTGACCCGGGCGAGCACCTCCTTGCCGACGTCGTCAACGAGCGGGATGCCCGCGTCGAGCAGGAGCCGCGGGCCCAGGTTCGGGTACCGGCCGGTGACCGACTTAGCCGCGTTGACCACCGCGGCGACCCGGCAGGCGATCAGCTCGTCGGCGGAGACCCGGTCCAAGTCGGCGTGGTCGATGATCGCGATGTCACCGGGCTCCAGGCGGCGCACGAGGACCTTGGTGCGCGCGTCCACCCTGGCCACGCCGACCAGACCGGGGGCCCCCTCGGCCTTACCCCGCCTGACGTGCGCAAACCTAATGAACCTTACTCTCATCGCCCCTCATCCTGGCATACCGGCGCGAGTGCACACGGTCCTCCAGAGCATCACGGCGTGTTATGCCCTCGGTACCCAGGTTGCCCGGCGCGGTCTCCCCGGCCGGTACCTGCCCGGGGAGATCGTCCCTGGTGCCGCTGTCCCGCCGGAGCGCTCGGCGGCGCCTGCCACCATAACGCAACGCTAACCGGGTGGGCTCGCCACATGGCGGGCGGCCGGCTGGCGGGCATACGGTGGAGCCGTGACCGCACAGCCCGATACCGCTCGCATCCGGCTTACTTCCCTGTCGCACGGCGCTGGCTGTGCGTGCAAGCTACCACTGTCGGCTCTGGATGAGCTGATGGTTTCCCTGGGACCCGGCGTGCTCGGCGCCGCCGGGGCATCCGCCGGCCTGCCTTCGGTTACCGGGGGGCCGGCCGGCGGCGCGGCGCCCTGGGCCGGCGACCTGCTGGTGGGCGCGGCCGAGGGCGACGACGCGGCCGTGCTGCGCCTCGATGACGAGCGGGCGCTGGTGCTCACCACGGACTTCTTCACGCCGATCGTTGACGACCCGGGCGACTGGGGGCGGATCGCGGCGGCCAACGCGCTGTCCGACGTGTACGCGATGGGCGGGCGGCCCGTGGTCGCACTGAACCTGACCGCCTGGCCGGGCGCGACGCTCCCGCTGTCCATGCTCGCTGACGTGCTGCGCGGCGGCGCCGCGGTCGCGGCCCAGGCCGGCTGCCTGGTCGTCGGCGGCCACACGATCGACGACCCCGAGCCCAAGTACGGGATGGCGGTCGTCGGCTTCGCCTCCCCGGCGCGGCTGTTCACCATCGACAAGGCCAGGCCGGGCGACACCCTGGTGCTGACCAAGGCCATCGGCACCGGCGTCATCGCCACGGCGCACAAGCGCGGCGCCGCCGCCGCGGACGTGCTGGCGGCGGCCGTGACCTCGATGACCACACTGAACGCCGCCGCCAGCGAGGCCGCGCTCGCCGCGGGGGTGACCGCGGCCACCGATGTCACCGGGTTCTCACTGCTCGGCCACCTGCACCGGATGCTGCGCGCGAGCGGCGCGTCGGCGACGCTGTCCGCCGCCGCCGTCCCGCTGCTCCCCGGGGCGCGCGAGCTCACCGCCGCCGGCTTCGTCTCGGGCGGGACCCGGAACAACATGGCCTACCTCGAGCCGTGGGCGTCCATCGCGCCGGAGGTGCCCGAGGACGTGGCGGTGCTGCTGCGCGACGCGCAGACGTCCGGCGGGCTGCTGCTCGCCACGCCATCGCCGGACGCGCTGGTGGCCGAGCTGGCCCGGGCGGGCGGGCCGGGGAGGGCGGGCACGCTCGCGGCGGTCATCGGCCAGGTGACGGCGGGCGCCGCGGGCCACATCACAGTCGCACCGTAAGACGCCCAGCAGGCACGCACCCAGGCGCCCAAGCGCTTCTTGCTGTTATCATGATTTGGCCTTCCCGCCGAGACTTAGGCACCGCATAGGTGTCAAACTCTCGGCGCTGACGGGGTGAGCGCGG
>CAZORE010000022.1:32175-34022 GCA_964581815.1 uncultured Streptosporangiaceae bacterium | reverse complement strand
TCGGCGCTGACGGGGTGAGCGCGGAGGGCGTCAGCGCGATTCTCGGCTCGGCGGCAGGAGCGGTGAAATATCCCTTTGTGACACACGAGGCATCCGGGATACGCCTCCGGGTTCGGCTGGCCGACCGGGGCAGCGCGGACAAGTATTCGCGATCGTGGGATGACGTGGGGTTCTCGCCGAGATAGCGGTTCTCGGTCGCGGGAAGTGAAACGCTCCGCGCGCTGGGCAGACTAAACAGGCGTGAGAGCTTGCCAGTGGGGCCCACGGGCTCGAATGTCAGACCCCCCGGGTACGGTGGCGCCATGAGCGTCGTCGATGCTGAGGCTCGGGGTGAGGGCGGCATCCATGAGGAAAGCGCCGCCGAGCATATTCATGGCATCTGCCTCAAGACCGGGCCGCCGCGGCGGGTCGGCGTCGAACTCGAGTGGCTGGTCCGCGACGCGCGCGACCCGTCCCTGCCGGTTCCGGCGGGGCGAATCGCGGCCGCCGTGTCCGGCTTCGGCGCCGGCCGTCTTAAACCGAGCCGAGGGGTTTTCGGGGAAGATCCTCACGGGCCTGAGCTGCCGACGAGCTCAGCCGCCAGCTTGCTGCCGTCGGGGGCACCGCTCACCACAGAACCGGGCGGGCAGCTTGAGCTCAGCTCGCTGCCCGCGGATTCCCTGGCCGAACTGGTCCGCGTGACTCGCGCGGACCTGGCCGCGCTCCGCGCGGCGCTTGCCGCCCATGGACTCGAACTCGCCGGGATAGGGCTCGATCCCCTGCGGCCACCGCGCCGCATCCTCGACCTTCCCCGGTACGCGGCCATGGAGGCCTTCTTCGATTACGGCGGCCCGTGGGGCCGCCAGATGATGTGCGGCACGGCATCGGTCCAGGTCTGCCTGGACGCGGGCGACGACTCCGACGGGCCCTCCGGCTACCGCTGGCGATGGCGGCTGCTGCACGCACTCGGGCCGGTCCTCGTGGCCGCGTTCGCCAACTCGCCGCTGCGGGACGGTAAGCCGACCGGCTGGGCCTCCTCGCGCCAGCAGGTCTGGGCGCGCATGGACCCGGGCCGCACCCGGCCGCCGCGGCTCGACGGCGACCCGCGGGCCGCCTGGGCCGCGTACGCGCTCGACGCGGAGCTGATGTGCGTCCGCGACGTGGACTCCGCCGACTGGTCCGTACCGCGCGGGCTGACGCTGCGCGACTGGGTCCGCCCCACCGGAAACGGCCGGGCCAAGTGGCGGCTACGGCGGCCAACCGTCGACGACCTCGATTACCACCTGTCGACGCTTTTCCCGCCGGTGCGCCCGCACGGGCACTTCGAGCTGCGGATGATCGACGCGCAGCCGGGCGACGGGTGGATCGTGCCGCTCGCCGTGTGCTGGGCGCTGTTGTCCGACGAGGCGGCCACCGAGGCGGCGCTCGCCGCCGTCGCACCGCTCTGGGGCCCGCACGGCTGGCCTGCCACCGCGCCGTCGGGCAACGGCGCTGACCGCGACGGTGCCGGCGGCGACGGCGCAAACGGCGACCGGGCAAACGGCGACCGGGCTAACGGCGACCGGGCGGGGGTGGCGGATCCCGACGGGCCGTGGCTGCGCGCGGCGCGGCTCGGGCCCGCTGACCCGCTGATGGCCGCCGCGAGCAGGGAGTGTTTCGCCGTCGCGGCGGAAGCGCTGGACCGGGCGGGGGTCCCCCGCGACATCACCGAGGCAGTGGACGCGTTCCGCGACGTGTACGTGAGCAAGGACCGATGCCCGGCCGACGACCTACTGGAGGAAGCGCATGACCGAGCACTCTGACCGCCAGCACGAGGAGGCTGAGCCCGGGGAGGCGCCGCGCGGGGCGGGGCCCCACGGGGAGGCGCT
>CAZORE010000022.1:30532-32075 GCA_964581815.1 uncultured Streptosporangiaceae bacterium | reverse complement strand
AGGAGGCTGAGCCCGGGGAGGCGCCGCGCGGGGCGGGGCCCCACGGGGAGGCGCTACACGGGGAGGCGCTACACGGGGAGGCGCTGCGTGCGCTTGCCGCCGCCGAGCTGCTGTCCGCGCGGGAGCGCACCACACTGCTGACTTCCGTGGTGGATGACGCGGACCTGGTCAGGCAGCACTCACCGCTCATGTCACCGCTCGTCTGGGACCTGGCGCATGTCGCGAACCAGGAGGAGCTGTGGCTGCTGCGCGAGGTCGGCGGCCGCGACCCGCTGCACCCAGAGATCGACCCGCTGTACGACGCGTTCGAGCACCCGCGCGCGGAGCGGCCGGCGCTGCCGCTGCTCACGCCGCTTGAGGCGCGCCGCTACGGTCACGAGGTCCGCGGCCGCGTGCTCGACCTCATCGAGCGGGTGAAGCTCCCCGCGGGGCCGCTGGACGGATTCGGCGCCGAGCTCACCGGGTCCGGGTCCGGGTTCGCGTTCGGCATGGTCGCGCAGCACGAAGTGCAGCACGACGAGACGATGCTCGCCACCCATCAGCTGCGGTCGGGCCCCGCGGTCCTGTCCGCTCCCCCGCCGCCGCCCGTCCCCGCCGACGCGGCGACACTGCCCGCCGAGGTGCACGTGCCCGGCGGCCCGTTCACCATGGGCACCTCGGCCGAGCCCTGGGCGCTCGACAACGAGCGGCCCGCCCATGAGGTGCACGTTCCTGGCTTCTGGCTGGACACGACGCCGGTCACGAACGCCGCGTACGCGGCGTTCATCGCGGACGGCGGCTATGACGACCCCCGGCTGTGGACGGCCGACGGATGGACGCACCGGCAGCGGGCCGGGCTGACCGCCCCGTTGTTCTGGTCGTGGGAGGGCACCTGGACGCGACTGTCGTTCGGTGTGCGGGAGTCCGTCGTGCCGGACGAGCCCGTGCTGCACGTCTGCTGGTACGAGGCGGACGCCTACGCGCGGTGGGCGGGCCGACGGCTGCCCACCGAGGCCGAATGGGAGAAGGCGGCCCGCCTGGACCCCGCGAGCGGGCGGTCACGCCGGTACCCGTGGGGCGACGGCGAGTGGACGCCGGCGCTGGCCAACCTCGGCCAGCGGCACCTGCGACCCGCGCCCGCGGGCTCCTACCCCGACGGCGCGGCGCCCTGCGGGGCGCGGCAGCTGATCGGGGACGTGTGGGAGTGGACGAGCTCGGACTTCCTGCCCTACCCCGGGTTCACCGCCTGGCCGTACAAGGAGTACTCGCAGGTGTTCTTCGGTCCCGAGTACAAAGTGCTGCGCGGCGGCGCGTTCGGCGTGTCCCCGGTGGCCTGCCGCGGCACGTTCCGTAACTGGGACTACCCCGTCAGGCGGCAGATCTTCGCCGGCTTCCGCACCGCCCGCTCAGCGGTGGCCCAGTGACGGCGGCACTCCAGGGAATGGTGCGCCCGACAAGTTGGCGGAGCCATGGGCCGCGCACCGGGGGGTCGTCCCCCCGGGAGACATAATGTGCCGGCACCTCGCCTACCTCGGGCCACCTGCCTCGCTGCAGTCGCTGCTGA
>CAZORE010000022.1:19339-30432 GCA_964581815.1 uncultured Streptosporangiaceae bacterium | reverse complement strand
ATGTGCCGGCACCTCGCCTACCTCGGGCCACCTGCCTCGCTGCAGTCGCTGCTGATTGACCCGCCGCACTCCCTGTACCGGCAGGCGTGGGCACCCCGGCGGCAGCGGCACGGGACGGTGAACGCGGACGGGTTCGGTATTGGCTGGTACGCGGGCTCCGACCCGCTACCCGCACGGTACCGGCGCGGCGAGCCCATCTGGGGCGACCCGTCGCTCCCCGGTATCGCACGGGTGACTAGCTCGGGCGCGGTGCTCGCCGCGGTGCGCTCGGCCACGCCAGGCACGGCCACCGGGCCGGAAGCGGCCGCGCCGTTCGGCTGCGGCCCCTGGCTGTTCAGCCATAACGGGGCGGCGCTGGGCTGGCGGGACTGGGGCGAGGCCGCGTACCGGTCCTGGGCCGACCCCGCGCGCAGGCCACGGGACGGCGACGTGACCGCGTGGCCGGGCACGCCGTCTTCCGGCGGCCCGCCTGCGGGCGCGTCGTCAGCAGGCGGGCCGTGGAGCCTGCTGTCCTGCCTGGAGGCGCTGACCGACGCGGCGCTGCTGTGGGCGCTCACACTGCAGCGACTGCGCGCGGGGCTGCCGCTCGACGCCGCGCTCGCCGGGACGGTCAGCGCGGTCGAGGCGGCGGGCGGCACCGGGCGGCTCAACCTGCTGCTCACCGACGGCCGCTCGATCGCGGCCACCGCCTGCGGCGACACGCTGTGGTACCGCCAGACGAAGGCCACGCCGAGCGGTGGCGGGGCAGTGTCCGTCACCGTCGCGTCCGAGCCGGACGACGACGGGCCCGGCTGGACCGAGGTGCCGGACCGGCACGTGCTGAGCGCCACTCGGTCACAGGTCCGCGTTTGGTGGCTGAGCGACTTGCCCGCGACCGACGACCGGTCAGCCGTCCAGGCCACCGACCACGTTTCGACGCAGGCAACGACGTCCGCACCGAAGGGATCCTGACCCATGACGACCATCGAGAACCGGCTGCCCGCCGGCTACCGTGCCGCCTCGCTACGAGCCGACGCGCTGGCCGGCCTGACCGCCAACCCCAAGTCGCTGCCGCCCAAGTGGTTCTACGACGCGCAAGGCAGCGCGCTGTTCGAAAAGATCACCGAGCTGTCCGAGTACTACCCCACCCGGGCGGAGCGGTCCATCCTGCGGGCCGTCGCGCCGCAGATCGCGTCGCTCACCGGCGCGGCCTCCCTCGTTGAGCTCGGCTCGGGCTCGTCGGATAAGACGCGGCTGCTGCTGTCGGCGCTGCGCGACGCGGGCACGCTGCGCCAGTACGTACCGGTCGACGTGAGTGAGTCGGCGCTCACCCTGGCCGGGGACGCCCTCGCGACCGAGTACCCGGGCCTGGCGGTGCACGCGGTCGTGGCCGACTTCGAGCAGTACCTGGGCGTGCCTGCCGCCGTCGACGGCGGAGCCGCCGAGGGCAGGGGCGCCGACGGCAGCGGCCCCGACGGCAGGGGTACCGCCGGCCGAGGCAGCGGCGACGGCGGCCACGCCGCGCCCGGGGACGGCCCTCGGCTCCTCGCATTCCTGGGGTCCACCATCGGCAACATGGTCCCCGCCGAGCGCGGGGTCTTCCTGCGCCGGATCAGGGCGCGGCTGCGCCCAGGCGACGCGTTCCTGCTCGGCACCGACCTGGTCAAGGACCCGGCCGTGCTGGTCGCCGCCTACGACGACGCCGCCGGGGTGACCGCCGAATTCAACAAGAACGTCCTCGCGGTGCTCAACGCCGAGCTCGGCGCCGACTTCGACCTCGACGCGTTCGAGCACGTCGCGGTCTGGGACGCGAAGCGGGCATGGATCGAGATGCGGCTGCGGGCCGCGGCGGACCAGACGGTGCGGGTCCGTGACCTCGGCCTGACCGTCGAGTTCGCGGCCGGCGAGGAGATGCGCACCGAGGTGTCCGCCAAGTTCCGTGAAGACGGCGCCCGGGCGGAGCTGGCGGCCGCGGGGCTCGCGATGCGCTCCTGGTGGACCGACGAGGCCGGCCAGTTCGGGCTCTCCCTGTCGGTTCCCGCGTAGCGCCCCGGCTCGGCGGCGCCGACGGCGGGCGGCCGAGGAAGAAACGCGGCCCGCCGGAACCAAATCCCGCCCGCCCACCTGGCGCGAAACGCGGCCGGCAGGCCGGGCAACCGTTACCCCGGCAACAGCTGGCCGCAACGACCAGCTGCCAACGTAACGGTGCGGGAAATTGTCCTTTCCGCACAACTCCGTTAATGGGCTCGTAACAGGTGTTGACAGGCTAATGCCCGGTTTCTAGCGTGAACGCTACCGGAGCGGGCAGCCTGCCGACTTCGGGCCTTCCGCGTCCCCGCGGTTCCAACCGGGCCTCATAACTACTCGCTACTCTATTCTATAAATTACCTTCACCATGAGTGGAGAAGGTCTACTTCCAGCTCGGAAAGCCTAGTAGTCACTGACGCACCTGACTCCCCTATTTCAAAAGAGGTGCCGGGATATGGCAGACATCGTTATCGGCATTGCCGCATCGCATACCCCGCAGCTCAGCTCGGGTGTCGACATGTGGCCGGATCACGCGGCGCGGGACATGCGCAACTCACTGCTCGGAAAGGACGCCGCGTACCACACGTACGACGAGCTGCTGGCCGGCGCCGACCCGGGGATCGCGAAAGAGCTGCTGCCGGAGATCTGGGAGCGGAAGTACCACCGGGCCCAGGTCGCCATCGAGTCGCTGTCCGCCGCCCTGGCCGGGGCCGGCGTGGACCTCGCCCTGGTGATCGGCGACGACCAGCGGGAGCTGTTCATCGACGACGGCATCCCCGCCTTCGCCTGCTTCACCGGGACCGAGCTCGTCGACATGGCACCCGACGCGGAGACGTTCGCCAAGATCCCGCGCGGCATCCAGGCCGCCTACTGGGCGGTGCACGGCGACGAACCGGCTACCCACCCGGTCGCGACGGAGCTGAGCGGGCACATCGCCGAGCAGCTGGCCCTTGACGACTTCGACCTGACCGTCTTCTCCAGGCAGCCGGCCGGGCGCACCCTCGGGCACGCGTTCACCTTCCCCAGGTACCGGCTCGGCCTGCCGGCGGACACGCCCATCGTGCCGGTCTTCGTCAACACCTACTACCCGCCGAACGTCCCGTCCGCCGCGCGCTGCCACGACCTGGGCCTCGCGCTGCGCCGGGCGGTGGAGTCCTGGCCGCAGGACGCGCGGGTTGCCGTCATCGCCTCCGGCGGCCTCACCCACTTCGTCATCGACGAGGAGCTTGACCGGCAGGTCCTCGACTGCATCGCCGCGAAGGACGCCGCCGGGCTGCGGGCGATCCCGCGCGCGAGCCTCCGCTCGGGCAACTCAGAGATACTCAACTGGGTCACCGCGGCTGGGGCGCTCGACGGGCTCACCCCGGCCGTCCTCGACTACATTCCCGGCTACCGCACGCCCGCGGGCACGGGCACCGGGATGGGCTTCGCCCGTTGGAACTAGGGCGCCCGCGCCTGAAGGGCAACGGCCTGCGCCGGGGCCGGCGCCAGCCGGCCCACGCCCACGTTCTGCAGATTCTCCGGCCTCGTAGAAGGGATACACCCGCGTGTACCACAACGTTCCCGTGCTCGACGTGCACGGCCACGTGTCTGTGCCGTTCGGCGCCAACGCGTTCCTGATGCTGATGATGGGGTCGAACACGCCGATGGCCTCGCCGATCGGGCAGGACAAGGCCGGGCCCGGCGGAATCACCGTGCACGACTTCCACGAGGCGGCGCTCGGGCACGCCCGCTACATGGACGAGCGGAACATTGACGTGCAGGTGATCGGCCCACGACCGTTCCTCACCATGGGCTGGATGGAGCCGCACCTGATCCCCGCCTGGACCCGGTACGTGAACGACATGATCCACCAGCAGTGCCAGATGTTCCCTGACCGGTTCCTCGGCGCGGCGATGCTGCCGCAGGACTCGGCCGCGCCCGACCTGTCGCATTGTGTCGCGGAGCTTGACCGGTGCGTGCGCGAGCTCGGCTTCGTGGCCGCTTACGCCGCACCCGACCCCGCGGGCCAGCGCACCACGCCCGGCATGCACGAGCCGTACTGGTTCCCGCTGTACGCCCGCGCCCAGGAGCTCGGCATCCCGCTGATCGTGCACGGCACGAACTCGCTCGATCCCCGCTTCCGCGTCGTCCCGCACAATTACCAGCTCGGCTTCCTTACCGAGCAGTACCTCGCCGGGCAGTTCCTGTCGCACGGCGACGTGTTCGAGCGCTTCCCCGAGCTTCGCGTCATCATCTGCCATTGCGGCGGGGCGCTCGACCGGTTCGTGCCGACCGACCACCACCTGGCCCAGAAGGACCTGTCGCAGAACCTCTTCTACGACACCTGCGGGTACGACGTGCACTTCCTCGAGGCGGCGATCAAGCAGCGGGGCGTGCCCCGGATGCTGTTCGGCACCGAGGCGCCGGGCTCAGGCCGCGCCGTCCGCCCGGAGACCGGGCGGACGAGCGACGATCTCGTTCCGGTCATCGATACGTTTGACTTCCTTACCGAGGATGACAAGATCAAGATTTTCCACGAGAACCCGGCCCGGGTCATCCCCGCGCTGGGCAAGATCCGCTGACGCTACCGCCGCCGGAGGACCGGATGCCGAGCACTAACAAGACAGACGATGCCACACGGGCCGAGACCGTGGGCAGCCTGCTGCGGAGCGAGGCGGTGGTGCGCGCAGCGCGCCGGTCGTCGCCCGCGGACAGCGCCCTGCTCGGTGATGCCGTCCGGGACGCCATCCGGCTGCAGGAAGAAGTGGGGCTCGACGTCATCACCGACGGTGAGGTGCGCCGCATCGCCTGGGCGCAAACCCCCCGCTTCGTCGACGCGTTCGCGGCAACGGCGGGCCGCGGCGCGCTGAACTGGCGAGGCGCCACCGAGGGCCAGTACGGCGCGGCGGACTCCGGCGGCCGTCCCGCCGGGTACCCGGCGGTGGTGCGGCGGGTCGCCACCGCGCCGCGGACCGGCGACATGGCCGCCGAGTACGGGTTCCTCGCCCGCTACGCGCGCAGCCGGACCAAGTTCACCATGCCGTCGCCGAGCTACCACCGCCGCTACTGGTCCCCCGAGCACTCACCCGCGACCGGGTACGCCTCGGCCGAGGAGTTCCTCGGCGAGGTCCGCGACTACCTGCGGGCGGTGGCGCACACGCTCGTCGACCTCGGCTGCGACTACATTCAGCTCGACGCGCCCAACTACGGCTCCCTCTGCGACCCCGACACCGTGGCGGCGATGAAGGCGGACGGCCGCGACCCGGCGGCGGAGCTCGCGTTCGACGCCGCGCTCGACAGCTCGCTGTTCGACGGGCTGACCGGGGTGACCTCGGCGCTGCACGTCTGCCGTGGCAACGGCCCGGCCGGCGCGTGGCACTCCGCGGGGGGCTACGGCGCGATCTCCGCGGACCTCTTCCCCCGGCTGGCGATCGACCGGCTGCTGCTGGAGTACGACTCGGACCGCTCCGGCGGCTTCGAGCCGCTCGCCGACGCGCGCCCGGGCACCCTCGTGGTGCTCGGCCTGCTCACCACCAAGTCATCGAAGCTCGAGTACGACGCCGACGTGCTCGCGCGGATCGAGGAGGCCGCCCGCTACAAGCCGGTCGAGGAGCTGGCGCTGTCCACGCAGTGCGGCTTCGCGTCGGTGCCGGTCGCCAACCCGGTGACCCCGGAGGCGCAGCGCGCCAAGCTTGAGCTGGTGGTGCGGCTCGCCCGCCAGGTCTGGCCTGGATGACTAGGCGTCCGCGGCGATGAGCTCCGCCTCGAAGCCGTCGGTGTTCGCCAGGTAGGCGGCGTAGTGGTCCTGGCCGCCGGCGTGCGGGTGGCGGTCGGCGAACATCAGCGTCCAGCCGTTAGCCGGGCCGTCCGCGGCCAGGGCGTCCACCTCGCCTCTCGCGCCCGCGTGGAAGGCGAGGTGGTTGAGGCCGGGGCGGAGCCGGTCGTGGACGGCCGCGGTCATGGCCGGCGACTGCTCGACGACGATATAGGTGCCGGCCAGGCGCCAGCTGCGCCCGGCCGGCCAGTCCTGGAACGGCTCGTAGCCAAGGCGGCCGAGTAGCCAGCCCCAGTCGCGCTCGGCCCGCGCGATGTCGGGCACCCATAGCTCAACGTGGTGCAGGCCTCCGCGCTGCGGCTCGGTCATCCCCAGATGCTAGCGGTGGCGCGATGCGGCTCTGGAAGAGGCGGCGCTCTGCGATCGTCCAGGCGACGGTGGTGAGCAGGTAGATAGCGGCGGCCAGCGGGGCGAACGCGGCGATGACCACGGTCAGGTACGGGAGGATCCGGGTAAGCCATGCCGCTGGGGCGGCCACCGCGGGCGGTGCGGCGGGGGCGGTGCGCCGCGCCAGGCGGGCAGACAGCCAGCACAGGGCGGCGAGGACCGCGAAGGCGGCGAGGAAGAGCGCGTCGGGCACGCTGAGCAGGCCGGCGCCCGATAGCCAGTGCGCGCCGAGCGGGACGCCGAACAGGCCGTCGGACAGTAGCCGGTTCGGTTGGCCGTCCACCGTGGCCGAGCGGAACAGCAGGTACATGACGCTGAGGAACGGCCACTGGGCGAGCAGCGGGAGAAGGCCGGCGAACGGGCTGGCGCCCTCTCGCTTGTACAGGGCGGACAGCTCGCTGCTGAACCGCTCCGGCTCACGGCCGAAGCGGGTGCGCAGCGCCTGGACCTGGGGGGCGAGCCGGGCCATGACGGCCTGGCCGCGCAGTGCGCGCAGCGAAAGCGGAGAGAGTGCCAGCCGGACGGCGGCGGTGAACAAGACGATCGCGGCGGCCGCGGCCAGGCCGCCGGCGACGGGAGTTAGCAGTTGCGTGAGGGCGAAGACGAGGTGATAGGCGGCGCCCACCGGGACGCCAAGGAACACGTACATGACAGGAGGCCTTCCAGCTCAGAACGGAAACGGGCTGGGGGCGGCCGCGTGACAGCGCGACAGGCTAGCCGGACGGGGTCTGGCCGAGCGAGCCGTAGCCGGGACCCGGGCGCGATACCGGCGCGGCGGCGGTAACCGGCATGGGCCGGAACGCCGGGCGCGGTGAAACTGCCCAGTCAGGCGCGGTCAGGCGGTCGCCGGGACCGCCGCGGGCGCTCTTGGTCTCGGCCTGCCGCGGGCACCGGGGTCGCGCAGCCGGAGGAACGCGACGCGCCAGGACTTGTCGCGCAGCGCGGTGACACGGCGAACAACGGGAGCCGCGGCAACGACATGATCGACGCGGACGGCGACGGCGACGCAGCCCGCCGCGACGACCGCGAGCACGGCCACCGCGAGCGCCGCCAGGCGCTGCGGCGTTACCTGATCGGCCAGCAGCAACTGGCCCGCGAGCTCGCCTAGCGAGAGCAGGCCGACGGCCGTCAGCAGGCCGGCCCCGCCGGCCCGCGCGCCTATCCGCACACGTTCAGCATATGGGCCGACGTTCCCGATTCAAGCCGGCCTGCTTCCAGGCGGGCCGCCGAGGCCACCGAGGTTCGTGAGTTACGTGGGTTTCGTGCCCTGACACCGGGAACCTGCGCCTGGCAGCCCGCTTTCTGTCAGGTTCCGCGAACTCCCGACTTTGTATCGGTTTCGGTCATTTCTGCGTCCGTTATGTCCCGATATAGGACGCAGAAACTGATACAGAGTTGTCCAGGGACGCGGGAACTGACAGAAGGTCGCGGCCCAAGGGGCCCGCAGGTCAGTACCGTTATGGGGCCAGGCGTTTCCAGAGGATGGCCCTATCGGGCTCAGATGCCCCTGGGCTGGCGCGGTGCCTACCCGACCGACTGGTGGAAGGCCCAGGCGTCCGCGACGATGTCCCGCAGCGCGGGACGGGCCGGGTGCCAGCCGAGCTCGCGGCGGGCCTTGTCGCTCGAGGCGACCGTGGCGGCGGGGTCGCCGGGACGGCGCGGCGCCAGCTTGACCGGGATGGGGTGGCCGGTGACCTCGCGGGCGGCGTCGATGACCTGCCGCACGCTGTAGCCGTCGCCGTTGCCCAGGTTGTAAACCTCATGCCGGCCCGGCTTGATGGCTTCGAGCGCCAGCAGGTGCGCGGTAGCCAGGTCGGCGACGTGGATGTAGTCGCGGACGCAGGTCCCGTCCGGCGTCGGGTAGTCGTCGCCGTACACCATCAGCTCGTCGCGCTGCCCGCTTGCCACCTGCAGCACGATCGGGACCAGGTGCGACTCGGGGTTGTGCCGCTCGCCCAGGTGCCCGACCGCGCCGGAGGCGTTGAAGTAGCGCAGCGAGACGGCGCCGAGGCCGAAGGCCTCGCACTCTCCTGCGAGCATCAGGTCGACCGCGAGCTTGGTCGCGGCGTACGTGTTGGCCGGCCGGATCACGGCGTCCTCGTCTAGCTTGCTGAAACCGCCGCCCGGCTGGGCCACCACGCTGCGCGGGTCGTACATCGACCCGGTGGAGGAGAAGATCAGCCGCGGCACGCCGGCCGCGCGGACGGCGGCGAGCAGCGCCATCGTGCCGCCGACGTTCACGTTCCAGTACAGGTCGGGGCGGGCGACCGACTCGGCGACCTCGATCTTCGCGGCGAAGTGCAGCACGCCGTCGAAGCCCGCGTCAGGGGTGAGCACCTGGCCAACCTGGTGCACCTCGAGCCGGTGGAACTCGGCGCCGTCCGGGACGGTGTCCGCGAAGCCGGTCGACAGGTCGTCGACGACCGTCACCTGGTGGCCCGCCGCAACGAGGGCGTGCGTCACCACGCCGCCGATGTACCCTGCGCCGCCAGTTACCAGTAGCTTCACGCGCGCTCCTCCTCGGAGTCCGTCCGGGTCAATGTCACTAGTCAGACGATATCGAACCAACCTGGCCGCCTGCTCTGAGCAGGGTGGTGACGGAGGCGGGCATGGCAGTGGCGCCTGCCCAGGAGGCAGGCGCCACGCTTCTCGGTGTGCCGCGCTACTTCTTGTGGCCCTTGCGGTCCTGGGCGGGCTTGGCCGGCCTGGGCACCTGGCCCTCGGGCGTGGCCTTGTCGACGAGACCGGGCAGGGCCTGGGCGATGTGGTCGCACAGCTCTTCCGGCGAGATGCCCTCCTGGCGCGCCATGCGCGCGAGCGCCGACGGGTTCGCGACCTTCTTAATGTCCGCGCCGGTGACAGGCACGTTGGGCCCGTCGCCGAGCCAGGACCTCACCTGCTGCCCCATGCCGTTCGACTGCATGGCGCTCAGGATGCCCTGCAGGCCATGGCCGCCGAAGAGCTGCGAGATGGCCTCGATGCCACCCTGCTGGCCGGTCTTGCCGAGAATATCGGTCAGAGCCACTTTCTTCCCCCGTTGATGGACTCATCGCCATGACCACCCGTGGTCATGGCCGTTTGGATACTTCCCCGCCTGCACTTGTGTAACCATGTCGCTACAATGAGCAGCGGACTGGGCCCGTGGGGTAAGACCCGGGGGTCTGTCCGTGCGGAACCGTTTCATATACGATCTTCCCGATGACAGAGCACATGCCAGAGCGCGCGCCCGGGCACCCGCTCGCGGGCCAGGCGCCCACGAAGATCATCGCCGTGCACGTGAGCTATCGCAGCCGGGCGATGGAGCGCGGCCGCCTCCCGCAATGGCCGTCCTACTTCCTCAAGCCGCCGAGCACCCTGGCGGCCGACGGCGACCCCGTGCTGCGGCCGCCGTGGTGCGAGCTGCTCGCGTTCGAGGGCGAGGTCGCCCTGGTGATCGGTACCCGGGCGAGCCGGGTCTCTGCCGCCGACGCCTGGGGTCATGTGCGGTGGGTCACCGCCGCCAACGACTTCGGCGTCTACGACCTGCGCTACGCGGACAACGGGTCGAACGTCAGGTCCAAGGGCATCGACGGGTTCACGCCGCTCGGACCGGGGCTGCTCGACGCCAGGTCCGTCGACCCGGAGCGGGTGCGGCTGCGCACCTGGGTCAACGGGGAACTCGCCCAGGACGCGGTCAGCGGCGACGACCTGCTGTTCTCCTTCGCCGACATCGTGGCGGACGTATCGCGGCTGACCACGCTCGAGCCGGGGGACGTGATACTCACCGGGACGCCCACCGGGTCCACCGTGGTCCGGCCCGGCGACCTGGTCGAGGTGGAGGTGAGCGCGCAGGCGGCGCGGCCGCGGGAAGGCAGGAGCGCGGGCGGCGCCGCGGGCGGCGCATGGCCGAGCCGAGAGGTGGGCGCCCGGGACGGCAAGGACCCGGCCGGCGCCCAGGAGGCCGGGGCGTCCCCTGACGGAGACGGGGAGTGGCCGTTGTCGACTGGGCGGCTGCGCAGCCCGGTCGCGGAGGCGGACTACGCCCTGCTGCCGCCGGGTGCGATGCCCGCCGCGGACGACGCGCAGCGCGAGGCCGCCTACGGCGCCCGCGGCGCCCCTCTGCCCGGCGTCACTGGCCCGTCCGACTCCCCGGCCGAGGTGCTGCGCGCCGTGAGCAGGGTCAGCACCGCCACGCTGTCATCCCAGCTGCGCAAGCGCGGCTTCAACTCCGTCACCCTGGACCGGCTGCACGCCACGAGGCCAGGCACGAAGATGGTCGGGTTCGCCAGGACGCTGCGCTACGTGCCGTTCCGCGAAGACTTGTTCGCCCAGTACGGCGGGACACTGCGCGGCGGCGGCCTTAACGCGCAGAAGCGCGCCGTCGAGCAGGTGCGGCCCGGTGAGGTCCTGGTCATCGAGGCGCGCGGCGACCCGACCGCGGGCACCGTCGGCGACATACTCGCGCTGCGCGCCCAGGTGCGCGGCGCGGCCGGCATCGTCACCGACGGCGCGATCCGGGACAGCCAGGCGCTGCACGCCATGGACCTGCCGGTCTACTTCGGCGCGACGCACCCGGCGGTGCTCGGCCGACGGCACGTACCGTGGGAGGTGAACGGCGTCATCGCCTGCGCCGGCGTCACCGTCACGCCGGGCGACATCATCGCGGGCGACGGTGACGGGGTCATCGTGATCCCCGCGCACCTGGCTCTGGAGGTGGCGCAGGACGCCGCCGAGCAGGAGCTTCAGGAGGAGTTCGCCGCGGAACTGGTCGCCAAGGGCGAGTCCGTCGACGGGCTTTACCCCCTCGGGAAACGGTGGCAGCCCGCTTACGAGGCGTGGCGGGCCAGCCGGGAGGAGCGGGCCGGCCGGGAGGAGCAGGCGGGGCAGGAGGGGCGGGCGGGGC
>CAZORE010000022.1:14862-19239 GCA_964581815.1 uncultured Streptosporangiaceae bacterium | reverse complement strand
GGCGGGGCAGGAGGGGCGGGCGGGGCGGGAGGAATAACAGCACCGAGGAAACGGGAGTAAGAGCAGCACCGAGGAAAGGAGCGGGCCCGTGCGGTTCCGCAGCGACCCGGCGAAGATCCGGGGGTCGATCGCGCCGGTCGTCTCGCCGTTCACGGCCGAGGGCGCCCCCGACACTGAAGGGCTGCGCAGCCTGATCCGCTGGCAGCTCGAGTCGGGCAGCCACGGCATCTCGCTCGGCGGCTCCACCGGCGAGCCGTCCGCGCAGAGCACCGCGGAGCGCGCCGCCGCGATCACGGCCGCGGCGGACGAGATCGCCGACCGGGTGCCGTTCGTGCCCGGCACCGGCTCGGCCAAGCTGGACGAGACGCTCGAGCTGACCGCGATCGCGCAGCAGGCGGGCGCGGACGCGGTGCTGATCATCACCCCGTACTACGCGCGGCCCACCCAAGACGGCCTGTTCCACTGGTACGGCACGGTGGCGCGCGAGTTCCCCGACCTGCCGCTCATCGCCTACAACGTGCCGTCGCGGACCGCGGTCGACATCGCGCCGGAAACCGTGGCGCGCCTGCGGAAGGCGCACGCCAACATCGTCGGCGTGAAGGAGACCACCAGGGACTTCGAGCACTTCTCCCGGGTGCTGCACGTGGCGGGCCGGGACACGCTGATCTGGTCGGGCATCGAGCTGCTCTGCCTGCCGCTGCTGTCGCTCGGCGGGGTCGGGTTCGTCTCCGCCACTGCCAACCTGGCGCCCGCCGCCACTGCCCGCATGTACGAGCTGTGGCAGGCCGGCGAGTTCGAGGCGGCCCGTGACCTGCACTTCGGGCTGCACCCGGTGACCGACGTGATCTTCACGGAGACCAACCCCGCGGCGGCCAAGTGGGTGCTCGCGCAGGCCGGGCTCATCGGCTCGGGCTTCGTCAGGCCGCCGCTCGTGCCGCTCACCGCGGCCGGCCAGGCGACCGCGCTGCGGCTCCTGGCGGCAGGCGCCGCGGTGCTCGAGGGGCCGGTCGCCAAGGTGGCCGCGTGAAGGTGGCCCAGTGAAGGCGGGCCGGTAGCGCGGAGCGCGTGGCCACGCCCCCGTTCCGTCTGACGATTGGAGAATCACCCGTGACCGAGCCGCAGCTCCGTGACCAGCCCGGCCTCGACGTGCCGGAGAAGATCGAGCACTTCATCGGCGGGCGGCACGTGCCGAGCGTCGCCGGCGGCACCTTCGGGGTGGCCGACCCGGTGTCCAACCAGGTCTACGCGCACGCCGCGGCCGGCACCGCGCAGGACGTCGACCGGGCCGTCGCCGCGGCGGGCGAGGCGTTCCGCGGCCCGTGGCCGGGCCTGGCGGCGCGGGCGCGGGCGAAGGTCCTCAACAAGATCGCGGACGGGATCGAGGCGCGCGGCGCACGGATCGCCGCCATGGAGACGTTCGACACCGGGCTGCCGATCACTCAGGCGAAGGGGCAGGCGGCGCGGGCTGCGGAGAACTTCAGGTACTTCGCCGACGTGATCGTCGCACAGCATGAGGAGGCCTTCTCCCAGCCGGGCCAGCTCGGCTACGTGCTGCGCAGGCCCGCCGGGGTCGCCGGGCTGATCACGCCGTGGAACACGCCGTTCATGCTCGAGTCGTGGAAGCTCGCGCCCGCGCTCGCCTCCGGCTGCGCCGTGGTGCTCAAGCCGGCCGAGTGGACGCCGCTTTCCGCCTCCTTGCTGCCGGAGATCATGACCGAGGCGGGCGTGCCCGACGGGGTGTTCAACATCGTGCACGGCATCGGCGAGGAAGCGGGCGCGGCGCTGGTCGCGCACCCGGGCGTGCCGCGCATCTCATTCACGGGGGAGACCACCACCGGGCAGGTCATCATGCGCGTCGCGGCGGACAACCTCAAGACCCTGTCGATGGAGCTCGGCGGCAAGTCGCCGTGCGTCATCTTCGCCGACGCGGACCTGGACGCGGCGGTTGACTCCGCGTTGTTCGGGGTGATGTCGCTGAACGGCGAACGGTGCACCGCCGGCTCGCGGATCCTCGCAGAACGGAGCGTGTACGACGAGCTCGTCGCGCGGCTCGCCGAGCGGGCGGCCCGCGTCCGGGTGGGCGACCCGGCCGACCCGGCGACCGAGGTCGGCGCCCTGGTGCACCCGGAGCACTACGAGCGGGTCATGTCCTACGTGTCTGTCGGGGTCGGCGAGGGAGCGCGGCTGGTCGCGGGCGGGTCCCGGCCGGCCGGCCTTGCCGAAGGGAACTACCTGTCGGCGACCGTGTTCGCGGACGTGACGCCGTCGATGCGGGTTTTCCAGGAGGAGATCTTCGGGCCGGTGGCGTGCGTGACGCCGTTCTCGTCTGAGTCAGAGGCCGTCGCGCTGGCGAACGGCACGAAGTACGGGCTTGCCGCGTACATCTGGACGTCGGACCTGCGCCGCGCGCACCGTGTCGCCGCCGCCGTCGAATCCGGGATGACCTGGGTAAACTCGCACAACGTGCGGGACCTGCGGACCCCGTTCGGCGGGGTGAAGGCCAGCGGGCTCGGCCGGGAGGGCGGCCAGCACTCGATCGACTTCTACACCGAGTCCCGGATCGTGCACATCGCGCTCGGTGACACCCACGTACCGCGTTTCGGAGCGTGATCATGCCTGACCTGCCTCCCGTTCCCGACATCATCAGGTCGGCGTACGCGACGCTGACGGTGACCGACCTCGCCGAGGCGCGGCGCTTCTGGGTGGACCTGCTCGGCTTCGTCGTCACCTGGGAGGACTCGTCCGCCCTGTACCTGCGCGGGTTCGACGAGCTCACCCACCACAACCTGGTCATTGCCGCCGGCCCGCAGGCGGCGGCGGGCGCGCTCGGCTTCCGCGTCAGGTCGTCGGCTGACCTGGACCGCGCGGCGGCCTACTACGCGGCGCTCGGCTGCCGCACCGAGCGGCTGCCCGCCGGGACGGTGCGCGGGCTCGGCCCGGTCGTCCGGGTGGAGGACCCGCTCGGCTTCCTCGTCGACTTCTTCGACCGCGCCGACCACCCGGAGCGGCTGCAGCAGCGCTACGACCTGCGGCGCGGCGCCGAGGTCGCGCGGCTCGACCACTTCAACATCTGCGTGCCCGACGTGCCGCTCGCGCAGTCGTACTACTCCGGCCTCGGCTTCGGGCTGTCGGAGACCATCGAGGACGACCAGACCGTCTACGCCGCCTGGATGTACCGCAAGCAGACCGTGCACGACGTCGCGTTCACCGGCGGCGCCGGCCCGCGGCTGCACCACCTGGGGTTCTTCGCTCACGAGCCGCACTCGGTCCTGCGGATCTGCGACATCATCGGCTCGCTGCACCTGGAGGAGTGCATCGAGCGCGGGCCCGGGCGGCACGGCGTGTCCAACGCGTTCTACGTGTACCTGCGCGACCCGGACGGGCACCGGCTTGAGATCTACACCTCCGACTACTACACCGGCGACCCGGACCACCCGGTGCTGCGCTGGTCGGTCCGCGACCCGCGGCGTCGCGACTTCTGGGGCAACGCGGTCATCCCGTCCTGGTACTCCGAGGCGTCGCCGGTGCTCGACCTGGACGGCAAGGTCAGGCCCGTCGTCGATCTCGCGCAGACCGCCGAGGTCACGGTCGGCGCGGACGGATTCACCGCGCCGTCGGAGTAGGGCCGGCCGCCGAACGGCGTGAATGTGCCATTGGTGCCGCTATAACGGCACCAATGGCACATTTGGTGCACCCCGATTTAGGCACGCGGCGAAAGGCTGGCTAAACAGCTGGCCTTTTAACCGCTAATCTCTGAAGAGAGCCGTGCTATGCCGGGGCCGTCGCGGGTGGGCGGCCGCCTCAGGAGGAGGGGTTGCGGTATGACCGACGGCGGGGCCGTATTCCAGCCGGGCGCGAGAAGGGCGCCGGTGCCGCTCCGTCCACGGAGCGTGTACGCCGGGCTTGACGCGTTCGGTGACGGCGACGGTGCCGTGCTCGTCGAGCCGCGCGTCTCGCGGAACCTGCGGCTGGCCGCGGAGTCCGCGACCCAGGAGGGGCGGATCGCCGGCGGCCTGCTCTACGGGCGCGGCTTCGTTGACGAGAAGGGCGCGTACCTGGTCGTCAGCGGCTACCTGGAGGCCGGGCCCGGTGAGAACCGCGGCGACCGGATCTCCCGCGGCGAATCCGATGAGTTCACGCTGTCTGAGCCGGACCTGCGGCTGCTGCGGCGGGACGCCGCCCGGATGTACACCTCCTCCGTCGAGGCGGGCTGGTGGCGGTCGCTCCCGGCGCCCGGAGCGTTCGGGCGCCGGGACCTCGAGACGCAAGCCGCGCTTGTCGGGCCCGGCGGCGCGGGGCTGCTCGTGTTCGGCTCCGGCCTGGACTGGGGGACCGCCTACCTGGGGCCGGAGGCCTGGCCGGCCGACCCGGCCGACC
>CAZORE010000022.1:0-14762 GCA_964581815.1 uncultured Streptosporangiaceae bacterium | reverse complement strand
GCGCCCCGGCTCGCTCCCGGGTCACCGGACCGCCTGGAGGCGGACGCCGCGCAGGCGCCGAGCGCCGAGCCTGACCTGGAAGCCGGGCACGTGTCCGTCGCTGAGCCTGACCTGATGGCCGACCTGGGCTTCCACGTCGTTCCTGAACTGGACTCCGACCCCGGCCTTGACCCGGATACGGAGCTGGACCCCGAGATGGAGCTGGCCGATATGGAGCTGGACACCGGCGCGGAGCTAGACGCCGACGACGAGGAATTCGGCGACGACCCGGAGCTGGACCCGGACGAGGAATTCGACGACGACATGGAGCTGGACGACCCGGAGCTAGACGAGCCGCTGGCGCCCGCCGGGCCGGACCCCACGCTCGCGACGCGCCAGCCCGTGTTCACCCCGGCGCCGCAGCCAACCGGGCAGCGCGAGCTGTCACCAGTCCGCAAGCCGGAACGGGAGTGGGGGGTCAAAGATCACAATCCCAGCTACGTGGGACCCGAGACGCCCACCGACGTCAAGATCGTCGTCGGCCTGCTGTGCCTGGTGATCATCATCGCCGCGATCATGATCGGCATGCTCGTGTCCGACATGCTCGCCGCCGTGATCGTCGGGGTGGTCGGCTTGCTGGTGATCGCCGGCTTCCTCTGGTTCTCCCGCCTCTGAGGCCCTGGACGTCCGGCCGCGCTCGGCGTGTCGTGCTCGCATGAATCCGGCACTCCCTGTGCCCCAGATGAGCACCGTGATGCCGTAGACGCCCAGTGGAGCGGCGGCAGCGGGTCCAAATGCATCCGTTGCCAATGCAGCCGCAATGGCGAAGTCCCGCATTGAGGTGGTCAGCAGCAGTGTCTTGATGGTTCGCTGTCCACTGCCCAGCGCAGTGATCCGGCCGACGATGGCCGAGGCGACTACGATCACCAGGGCGGCCAGGAGGACCGCGAGATAGTTCCGCGACGGATGCACCTCCGCCGCAACCAGGGCAACCAGGCCGGCTACGGCGAGGGTGCTTGTCGTGGACGCGACGGCCTCACCTGGTGCAGGAAGTGGTGTGAGAAGCCGCACGGTCAATCCGGCCGCGAGCGGTATTGCCACAATGACCAGCAGGTTGAAGATGAGGTGCCCGGGGTTAACGGACGTACCCGGACTCTCGAAGGCGAGTATCGGTCCGGCCACCAAGACCGTCACCATGGTGGATCCGATCAAGACGCCTCCCGCCAGCGCAACGTCGCCGGCGGCTATCGCCGTCGTTGCGATGGAGGCAATCTCACAGGGCGCCAGGCCGATGGTGGTGATGCCGTTGCGGAGGGCTCCGGGCGCGACCATGGTGGAGACCAGCCAGGAGAGAGCCGGAAGGAGGCTCGCGCCGACGACGAGTGCGAGGAAGAGCTGGCGCCAGGAGGCGGTCAGCCGTCGCAGGGACCCCGGCTCAATGCCGATCGCCGTGGAGAACACGAGCACGACCAGAAGCACATCGATGCCCTGGTGGTGCACCACCCACAGCAGCGGGCTCTGGACGGTGAGTCCGAGGACGGCGGCCACCGCCACCACCGCCAATTCACGGTACTCACCCAGGACTTCGCGGTGCCGCCAGGTCATCGGGGTTCCTTTCACCGCTCCGTGGGGCTGAACGTAGCGGTCCCGTGTTGCCCGGATGTTTCGATCCTGGTATTCCTGCTTGTCACCAGGGTGTTAACATGATGGAAACAAAAGAGTGCCGCCAAAGTGCGGGGCGGCAGAGAACGAGTGCGATCATGTTCAGCAGAATTCTGCTTGCTATCGACGATTCCGCTTCGAGTGAAGCCGCGGTCAGTTTCGTCACCGCCATGGCCAGGCAGTCCTCGGCAGCCGTGCGCGTCGTCCATGTGAACGAGTACCTCGTAGGCGGGCGGGGACACACCGTGGAGACGCAGGCCGAGGCGATACAGCACCTTGAGCGCGCTGTGAACTCCCTTCGCGCCGCAGGTATCCCGACCCAAGGCTCGCTCTACCTCGCCAGCTGCTTCGGCGTCGAGACCCGGATTGCCAACTCGGCGCACGACTGGTCAGCCGATGTGATCGTGCTCGGCTCCCGTCGCCGGCGCCGCTACAGCCGCCTTGCCGGCAAGGGTGTCCGCGAGCGGGTGACCGGCCTGACCTCGCTCCCCGTCCTCACTGCACCTGCCCCACTTCGGGTCGCTTCCGGCAGGATCCCGGAACTTAGGGAGTTGCTGGACGCCCCCGTGGCCGACTTCCCGTCGATCTCGATCTTAGCTGGCGGCTCCACCTCCCCGTGGAGGCCGCCCTACGGGCGATCCCCTCCGTAGATGGTGATGGAGAGAAAGCGAATCGGGAGGTCGATGAGCTTGGTCGGGCCGTGGGGGATGTCGCCTTCGAACTGCAGGGTGTCGCCCCGCTCCATGCGGTAGTGCTCGCGCCCGTAGCTGTACTCCATTGTCCCTTCGAGCATGTACAGGATCTCGATGCCCGGATGCTGGAAGAGCGGGAAGATCTCAGTGCTCTCCACCAGTGAGACCAGGAGTGGCTCGATCCGCTTGTAGGGTCCGCGCAGTGTCCCAAGCAGCTGGTAAGTGTGCCCCGCCCGCGTTCCCTTCCGCACGATCTCGGGCCCAGAGCCGGCTTTGACGAAAACCGCGTCCCTTTCCTCGGCCAAGCCGCGGAACATGGAGGTCACCGGCATGTCGAGCGCCGATGAGAGGCGTTCGAGGGTCGAGAGGCTCGGAGACGTCTGCGCGTTCTCGATTTTCGACAGCATTCCCTTGGAGATGCCTGCCCGCTCGGCCAGCTGGCCCACGTTCAGGCCGATCTCCAGTCGGCGACTGCGCACATGGTTGGCGATGACCTGGCCGAGCTGGCCGCCTGTCCTTTCAGCGCTCGTGGTTGGGCGAGTGGTCACGACTGATCAATATATATGCCGCCCGTACTTCGACAGCCGGGGCAAAGCGGCATTCAGCGCATCTGCCCTGCTCCGGTGTAGGGATGTGGGCTCACCAAATGATCGCCAGCGGCAAACCGCTCCCACCGAAAGTCGTTGTGGTCAACATCGGGATGCCGGCTCCGCCCGGAGGTAATGAGGTCCGCCATGAGCTCGCCGACCGATGGCGAGATCTTGTAGCCGTGCCCCGAGAACCCGGCACAGAGCCAGACGCCGTCTACGGAGGAGGCGGAGATGACCGGGTTGTAGTCCGGGGTGACGTCGTAACAGCCGGCGTACGAGGACGACAACCGGGCCGCTCCCAGGCCGGGGAAGCGGTGCTCGAATTTCGGGATCATCCGGATCAGCTCCTCCTCCGAGGCGCGCTCACGGTAGTGGTCCGGATCGGCCCACTCGGGAGTCGCATGATCGCTGTCACCCAGCAGCACCGATGTGCTGCCCTCGGCCCGGACATACTGCAGCGACACCAGGTCGGAGAGGACCGGGACGTGGGGCATGGAGATTCCGGGGTCGACCAGGAGGATCTGGGCCCGCTGGGCCGCGATCGGCAGGTCGATGCCGATCGATCTCGCCAGTGGCACCGACCAGGGGCCGGCTGCCAGCACGACCTGCCCGCTGGCGATGCGGGCGCCGCTGGCCAGGCGCACGCCGCTGGCTCGTTCACCATGCAGCTCGATCCCCACCACGGCGCTCTGCTGGCGAATGCGCGCCCCTCCCCGCCGTGCCGCGGCCGAGAAGGCTTGCGCCGTTTGGTGGCCATCGCCGTAGCCACCGTGTGGCTCGTAGGCGAACGCAGCGAAGTCGGCCAAGTTCGCCCAAGGCCACATCTCCTGGGCCGTGTCGTGACCGACGAGATCAACGTCGATCCCAAGACTTTGGTGCATGGCGACGTTCGCCCGCAGCGCTCCGAGGTTCTCGGGTCCCACGCCGACCAGGTAGCCCGTGTTGTGGTAACCGGAGTCCGCCCCCAGGATCTCCCGGGCGTGGGCAAGGACCGGCAATGCCCGCCAGGCCATGGCCGCCAGTGAGCGGTTGCCGTAGTGACAGCGGACGATGCCACTCGACTTGCCGCTCCCTCCCGACCCGGCGGTGGCCCGGTCCAGCACGAGGACGTCGCTCAGGCCCAGCTCGACCAGCGCCCGAGCCGTGCTCAGTCCGTTGACACCGGCGCCGATGATCACGACCTCGGCCGATTCGTCCGATGGCACGAAGCGTCTCCCTATCGCGGCCAGCCGGGAATCCAGTTCGTGCCCGCCAGCGGCACCTTAGCCATGGCCGCCGCTTCCATCGTCAGGGCGGCCAGATCTTCCGGTTCGAGATGGTGGACGTCGGATTTTCCACAGGCTCGGGCCAGTGCGGTCACCTCCATGGTTGTCGCCCGGAGGAAGTTCGCCACGGCGCCAGCGGCTCGGTCGGCCGTGAGACGAGCCTCGAGCACCTTGTCCTGGGTGGTGATACCGACCGGGCAACGCCCGGTGTGGCAGTGCGCACAGTGGCCGGGTGAGGTTCCCAACGCGGCGTAGTCAGCCTCAACGTCGATCGACTCACCGGTGGTCGTCTGGTATCCGCTCCGGTTGCAGCCGAGGGCAAGCAACGCGGCGACGCCGATGGAGACCGCATCGGCTCCCAGCGCCAACGCCTTGGCCACGTCAGCCCCTGATCGGATACCGCCGGAGACGATCAACTGCACCTCGCCCTTCACGCCGATCTCGTCGAGTGCTTCGGCCGCCATCCGGACAGCCGGCAGCGTGGGGATCCCGGCGTGCTCGATGAACACGTCTTGTGTGGCGGCCGTGCCCCCCTGCATCCCGTCGACCACCACCACATCGGCGCCCGCCGCCACCGCCAGCTTGACGTCGTGGTCGACTCGAGTTGCCCCGATTTTCACATAGACCGGGATGGCCCATCCCGTGGCCTCCCGGAGTTCCTCGATTTTTATGCGCAGGTCATCGGGGCCGGTCCAGTCCGGGTGGCGGCTGGCTGAACGCTGGTCGATGCCTGGTGGCAGTGTTCGCATGGCGGCCACGCGGGCATTCACCTTCTGTCCCAGAAGCATTCCGCCCCCACCCGGCTTGGCCCCTTGGCCGACCACGATCTCCACCGCGTCGGCCTGGCGCAGGTCGGCCGGATCGAAGCCGTAACGGGAGGGGGTGACCTGGTAGACGAGCAGCGCCGAGGCCTTGCGCTCCTCGGGTGTCATGCCACCGTCCCCCGTCGTGGCCGACGTGCCCACCATGGTGGCGGCACGGCCCAGGGACTCCTTCGCGGTCGCGGAGAGCGAACCGAAGCTCATCCCGGCGATGGTGATCGGGATCTCGAGTTCGAGCGGTCGGGCGCCGTGCCGTCCACCGAGGACCGTGCGCGTCTCACAGCGCTCGCGATACCCCTCGAGCGGATAGCGCGACACCGAAGCGGTAAGGAACACGAGGTCGTCGAAGGTCGGTAGCCGCCGACGGGCTCCCAGCCCACGGATCGGGTACTGGCCGGTGTCGGCCATCTCATGCACGCGGGCGATGACGTCGGGCGGGAAGCTTTGATTGGTTGCCGGCTTGAACGAAGATGACGTCATCAGTAGGCACCGTAATTGTGCGCCGAGAAGTGGTAGAGCTGTCTGGCGGATGCCACCTTGGTGACGCGGTTCGGGTCGATGTGGTCGAATCCTATCTTTTCGACTAGATCCTTCAGCATCAGCGCGTCGTCGTCCGTTACTTCCTCTACGACCGCATCGGAACCGAGCGAGGCGATACTCCCGGCGACGAAGATCACCGCCTCGTAGAGAGAATCCCCCAGGCCGTGTCCGGCATTGCCGCCGATCAGAATGCGTCCGGACTGGGCCATGAAACCTGACATCGCTCCCGCGTTGCCGCCGATGGCCAGTGTGGCTCCCTTGAGTGAGATCCCGGCGCGCAATGATGCGTCGCCTTCGATGACGATGCTGCCGCCCCGCGCACTCGACCCCGCACTCTGCGAGGCGCTCCCGTGTACCCGAATGGAACCCCCCATGAGATTCTCGCCCACCGACCATCCGACGAAGCCGTTGACGACGATGTCGGGCCCGGTGCCGTCGCCGGTCCCGCAGAGGCCACCGAGGAAGTAGCCGGCGTTCCCGTCAACGGTGACGGAGACCGGCGACGCAAGCCCGACCGCCAGGTTGTGCCGCCCGCGAGGGTGGAGGACACGGATCTCGCCTCCCGCCGGGAGGGCCCGCAACTGCTGATTGACCGCCCTGGTTCCGAGGGCATCACAACTTAGCGGCTCCATGTGTAGACCTCCTCAGGTTGCGGCTCGAAGACCTCGGCCCCGGCGATGCCGGGGAGCTCAGCCAGGGCCCGGTATTCGGATGCCACGGCGATGTAGCCAGCCGTTTCGGCCACTACGGCCGGCTTGCAGGCGAAGGCGTCCCTGACCACGGACATCTCGTCGTCGGTCGAGATGACCAGCGTGAAGAACCCGTCCATCTCCTTCATGACCCAGCGGATGGCCTCCGTGAGGTCGGCCCCCTCGGCGAGCCGCTGGGCCAGATAGCGGGCTGCCACCTCAGAATCGTTGTCGGAGTCGAACCGGACCCCGGACGCCCTCAGCTGGCGTCGAACGGTGGCGTAATTCGAGAAGGAGCCGTTGTGCACGACACAGAGATCCCGGCGGGGCACGAAGGGGTGCGAGTGCAGGACGGTCACCGCGGACTCGGTCGCCATGCGGGTGTGCGCCAAGGCGAGGTAACCCTCCCAGCCCGCCACGCCGTAGCGCGTGCACGTGTCCGTGGGCCGGCCGGTGTCCTTGAGGACCCTGACGTTCCGTCCGGTGGCGAGCACCCGGATCTGGGGCCAGTTTGCGGCAATGACCGTCCGGACCTCTCCCTCCAGGCCATCCGGTGCCGCTATGACCAACCCGGCGCCAAATGCCTGCGGGTCAACCGCAGCTCCGTACTTCACCCGCAGGAGGTCCTGCACACCAGCCCAGTCGACCGGCTCGTCGCTGCCGAGCGAGATTCTCACCCGCCCCCGGCCCCCGGCGTCCGTTCTGTCATGGTCGGAGTAGACGGCGATACCGGAGGAGTCAGGGCCTCGCTCGTCAAGTGCCTCGATCATGGAGACCAACATCGACCCGAGATGAGGTTCGAGCGAGCGGTCCCGCAGGAGCAGACCGACTACTCCGCACATGGGCCGCGGCCGTCCTCGGTGCATGCCGCAGCGGGAAGCAATCTTCGTGCAGTCATGGAGCGCCCCTTCGGTTCCTCGCGTTCAACTGTGGCCAGCGGCGGCGGTTTCTAGTTATACGTTGCTTCCCTTAGCTCGCCAGGTCCTTGAACACCGATGTACTCGAGGGCGTCTCGGTGGCCACCGGAAAGTGGAACCCGCAAACCGGGCACGGCTGGGCCAAGGTCTTCTGCTCGTACTCGAGCTCGTACGCTTTGTCCTCGAACTTGCCGCAGGTGGGGCAGATGCGGAGGAGCCTGGTGCTCACCAGCTCGAAGTTGTTGATGATGTCCTCCATGATGGCTCCGTTGGACGCCCACGCCTTGGCGTGCTTGTGATAGGTGTCCATGTGCCAGTCGTTGAGCGCCTCTTTGCTGGTCCACATGCTGACTTCGTTGTACCAACCCGGTTCATCGGGGTGCTCCCACCACGTGAGGTGGAGAAAGCCCGGCTTGGTCATCAAGTGGTGCCGGACCTCGTTAAAGACGGTGCGGAACTTGTCGTGCGCGTCCGGACTGGAGAAGCGGACTCGCTGCATGCTCAGGTAGACGGCCATGGTCTGTCCGGTTTCCTTTCGACTCGACGTCAATGACTCGATGGGATATGCATCAGCTGACCGGCGGCCCGCGGGACGTGACGCCGTTCAGACCGTGATGCCCTCCACTTCCGCCTCTTGGCCAATCCGGCGCCTGACGTCCCGGGCGGTGTCGCCTTCGACCAGCCGCCTCCAGCGGGGTACCTCCGGAGCGACCACCAGCACGTGGTCCACCCCGCGGGCCCGGGCCGCCTGGGCGATGGTCTTGGCGTAGCGCCGGGTGGACGCTACCTGGCCCCAGGCCTCGACGCCTCGTCTCTCGAGGCGCGCGATGGCCTTAGCCACGAGGGCCAGTTGCTCGTCCATCTCCTTCCGGGTGGGGAGGAGCCCCGGGCTGGGCAGCCCGAACGAGTAGCCGTAGATCCGGGCGATGGTGAGGACGGCCACCGGACGGCCACCGCTCAACTGCACGGCCCGGGCTATCACGGCCGGCGGGATGGGGATGCCCACCGTGGCGATGAGCACGGCCGAGGACTGGGTCGGCTGCGCGTCCCACTTGGCCCTTCTGAACAGGCGCCGGGCCGGTTTGGGGTTCGGTTGCGCCACCACGTCGCCGGTTCGAACGTTCACCTGCGCGTCAGCCCGCATCGGGGGCGTGACCCGGTGCCGGGCTGATTCCGCTGGCCTCCATGTCGATGGCGTCCATGTGGGCCGGGTCCAGGACGTGGGGCTCCTTCATGTCGCCGAAGTCGACGCCACCGGGTGACCCCACCACGATGGGAAGAGTGGCCACCGGCTCCACGCCGTCCCGCCGGTCGGTCATCCTGCGCCACAGGTGCAGGGGTATGTAAGCGGCCACGACGGCGAATCCGAGCAAGTAGAGGGTATGTCCTTGCCCCGGGCCGACCACGATGTCCGGCGATCCCCAACCGCCTACGAAGTAAACGAAGGTGAGGAAGAGCCCCAT
Source organism: uncultured Streptosporangiaceae bacterium (assembly GCA_964581815.1). Classification (GTDB taxonomy): domain Bacteria; phylum Actinomycetota; class Actinomycetes; order Streptosporangiales; family Streptosporangiaceae; genus Trebonia. The sequence continues at coordinate 6,144 of CAZORE010000022.1, read as the reverse complement.
GGCCAAGGCGATCCATCGCACATAGCCGGGCAGGCGGAACGGGCTTGTCAGGTCCTTGCTGAACTGACGCAGCATGAAGTATCCGAAGAGCGCCGCGATGATGGCGATGAGGTAGCCCACGTTGGAGAAGATGTAGATGCGCACCGGCGACCCGAACAGGGCCACGAGCATGGCGCAGGCCAGGTTGAAGAACATGGCGTGGTCGGGAGAGTGGTGCTTGTTCTTGTGAGCGAAGAACTTGGGTATCAGCCTGTCTTCCGAGGCCTGGAACAGCGAGCGGCCCACACCCATGATTGCGTTGAGCACCGACAGCAGCAGGGCACCGATGAGGGGGACGCCGATCAGGTACTTGACCCAGCCGGCGCTTCCGAAGATGTGATCGGCGAAGCTGGTGTAGAGCGTCAACGGGTCGGACGACGTGAGCGATGCCCCGAGCACGGCCACGAAGACGATGGCGGTGGCGGCATAGATGAACAAGCCGTAGAGGCCCTCGGCGGTGAGCGCGATCTTGGCGTCCCGATGGGGGTCACGGCACTCGGCGACGTAGCAGGCGGCCGCCTCCACGCCGATGCCGTTCCAGCTCATGACGAAAAGCCAGCTCATGACGAAGGCGAAGCCGGCCGTCTTCGGATCGGCGAAGTGAAAGCCCGAGACGTTGGACCAATGGAAGGTGCTTGGCTTGAAGGCCGGCAGGATCACCAGCAGGGTGATCGGCACCATGGAGACGATTCCGAGGACGGTGGCGAAGCCGGTGCCGAGACGTACCCCCAGGTAGCAGGGGACGAACAGAACCACCAGGCCGATCATGGTGATGAGCAGCACCCCGATGCCCTCCGGCGTGCCGAGGCCGCCGAGCGGATCCACGATCCGGCCCAGGGGCACATGGAACAGCACGGCGATGTAGCTGGCAGCCAGGATCATGTTGATCGGCGCCACCGGAAACCATCCCAGCCAGTAGCTCCAACCGGACACGCCCCCGATATGGCGTGCGGTGGACTCCCCCAGCGGTTTGAAGGCCTCGTAGGCGTAGGACGGCGTCCCTCCGGTTCGGTGTGGCCACAGGGCGGCCATCTCACCCATGCACAGGCACACCACCAGGGCGATTACTTGTATGCCGATCAGAGACGGAATGGCGGCCGCCCCCATCGCCTGCACTGCGAAGGGGGTGATGCCGGTGACCAGGATGACCCCGGCCAGCCCCATGACGAAGGCACCCCGCCAGTTGATACTTCGCTCGAGCGACGTGGCCGCCTCGCCGGGTGGCCCTGGGGTGAGACTGGTATCGGTACTCATGGCTTCATCTCCTTGCAACGGCTGAACGGTTGGTGGGGGCACCCCAGACAATGAGCGGTGCGCGGGCGGCGGGAAGAGAACACGTGGACGGCGTGTCGGTCAGATGGCGCTCAGGTAGTGCTCGAGTTCCCAGGGGGTGACCTCGGCCTGGGAGGACCGGACCTCTCCCCGCTTGGTGGCGACGAAGTAGTCGACGTAATCCCCATCGGGTGTCTTGCCAAGACCTTCCCGGAGAACGTCATCCCCCTCCAGGTGTTCAAGCGCGTCCCACAGGGTCATGGGCATCGGCACGAGCCCGTGGTCTTTGGCCTCCTCTTTGGTCAGCTTGAGGAGGTCGAGCTCACAGGGATCTCCTGGATTCAACTGCCGTTCGATGCCGTCCAGGCCGGCCGCGATGATCGCACTGATGGTCAGATAAGGATTGGCCGAACCGTCGATGCACCGATCTTCCACACGGCCCGAGTCGGGAACCCGGAGCATGTGAGTTCGGTCGTTACCCCCGTAGGTGGCGAAGACCGGAGACCACGCCGCTCCGGAATCCGGAGCGGCGCTGGCCAGCCTCTTGTAGGAGTTGACGGTCGGGCAGGCAACCGCCGCCAGTGCTTGGGCGTGCTCGAGGAGGCCGCCAATAAACGAATAGCCCAGAGCGGAAATGCCGAGCCCGCGGCTGTCGCTCGAGTCGGCGAAGAGCTCAGTGTCCTCGTCGTCCCACATGCTCAGGTGCATGTGGAGACCGTTCCCGGTCAGATTGGAGAACGGCTTGGGCATGAACGTGGCCAACATGCCGGCCTCGGCGGCGAGCGAGTGGACCATGTACCGGAACACGATGACCCGGTCCGCCGTGGTCATCGGATCGGCGTACCGGAAGTTCTGCTCAAACTGCCCGTTGGCGTCCTCGTGGTCGTTGGCGTAATTGGCCCATCCGAGGGAGTTCATATGGCGGGACACCGACGTCAGATGGTCGTACATGCGAGTGAGGGCGCGGGCGTCGTAGCACGGGGACTTGGCCCGATCCAAGGGATCGGCCACCTCTATACCACCCGAACTCGACCGGCGGACCAGGAAATACTCCACCTCGGCGCCGACCTTGAGGGCAAAGCCTGATGCGGTGAGTCGCTCGAGTTGCCGGCGAAGGATGACCCGGGGAGCAAACGGCCAAGGCTCGCCGAGGACGTGCGGGTCGCATTGGATGATACCGAGGCCGGGGCGCCAGGGAGCCGGCATGTACGAACTGAGGTCCGGTATGGCGACGATGTCCGGGGACGAGGGGGATTGGCCCATCGGTCCGGCGGCAAATCCGGCGAAACCGGCCCCGTCGGCCATGAGGCTGTCTATGGCCGAGACGGGAACCATCTTGGCGCACGGCTTGCCGTGCAGGTCCACGAACATGGCGAAAAGGAACTCGACACCGTCCCTCCTGGTGGCGGCGACGAGATCCTCCTTAGTGGTGATCGGCTCCAGTGCCTCGAAACTGCCCGGGGTGAGATCAACGTGGGATGTACTCATCGATGCTGATCGCCTCCTGTCCCTACGCCTCGGTCCCGACCTCCATTTCAACAATGTTGCCTCATGGGAAACAGCTGGCGGTTTCCCATCCGTTGCGAAATGTTGCCCGCTTGTTAGCAATGCGACGATGGCGCCGTTGATCTGGTAACAGACGGACTCCGCACAGCGGAGCATCCATTCTGGTGGGGCGGCGCAAGGATGAGGATTGCGTTGGGCGGGTGGACGTAACCGGGCCGGGTGCCGCGGGCAGGGAGCGGCGGCAAGGACAGGTGCCGGGTGCCGCACGCAGGCTGCGGCGGGTCCCAGGCGCGCCGCTATTCTCCGGCGTGGCGGTCGAGGAACTCGAAGATGTCCACGTCGTCCACGCCGGGGAAGGCGCCGGACGGCAGAACCGACAGGACGTGCGAGTGCGCGCGCGCCGACGGCCAGGCCATGCCCTCCCACCGCTCGGCGAGTACGGCAGGCGCGCGCTGGCAGCAGTCGCCGTCCGGGCAGCGGGACCTGGTGCGCGTCTTCGACTCGCGGCCACGGAACCAGCGGGAATGATCGAACGGCACCCCGAGGGTGATCGCGTACCCCGTTTCCGCGCCGCCCGGGTCGACCTGCGCGACGCAGAAGTAGGTGCCGGACGGCGTGTCGGAGTACTGGTAGTACGGCGAGTAGCGGTCGTCGGTGGTAAACACCTGGCGGCCCGACCACTGGCGGCACATCCGCTGTCCCTCGATCGCGCCGGTGGAGTCGGCCGGGAAGACCACGCCGTCGTTCTGGTAGGCCTTGTAGATGATGCCGCTCGCGTCGTTCTTGACGAAGTGGCAGGGCACGCCGAGGTGCTGGGTGATGAGGTTGGTCACCCGGTGCGCGGCCATCTCGTAGGAGACGGAGAACAGGTCGACCAGGTCCTCCACGGCCAGGTCGCGGCGGTCCTTCGCGGCGCCAAGGAACGGCAGCGCGGCCCGCTCGGGTATCAGCACCGCGGCGGCGAAGTAGTTCGCCTCGACCCGCTGGCGCAGGAAGTCGGCGAAGTCGCGCGGCGTGTCGTGGCCGAGCAGGAAGTGACCGAGTGACTGCAAGATGACCGCGCGCGGCGAATGGCCGCCGACCGGCTCCTGCTTGAGATAGATGCGGCGCTCGCGCAGGTCGGTCAGCGACCTGACCGAGCGCGGCAGGTCGGCCGCGAACCGGACGGAGAAGCCGTGCCTGGAAACCACGGTGAGGAGCATCCCCTGGGACAGCGCGCCGCCGGCGTAGCCCGCGCGGTCCAGCGCCCCGGCCGCTACCTGCTCGATGTCGGCGAAGTAGTTGTCGCGCTCGCGCTGTGAGGAGCGCAGCGCGGCGTTGGCGGCGCGGGCCTCCTCCGGGGTCGCGGTGGGCTTGGCGCGCTGCGCCCGTAGCTCGCCGGCCAGGGCGACCAGGTGCTCGAGCACGTCGGTCGGCACCCGGGTGCCGACCCGCAGCTCGGGCAGGCCGAGCGCGGCGTAGGAGGGGTCGCGCTGCGACTGCTCCAGGGAGATCTCGAGCTGCGCGCGGCGGCTGGGCGGCTGCTTCTTGAGCAGCTCGGACATGGGGATGCCGAGCGCGGCGGCCAGCTGCTCGACCAGTGACAGCCGCGGCTCGCGCTTGCCGTTCTCGATCAGCGAGAGCACCGACGGGGTCCGGCCGACCTTAGCGCCAAGGTCGGCCAGCGTCAGGCCCTTGGCCCGCCGCGCGTGCTTGAGCCGCTGGCCGAACATCGCAAGGTCTAGACCTTCGGTCTCTACCAATTTCTGAGGTTCTTTCATCAGTGAAAAAGTGTAACACGCATCCGTTCGGCTAAATACTTAACTTTTTTACGGACGTAGGTCCTGGGCTGGCCGCCGCCGCGTACCGCACCGTGGAGGTACGCCCCGGGTACCAGCGGACCGCCAACCCCAGCCGCCGGATACGTACCCGGCACCGCAGGTGCCGTCCCGGGGCAACGCCCCGGCGAGGGGGCAACGGGGGAGGGACTCCCCCGTGCGTGGGGGGGTCACCGGGGGGGTCATCCCCCCGGGGGAGAAAGGATCACCATGGAAACGATCAGCCAGCAGGCGGCCAATCTGCGCAGCCAGTGGGAGACCGACCAGCGCTGGGCCGGGATCAGGCGGGACTACACCGCCGAGGACGTGATCCGGCTGCGCGGCTCCGTTGTGGAAGAGCACACCCTGGCCAGGCGCGGCGCGCGCCGGCTGTGGGAGCTGCTGCACACGCAGGACGCGGTGCGCGCGCTTGGCGCCATCACCGGCAACCAGGCGGTGCAGCAGGTGAAGGCGGGGCTGCAGGCCATTTACCTGTCCGGCTGGCAGGTGGCCGCGGACGGCAACCTGGCTGGGCACACCTACCCGGACCAGTCCCTTTACCCGGTGAACTCGGTGCCGCAAATGGTGCGCCGGATCAACAACGCGCTGCTGCGCGCCGACCAGATCGCCTGGTCGGAGCGGTCGGTGGACTCGACGGCGCCGCGCCAGCAGTGGCTCGCGCCGATCGTGGCTGACGCGGAGGCGGGCTTCGGCGGGGTGCTGAACGCGTTCGAGCTGATGAAGTCCATGATCGAGGCGGGCGCGGCCGGCGTGCACTTCGAGGACCAGCTGTCGTCGGAGAAGAAGTGCGGCCACCTCGGCGGCAAGGTGCTCATCCCGACCGGGCAGCACGTCAAGACGCTGTCCGCGGCCCGGCTGGCCGCCGACGTGCTCGACGTGCCGTCCCTGGTGATCGCGCGGACCGACGCCCAGGCCGCGACGCTGATTACCTCGGACGTGGACGAGCGGGACCAGCAGTTCGTCACCGGCGAGCGAACGCCTGAGGGGTTCTACCGGGCGCGCAACGGCATCGAGCCGTGCATCGCGCGCGGGCTGGCCTACGCGCCGTACTCCGACTTGCTGTGGATGGAGACCTCCCTGCCCGACCTTGAGGTCGCGCGGACGTTCGCCGAGGCGGTCAAGGCGCAGTACCCGGACCAGATGCTCGCCTACAACTGCTCGCCGTCGTTCAACTGGAAGGCGCACCTGGACGACGACACCATCGCCAAGTTCCAGAAGGAGCTCGCCGCGATGGGGTACCGGTTCCAGTTCATCACGCTGGCCGGCTTCCACGCGCTGAACGAGTCGATGTTCGAGCTCGCCTACGGGTACGCGCGCGACGACATGACCGCGTACGTGAAGCTGCAGCAGGCGGAGTTCGGCCTGGAGAGCCTCGGGTACACGGCCACCAGGCACCAGCGCGAGGCCGGAACCGGGTACTTCGACCTGGTGACGCAGGCGATCTCGCCGAACGCCGAGACGGTGGCGCTCGCCGGGTCGACCGAGAAGGCGCAGTTCGCGGCGTAGCGGC
>CAZORE010000021.1:74013-76278 GCA_964581815.1 uncultured Streptosporangiaceae bacterium | reverse complement strand
ATCGGCGTCAGTCGTGCCCGAGCCGCTTAAGCGTCTCGGAGACGTGCCCCTCCGCGCCGCCGGCCCCGCCCGCGCCCGCGGAGACCGAGTGCGCGTAGTCGGAATCCATGTACTCGCGCAGGAACCGCACGGTGTCGCCCGCCACCTGGATGACGAAGACGTACTCGTTCTCGTAGTGGCTGCCGTTCAGCAGCGCGCCGCGGCCCGTGGTCTCGGCTACCACCCAGTCGCCTTCGCCGATCAGCCGGCGGATCTCGATCTTGGGGTCGCCCGGCTCGAACAGCCCCTCACGGATCGGCTGGAGGAAGTCGTCGATGATCCCCTTCCGCCCCCGCTGGGCCGGCAGCCCGCGCGCCACGTCGTTGACCTGCCATACCGAGTCGTCGGTGAAGAACTCGCCGATCGCCGCGAAGTCGCCGGTGCCGAGGGCGTCGAAGAACCGCCGCACCACATCCTTGGGGTCGGACATGCTGACCTCCTGATCTCACCTGATCGAGTGAACTAAAAGACCGCGACCGCATTACCGGGCGAGCCGATCGCCCCGGTCACGTTGAGCGGCACGGACACGAACAGGAACTCGTGCCGGCTCATCCGGGCGCACGCCGCGGCGAGCGCGCCGAACGAGAACAGCTCGCCGATCGCCATCCCGAGGCCGGGGATGAGGCGCCCGTGCAGGAACCCGACGGACGGGTCGCCCGGTGTCACCTCGACCGCCGGGTTGTCCACCGCGACCGCCGCGACGCCGGAGTCCCACAAGAAGCGCGCTATCCCCTCGCTGGCGTCCAGCCCGGCGGAGTGGTAACCGCGCACGTCCTGCATGCCGTCGGCGAACGCCGCGCGCGAGGCCGCCTCCAGCGCCAGGTACTTGTCGACCCACCCGGTCCGCACGCACAGGATGTCACCCGGCCGCAGTTCGGTGCCCTGCGCCGCCAGCGCGGCGGCGAGGTCGTCCGGGCCGATCGCCACCCTGGTGAACGGGTCGTAACCGCCTGGCCGCGTGAGCCTGTACTGTGCGCCCGCGCCGCCGGAGAAGAACGACGCCATGTCGGCGAGCACGCCCCGCCCGATGATGCCCCGCTGCGCCCAGTGGTGGATGCCGAGTGGCTCAAGGTCGGCGGACGGCTGGTCCCGCCAGCCGCCGTACCAGCCGTCGGGCGACCCGATGTGCCGCAGACCGTCCCATTGCGTCGAGCACTGCAGGTAGAACCCGTCCACCCAGTCGTCCCAGACGCCAGGAGCCATGGCCTCGAAGCTGTGCCTGAACCCCTTCCTGCCGAAGAACGGCGGGTCGGGCAGCCCGAGCGGCAGCGACACCCCGACCCGCTCGCCGGTCCGCACGCCGCTCGCCGCCGCCGCGACCACCGGGCCGGTGAGCCGGTTCAGCGTGCCGAGATTGTCGCCGCGGCCCCACACGTCCCACGCGTGCTGTACTCCAGAGCCGGGAAGCCGGGGAAGCGCGTCAAACGAGGGGATGACAGCATCATCGGTCACATTCGCAGCGTTACAGGGCATCAGGGCGCTGGCAATGGTGCGCCGCGACCGAACGCCTCCCGCGCCGCTGGTGCGAGCCCACAACGAGAAGACCGCCAGTCAGAACGGGGGCAGGCAACCCGTACCCGCGGCCGTTCTTAGACCGTGCAGGCCCAGTCGTCCGGGCTGAGCAGCGGCCCGGCGTCCGCGCTGTCCGGCGGCGGGAAGTGGACCTTGAGCGTGAAGGCGTACGGCGTCGGGCCGTGGCGGCGCAGGTGCCGCAGCCGGTCCTCGGCCTCGGCGATGGCCGGGATGTGCCCGCGCGGTATCCACCAGGCCGTGGCGTACAGGTCCGTCAGCCGATCGAACCACTCACGGCGCCGGCGCAGCACCTCGCGGTGCGCGTCGCCGTACACGAACGCGGCGAGCGCCTCGACCGACTCCCAGACGGACATGTTGATGAGGATGCCGCCGTCGGCGCCCTCCGCGTCGTCTTCGAACGCGCGCAGCGCGGTGGCGTCGCCGTCCTCGGTCTGCAGCCGCCAGACGAACCCGGGCGCGCTGTCCGCGACCGCGTTCACCGGGTCGAGCCAGGCCACGAAGTCCGCGAGCTGCGGGCTGTCGAGCGGCGCCACCAGCCGCCCGATGTTCACCTGCGCGAGCACGTGCGACGAGTCTTCCACTGTGCCTCCTGTACGGGCGCCATCGGGGGCCGCGCGGCGGGCAGTGCCAGGCACTCATTCCCTAAGTACCAAAAGGCACAATTACCCATTACCGATTACCCTACCGGCGGCG
>CAZORE010000021.1:72754-73913 GCA_964581815.1 uncultured Streptosporangiaceae bacterium | reverse complement strand
GGAGATCGAGGTCACCTACCCCGTCGACCTGCCCGACCCGGGCTGAGCGGGCCCGACGCGGCTCTTAGCGCAGGTAGGAGGCGCCGTTGAGGTCGAGCACGGCGCCGCTCGCCCATTCGGCTTCCGGTGAGGCCAGGTAGACGACGGCCGCCGCGACCTCCGCGGCGGTGGCGACCCGGTTGAATGGCGACTGGGCGCGGATCGCGTCGCCTGCCGGCGTCCCGAGTTCCTCGGCGGTCATGTCCGTGACCACGTAGCCGGGGGCGACCGAGGTGACGGTGATGCCGTGCGGCGCCAGTGCCACCGCGAGGGACTGCCCGAGCGCGTGCAGTCCCGCCTTGCTCGCCCCGTACGCCGGGTGGGCCGGCTCGCCCCGGTAGGCGCCGCGCGACCCGATGTTGACGATCTTCCCGCCGCGGGCACCCGCGATCATGTGCCGCACCGCGCACCAGGTCGCGTTCGCCGCGCCGAAGAGGTTCACGCCGAGCGTGGCCTCCCAGGCCGCCTGCCAGTCCTCGTACGAGGTGTCGGTCACCGGGTGCCCGACGTAGATCCCCGCGTTGTTGACGAGGACGTCGAGCCCGCCGAGCCGGCCCGCGGCATCGTCGACCATCGCAGCGACCGCCGCGGCGTCGGCCAGGTCGGCCTGGACGGTCAGGTGCCCGGTGCCGGGCAGCGAGTCCCGCACCGCGTCCGCCGCGTCGACGGCGTCCCGGTAATGCACCGCCACCCGGTCCCCGCGCTCCGCGAATGACAGCGCGATCGCGGCCCCGATCCCGCGCGACCCGCCGGTAACAAGAACAGCACGCCTCACCTGCGTGACTCTACCCGGCATGGCCTGCGCAGCCCGGACGCGGGCGGGCTCTGAGAGTTGCTGCTGCCCTAAGTGGCGTCGCACAGTTCGAGCAGCTTGGTCATCGTCGCCCAGTTCCGCGCCGTGCCGGTCGCGCCCGACTTCGGCGAGCTGACCACGCGCAGCAGGGCCTCGGCGAGCACGCTGCGCCCGTAGCCGTCCGGCGTGTGCAGGTAGAGCGTGCGTCCGACCGCGAGCACCTCGTCGGTCCCGCCGGCCTTGGCGGACTTGGCGCGCGCGGCGTCCAGCTTGACCTCGAGCTCCGGCCAGGGCGGCTCGCTGAGCACGACGGCGTGCACCCGCCGG
>CAZORE010000021.1:22541-72654 GCA_964581815.1 uncultured Streptosporangiaceae bacterium | reverse complement strand
AGGCGGCCTCGACGATGTCGGCGAGGGCGAGGGCGATGTTGTCCGGGCCGCCGGCCTCGTTGGCGAGGGTGATGAGCCGCCGGATGACCTCCGTGGGTGACAGGTCCGCGGCCGACAGCGTCTGCCTGATCACCGAGTCGGGCACCACGTTGGTCAGGCCGTCCGAGGTGATCAGGTACCGGTCGCCGGGTTGGGCGTCGAGCAGCGACAGGTCCGCCGTGCCGGCCATCCGCGCCTGCTCTTCCGGCAGCCCGGACCGCGCCATCTCCGCGGCGGACGCGCCGACTGCCCGCAGCAGCAGGGAACGCTGCGGGTGCGACATCGCCTCCTCAGGCGTCAGCCGGCCCGCGTCGATCATCGACTGGGCCACCGAGTGGTCGTGGGTGAGCTGGAACAGGCCGCCGTCGCGGAACAGGTAGGCGCGCGTGTCGCCGATGTGCACCAGCGCGAGCCGTGAGCCGGACAGCAGCATCGCGGTGAGCGTCGACCCGCTGCCCGCCAGGTCCGGGTCGGACTCCACGATCGAGCGCACCGACGCGCTCGCGTCGGACAGCACGTCGGACAGCACGTTGAGCAGGTCGGCGGGCACCACCACGGGCGACCACGCGGGCGCGGGCGACCCCAGCGCCTCTGGCGAGGCGGGCCCGGCGGCCACCAAGGGACCCTGGAGCACCGGCTCCGACTCCAGGCGGCGCAGCGCGTCGACGGTGGTGGCGCTTACCCGCTCGCCGGCCGGGCCGAACCCGTCGGCCACGGCGAACAGCCGCGGGCCGGCGTAGCCCACGTCCTGGTTGCGCTCCCTGATCAGGCCGGCGTCGGACGCGGCGGCGTAGCGGATGGCGAGCGGCGGGCCGACGGGCCCCGGCGCCGGGGAGGATGACGGTACGGGCGTAGCGGGATCTGGCATGGCGGTTGCTCCCTCACGGAGGTAACTGATGAGGAACTGAGCAAGCCGCTGACGTTCGGCGAATTCGGCCTCGGTCACCCGCAGGAAGGCGGTCACCAGCGCGGCGGCCTCGGCCGGCGGGGCACCGAGCACGGCGCCGATCTGGGCGAGCGGCATCCCCGCGCGGCGCAGCCACGCCACCAGGCGTGCCCGTTCCAGCTGGGACGGCGCGTAATACCGGTAGCCGGACCACTCGTCAACCCGGAACGGCCGCAGCAGCCCGAGCTCGTCGTACAGCCGCAGGGCCTTCTGCGACAGCCGGGCCAGGCGAGCGAACTCGCCGATCGTCAGCAGCTTCACGCCATCCACTTGAAGCGTTCCCCCTGGGGGAGAGTCAACTGCCCGCGCAGGCTGCCTACTGACGATACGTCGCCAGGAACTCGCCGAGCCGGGTGATCGCGTCGGACAGCACCTCGACCGGGGCGAGGAACACCACCCGGATGTGGTCGGTGGACGGCAGGTTGAACCCGGTGCCGTGCGTCAGCAGCACGTGCTGCTGCTCCAGCAGGTCGATGCACATCCGCTGGTCGTCGACGATCTTGTGCGCGTCGGGGCTGAGCCGGGGGAACAGGTAGAGCGCCCCGGCCGGCCGGTAGCAGTCGACGCCGGGTATCGCCGTCAGCTGCGCCCAGGCGGCGTCCCGCTGGTCGCGCAGCCGGCCGCCGGGCAGCAGCAGCGGCGTGATGTCGATGCCGCCGTCGAGCGCGGCGGGTATCGCGTGCTGCGCCGGGACGTTCGGGCACATCCGCATGTTGGCGAGCAGCTCAAGGCCCTCGCGGTACTCGGCGACCGGCTCGCGCGGGCCGGAGACGACCAGCCACCCCGAGCGGAAGCCGGCCAGCCGGTAGGTCTTCGACATGCCGCCGAGGGTGAGCACCGGCAGGTCGGGAGCCAGGGACGCGGCGCAGTGGTGCACCGCGCCGTCAAACAGGATCTGGTCGTAGATCTCGTCGGCCAGGACGAGCAACTCGTGCCGCCTGGCCACGTCGAGCAGCGCGATCAGGGTCTCGCGCGAGTAGACGGCCCCGGTCGGGTTATTCGGGTTGATGATCACCAGGGCCCTGGTGCGGGGGGTGACCAGCGACTCGACGTGCTCGACGTCCGGGTTCCAGTCCAGCTCCTCGGCGCACCGGTAGTGCACCGCCCGCCCGCCGCCAAGGTTCACCGCGCCGGTCCACAGCGGGTAGTCGGGGGACGGGACGAGGACCTCGTCGCCGGGGTTGAGCAGCGCCTGCAGCGACATCACGATCAGCTCGGAGACGCCGTTGCCGAGGTACACGTCGTCCGGCGTCACCCCGGTAACGCCGAGCCGGGCGCCGAAGTACCTGGCCACCGCCTCCCGGGCCGGCGTGATGCCGCGCGCGTCGCTGTACCCCTGCGAGTCCGCGATCGACGCGGTGACCCGGAGGAGCACCGCGTCCGGGGTGAACAGCCCGAACGAGGCCGGGTTGCCGATGTTCAGCTTGATGATCTCGTGCCCGGCCGCCTCAAGCTCACGAGCTCGCCGTAGCACCGGTCCGCGAATGTCATAACGGACATCGGCCAGCCGGCTCGCCTGAGACACCACGGTGGGCCTCCCCGATCGTGATCGCAGTCATGGGTGCGGGTCCGCACCGTAGCGGTCCCGATGCCCGAATGTTACCGGGTGCCGCCGGCCGGCTCCCCGCATTATTGGCCCGCGTATTGGCCAGGCCGCTGGTTAGAGGGGCGCGGGCTGCCCGGTGATCCGCTCGAAAAGCTCCGCGTAGCGGGCGGTCAGCACCCCGAGCACGTCGTCGGGTATCTCCGGGCCCGGCGCGGTGCGGTCCCAGCCGATCGACGCCGACCAGTCGCGCAGGTACTGCTTATCGAAGGAGTGCTGCGGGCGGCCTGGGGCGTAGGAATCGGCCGGCCAGAAGCGCGAGGAGTCAGGGGTGAGCACCTCGTCGGCGAGGATGAGGGTGCCGCCGGAGTCGAAGCCGAACTCCAGCTTGGTGTCCGCCACGATGATGCCTCGCTCGCGCGCCAGGTCGGCGCCGCGCTGGTAGACCTCCAGGGTGACCCGCTTGAGCTCGGCCGCGGTCTGCGCGCCGACCACGCGGGCCACCTCGTCCTGCGTCATGGGCTCGTCGTGGCCCACGGCCGCCTTCGTGGTCGGCGTGAACACCGGCTCGGGCAGCCGCGATGCCTCGGCCAGGCCGGGCGGCAGCCGGACGCCCGACACCGCTCCGGTCTCGTTGTACGCGGCCAGCCCGAGGCCCGCGAGGTAGCCGCGCGCGATGCACTCCACGGGAACCATGTCGAGGCGCCGGCAGCGGATGGCCCGGCCGGCCCACTCCGGCGGCACGTCGGTCGCGGAGATCAGGTGGTTGGGAACGATGTCTCCCAGCCGGTCGAACCACCACAGCGACAGCTGGGTCAGGATGTGGCCCTTGCCTGGCACCGGCGTCGGCAGCACCACGTCGTAGATGGAAACCCGGTCGGAGGCGACGAGCAGCAGGTCGTCGCCGTCGGCGTAGACGTCCCGTACCTTGCCCGAGTGAATCAGCTCCACGTGGGTCCCTCCTGCGCTCATCAGGCGCTGTGCGTAACCGGACGCTGCGTAATCAGCCGAGCCCGGCAAGCGTACTATCGGCAGCCGGCGTACGATCAGGTGGCATGGCAGGAAACGACGCTGGCCGCGAGAGCGGCGCATACCTGCAGGTGCAGACGACAACCGACTCGCGCGCCGAGGCGATCGAGCTGTCGCGGGCGGCGGTCGAGGCGCGGCTAGCCGCGTGCGGCCAGGTCGCCGGGCCGGTCGCGTCCACCTACTGGTGGAACGACGAGCTTGAGCGGACCGAGGAGTGGTTCGTCTTCTTCAAGCTCCCGGCCGACCGCTACGAGGACCTCGCCGCGTTCATCGCCGAGCGGCACAGCTACGACGAGCCGGAGATCCTCGCGACACCGTTCGTGGCCGGCTCCCCGTCGTTCCTCGCCTGGATCGCCGACGAGACCCGGCTGCGCGACCCCGACCTGCCCCCCGGCCTCGATGACGCCGACGCGGCCGGCGAGCCGGACGTGCCGCGCCCCCGTGCCGCCGGCCTGCCGAGCCCTTCTGACCTGCCCGGCTGACCGGCCCGGCGGACCGCCCGCGGTCAGTTACCCGGCGGGACGGTTCCAGCTGAGGATCACGGGCTCGTGATGCTCGGTGCCGAGGGTGGAGACGGTCCCGGTGTCCAGCCGGAACAGCCGCCCGTCGGCCGGCGGCAGGCCAAGGTAGCGGGCGGTGAGCACCCGCAGCACGTGGCCGTGCGCCACCAGGACGACATCCCCGCGCCCCAGCAGCGGCATGGCCCGCTTGAGCACCCGGTCGACGCGCTCGCCGACCTGCTCGACGCTCTCGCCCGGATGGGCGGCATCGCCGGGTATGACGCCGTCCCGCCACAGGAACCAGCCTGGCCGCTGCCGCTGTATGTCGGCCGTGGTGACCCCCTCGTAGCCGCCGTAGTCCCATTCCCACAGGTCAGGGTCCTGCTTCGGTTCCGGCCCGCCGAGACTGCCCGGGACGCCCGGGCCGCCGAGGCCGGCCAGCTCAGCGGTCCGCACGGCCCGCTGCGCGGGGCTGGTGAACACCGCGGCGAGCCCGTCCCGGGCGGCCAGGCGCGCCACCAGCGGGCCGAGCGAGGTCGCCATGGCGACCCCGTGCGCGGTCAGCGGGATGTCGGTCCGCCCGGTATGCCGGCCGGCCTTGGACCACTCGGTCTCGCCGTGCCTGAGCACGATCAGCACTCCCATGCGACCACTCCTCACTCCCATGCGACCACTCCTCCCCGGCCTGACGGCCTTCAGACCTGACGTCGCGCCGTTTCCCGTGCGGTCAAAGCAGCCTGCGCAGCCGGAACAGGTCTTTCATCGACGCCTCGATCTTGACCCGCCCGGTCATCCAGGCCCGCGCGATGTTCATCGGCTGCTCCGCCAGGGCGACTGCCTCGTCGCTCTTGGCGGTTATCCGGATGTCCGCGGGCCGCTCGCCGGGGGCCGCCTCCCGCACCGGGTCGTTCCCCGTCCCGAGCAGGGTCACGAAGGTGACGGCAAGATCGGGAATGGTGACGCTGATCGTCCGGTTGCCAAAGTACTGTTCCCGCTCGGCGGGGCTGAGTTCCGCCAGCCGACCCGCCAGCTTCTGCAGTGCCGCGCGGCACTCCTCGGCCGAACTCATGTGCGCCTCGCTCCTGGTTGGGCGGTACCGTTCACGCGGGAGGGTAGCGCACGAGATGGACCAACGGGTGACCGGCACGGGAGGAGACACGAACATGATGGAACCGCAACGGGAGCGTCCCGCGCCCGCCCCCACCGGTGACCCGCGCGTTGACGCGGCCATCGAGCAACTGGCCTCGATCGAGGACATGGACCTGGCGGACCGGCCCGAGGTCCTCGAGGACGTCCACGACCGGCTGCGCGAGATCCTCGGGGAGCTGGGCGACGCGCCCCCCGGCGAGCCCGGGCACCCCGGTGAGCCGGGCCGGCGCGGCGAGCAGTACACGCTGCCGCCCGGCACCGCGCCCCGGTGATGACGGTACCGCGGTGACCACCCGGGCCAGGCTGGACGCTGAACTCGTCCGGCGGGGGCTGGCCAGGTCAAGAGAGCAGGCCGCCGAGCTGATCGCCGCGGGCCGGGTGGCGGTCGGCGGCCAGGTCGCGTCAAAGCCCGCGACCCAGGTGGCCAGGGACATCGCGGTCACCGTCGCCGGCGACGCGGCCGTGGGGCCGCAGTACGTATCGCGCGGCGGCCACAAGCTGGCCGGGGCGCTCGCCGCCTTCACGGGCCTTGACGTGGCGGGGAAGCGCTGCCTCGACGCGGGCGCGTCGACGGGCGGCTTCACCGACGTGCTGCTGCGCGCGGGCGCCGGCCACGTGGTCGCGGCGGACGTCGGGTACGGCCAGCTCGCCTGGTCACTGCGCACCGACGAGCGGGTGACCGTGCTTGACCGGGTGAACGTGCGCTCACTCGACCCGGCGCTGGTGGCGCCGCCGCCGCGAGTGGTGGTGGCCGACCTGTCGTTCATCTCGCTGTCCCTGGTGCTGCCCGCGCTCGCCGCGTGCGCCGCGCCGGACGCCGACTTCGCGCTCATGGTGAAGCCGCAGTTCGAGGTGGGGAAGGGCCGGGTCGGCGCGGGCGGCGTGGTGCGCTCAGCGGACGACCGGGCCGCGGCCGTCCGCGCGGTATGCGACACCGCCTGGTCGCTTGGGCTCGGCGTCCGGGGGGTAACCGCGAGCCCCCTGCCCGGGCCGTCGGGGAACGTGGAGTACTTCGTCTGGTTCCGCCGCGGCGCGCCCGCCCTCGACGACGCCGAGCTGCGCCGCGCGATCGAGTCCGGCCCGCAGTAGTTTCCGGGGGACGCCCCCAGTGCCCCGGCTGACGCCGACCAGGTACGCCAACCAACAAGCGTAACCGCCTACTTGCACGGCCGCGTCTTTAGCGGTCTCGTCTATCTGCTGCGTACAGATCAGGGCGATCTGGTGATCCCCGGCCACGCCGAGGACGACCGCGCCTGCCGATGAGCTCGAACTCCGCGGCTGGGCTGGACCAGGCCAGCTGAAGCCCGGCCTTCGTTGAACATTCGCGGCGGATCCCTGATGCTGGGTAGGCGCGGGTCCAGGTCGGGATGCGGCACCTGCGGGTGCGGGAAGGGGTGCCGGTGATAGCCCGGACGTGGCGGGGCTGGGTCAGGACCGAGCAGGCAGCGGCCTACGTTGAGTACATCACCAGGACCGGGCTGAGCGCGTACGGGAAGACGCCAGGCAACCTGGGGGCCCAGATGTGGACGACAGACCTCGGCGACGGCCGGACGGAGGTCATGACGGTCAGCTGGTGGTCGTCGCGGACGGACATCGAAGGCTTCGCGGGCCAGGACATCGACGTCGCCGTCTTTTACCCGGAGGATGACGACTACCTTATTGACCGCGAGACCACCGTCACGCACTTCGACGTCGCACGGACGCTGTGACACCCGCCCGGGCTTCGCGTGGTTAGCTGCACAGAAGCCTGGTGGCCGGATCGTACGTTAATGCATGGTGATGCTCCGGGTGAACGTCCTCTGTTGCCGCCGGGCGCGCCGGGCGCTTTCGCCGCGGGCTGCTCAGTCGGCGATGAGCTCGTATACGTTGCCGTCGGGCCCGCGGAAGTGCTGCCAGGTCGGCCCGGGCTCGCCCAGCAGCTCGATGCCGGCTCTTCCCAGTTCGGTGACGGCCGCCGGCAGGTCACGCACGGCGAAGCCGGCCACCGGGCCGGTGCTGAAATGCTCCTTGCCGGGGTAGCCGTCGCCGAATACCTCGACGTGGCGGCCATCTGGGAGCTCGAAGACCCAGAAATCCGGTTCGGTGTGCACCAGCCTGAGCCCGAGAACGTGCTCGTAGAAGTACGCCAGCTCCCTGGAGCGATCGGTGCGCGTGCCGCACCAGCCAAGCCCTGTAATCTCCATGCCTGCCAGTATCAGCACGCTCCGGGCGGGAGCGCAGCCCGAACTGGACGTTCTGTACGCCGCGCCCGAGTCCATCGGCACAGGTGTCTAGCAGAGACAGAGTCGGCGCCTTTGGCAGAGCACAGGACACAGTTCTCAGGAGAGCCTCGCCGGCGGCGAGAGGCTGTGCGGCACTCCTGCTCAGAAGGACATGCCAGTCAAGCGGTATCCGTGTGCTTAGGGTGCCCCGGCGGCACGGTAAGTTGCACGCGATGGGTGATGATTCGAAGCGAACGATGCTGGTGCTCGCGCACACCGGCAGGGACAGCGCGCGGTACAGCGCGCGGCAGGTCATCGAGCGGCTGACCGGGGCCGGCGTCGCCGTCCGGGTGACCGAGCACGAGGCCGCTGACCTCGAGTGCACCGGCGCCACCGTGGTGCCCGCCGGGCCTGAGGCCGCCAAGGGCGCCGAACTCGTCATCGTGCTCGGCGGTGACGGGACGCTGCTGCGCGCGGCGGAACTCGCCAGGCCGGCGGGTACCCCGCTGATCGGCGTGAACCTCGGCCACGTGGGCTTCCTCGCCGAGGCCGAGCCGGACGGGCTGAGCCAGACCGTGGACCACCTGCTGGCCGGCGATTACCGGGTCGACGAGCGGATGACCCTCGACGTGACCGCCCGGGAGAACGGCACCGAGATCGCGAGCACCTGGGCGCTGAACGAGGTGACGGTCGAAAAGGCGGCGCGCGAGCGCATGGTCGAGGTCGTCGTCGAGGTGGACGGCCGCCCGCTGTCCCGCTGGGGATGCGACGGTGTGGTCTGCGCGACGCCCACCGGGTCGACCGCCTACGCGTTCTCGGCCGGCGGCCCGGTGGTCTGGCCTGAGGTGGAGGCGCTGCTCATGGTGCCGATCGCGGCCCACGCGCTGTTCGCGCGGCCGCTGGTCGTCTCGCCGCGCTCGGTCCTCGCCGTGGAGCTGCTGCACGCTGCCGTCGGCGCGCACAACCAGATCGGCGACACCGAGCCTAGTGTCCCCGTCGTGGAGCGGGCGGTGCTGTGGTGCGACGGCCGCCGCCGGTTCGACCTGCCGCCCGGCGCCCGCGTCGAGGTGCGCCGGGGGAAGATGCCCGTGTTGCTTGCCCGGGTACAGGGGCTGGCCGGCTCGCCGCCGGGCGGCGGCGAGTTCACCGACCGGCTGGTGGCCAAGTTCGGCCTCCCGGTCACCGGATGGCGCGGCCGGCCGGCGCGTTAGCGTTTTCGTTCCGACATATTTGCGTCAGACCGCCGCACATTAGACACTTGATGCAAACATTTAAGCGAAACAGCGGGAAGGCGGCCTGTGCTGCGGGTGCGAAGGCAGGCGCGAAGCCTGGCGTGGCGCGACGCGCCGGGAGTGTCGGCGGCCGCCGGTACCGTGAGCTTGAGCGGGCCGTCGGCCGTCGGCAGGCAACGCGGCGGGACCGTCGCCCCCCGGTCCGGCCATGACGGTAGAGTCGGCCTTGCCGCATGGCGGGGCCGGCGGAGTCGGCTCGAGAAGGAGACGGTTGGCACTCATGCTTGAGGAAGTGCGCATCACCGGGCTCGGGGTCATCAACGACGCGCTGCTTGAGCTCTCACCTGGCTTCACCGCGCTGACCGGCGAGACGGGTGCCGGCAAGACCATGGTCGTGACCGGGCTCGGGCTGCTGTTCGGCGGTCGCGCGGACCCGGCCCGGGTCCGTCCGGGCGCGCAGCGCGCCTCGGTTGAGGGACGGCTGCGCACCGACCCGCGCGGCAAGGTCGCCGCACAGGTGGAGGAGGCCGGCGGCGAACTCGACGAGGACGGCACCCTCGTGCTGACCAGGACGGTATCCGCCGAGGGGCGGTCCCGGGCGTTCGCCGGCGGGCGCTCCGTGCAGGTGTCGCTGCTCACCTACCTCGCCGACGACCTGGTCGCGGTGCACGGCCAGTCCGACCAGCAGCAGCTCCTCAAGCCCGGCAGGCAGCGCGAGTCGCTCGACAAGTACGCCGGCGCGGTGCTCGGCGAGGTCCTCGCCGACTACCAGCGCGCCTACGGCCGGCACCGGACGGTGGTCGAGCAGCTCACCACCTTGACCACCCAGGCGCGGGCGCGCGCCGCCGAGGCGGCCGAGCTGCGCGCGGGCCTGGATGACATCGAGAAGCTCAACCCGGTGGCGGGCGAGGCGGCCGCGCTGCGCGCGGAGGAGGAGCGGCTGGCCAACGCCGACGCGCTGCACGCCGCCGCGACCGCCGCGCACGAGGCGCTGCTCGGCGACCCGGCCGCGGGCAACGACGGCATGGACGCGGTGACCCTGCTCGGCCACGCGCGCCGGGCGCTTGAGGCGGTGCGCCGCCACGACGCTGAGATCGACGGCGTCGCCGCCCGGCTGTCCGAGGCCGCCTACCTGGTCTCCGAGGTGGCCGGCGAGCTGGCCTCCTACGTCCAGGGCATCGACGCCGACCCGGCCCGGCTCGCCGCGGTCCAGGAGCGGCGCGCCGCGCTGGCCCGGGTGATCCGGCTGTACGGGCCGGGCGGGGTCAGCGCGCAGGTCAACGGGACCCCGGTGCGGCTCGCAGTGCCTGACGGTGACCCAGTGCCCGGCAGTGCCACGGTGCCTGGCAGCGACGGGGTGCCTGACGGCAACGCGGCGGACGGCGGCGAGGCGGCCCTTTTCGCCATGCCGGACGCCGTCCCGGCCGATGCCCCGGCCGGCGAGCCCGACGAGATCGCCTACGTGCTCGAGTGGGCCAGGCTCGCGGTCGCCCGGGTCGGCGAGCTCGACAACGACGATGAGACGATCGCCGCACTGACCGGCACCGAGGCGGAGCTGTCCGCGCAGGTCGCCGACCTGGCCGCGCGGCTGTCCCGGCTGCGCGCCGAGGCCGGGGCGCGGTTCGCCGCCGCCGTCACCGCCGAGCTGACCGCCCTCGCCATGCCGCACGCCCAGGTCTCCGTCGTGCTCACCGCGCTCGCCGAGCCAGGTCCACACGGCGCCGACGACGTGGAGATCCGGCTCGCCCCCCACCCCAGTGCGCCTGCCCTCCCGCTGCACAAGGGTGCCTCCGGCGGCGAGCTGTCCCGGGTGATGCTGGCGATCGAGGTGGTGTTCGCCGGCGCGGACCCGGTCCCGACGTTCGTCTTCGACGAGGTGGACGCTGGCGTAGGCGGCAAGGCCGCGGTCGAGATCGGCCGCCGCCTCGCCAAGCTGGCCAGGCTCGCGCAGGTCATCGTGGTCACTCACCTGCCGCAGGTCGCCGCATTCGCCGATAACCACCTGGTGGTCGCCAAGTCGGAGGACGGCACCATCACCAGCACCAGCGTGGTCCGCCTTGAGCACGAGGCCCGCGTCCGCGAGCTGTCGCGCATGCTCGCCGGCCTCGAGGACTCCGAGTTCGGCCAGGCCCACGCCGCCGAGCTGCTCGCGATGGCGGCCGAGCAGGCCTCCCGCGCCTAACGCCGCCCGGGGCCGCGGCAAGGCCGGCGATTAAGGCCGTGACCAGCGTCTAGCATCCGCAGCGCGGGTCCAGGGCGGCCCGCGGCCGGCCCGCTTACAGCTCGCGCGCGTAGAAGCAGTTGTCGCCGGTCTCCGGGTAGCCGCCGAACGGCCCGGTGGGGACGAAGCCGGCCGACTCGTAGAGCGCGCGGGCCGCGGCGAACCCCGGCGTCGTCCCGGTCTCGAGCAGCACGCGCCGGTACCCGCGCTCCCGCGCGGTGTCGAGCAGGTAGCCAAGCAGCGCCCGTCCCACCCCGCGCCCCCGGGCCTCGGCCGTGGTGTGCATCGACTTGACCTCGACGTCCGCCGCGTCAAGCTCCTTAATCGCCGCCACGCCGAGCACCGCGTCGCCGTCCCGGTAGCTGACGAACGTCACCTGCGGGTTCAGCAGCCCGTCCACGTCGAGCGCGAAGCTGTGCTCGGGCGGCGTCTCGGACAGGCAGAACGCCAGGTGGCGCTCGAGTACCGCCCGCACCTCGGGCAGGCGCGGGTCGTCGGTGATGATCTCGCCGGCAGTCACCGAAGCAAGTGTACGAGGCCGACATATGCGCCTTAACGGGCAGTTAACCTACGGGCCGACCCGCGGGTAACGGTTTGATCAAGACGTGGCCGGCGGCCAATCCGCGGCGTGGTTGGCGCCGAATCCGTTGCGTCACCGCAGTCCGGAGATAGCCAGGAAAGGACGTCATGCCTACTCAGCTTCCCTCAGAGCAGCCCGCCCCGGGAGTCGCGCGCCGGTCCGTGCTGCGCGGTGCCGCCGGCCTCGGCGCGGCCGGGCTCGCCGTCGCGGCGGGCGCGGGCGCCGTCGTCGCGGCCACCCGGCCGGCGAGTACCGCGGCCAGCCCGCCGCCGCGCACAGCGGCAGGCACCGCGGCGAGCGCTGCGGCCCAGCCGAGCGGCGACCCGCTCGTGGTGTACCTGCGGGACGCCACGGCCGGCGAGTTCGAGGTCTTCCGGGGGACCCAGCAGGTCAAGGTCCGCAACCCGAAGCTTGTGGCGCAGCTGCTCGACGGCATCGCGACGGCTCAGTAAACGTCCCGCCCATTCACACCGAGGTGAGGTAGCACAGTGTCTTCGCATCGCGAGGCTCCGGAGATCTCGAAGGACCCGGTAGCCGACAGTACCGACGTCTACGCGTTCGTCAGCCCGGACCGCCCGGGCACCGTCACCCTGATCGCGAACTACATCCCGCTCGAAGGGCCGGCCGGCGGCCCGAACTTCTACTCCTTCGGCGACGACGTGCTGTACGAGATCCACGTTGACAACAACGGCGACGCCGAGCCGGACGTCACCTACCAGTTCCGGTTCAGGACCGCGCTGGCCGACCCGGACACGTTCCTGTACAACACCGGCCCGATCACGTCGCTTGGCAGCAAGAACTGGAACCGGCGGCAGACCTACAGCGTCACCCGCGTCACCAGCGGCGGTAGCTTCGCCCTGGCGAGCGGCCTGTCCTGCCCGCCGTGCAACATCGGCCCGCTGTCCACGCCGAATTACGCCGGGCTCGCGGGTGCCGCGGTCCACAGCCTGCACGGTGGCGTCAAGGTGTTCGCCGGCCAGCGCGCCGAGGGCTTCTACGTGGACCTTGGCGCGATCTTCGACCTGGGCGACCTGCGCCCGTTCGAGAACCTGCACGCCCAGTACGGCATGAACGTGTTCAGCAGCGCCGGGGCCGGCGTGAACGCCACGGCCCAGCTGAACGTGCACTCGATCGCGATCCAGGTGCCGACCGGCGACCTGCTCGGGCACGGCCCGCACGGCAAGGTCACCGACCGGGGCTCGGTGATCGGCGTGTGGACCACGGCGAGCCGCCAGGCGGCCCAGGTATGGGACGCGGCCGCGAGCTCAAGCGTCGGCTCCGGCCCGTTCCGCCAGGTGTCGCGACTGGGTAACCCGCTGATCAACGAGGTGCTCATCCCGCTCGGCCAGAAGGACTACTGGAACACGCAGCCGCCGAGCTTCGACAAGCAGTTCGCCAGCCGCGTCACCCATCCGGAACTGGCCGGGCTGCTGCCCGCGCTTTACCCGGGCGTGTTTCCGAACCTGGCCAAGCTGGTCGCCGCGAAGACGCCGCGCGCCGACCTCGAGGCCATCTTGATGACCGGCATCCCGGCGGGCATCGTGCCCGGCTTCCAGAACTTCACCGGCCCGGTCATCGCGGACATGCTGCGGCTCAACACGGCCATCCCGGCGAGCAAGAGCCCGAACATCCTCGGCGTCGCCGGCGGCGACCTGGCCGGGTTCCCGAACGGGCGCCGCGTCTTCGACGACGTGGTCACCGTCGAGCTGCGCGCCATCGCCGGGCTGTTGCTCCCGCTTGTCGACAAGACATTCAAGCCGGACGGGGCGGCCAGCCTGGTCACCGACGGCCTGACAAACGCGAGCGTGCCGTCCGGTTACCTGAGCAGCTTCCCGTACCTCGGGGTGCCGTACAGCGGCTTCTCCACCCCGAGCTGAACCAATGACCGAGCACATGCACGGCATGTCGGGTCCGGGCAGCGTCATCCTCGAGCTTGGCGAGGGCGTCGGCGCCCTCATCCTGGATGCGCCGCCGGACCTGCACGGCCATGAGATCGAGATCAGCCCGGTGGCGGGCGGCGCGCGCACCCACTCGCTGGTGCGGGAGCGCCGGACCGCTACGAAGACCCTCTACGCCGCCGTCTACCCCGCCCTCGCCGAAGGCGACTACATCGTCTGGGATGAGGACGGGATCCCCGCGGGACGCGTCAGTATCCGCGGGGGTCGGGCAACTAGGTTCCGCTGGCCGGAAGTGGCTCCGGCCAGGCTTGCCTGACCGATGCGTCCCGCATGGCCCGGCGTGCCGGGTGCACCTCCCGCACCCGATGCGCCGGGCCGTTCACGTGCCTGGCGAGCTTCGCCGGCCAGCCCAGGTCACGGCCAGCCCAGGTCACGATCAGCGCGGCGTGAGCACCACGATGGGCGTGGTGGTGGGCGCGCTGGTGCCCCCGGCCGGCTCGACCGTGACGCCGACCGCGTCGTCGCGCGACAGCCCGGACGCGAGCACGAGCACGGCGGCCGCGCTGTCCGGGTCGGGCGTCGGCACCAGGCCCGCGGGCCGTACCCCGGCGGACCCGATGAACCACAGCTCGTAGACCGACTCCGGCGGCAGCACGGGCAGCCCTGAGCTGGTGAACACCATGGTCCCGCCGCGCCGCGACGCGACGACGGTGGCCGTGCCGCCCGCCGAGGTCGCGGCGCTTGCGACCCGCGCGTCCGCCGCCGACAGCAGGGCGGCGATCTCCGCGTCGGCCGACCGCGCGGCGTCGAGCGCGGCGACGTCGGCGAGCACCCGCCCCTTGAGCGCGGGCGGCGGCGTGGCCGCGGCCGCGAGGCCGAGCGACGCCGCGACCGCGGCGAAGCCGCGCACCTCGGCCGGGCACGTCGAGCAGCGGCGCAGGTGCCGTTCGTACCGGGCGCGCTCGGCCGGGTCAAGCGCGTCGAGCGCGTACGGGCCGGCCAGCGCGTGACCCGTGCGCCAGGACAGGAGGCGGGGGATCCTCACCACATCACCCCCAGGCAGTCGCGCAGCCGCCGCAGGCCGTCGCGGATCCGGGTCTTGACCGTGCCGAGCGCGACGCCGAGTGCGGACGCGACCTGCGGGTAACTGAGGCCGGAGTAGTACGCCAGCGTGATCGACTCCCGCTGCGCCCCGGTTAGCCCGTCCAGGCAGCGCCGCACTCGTTCCGCCTCGAGGGAGGATTCCACGGTCTCGGCGACCTCGTCGGCGCGCGGCGGGTCGGCGGTGGAGGCAGCGCGCGCCTCCCGTTCGGCGGCGGCCCGCTCCGACCGCACCCGGTCGACGGCGCGGCGGTGGGCGATCGTCATCACCCAGGCCAGCGCCTGGCCGCGCGCCGGGTCGAACCGCCCGGCCGTCCGCCAGACCTCGAGCAGCGCCTCCTGGGCGACCTCCTCCGACTGCGCGGCGTCCCGCAGGACCCGCAAGACCAGCCCGAACACCGCGGGAGCGACCCGGTCGTACACGGTCTCGAACGCCACCTGGTCACCGCGCGCCACCAGCGTGAGCAGTTCACCGAGGTCCGGTCCTGGCGGGCTGACAGGATCCGGCGCCTGCCTGGACTCCACTAGTCCCGCGAGCCGGAGAAGATGCGCAGGAAGAACCAGAACACGTTCAGGATGTCCAGGAAGATCGACGCGGCGATCAGCGGCGCCGAGTCGAGCCCCTGGGAGCGGCGCAGCCGCTGGAAGTCGGCGGCCGTCAGCCCGGCGAAGATCACGAGCCCGAGCACCGCGTAGATCAGTGACGCGTGCGGGATGTGCACGAAGATCAGCACGATCCCGGCGAGCAGCAGCACGATCAGCCCGATGAACGAGATCCGCCGCCACGCTGACAAGTCTCGCTGCGTCAGGTAGCCGAAGGCGCCGAACGCGCCGACAAACAGCGCCGTTGCCCCGCCCGCCTGCCACAGGATCGCCGGGTTGGTGGTGGCGTACCAGACCAGGGTCGGCGCCGACGCGACCCCCATCAGCACGCCGAAGATCACCAGCAGTACCGTCGCGCCCGCCACGGACCGGCGCGCCACGAAGTTCATGATCATCAGCACCACGAAGGCGGCGATCCACGAGACGATGAGCGCGCCCTCCGACAGGTTGCGCCCCGCGTAGGCCCCGGCGGCGAAAAACCCGGCCGTCAGCGCGACAAGCCCCATCGTCTGCCCGAACAGCGTCGCCGTCCGCCCCGGGGCCGCGTAACCCCGGTAAGCCATATCCGAGTACATGGGATCCATTCTCCTGCCTGAGCCCGCCCGAACAATCAAGATCGAGCCACATAAGCAGAACGGACGAACTCTTTCGTCCTGTTCCCCTGAGCGAGCCTGCCGGCCGGGATCGTCAGGACGAAAGAGTTCGCCGTGTCGCACCCGGTTCCGGCTAGTCCAGCGGCAGGTCGGAGTGGGCCGTGATGGTCAGCGGGTAACTGAGCCGGTCGCGGACGGCGACGACGCCCTCCACGTGCCGGGCGGCGGCGATGATCTCACGGCCGGTCTCGGCCGTTTCCGGGGTGCCCGTGATGGTGACGACGCCGGACTTGACGGTGACGTCAAACCTGGCGGGGTCACACAGGAAGGTGTCGAGGATCAGGTTCTCGGTGATCTCGTGCCTTATCTCCGTGTCCGGCCGGCGGTAGACGCTCAGCACGTCGGAGCGGGTCACGATGCCGATCAGGGTCCCGTCCTCGCTGACGACGGGGAGCCGCTTGACCCGCTTGCTGTACATCAGCCGGGCCGCGTGGCTGGCCGGCTCGTCGGGGCCGATGGTCACCGCGCGCCTGGTCATCAGGTCCGCCGCGGTGAGCCCGGTCACCTGCGAGCGGACGTGCCGCTGCGCCAGGCTGTGCAGCGTCCCAGGGACGGTGCCCTCCAGCGCCTCCTTGACCAGCAGGTCGCTCTCCGAGACGATCCCGATGACCTTGTTGCCGTCATCGATGACGGGGAAGGCGCTGACCCGCTGATCGCGCAGCATGGCCGCCATCTCCTTGTACCCCGTGCTTGGCCGGACGGCTATCACGTGGGTGCTCATGACGTCCTTGACGGTGGAGCTCATGGCTGCCGCCTCCTTTGCGGGTGCCTGGTCAGGCCTTGTCGGCCGGGACGACGACGACGGGGCAGTGCGCGTGGTGGGTGAGATGGGTGCTGACCGAGCCGAGCAGCAGCCGCTTGAACCCGCCGACGCCGCGGGCCCCCACGACGAGCAGGTCCGCGCCCTCGGCGGCCGCGAGCAGTTCCTCGGCGGGCAGGCCGGTCACCGCCCGGACCGTGACCGACGGCGGCCGAGATCCCGCGTCGAACTCGTCGAGGACGTCGTCCGTTTCCTTCTGCACTTCCTTACGAGCATGCTCGATAAGGCCCGGGTCCCCCGGGTACTGCATGGGCTCGCCCCAGTAACCCGTCGCTGCCTGGCGGACGGTGAGCACGGTGAGCGGCGCGTGCCGCGCTGCGGCCTCGCCGGCGGCCCATTGCAGGGCCCGGCGGGAATGGTCTGAGCCGTCGATACCGACGATGATCCCTGGCATCTTCTTCTCCTCCCGCTAGTCTTCACCGACACCACCAACGTTAGCTTTCGTAACGTTCGGCGATCAGGGGCCCACATCCCGTCGCTCAAGGCCGTCGGGCCTGCCCCGCCGGGACCAAGGTCCTTTGGCGTAGCGCGGTTACCTCCTAGGCTGGAGCCTGCGTGACCCCGTCGAGCGCCGAGGTTTCACGCCCGGACACGATGCCGAGGGAGATCGCGATGACAAGCCAGGCGGATGGCGACGGCGGTACGCCGAAGCAGATTGCCGTGTTCCTGCTCGATGACCATGAGGTGGTCCGCCGGGGCGTGCGCGACATGCTCGAAGCGGAGCCGGACATCAAGGTCGTCGGCGAGGCGGGCACGGCGTCCTCCGCGCTTGCCCGCATCCCGGCGCTGCGCCCGGACGTGGCCGTGCTCGACGTCCGGCTGCCGGACGGCGACGGCGTGACGGTATGCCGGGAGATCCGCTCGCGGATGCCCGAGGTCGCCTGCCTGATGCTGACCTCGTTCAGCGACGACGACGCCCTGTTCGACGCCATCATGGCGGGCGCGGCCGGGTTCGTGCTCAAGCAGATCCGCGGCACCGACCTGATCGGCGCGGTACGGACGGTCGCCGCCGGCCAGTCGATGCTCGACCCGGGCGCGGCCGCCCAGGTCATGGCCAGGCTGCGCGGCCAGCAGGACAAGCGCGACCCGCTGGCCGGGCTCACCCCGCAGGAGCGCAGGATCCTGGAGCTGATCGGGGAGGGGCTGACGAACCGGCAGATCGGCGAGCACCTGTTCCTCGCCGAGAAGACCGTGAAGAACTACGTGTCCGCGCTGTTCGCCAAGCTCGGCATGGAACGCCGTACCCAGGCGGCGGCGTACGCGGTCCGCGTCTTGGGTGACGCCGCTGACGGGCGCGGTCATGGCCGAGGGCCCGCCAGGTAGGGACCTTGTTCCCTCGGCAGGCACCCCCGGGTGCGGGCATCCTGCATGCTATGGACTTCAACGGCACGACGCTCGAGCAGCTGTCACGGGAGGAGTGCCTGCGGCTGGTGGGCCAGGTGCCGCTGGGCAGGATCGTGTACACGCGGCAGGCGCTGCCCGCGGTGGAACTGGTGAATTTCGCGCTTGACGACGGCGACATCATCATCAGGACCGACTCGGGCGGCAAGCTCGCCGCCGCGACCCGCGGCGCGGTCGTGGCCTTCGAGGCAGACAACGTGGACATGACGGGCCATGCTGGCTGGAGCGTGACTATCATCGGGTACTCCCGGGCGGTGACCGACGGCGCGGACATCCGTCACCTGGAGCAGGTGGACCTCGTCCCGTGGGCACCGGGGAAACGCGACCACTTCATCCGGATCTCCCCGGAGATCGTCAACGGGCGGCGGCTTGCCGCCCCACGGCCGACAGGAATCGGAAATGCGCGTTCTGTCTGAACGGCAGCTGGCGGTGGTGCTCGGCGCGCTGCCCGGCACGCCGCGGGTGGTGGCAGGCGGTAATTTCGCCACTCCCTGGCGGGCGCTGTCCGTGCTTGACGGCGTGGTGGCCAGGTACCACCTTTTCGCGCTGAACGCGCAGCCGGGAATGCCGGACCGGGAAGGCGTGACGCTTGAGACGCCGTTCGTCGGGCCTGGCATGCGCGGACGCGAGCGGCTGAGGTACTTTCCCTGCCGGCTGTCGCTGGTGCCCGCGTTGCTTGCCAGCGCGCTGCCGCCGGACGTCGTGCTTGTGCAGACGTCGGTGCCGTCGGATGGCAGCGTGTCGCTCGGCACCGAGGTGAACATCCTTCCCGCGGCGATCGAGGCCGTCCGGGCCCGCGGCGGGCTGGTGATCGCGCAGCTCAACCCCCGGGTCCCGTACAGCTACGGTGACGCGGTGCTGCCCTGCGACGCCATCGACTACGCGATCGAGGCGGAGGCGCCGCTCGCCTCGCCGCCGGACCGGCCCGTGACGGACACGTCCGCCCTCATCGGCGACCGGGTCGCCGCGCTCATCGGCGACGGCGCGACCCTGCAGGCGGGCATCGGCGCCGTCCCCGACGCCGTCCTCGCCGGGCTGCACCGCAGGCGGGGGCTGGCCATCTGGTCGGAGATGTTCAGCGACGGCGTGCTCGGCCTGGCCAAGGCGGGCGCCCTTGACCCGGGCCAGCCGGTCACCGCGTCGTTCGCGTTCGGCAGCGCGGACCTGTACGCCTGGCTGGACCGCAACCTGGACGTGCGGATGCTGCGCACCGAGACGGTGAACGACCCGGCGCGCATCGCCCGGTGCCACC
Source organism: uncultured Streptosporangiaceae bacterium (assembly GCA_964581815.1). Classification (GTDB taxonomy): domain Bacteria; phylum Actinomycetota; class Actinomycetes; order Streptosporangiales; family Streptosporangiaceae; genus Trebonia. Next base: position 53,486 of record CAZORE010000021.1, on the reverse strand, counting down.
GGATGGCCTCGGTTAACAGCGCGCTTCAGGTCGACCTGTTCGCCCAGGCCAACGCGACCTGGGTCAACGGCCGGGTCCACTCCGGGTTCGGCGGGCAGACCGACTTCGTGGTCGGAGCCCTGCACTCCCCGGGCGGCCAGGCGATTATCGCGCTGCCGTCGTGGCACCCCAAGGCGGAGGTGTCCACCGTGGTGCCCCGGCTGGACGGGCCGGTAACGTCCTTCCAGCACAGCTACATCGTCAGCGAGCAGGGCACTGCGGTCATCTGGGGCCACGACGCGTCCGGCCAGGCGGAGCAGATCATCGGCCAGGTCGCGCACCCCGCGGCGCGGGAACACCTGCGGGAGGCGGCGGCATCACTCGGCCTGCGCGCCTGAGCGGTTAGCCGTCCTGTTCAGCCGCGGGGGCCGGTACCCGCCACTCCAGCCTGGTCCCCGGCCGTGCGGCAGTCGGCTCGGCCGCGCTCAGCCGCATCTCGCCGCCGAGCGCCACCGCGCGCTCCGCCAGGTTGCGCAGGCCGCTGCGGCGCGGTCCCGGCGGGACGCCCGTCCCGTTGTCGGTCACCGTCACGGCGAGGAACCCGTCGTCACCGATGTCCACCGTCACGTCGGCCCGGGTGGCGCCCGCGTGCCTGGCCACGTTCGACAGCGCCTCGCGGAGCACGATCAGCGCCTGCTCGGCCAGTTCCTCGCGGTCGAGCGTGCGCAGCCCGGGGCCGAGCCGCAGCGACGGGGCGAAGCCGAGCATTTCCGTCATGTCCTCGACCAGCCGGACGATGCCGGCGCGCGGGTCCCGCGCCACCTCGGCGTCCCGCGCCTGCAGCGCGAAGATGGCGCCGCGGATCTCCCTGATGGTCTCGTCCATGGCGTCCACCGCGCGGTTGACCCGGTCCGCGACCTCGGGCCTGACGATCATCGGCATGGTGCCCTGCAGCGACATCCCGGTCGCGTACAGCCGCTGGATGACCAGGTCGTGCAGGTCACGGGCGATCCGGTCCCTGTCCTCGTACACCGACAGGCGCATGGCCTCCGCCCGGCTGTCCGCCAGCTCGAGCGCGACGCCCGCCTGCGCGGCGAAAGAGGCCGCATAGGACGCCTCCACCTGGGGAAACGGCCGCCTGCCGTGGCGGCGCCCGATGGTGAACACGCCCCGGCGGCTGCCTGGAGCGCCAAGCGGGAAGAGCACCGCTGGCCCGACCTGGCTCATCGCGGCCCGGGCCGCGGCGGAAGCGCGCTCGTCGGCCGCGAAGTCGGCGCTCGTTACGGAGTCGCCGGTCGCCAGCACCCGCCCGGACAGTGACTGGCCCGCCGGGAGGACCAGGCCGCGCACCGCCGCCGCGCCGTCCCCGTCCGCGTAGGCGACCGTCAGCCGCTGCCCCTCCTCATCCGGCAGCGCAAGCAGCGCGAGGTCGGCATCCGACAGCTCGCGCGCCTGGCTGGTGATGCGCGCGAGCACCTCGCCTGTTTCCGCGCCGGACAGCAGCGCGGTGGTGAACTCGGCGCTCGCCTGGACCCAGCGCTGGCTGCGCCGGGCGGCCTCGTACAGCCGCGCGTTCTCTATCGCGATGCCGGCCGCGGCCCCGAGCGCGAGCAGGACCGCCTCGTCGTCCTCGGTGAATTCCCCGCCGCCGCGCTTGTCCGTGAGATAGAGGTTGCCGAACACCTCGTCCCGGACCCGCACGGGGACACCGAGGAACGACCGCATGGGCGGATGTCCCTCGGGAAATCCCGACGACTCAGCGTGACCGGAGATGCTGGCAAGCCGCAGCGGCCGCGGCTCCTTGATCAGCAGGCCGAGCAGGCCGCGCCCTTCCGGCCAGTGGTCGATCCGGCCGATCTGCTCCTGTGTCAGGCCGACCGGGATGAACTCGGCGAGCTTTCCGTCGCCGATAACGCCGAGCGCGCCGTAGGTCGCGTCCACCAGCCGGGCCGCGGTCTCCACGATCCGCCGCAGCGTCGATTCCAGGTCAAGCCCTGAGCTGATGGCGACGACGGCCTCGAGCAGGCCGCGCATCTGGTCCCGTGCGGTCAGCACCGCCTGCAGCCTGCTCTGCAGCTCCGACAGCAGCTCGTCGAGCCGCAGCTGCGGGAGGAAACCAGGACGGCTTCCGGCGTCAGGCTCCACGCACAGCTCCTTATGGAAGGCGGTCAACCGGAAGCGTATCGGCTGCCGCACTCGCCGGAAATGGGGCGTTCTGCTCCGGGACCTTGAGCACCTCACCGGGGAGGTCCGGCCCCGGGCTTGCCACACCAACATCCACGGTGTCATTCATAGGGCGGGACGGGGCTGTTCAGCAGCTGGCGGATGCGCGCGACTCGTTCGTCGCCCCACGTGACTGCGGGGTCGGGTTCGAGGAACGCGGTCGCGACGCTGCCCGCGCCCAGGGCGGGCAGCGACCACTCGCGGGTGGTCGCCGCGCCGAACGGGCTGCCGCTGACCAGGGACGCGGCGATCCCGGGGACCGGCTGCGCCATGATGACCAGCCCGCGCAGCGTGGCGTCGACCAGCGTGACCAGCGTGTCGAAGGTGGCACCGGTCTCCGGCCGGATCCGGTAGCCGAACAGGTCGGCGAGCAGCTCCCACGCGGCCGCGACGCGGGCCCGGCGTTCCTGCTCGGCCGCGGCGAGGGCCGCGCGGACGCGGTCGCGCCGCGCAGCGTCCGCGATAGAGCCGAACGCCGCCTGCAGGGCGATGTACGTCTGCCACTCCGGAGAGCCGGCCAGGGCCTGGAAGTCCAGCAGCGCGAGCCGGCGGAACAGCTCGGTCATCAGCTCATGGCGCTGCCCGGGCGTGTCAAGCTCGCCGGGGAACTCGCTGACGACCTGCTGGATCAGCGCGTACTCCGCGCGGACGATCCCTGGCGGCAGGCCCTCCTTGGCCAGTTCCTCGACCAGGTCGACGTAGAACAGGTCCTTATACGGCCAGTGCCGGTAGGCGGCGCTGCGCGAGACGCCCGCGTCGCGGATGACGTCCTCGAAGCTGATGTGGTCCAGGCTGACCGTTAGCCCGGCGTGGTGCACCATGGCGGCCGCCGCCCCCAGCATCCGCCGCCGCAGCTCCTCGTCGGGGAGCCGCTGCCCGCGGCGCCCCAGGCCGGTCGGGGCCTGCGCGTGATCTGGCACTGTTACCTACCCGCTTCTGTCAACGTCCTGAGTAAGGGACCTTGGACTCTGGACTCGAAATATCGTATTTCAGATTCTGGAACCTGAGACCAAGCGTAATTGGAGGAGGCCATGAAGACGTGGATGTCCTACAGCGACAGGCTGCGGTCCATGTACCCGGGCGGCCGGGCCGACGCGCGAGCGCGGCGTCTCTCGGCGCTGTGGGCTGCCCTATTCGGCCTGGGCCTCGGGCCGCGGCGGTGGGTAAGCTTCGAGGTGACGGGGCGCAAGTCCGGCCGGGTCGTCCGCTTCCCCCTGGGCATGGCGGACCTGGCCGGCCAGTGGTACCTGGTGTCGATGCTCGGCGAGCACTGCAACTGGGTGCTGAACGTGCGGGCCGCGGACGGCCAGGCGGTCATCAGGCACGGGCGCGCCGTCCACTGCCGTCTGGTCGAGGTGCCGTCGGCCGAGCGCCCCGAGATCTTGCGCCGCTACCTGCGCAAGGTGCCAGGCGGCCGCCCGCACATTCCCGTCAGCCGGCACGCGTCGGCGGCTGACTTCGCGGCCATCGCGCCGAGGTATCCCGTGTTCCGCGTGGTTCAAGCAGAGGGCGGCGAGCCGTGAGCGGGGCGGGCCGCCGGCGCCGGTGGTGGCGGTGGACGCTGGCCGGCGTGGTACTCCTGGCCGTCATCGTCGTCGGAGGCGCCGCGATCTTCGTCAAGTCCCAGCCGTCCGCGGCGCCGCTGGCCCTGCCATCGGGCACCGCCAGCCCGCCGGCCGGGCTCGTCGATGGCACCTGGGACGTGGCCACGGGGTCTGTCGCCGGGTTCCGGATAAGGGAAAGCGCCCTCGGCTTCGGTAATGACGTGACCGGCCGGACGACCGCCGTCACTGACCAGCGGTTACCGCTTGTGCGGGACAATCACGACCGGGCAGGCCGAGTGCTGGACGACCTCGCTGCTCACTGAGCCCATGAGCAGCCGGGTGAAACTGCTGGCACCGCGTGTGCCGAGAACGACCAGGTCCGCATCTTGGGAAGCATCGACCAGTTCTTTGACCACGAAGCCGCTCACGGCGTGCACATCGACTGAGGCAGGGCCAGCATCGCCCAGCCGTCCGGCTACCTTCTGCGTCATCTCCTCAGCGGCTTGGCGCAGACTCTCCAGCAGCGGCTTGTCCGCCGGACCTATCACCGGGATGTCGCTCCAATAGCTCTTCGGAACCTCGTGCACCGTGATGACCGTCAACGGGGCCCGCACAGCCGCTGCCTGCCTCATCGCCCAGTCAAGCGCGTGTTCAGAGTTGGGTGAGCCATCTATGCCCACAACGATTCCAGGCATTGCCTGCTCCCTTTCCTTGGACGGCCGCTCCTGCGGCGACCACATGTTCATGTACCCACGATCGGGGACGACAGGACTCGTCAAGCGGTTGCGGTCATCAACAGGTCAGGGACGACCACGGTCTCCGGGACGATGGCGATGGGGCCATGGGCGTGGCTGAGCACGGCATGCTGGATCCCGCCGATGGTGTGACCGCGGCCGTTCCTGCCGATCACCACCAGGTCAGCGCGGCCCGCGTAGGCGGAGAGCACCCGGGCGGGGTGGCCGTGCAACACGTCTTGCCGGACGGGCACGCCGGGGTACTTCTCCCGCCAGGGTTCCAGGGCCTCGGCCAGGCTCGCGTCCGCCTCCGCCGCGACGCGCTCGGCGTCGGCCTGCCGCCAGATCGCGGCGGAGAGCGAGTTCCAGGAGTGCACGACGACCAGGGCCGCGCCGCGCAGGGCGGCCTCGCCGAATGCGAAGTCCAGGGACGCCGTGGCGTCGTGCGGGTCGCGTACGCCGACGACGACCTCGCGGTGCACCGCGTTCGTCTCCTCCCGGACCACGATCACCGGGCAGGCGGCGTGCATGGCCGCGTACCTGCTGACCGAGCCGAGCAGCAGCTGCGCGAACCCCCCGGCACCGCGGGCGCCCACCACGAGCATGAGCGCACCTGAGCCGGCGGCGGTCACCGCAAGCGCAGGCGGGCCGTCAAGCAGGTCGGCATCGATGAGCGGCCGGGAGGAGAATTCCCGGGCCCGGGTGACAGCCTCGTGCAGCGCCCGCTCGGATACGCCGGACAACTGGTCGGCCACCGTCTGCGGGACCGCGTTGCGTGCGTGCATGCGTGGCGGCAGGGCGGGCGCGCAGACGATCCGCAACGGCGCCCCGTGCCGCTGTGCCTCAAGCGCGGCCCATTCGACGGCGCGCAGCGATTCCTCCGAACCGTCCACGGCCGCCACGACGGGCATCGTAACCATGATTACCTCCTTGGCCTGTCGATGGTCTCGCCTAGAGTCGGCTGCCCACGAGGACGGCCAGGTCGGCGAGGCGGCAGGTGTAGCCCCACTCGTTGTCGTACCAGCCGAACACCTTGACCAGCGTCCCGGAGGCCTGGGTAAGCGGGGAGTCGAACACGCAGGACGCCGGGTCGCCGATGATGTCGCGGGACACGATCGGGTCGGTGCTGTACCGCAGTATGCCGGCCAGCGGGCCGGCGGCAGCCGCGGCGAACGCCTCGTTGACCGCCTGGGCGGTTACCTCGGTGCCGACGACGACCGCCAGGTCGGTGAGCGACCCGTCCTCCACCGGCACCCTTACCGCGACCCCGTCCAGCTTCCCGGCCACCGCGGGGATGACCTCCCCGGTCGCGCGGGCCGCCCCGGTCGTGGTCGGCACGATGCTCAGCGCCGCCGACCGGGCGCGCCGCAGGTCCTTGTGGGGTCCGTCGAGCAGCATCTGGTCCCCGGTGTAGGCGTGGATGGTGGTCATGAACCCGCGCTCGACGCCGAACGCCTCGTGCAGCACCTTGACCATCGGCGCCACGCAGTTCGTGGTGCAGGACGCGTTGGAGATCACGTCATGCGCCAGCGGGTCGTAGGCGCCGGTGTTGACGCCGAGCACGACCGTGAGGTCGACGCCCTTGCCAGGCGCGGAGATCAGCACCTTCCGCGCTCCGCCCTTGAGGTGCGCGGCCGCCGCCTCGCGGCTGCGGAACTTGCCGGTGGACTCCACGACGACGTCCGCGCCAAGGGCGCCCCAGTCAATCGCCGCCGGGTCGCGCTGCGACAGCACGGCGATCCGCCGTCCGCCGACGATCAGCGCATGCTCATCGAACTCCACCTTCTGGCCGAGCCGGCCGTAGGTGGAGTCGAATTCCAGCAGGTGCGCCATCGTCCTGGCATCGGTGATGTCGTTGACCCCCACCACTTCCAGGTCCTCGCGCTCCTCCGCGAGGCGGGTGAATGCCCGCCCGATGCGGCCGAAACCGTTGATCCCGACTCTCGTTGTCATCTGCTTCCTCCCTAGTCCTGATCCCCAGCCTCGTTCCGGTGTTCGCCGCGGGCTAGCGGCATTGGTCGCGAATGGCCGGGACCTTTGACCCGACGGGGGCCCGAAGGTCCCGGCCAGGCCGGGCGAAACGCCCCTTTTACCCCCGCGCTGGGCGCGGGACCGTGGACTCGGCAGACCGTATCCCCCTTGATCCCGGTAGGCCGTATCCCCTTGATGAGGTGAGACCGATGGGCGGCAGGCAGCGAAAGCCCAGGTCCACGCTGGCGGGCAGGTTCGTCCGCGGGCGGCGGCTCGACCGTAACCCGCTGCGGCGCGCGTCCGACCGGGTTGAGACCTTCGTGATCATGCTGCTCGCGGTGGCGTTCCTGGTGGCCGCGCCGTTCGCCGCATTGGCGTCCGGATCGTGGGCGCACGCGGCGGCGCAACGGACCGAGCTTGCCCAGGCGGCGTCCATTAGCCAGGTCACCGCCGTCGTCGTGTCGCCACCCGCGCCGCCGGCGGTGGCCCAAGAGGCCTTCGTGTCCACGGCGAAGGCCCGCTGGACCGCACCGGACGGCACGGTGGTGACGGGCCTGGTACCAGTGCCCGTCGGCACCCACGTCGGCGCGAGGCTGCCCCAGTGGACGACCCGTGACGGCCGGCTCACCTCGCAGCCGCTGAACGGCTCCCAGGTCGCGTCCCTGACGGTCCTCGGCGCGGTAACCGGGGTGGCCGCGCTCGCCGCGGTGCTCGCCCTGGCCGGCGTCCTGGCGCAGTGGTCGCTGAACAGGCGCAGGCTGTCCGGCTGGGACGCCGACTGGCAGTCGACCGAGCCGCGCTGGACCACCCGCACATGAGAGTCCGGTCCGCGGCTTTATGACCGAAGGCCCTGGTGACGGGGGACGTCCGGCCGTGTCCCGCCGGGCATTTCCGGCGGGACACTGAAAAGCCAAGGGAAAGGGAAGTGACCTGCGATGTCCCGAACTGACAGCCACTTCGACGGGATGCTGCGGCACCTGGGTGCCGCATACTACGACTCGCTGCAGGGAAAGGCGACACAGGCCGACGTGAACCGGGCCGTCGACAACGTGGCGGAGCACCTGAACGAGCTCGCGCTGCCCGCGGGACCCGATGCGGCGGATGCCGCCAAGAAGGCGGCTCACGCGCGCTTGGTCAGCCATGACCGCGGCTTGCACGGCTGGTCCCGCCGGGTCAGCGACGTGATGGCGACCTCCGTGGTGACCGTCGACCGGGCCACGCCGTATAAGGAGATCGCCCGGCTGCTTGCGGAGCACCGGATCAGCGGCATGCCGGTGCTCAAGATGGGCCGCGAGGTGGCCGGCGTCGTGACCGAGGCGGACCTGCTCGCCGCGGAGGCCAAGACAGCGAGCCGGGTGCGTTCCGCCCGCCGTCTGAGCCTGTGGTCCCGTGCCGAGCGGCACCCGGCGTTCACCGCCGGAGAGCTGATGACCTCGCCGGCCATCACGGTCGGCCCGCACGTGACCGTGCACGCGGCCGGCCGCCTGATGAGCGACCGCCACGTCAGGCTGCTGCCGGTCGTCGATGAGCACGCCAGGCTGATCGGCGTGGTCAGCCGCCGCGACCTGCTCGCCGTTTTCCTGCGCCCGGACGAGGACATCGCCGCGGACGTCCGCGCGGTGCTTAGCGAGATCCTGCTCGCCGAGCCCGGCGAGGCGGACGTTGCCGTGCGGGACGGGATCGTGACGCTCACCGGCACGCTTGACCCCATGACAGGGGCCCATGGTGACCTGATCCCGGTCGCGGTCCGGCTGATGTGGGACGTTGACGGCGTCGTCGACGTCATCGACCGGCTGGGCCAGTCCCAGCCCCAGCCCCAGCCCCAGCCCCAGCCCCAACCATAGAGAGGCTAGAACGATGAGCATCATCATGCGACGGGACGCGAAGACCGTGATCCCGGACTTCATTGACTGGTTCGAGGAGCCCTTCCTGACGCTCAGGCCGTACCTGGGCCAGCCGATCAGGATCGAGGACTACACCGAGGACGGGCACTACGTCGTCCGTGCCGAGCTCGCCGGGATCGACCCGTCGAAGGACCTTGAGGTCTCGGTCGGGGCCGGCTACCTGCTGATCCATGCGGCCCGGTCGAGCCACGCGGAGGGCAAGCACCGCTCGGAGTTCCGCTACGGGTCGTTCAGCCGCACCCTTGAGCTCCCGCCAGGCGCGGACGCCGACGACGTGACCGCCGACTACACCCATGGCATCCTGACGATCAAGATCGCCATCAAGGGCGAGCAGGATGCCACCGTGAAGACGGTCCCGGTCACCATCGGCAAGAAGTGACCCGCACCAGACCGGCCGGTCGGCCTGCTTCACCGGGCTGGCCGGCCGGAGCCGTGCGCCCGTGATCGCCGCGGCATAGGTGCAGCTGCCCCGGCAGGTTCCGCGTGGACCGGCAAATAAGTGCCGCGAATCCGGAAGCGAGATAGCAAGTCAGCCATCTGAAGTTAGGAGAAAGTCCCATGAGGACAATGAAGGCCGCCGTAGTCCCGGAACTGGGCGCCAAGCTCGAGATCAGGGAACTTCCCGTCCCTGAGCCCGGCCCCGGCCAGGTTCTGATCCGGCTGCAGGCCTCCGGGCTTTGCCACACCGATATCCATGCCGCCGCCGGCGACTGGCCGGTGAAGCCGAACCCGCCGTTCATTCCGGGTCACGAGGGAGTCGGCATTATCGAGGCGACCGGACCGGGTGCCAGCCTGCACAAGGTCGGCGACCGGGTTGCCATCGCATGGCTGGGCAAGGCATGCGGGCACTGCTCGTACTGCATCGACGGCTGGGAGACGCTGTGCGAGTCGCAGGAGAACAGCGGCTATTCCGTGGACGGCGCCTGGGCCGAGTACGCGCTCGCCTTCGACAGCCATGTGGTCACGGTTCCCGAGGCCGTGTCATCCTTCGATGCCGCGCCGCTCACGTGTGCCGGGGTCACCACGTTCAAGGCACTCAAGGTCTCGAGGATCCAGCCTGGCGAGACGGCCGTGGTCTTCGGCGTCGGCGGCCTTGGGCACCTTGCCCTGCAGTACGCGAGGGACTTCGGCGGCAGGGTGATCGCCGTGGACATCGAGGACTCGAAGCTGGACCTCGCCCGGCAGCTCGGCGCCGACCAGGTGGTGAACGCGAGGACGACCGACCCGGTTGAGGCCATCAGGGACCTCGGCGGTGCCGATGTCGCTATCGCTCTCGCCACGGCGCCCCGGGCGTTTGAGCAAGCGTTCGGATCGCTGCGCCGCGGCGGCCGTCTGGTGTGCGTGGCGCTCCCAGCGGACGACAAGATGACCGTCCCGATCTTCGACACCGTTATCAGCGGGAAGTCGATCATCGGGTCCATCGTAGGCACCCGCAAGGATCTCGCCGACGTGTTCGCACTGCATGCCGCGGGGCGCACCAAGGTCATCGCGCAGGAGCGGCACCTTGATGACGTCAACACGTGCATCGAAGAGGTCCTAGCGGGCCAGGTTCCCGCGCGCCTGGTCTTCACCTTCTGACCGGCAAGCCGGACGGCACAGGACGGGTGGTCATTGCGCCTGCCAGGCCGAAACCAGGAGGAACGAGGAAGCCGGGCCCCGGCAGGCGCCCGGCTTCTGCCGTCAGCCGAAGCGGCGCAGCTGGGTGCTCGTAACCTTGCGCCGGAGCAGTAACAGGCGTTAACTGGCCAAAGCGGCCTGGCTAGTCCAGACCTTGCGATCACCCGCCGCTTATCTCAGTGACGGCGGGAGAACTTATGCGTGACCAGGTCAATTCTCCTCATCGGTACCCGCTTGGCCTGGTATTTCCGCCTTGGGACGGTCAGCTGCCCTGGGCACTGCCGCGGACCAAGGGCGCCGCCCCCGAGGCGCAGCAGCGATGACCGCCATGGCAGATGGTACGACGGCAGGCCGGGCGGACGCTGCGGACGCGGCCGGCGGGCTGGGCTTCCCCGACGTGCCGCGGCCGGAGCTCGAGCAGGCCCTGGTGCAGCTGGTGGAACGGGCGAGCGACGTGCTCGCCGCACAGGGGCGGCTGCGCGGGCTGCTGCGCGCCAATGCCCTGGTAGCCGGCGACCTGAGCCTGCCAGTGGTGCTGCGGCAGATCGTTGACGCCGCCCGGGACCTGCTCGGCGCCCGGTACGCGGCGATCGGCGTGCTCGGCCGCGACGGGGAGCTTGACCAGTTCGTACACGCCGGCATGGACGACGCCCTGGTGGCGGCGATCGGCGAACTGCCCCGCGGCCGGGGGATCCTTGGCCTGCTGACGGGCGAGCCGGTCCCGATCCGGCTCGCCAGCCTCAGCGTTCATCCCGCTGCGGCGGGGTTCCCGCCTGGGCACCCGCCGATGGGCAGCTTCGTCGGCGTCCCCATCCGCACCGGGGAGGATATCTTCGGCAACCTGTACCTCACCGAGCGCACCGCGGGCGGGGAGTTCACCGCGGACGATGAGGAACTGGCGATCGCGCTCGCGGCAGCCGCCGGCGCGGCGATCGCGAACGCGCGGCGGTTCGAAGAATCCGAGCAGCGCCGCCGCTGGCTCGACGCCTCCGCCGAGCTGACGCCCATGCTGCTCGCCGACAACAGGGAACGACCATACGCCCTGATCACCGGGCACGCCGCGGACGCGGCGGACGCTGACTTCGCCGTCCTCGCCGTACCCGGTGACCCGGACCAGGTGATCGTGACAGGTGTCACCGGCACGCTGGCCGCGGGACTGATGAACCGCACAGCGCCGCTGGCCGGCTCGCTGGCGGGGCAGGCGATCCGCAGCGGCAAGCCAAGCCTGATCACCGGCGACCGCCTTGCGGTGGCGGCCTCGGCACTCGGCACCGGGATAGGCCCGCTGATCGCCGTCCCGCTGGCGGCAGGCGAGCGGGTCCTCGGCGCGCTGATGCTGGGCCGGCTGGCCGCACGCCCGGGGTTCACCGAGTTGGACCTGGGCATGGCCGCCTCCTTCGCCGGTCATGCCGCCGTGGCCATGGAGCTCGCTGAGGCCCGCGCCGACAAGATCCTGCTCGCCCAGGCGGAAGATCACGACCGCATCGCCGGCGACCTCCACGACCAGGTCATCCAGGAGCTGTTCGCCCTCGGCATGAAACTCCAGGGGCAGGCTGCCCGCGGCGACCCCGCCACCGCCGAGCGGGTCAACGGCTACGTCGACACCCTCGATAAGGTCATCGGGAACATCCGCACCAGCATCTTCGGGCTTCGGCAGCCCCGCCAGGCCCCCGCCGACCTGCAGGTCCGGGTCATGGAGATCGTCGAGGAGCACGCACCGCAGCTCGGTTTCACCGCCAGCGTCAGCTTCATCGACTCGCCCGGCCCTGAGCCGGATGAGACCCTCGTCCACGACATCCTGGCCGTCACCCGTGAGGCCCTTTCCAACTGCGCCCGCCACGCCCGCGCCACCGCCGTCACCATCACCCTGACCCGGCAAGACGGGCTGATCACCCTCGAGGTCACCGACAACGGCCGCGGTCTTCGCACGCCCGCCAGGTCCAGCGGGCTGGCCAGCATGCGCCGCCGCGCAGAAAACAACGGCGGGACCCTCCAGACCACCGCCCCCGTCGGCGGCGGCACCTGCCTGACCTGGACCGCCCGCCCGCGTCACTAACTCCCGCGCCACCGGTCGTAGACCTGCGGTGAGGACCTAGGACCCTAGCCACGCGGCTGGGGCCGACGTGCAGTGGAAGAGGCAGAGTCCGCCGGGTGCGGCGGAGAGCGGCCAGTGTGAAACCCGGTGGCCACCGTGCCGGCAGCGAACTGCGTCGGGCGGCCCTGAAGACCTGCCGCACCGAGCGCGACCGCATGCAAGTCGACAAGGAGCACCACGTGGACGGGCCAGATCAAGGACCCATGACAGAACCGGAAGCCGCCAGCAATGGGCATCGTACGGGAACCCCGGGCGCCGCCGGCAGCAGGCGGGGCGCCGCCGCGGGTCCCAGCGTTTCCGGCCGGCCTGCTGACCCGCTTGAGCCGATGGCCCAGTTGTTCCGTGACCTGCGGGCCGTGCCGGCTGGCTTGTCGGGGCGTGAGGCGGCGCGGCGGCTGGAGGTGTACGGGCCGAACGAGCTGGCCCGGCGCGGGGGCCGGCGCTGGCCGGGCGAGCTTGCCGCGCAGTTCACCCAGCCGCTGGCCATCCTGCTGGCGGTGGCCGGCGTGCTGGCCTGGGTCAGCGGGACACCGCGGCTGGCGATCGCGATCGCCGCGGTGATCTTGCTGAACGCGGGCTTCGCGTTCGCGCAGGAGATGCAGGCGGAACGAGCCGTTGAGGCCCTGGCGGCGTTCCTGCCCGAGCAGGCCAGGGTGCTGCGTGACGGCGCCCGCCAGGAAATCCAGGCGCGGCTGCTCGTGCCCGGCGATGTCCTGCTGGTTGAGGAGGGGGAAAGCGTCTGCGCGGACGCCCGCCTGATGAACGGCACCCTGGAGGTGGACATGTCGACGCTCACCGGTGAGTCGGTGCCGGTGACCCGCTCCGCGGAGCCGGCCGATGCCGGCGTGCCGCTGCTGCAGGCGGCTGACGTGATCTTCAGCGGCACCGCCTGCACCGGGGGCGAAGGCGAGGCCCTGGTGACCGCGACGGGGATGCAGACCGAGCTCGGCCGGATCGCCGCGCTCAGTCAGCGGGCCGGGCGCAGCGACAGCCCGCTGGAACACCAGGTCAAGCGGGCCACCATGCTGATCGCGTTCGTCGCGGTCGGGGCCGGGCTCGCGTTCCTGCCGATCGGCCTGGCCGCCGGGCTGAGCGTGGCCGCCGCCGCCAGCTTCGCGATCGGGCTGCTGGTCGCTAACGTCCCGGAGGGGCTGCTGCCCACGATCACCCTCGCGCTCGCCGTCGGCGTCCGCGAGATGGCCCGCCGCGGCGCCCTCGTCAAGCGGCTGTCGGCGGTGGAGACCCTCGGGTCCACCTCGGTCATCTGCACCGACAAGACCGGCACCCTGACTGAGAACCGGATGCGCGTCACCGCCATATGGACCCGCGACGGCGAGGTCAGCGTACCGGGCACCGGGGCCGTCGGCCAGCCCGCTCGCGCCCCGGCGGGCGACGGCGCCGACGGCGCGCTCTCCCTGCTCGCCCAGGGCGTGGCCGCCTGCAACAACGCCGACCTGCACGGCCCTGGCGGTAAGCGGGCCGGCGACCCTACCGAGCTCGCGCTGCTCGACCTGGCCGCCGGCTGCGGCGTTGACACCTTGCTGGCCGGCCGGCAAGCGTGCCGCCGCCAGCTGTACCGCTTCGACCCCCGGCTCAAGCTCATGACCACGGTGGATGACCAAGACGGGTGCCTGGTGGTGCATACCAAGGGGGCACCCGAGGAGGTGCTGGCCCGGGTCACCCGCATTCACCACGGCGACCGCGACGTGGCGATTACCGCCGCCGACCGCGACGAGGCCGCGCGCGTCATGACCGGCTACGCGCGGCGCGGCCTGCGGGTGCTGGCCGTTGCCCGCCGGGTGCTGCCTGCCGGGGCCCCGGTCCCCGCCAACCGCCAGGACGCCGAGCAGGACATGTGCCTGACCGGGATGGCAGCCATGCTCGACCCGCTGCGGCCGCAGGTTCCCGCCGCGATCGCCCGGCTGCACCGGGCGGGCATCCGCGTCAACGTGGTCACCGGAGACAACGGGCTGACCGCCGCCGCGATCGCCCGCCATGCGGGCATCGGCGGCGGACCAGGCGGCATGAAGGTGGTCACCGGCACCGAGCTGGACGCGATGACGGAAACCCAGCTCGACGACCTGCTCGGCTCCGGCACGGAAGTGGTCTTCGCGCGGAGTTCCCCCGAGGCCAAGCTGCGCATCGCCGACGCGCTCCGCTCGGCCGGCCAGGTCGTCGCCATGACCGGCGACGGGGTCAACGACGCCCCCGCGCTGCGCCGCGCCGACATCGGCGTCGCGATGGGAGCCTCCGGGACCGACGTCGCCCGCGAGGCCGCCACGATGATCCTCACCGACGACAACTTCGCCACCATCGCCGCAGCCGTCGAATCCGGCCGGCGGATCTACGACAACGTCCGCAAGTTCATCTGCTACATCTTCGCCCACGCCGTCCCCGAGGTGGCGCCGTTCCTCGTCTTCGCCCTGGCCGGCGGGGCGGTCCCGCTGCCGCTGACCGTCATGCAGATCCTCGCCATCGACCTGGGCACCGACACCCTCCCCGCGCTGGCGCTCAGCCGCGAGCCCGCCGAGCCGGGCCTGATGGACCGCCCGCCGCGGCCCCGCACCCAGGGCGTGATCAGCCGCCCGATGCTCGCCCGCGCCTGGGGATTCCTCGGCCTGATCTCCGCCGTCCTCGTCATGACCGGCTTCTACCTCACCCTCCGCCACGCCGGATGGCACCCGGGCGCCGCCACCGGGCCCGGCAGCCCGCTGAACCACGCCTACCGCCAGGCCACCACCGTCACCTGGCTCGGCATCGTCGCCTGCCAGGTCGGCACCGCGTTCGCGGTTCGCACCAGCCACGCCTCACTCCGCTCGGTGGGCGTGTTCTCTAACCGGTACCTGCTCGGCGCTATCGCCCTCGCCCTGGCCTTCGCCGCCGCGCTGATCTACACGCCAGCCCTGAACAGCTTCTTCGGCACCGCACCGCTCACCGTCGCCCAGCTCGCCACCGTCGCCCCGTTCCCCTTCATCGTCTGGGGAGCCGACGAACTGCGCCGTCTTCTGCTGCGCCGGCATAGAGGCGAGCAACGCCGGGGCGATTCCAGGTCCGCCACTGCCTCACTAGGGCCGTCGCCGTCGCCCGTACCCTGAGCAGGAACAGGCGTTGAAGGTGCGGCATGCGCCTGACCTGATCGGCAAGGTGAATAGTCACCGGTTTATTGGCCAGAAAAGGAATTGCCGCGAACCTGTCTACCGTCGGCTAGCAGGGGACTTAAGTCCATGGCTAGGTCTGCGCCCGTCGTCTAGATTTCCAACTAGAACAGCCTGAACGACGGGCGTGCCGAGCCTGCAGCATGCTTAAAGCCGCACAATTCTGGAGCTTGCAGTGTCGAAATTCGTGTATGACTTCACGGAGGGCAACAAGGACCTCAAGGACCTTCTCGGAGGTAAGGGGGCAAATCTCGCCGAGATGACGAATATCGGCCTTCCCGTGCCGCCCGGCTTCACCATCACGACGGACGCCTGCCGGCACTACCTGCGGTACGGCAGCACGCCGGACCGGCTCGACGCGGAGGTCACCGGCCACCTCGCCGTCATCGAGGCAGCCATGGGCCGCACGCTCGGCGACCCGGACGACCCGCTGCTCGTCAGCGTCCGGTCCGGGGCGAAGTTCTCGATGCCCGGCATGATGGACACCATCCTCAACATCGGCCTGGCCGACGACTCGGTCCAAGGGCTGGCCAAGCAGGCCGGCAACGAGCGGTTCGCGTGGGACTCCTACCGGCGGCTGATCCAGATGTTCGCCAAGACGGTCCTGGGAATCGACGGTGAGCTGTTCGAGCACGCGCTCGACAGCGCGAAGAAGGCCCGCGGCGCGGCGTCGGACACCGACCTGGACGCGGAGGACCTGCGGAACCTGGCGCACACCTACCAGGAGATCGTGCGCGAGCAAGCGGGCCGTGACTTCCCGCAGGACCCGCGCGAGCAGCTGGACCTGGCGATCCGGGCCGTCTTCGACTCCTGGAACACCGACCGGGCCGTCCTCTACCGCCGTCAGGAGCGCATACCTACTGACCTCGGCACCGCCGTGAACGTGGTCGCGATGGTCTTCGGCAACCTGGGCGACGACTCAGGCACGGGGGTTGCGTTCACCCGCGACCCGGGCACCGGCGCGCGCGGCGTCTACGGCGACTACCTGCAGAACGCGCAGGGCGAGGACGTCGTGGCCGGCATCCGCAACACCGTGCCGCTGCAGGACCTGGAGCGCCTGGACAAGGCCTCCTATGACGAGCTGATGTCGATCATGGCGACCCTGGAGGGTCACTACCGTGACCTGTGCGACATCGAGTTCACCATCGAGCGCGGCAAGCTGTGGATGCTGCAGACCCGGGTCGGCAAGCGGACGGCGGCGGCGGCCTTCCGCATCGCGACCGAGCTGGCGGACGAAGGCCTCATCGACATGGACGAGGCGCTCACCCGGGTCACCGGGGCCGAGCTGGTCCGGCTGATGTTCCCCACGTTCGACACCAGTGCCGACGTCACTGCGATCGCCACCGGGGTGAGCGCGTCGCCCGGCGCGGCCGTCGGCCAGGCCGTCTTCGACTCCGCCCGCGCCGCCGAGCTCGCGGACGCGGGCGAGGCGGTGATCCTGGTCCGCCGCGAGACGAACCCGGACGACCTGAACGGCATGATCGCCGCCAAGGGCGTGCTGACCAGCCGCGGCGGCAAGACCAGCCACGCGGCCGTGGTCGCCCGCGGCATGGGCAAGCCGTGCGTCTGCGGCGCCGAGCAGCTCGACGTGGACACTACGGCCAGGAAGCTCACCGCACCGGGCGGCATCACGGTCGCCGAGGGCGACGTGATCTCCATCGACGGCACCACCGGCGAGGTCTACCTCGGCAAGGTAGCGGTCGTCCCCTCCCCGGTCGTGCGCTACTTCGAGGGAGAGCTGAGCCCGGACTCCAGTGAGGGCGGCGAGCTCATCCGCGCGGTGGACCGGATCATGAGCCACGCCGACGCCAGGCGCCGGCTTGGCGTCCTCGCCAACGCGGACAACGGCCCGGACGCCGCGCGCGCCCGCCGGTTCGGTGCCGAAGGAGTAGGCCTGGCCCGTACCGAGCACATGTTCCTCGGCGAGCGCCGCCAGCTGATCGAGGACCTCATCCTCGCCGAGAGCGAAGAGGACCGTCGGCGTGCGCTGGCCGCCCTGGAGACGCTGCAGGCCGGCGACTTCGCGGAGATCCTGACGGCCATGGACGGCCTGCCGGTGATCATCCGCACGATCGACCCGCCGCTGCACGAGTTCCTCCCCGACCTCACGGACCTGTCGGTCCAGGTCGCCCTGGAGGGCGACAAGGCCACCGCCAGGGAGAAGCGGGTGCTCGCCGAGGTCCGCCGGATGCACGAGCAGAACCCGATGCTCGGCCTGCGCGGCGTCCGGCTCGACCTGGTCATCCCCGGCCTGTTCGGCATGCAGGTCCGCGCGATCGCGCACGCCGCAGCACAGCTCAAGCGGGCCGGCAAGGACCCGCGCCCGCAGATCGAGACCCCGCTCGTCGCCGCCGTCCAGGAGATGGAGGTTGCCCGCGCCCTGACGGAGAAGGTACTCAGGGAGGTCGAGGCGGAGACGGGCGTTCACCTGGACATCCCCATCGGCACGATGATCGAGGTGCCCAGGGGGGCGCTGACCGCGGACTCGATCGCCGCCAGCGCCGAGTTCTTCTCCTTCGGCACGAACGACCTGACCCAGATGACCTGGGGCTTCTCCCGGGATGACGTCGAGGCCGCGTTCTTCGCGAAGTACCTGCAACTAGGCATCTTCGGCGTCTCGCCGTTCGAGACGCTCGACCGCGAAGGCGTCGGGCAGCTTGTCGAGCTCGCCGTCAAAAAGGGCCGGGCAGCCAAGCCTGACCTGGTGATCGGCGTCTGCGGCGAGCACGGCGGCGACCCGGACTCGGTGCACTTCTTCCACGAAGTCGGCCTGGACAACGTGTCCTGCTCGCCGTTCCGCGTCCCGGTCGCCCGCCTTGAGGCGGGGCGTGCCGCGGTCACGAGCAGCGGCAGCGACACCAGGTGAGGTGACCGGGGCTCAGGCCTCGACGAGGTACCCGTACCTGCGGACGAAGGCCTCGGGGGAGAGCCCCGAGGCCTTCGCGATCGGGCCGAGCCGCTCCGGGTCCGCGACATCGCCGCGGTCAAGCCGGATCATGTACTCGCGGGCCACCTGGTAGGAATTCGATGCCACGTTCACCTGCCGGATCCGCACCCGCCCCGTCTCCGGGTCGCTGAACGACCCGAAGGGCAGCGGCACCAGGTGACCGTCCTGGATCGTGACCATCCCACCGGGCTCGTCGCCTGCCTCGAGCGCGTACTTAAGGTAGGCGACGGCGCCGTAGCCGAGATCGCGGGTGTACTCGATGTCGAACGGGATCGGGGGCGCGCACCGCAGCTCGTAGCCGATGTTCTTGCCCTCGACCGTGACCTTCTCTCCGCGCTCACTGAACCGGTCCTTCACCTGCTTCGCCAGCAGGCGGTCCAGTTCTAGCTCGGCCAGCCGGATGTGGCCGTGCTCGTCCCGCTCGACGTCCGGCATGGCGTCGCGAAGCTCGTCCTCTGGCAGGCGCAGGCCGATGCCCTCGGCGAGCACCGCCACGCCGAACGGGCGGCCGTGCGCGGCCCGCTTGAGCATCGCGGTCTCGATGACGTCCACCAGGCGCGCCAGCCGGATCGGCTCGTCGCGGGGAAACTCCTCGGCGATCAGCGTGAGGGTGGCCCCGGCCGCCTTGCCGATGCCGAGGGCGAGGTGGCCGGCCGAGCGGCCCATGGCCACCACCAGGTACCACCGCCGGGTGGTCATCGCGTCGGTCATCAGGTTGCTGACCACCTGAACGCCCACGCTCCTGGCCGTCTCGAAGCCGAAGGTCGGCGTGCCGCCGGGCAGCGGCAGGTCGTTGTCGATGGTCTTGGGCACGTGCGCCACCCGCAGGGCGCCGCCGGCCGCCTCGGCCAGCCGGGACGCGGAGAACGCGGTGTCGTCACCGCCGATCGTTACCAGCGCGCCGACCTCCAGCCTGCGCAGCGACTCAAGGCAGGCGTGCAGCCGCCAGTCCGGGTCGGCGGCGCCGGGGTCGCGCACCGTCGGGTTGGCCCGCGAGGTCCGGATGACCGACCCGCCCAGAGCGTGGATCCGCGACACGTCCGTGATGGACAGGGGCCGCACCTCGTCGGTCCGGCCCTCGATGAGATGCTCGAAGCCGTCCATGATGCCGACCACGTCCCAGCCGGACTTCCGTGCCTCGATCGTGGCCGCGGAGATCACGGAGTTCATTCCGGGGGCAGGGCCGCCGCCGCACAGGATCGCCATTTTCACGACGTCATCGTTCCAGTATCGAGGTGCCCTGGCAAACTGTGGCCGGCGCCCCGCCCCACGCCCTCACGCCACGTCGTCGTCGCGCTCGCCCGTCCGGACCCGCAGCGCGCCGTCTACCGGGCAGATCCAGATCTTCCCGTCGCCGATGACACCGGTCCTGACGGACTTGGCGATAGCCTCCGCGACCGCCGTCGCGTCTTGGTCCCTGACGAGGACGTCGATGCGCAGCTTGGGTAGCAGGAAGGCCCCGCACTCAGCGGCGAAGGGTCCCGGCGCATTGCCGTGCTGCTGCCCGAAACCCAGGACCTCTGTCGCGGTCATGCCGCGTGCCCCCGCGTTAATCAAGTCACGCGTCACATCCTCTAGCGTGTCTGGCCTGAGGATCGCGGTGATTACCTTCACGGCGCTCGCACCTCCTTCGGGCGGGCGCGCGCCGGTCATCACGTGCAGCAGCCAGCGCGCATGTTCCGCCGTCTGCCTTTCAGCGTCGCAGCCCGCGGGCGCGCTGTGCAGAGGCATACGTCCCGAGTGCTGGCCCCGGCGGAGGTTCCCGTCCGGTGGTGTATGCCGGCGGTGACTAAGCGCGGCGGCGGTGCCCGGCCGAGGGTCCCGCGCCGGCGGGATGCCCGTCCCTACCAGGGCCAGGCCGGCCACACTGAGATGATGAGGCAGGGCAGCCGGCGAGACGGAGGTGTGGCGGCGGTGACCCTCGTCATCGGCATCGGAAACCCGGACCGCGGCGACGACGCGGTCGGCCTCGCGGTCGCCGGGAGGGTCCGGGCCGCCGCCCCGGCCGGGGTTACCGTGATCGAGTTGGACGGCGACCAGCTCGCGTTGCTCGACGCGTGGGACGGCGCCATCAATGTGTTTGTCGTGGACGCGGCCTGCTCCGGCGGCGAGCCGGGCAGTGTGTACCGCTTCGACGGCTCCACCCCCCTTGGCGGGGAGTTCTCCCGCCGTGGCACGCACCTGTTGAGCCTCGCCGATGTCATCGAGCTGGCCCGCGCGCTGCACCGGCTGCCCGCCCGGCTGACGGGATTCGGCATCGAGGGCGCCGCGTACGAGCTGGGCACCCCGCTGTCACCGGAGGCGGAGCTCGCGGCGCGGACCGTGGCGGAGCAGATCCTCCGTGAGCTACGGGAAGGCAGGTGAGTGCGCTTTACCGGTGACGACCCCGGTCCGCAGCCCCCGGAAGCCGAGGGGGCTCCCGGGGGCTGCACTGTTCCCGCGCCATGGCACCGCAGAACGGCCGTCGTCGGCCGGCCGTCCTATGGTGGGGCAGGGCTGCGGGCGTCAGGCCAGCGGCATCAGGCGGGCGGTGAGTACGTCCGCACCCGGCGCGGCGCGCCGTTCGCCGCGATGGCGAGATCGGACTGCAGTGCGTAGTAGGCGGGCTTGGGGTTGAGGTTGACGTCGTAGATCGTGGCATATCCCTCGCCGGTGAAGAAGCCAGGGACCCAGGAGTCCGCGTCGGTGAAGCCCCACACGGTGAACGAGATGGCCTCGGGCACGGCCAGGGCGGCCTTCAGCATCTCGGAGAACTCGAACGGCTGGGCGAACAGGGCCAGGTTGTCGGTCGGCACCTGGTCGGTGGCGTTGTTGACGAACGTCCTGACGTCGGCCTCGGTGATCGCGACCTTGAGGCCGAGGCTCGCGTACCGCTCAAGGTCCTCCTGCAGCCGCTGCGGGCTCCAGCCGAATTGGGTGTCCAGGTGCCCCTGGTTGCCGACGCCGTCGATCGGGACGTGGTCATCGAGGAGCTGCTGCACGAGGGCGAACGCGGCGTCGGACTTGGCGTTGCTGCCGTCCTCGCCGCCGATGTTGTAGTCGTTGTAGAACAGCAGCGCGCGCGGGTCGGCCTGGCGCGCCCAGCGGAACGCGTTAGCGATGACGCCGGTGCCCAGGTTCGCGATCCAGAAGTTGTTCGGGTCGACTTGCGATGGATTGGAGTCGGTCAGGAACTCGTTGCAGACGTCCCACTGCCAGATCCGGCCGCGGTAGCGGCCGACCTCGGTGTAGATGTGCTGCTGCAGCAGGCTGCTGAGCTGGGACTTGCTGATCGTGCCGTTCGACACGCCGGTGGTGAGCCAGGTGGGCAGCTGGTTGTGCCAGCACAGCGTGTGCCCGCGGACCAGCTGGTTGTTGGCCTTCGCGAAGGCGACCAGGTTGTCGGCGCCGCTCCAGTCGAAAGTGCCCTGCGTCGGCTCGACGACCTGCCATTTCATCTCGTTGCCCGGGGTGACCACGGAGAACTGGCTGGCGGCGACGGCCGCCCACGCGGGGGTGTTGATGTCCTGCGGGATGATTGCGCTGCCGACCCGCAGGCCGATCGCCGCGGCGAGGTCGCGCAGCGAATCGCTGGCCGGCTTCGGCTGACCTGATTGCCCGCCCGCCGGGGTCGTGGCCGCGCGCGCGTCGGTGACGCCGCCGAGGGTGGCGGCCAAACCCGCGGCGCCCGCCGCGCCGGCCGCCAGGATGCTACGGCGTTTCACGTCCATGTGTTCGCCTCCCAATCAGTTCGAAAGTTTTCAGAACTATTCGAAATCTTTCGAACATTTATGTGGATGAGGGCACGGTAAACGTGTTTAATGTGCGCTGTCAATGGCCAATTCATTGCGATTGTGTCGGGAAATGCGTGACTCAAGCAAGCTATTGAGACTGATGTTGTTTCGAAATCTTCGATACATTTTCGAAGAAGACCGGCCCCAGCGGTATGGTCGTTATCACTCTGGCAAATGAGGCGCTAGGGCCGGCTGGCGGAATTCGAGCTGACCGCCACCGGTTACCCGGAGAGGATCGCGTCTACCACCTGGTCGATGGGCCGCCTGGCGTCGATCGGGATCGCACCGGATGCGCGCAAGCGGTCCTGCAGGGCCGGCAACTTGCGGCGCAGGTACTCGCGCGTGTCCCCGACATGGCCCCACTCGTGGTAGTCCCGGCGCGCATCCAGTCGCGCCAGCATCGTGGGCTCGTCGATCTCCAGCAGGAACACCTGAGTGAACCGGTCGGCCACCTCGTGCTGGTTGTCCGCACCGCCGCAGACGTACAGCGTCGCCGGCCCGGCGGCGCGGATCAGCTCATCAAGCCGGGCCGGATCCCAGTCCCAGCCGTGCCGGGCAAGCCAGGCCAGGTCCGGTGCCGCCGGCGCTTCCGCCACGACGGCGCCGGCCGGGTCGACGAACCGCGCAAGGAACGGGTCGTCGTCGGAGTCGATGGCGACCAGGCCCCGGCGGGCCAGCCCGGCGGCGACCGTCGACTTCCCGGCGCCAGAACAGCCGGCGATCTGGACAGCGCTCATCACGCCCATCGTCGGCCAGCTCCGATGACGGGCGCAACCGAGTTTGGGCGACGTCATCAGGCCAGCGGCACCTCCGGCCCAGGATGCTCAGCCGCCCGGTCGCGCACCCGCAGGTCGAGGAAATGAGTCGAGCAGGAGATGCACGGGTCGTGGTTGCGCACCGCCTGCTCGCACTGCCAGGTCAGCTGGTCGTGCGGCAGGCCGAGCCGCGGCCCGGCGAACTCGCGCAGGTCGGCCTCGATGACCCGCTGGTTCTGCGAGGTCGGCGGGACGATCTTCGCGTCGGCGATAGTGCCGTCCGCGGTGATCCGGTAGCGGTGGTAGAGCATCCCCCGCGGTGCCTCGGTGCAGCCGTACCCGGTCGCCGCGACGGGCGGCACGTCGACGTGCGGCGGGTCTGGCGGCTCGTACTGCCGAATGAGCCGCAGCGCCTCCTCGCACGCGTAGACCAGCTCGACGGCGCGGACGATGATGCTGCGGAACGGGTTGTCGCAGCTGGCGCCGAGCCCGGCGGCGCGGGCGGCGGCCGCGGCCGCCTCGGGCAGCCGCCCGGAGTGCATGCTGTACCTGGCCATCGGCCCGACCAGGTAGGTGCGGTCGCCGTCGAGCAGCGAGTGCAGCGCGGTGGAGTGCGGCACCTGGTGCTCGGTGAAGTACTTGTCGTAGTCGCGGGCCGGGATGTCCAGGCCACGGCTGGAGGCGACCCGGTCGCCCATGACCGGGTACCCGGCGGGGTCGAGCAGCGATACGTACTCGTAGTCGCGGCTGAAGTCGGGGAAGTCGAACCCCGCCACCCAGGCCACGGTGTCCAGCGCCGCCTGCCTGGCCCACTCGAGCTCGCCGGCCAGCGCACGCAGGTCGCGCGGGTCCGGTGCGCGGTAGAAGCCGCCGACGCGGACGTTGACCGGGTGCACCGAGCGCCCGCCGATCACCTCCATCAGCCGGTTGCCCGCCTTCTTAATCCGCAGCCCCCGCTGCAGGATCTCCGGATGCTCGCGGGCCAGGTGGATGCCGCTCTCATAGCCGAGGAAGTCGGGCGCGTGCAGCAGGTAAATGTGCAGCACGTGGCTTTCGATCCACTCGCCGCAGTACAGCAGCCTGCGCAGCGCGGTCACCGGCGCGGGCACGGTGACGCCGCAGGCGTCCTCGATGGCCAGGCACGCGCTCATCTGGTAGGCGACCGGGCAGATACCGCAGATCCGCGCGGTGATGTCCGGCGGCTCGGTGTACCGCCGGCCGCGTAGCAGGCCCTCGAAGAACCGGGGCGGCTCGTAGATGTCGAGCCGTGCCTCGGTGACCTGGCCGTGCTCGGTCACGATCTCCAGGCCGCCCTCGCCCTCGACGCGGGCGAGCACGGGCACCTTAATGCGTGTCTCGGGCCGCTGTGTCATGGATCGCTGCCTCCTCACGGAACGGTTCCGCGCCGGCGGTGAACGCGCGGAACGCGCGGACCAGGTCGCCCTCGCTCGCGCCGAGCTCAAGCCAGCGTGCGGAAAGCGCCGCGGTGTTCGGCGTCTCCATCGGCCCGAAGCAGCCGTAGCAGCCCCGGGCGAACGACGGGCACAGCGCGCCGCAGCCCGCCTGCGTCACCGGGCCGAGGCAGGGCGTCCCGTGCGCCACCATCACGCAGGTGTGCCCGGCGCGCTTGCACTCGATGCACACGCTGTGCCCGCGGACCCGCGGCTTGCGGCCGAGCAGGTACGCCGAGATCACCTCGAGCAGCTGGCGGCGGTCGATCGGGCAGCCGCGCAGCTCGAAGTCGACCGGCACGTGGTCGGCGATCGCGGTGGACGTGCGCAGCGTCTCGATGTAGGCGGGCGTGGCGTACACCATCGGCGCCAGGTCAGCGGAGAAGTTGCGCAGCGCCTGGATGCCGCCGGAGGTGGCGCACGCGCCGATGGTGACGAGGAACTTGGACGCCCGCCGCACCTCGCGGATGCGCTCGGCGTCGTGCGGCGTGGTGATCGATCCCTCGACCAGGGACAGGTCATACGGTCCCGCCACCACCTCGCGGGACGCCTCGGTGAAGTTGGCGACCTGGATCGCGTCGATGATGGCGAGCAGCTCGTCCTCGCAGTTCAGCAGGGTGAGCTGGCAGCCGTCGCAGGAGGCGAACTTCCACACCGCGAGAGTCGGCTTGCGGGCCTGCGCAGGCCGCGTCCGTTCGGCGTCACTCATCACAGCTCACGCACCCCCATCCAGCGGGCCAGCGTCCGGTAGCCGAGCACCGGACCGTCGCGGCAGAGCAGGAACGGCCCGAGCTGGCAGTGCCCGCACAGCGCCGCCGCGCACTGCATGTCACGCTCCATGGACAGGAACACCCGGTCCTCGCTGACGCCCGCCGCGAGCAGCGCCCGCACCGCGAACCGCATCATGATCTCCGGGCCCACGGTGAACGCGACCGCTGCCCCCGGGTCGAACGCCGCCTTTCCGGGAAGGTGGGGGCCGATGAGGTCGGGTACCACCCCGACGCTGCCGTCCCAGTCGCGGCCCGCGGTGTCCACGGTGACCTCGACGGTGACGCCTGGCCGGGCCCGCCAGGTGTCAAGCTCGCCGGTGAACAGCAGGTCGGCCGGTGTGCGCGCGCCGTAGAGCAGGACTAGGCGGCCGTACGAGTCCGGGTGCGCGAGCACGTGGTAGATGGCGGGGCGCAGCGGCGGCAGCCCGATGCCGCCCGCCACGATCACCACGTCGCCGCCCGCGGCCGCCCGCACCGGCCAGCTCGTGCCGTACGGGCCGCGGACCCCGACCAGCTGCCCCGGCCGCAGGGTGCACAGCGCGTGGGTGACCGCGCCGACGTCGCGGATGGTGTGCAGCACCGGGCCTGGCCGCGTCGGGTCGCCGCTGATCGAGATCGGCACCTCGCCGATGCCGGGCACCCGCAGCATGTTGAACTGGCCGGGCTCGAAGCCGAACGGCTCCGGCGGCTCGAGTTCGAGCGTCACCGTGTCGTGCGACTCCGGCCAGGTCGCGGTCACCCGCCACGGCGGTGACTCGGCCCACGGGCGGTCCGCCGCCGCCTCAGCCAGCGTGCGCATTACCGTACACGTCAAGCAGCTGCAGCCGGGTGGCCTGCAGCCGCCGCGTCGCCAGCCGCGCGAACCGCTGCATGAGGTCGTAGCCGAGCCGCGGGTCGGCGTCGGCCTTGGCCCGCAGGCACGTGCCGTCCAGCTCGAGCGCGTGCACCCGCCCGACGGCCCGCCCGTTGAACTCCCAGCGGTGCGGGCTGATCAGCCAGGAGAAGCCGGCCATCTCACCCGCGCCGACCGTCTGCACGGTGAGAACCCGGCCGGGCGCGGTGAGTTCCAGCGCGATCGCGCCCTCCCGCACCAGGTAGAACGTCTCCGCCGGGTCCCCCTCGCGGAAGAGGAACGCGCCGTCTGCGTACACCACGTTGCTGGCGCACCCGGCGATCAGCGCCAGGTACTCCGCGTCAATCCCGTCGAAGAACCCGTGGCGGCTCAGCACGTGCTCAAGAGTCTGCGGCAATGACCTCGACCTCCTCGGTGATGTCGATCCCAACCGGGCACCACGCGATGCAGCGCCCGCATCCCACGCACCCGGAGGTGCCGAACTGGTCCTGCCAGGTGGCCAGCTTGTGCGTCATCCACTGCCGGTACCTGGACCTGGTGGATGTCCGCACCGGGCCGCCGTGCAGGTAGGAGTGGTCGAGCGTGAAGCACGAGTCCCACGACCGCTGCCGTCCAGGATCGCCTGACGCCAGGTCGGTGACCTCCTCGACGCTGAAGCAGAAGCACGTCGGGCACACCATCGTGCAGTTACCGCAGGCCAGGCAGCGGCTCGCCACGTCGTCCCAGCGCGGGTGCTCCAGGTTGTCGTACAGCAGGTCCCGCAGGTCGATCGCGGGCATGCTGCGCCCCATGGACGCGGTGGTGCGCTCCACCACCGCCTCCGCGGCGAAGACGTCACCCGTCGGCGCGGGCGACGCCCCGGCCTCGGCGAGCACCTCGGCGCCGCGCGGAGTCCCGGCCTCCACCAGGAACCGGTGGCCGCCGGAGTCGAGCAGCTCGGTCAGCGCGAGGTCGAAGCCCGCCTCCGCCTTCGGCCCCGCCGACATCGACACGCAGAAGCAGGTCTTGGCGGCCTGCCCGCAGTTGACCGCGACGAGGAACGCGCCCTCGCGGTTGGCGGCGTAGCCCGGGTCGGGATGCCGGCCGCCGGTGAAGACCCGGTCCTGGATCGCGATCGCCCGCAGCTCGCACGCCCGGACGCCGATGAACGCGAAGCGCTCAGGCTCGGGCGCGTCAGCGCCGGGAACCCCTAGCCGGGTCACCGAAGGGAACAGGTACTTCTTCCACGACTGCGGCCCGACGTTGTAGCCGAACACCGCCTGGTCGTCGCGGCGCCGCACCCGGTACGTGGCCGCGTCCTGCTCATCCGTCCAGCCGGCCGGCAGGTCGGCCGCCGAGGAGATGTCGTCGTAGCAGATGGCCCCGTCCTTGAGCACGGGCCCGACCAGCCGGAACCCGCGCCGCCTGATCGCGTCGAGCAGCGGGTCAAGCTGGTCGCGCCGCAGCACCGCCGGAGTCGCCGGCCCGCTGCCCGTGCTCATGAGATCAGTGCTCATGCGAGCGCTCCGGGGGCGCCGTAGGTGTGCGTCGCCTGCTCGATCGCCGACAGGTACCCGCTGCGTCCCGGCGCGGTGAGGTCGGGCTCGTCGGCCAGCAGCCCCCGCAGCCCGGCCACAGTGCCGAAGCCCTTGCGCTGCA
The DNA here is from genome assembly GCA_964581815.1 of uncultured Streptosporangiaceae bacterium. GTDB lineage: Bacteria > Actinomycetota > Actinomycetes > Streptosporangiales > Streptosporangiaceae > Trebonia. Next base: position 26,077 of record CAZORE010000021.1, on the reverse strand, counting down.
TCCAGCTGGCCAGCCCGCCGACCAGCACGGCGGCGTAAGCGGGACCGTGCCGCAGCAGCGCGGAGGTGGTCATCACGGCGTCCGCGCCCGCCAGCAGGTACGCCGCGACGTCCGCCCAGTTCTCCACCCCGGTCGTCGCCGCCAGCGAACAGCTCACCTTCCCGTGCAGCAGCCGGATCCAGGCGCGGGGGAGCGACGCCTCGCCCGGCGAGGACAGCCGGAACCCGGTGGAGACGGTGAACGTCTCCGGGTCGATGTCGGTCTGCATGAACCGGTTGAACAGCACGAGACCGTCCGCGCCGGCCTGATCGAGCAGGGTGGCCATCTCGCCGGGAGAGCTGAAGTACGGCCCGATCTTGACCGCCACCGGGATCCGCACCGCGGCCTTGACCGCGAGGAGGATCTCGGTGTACCGCCGCTCGGCGTCCCGCGCCGGGATCAGCGGGTCACCGGGCAGGTAGTAGATGTTCAGCTCGATCGCGGCGGCCCCCGCCTCCTGCATGGCCGTCGCGTAGCTCGTCCAGCCGCCCGGTGAGACCCCGTTCAGCGACGCGATCACCGGCACGTCTGGCCCCGCCGCCCGCACCGCTTGCGCGATCAGGTGCAGGTGCTGGTGCGGCCAGGCCTCGTACCCGGCGTCCGGTCGGTAGCTCAGCGCCTCGGCGAAGGAGTCCGTGCCGGCCAGGGCCAGCCACGAGTCCCGGCTGGCCGCGTCCCACAGCTGCTCCTCGAACAGCGACGGCAGCACCACCGCACCGACGCCGGCGTCGGCGAGCCGCCGCACGCCGTCGGCGGTTGACGTCAGCGGCCCCGCCGACGCGATCAGCGGATTGCGCAGCTCAAGGCCGAGATACCGAGTGCGAAGGTCCATCACGCGCTCCCGTCTGACTTAGGCATATCCGCCGCAGGGAACCGCTCCGGGCCCCGCGCGGCCATCTCTTCGTAGGTTGTCCAGCGCTGGTGCACTTCCTGCTGTGCGAGCTCGGCGAGCCGGGCGGCCGCCTCCGGGTCGGTCCGCTCCAGGACCCGGAACCGCAGTTCCTGCCCGGTGTAGGCGGACAGCGGCAGCCGCGGCCGCGGCGAGTCGAGCAGGAACGCCCGGGTGACCGGATCGTAGCGGATCAGCGGCCAGTAGCCGCTGGCCACCGCGCGGTACTGCTGGTCCATGCCGTTGCGCAGCAGCTGCCCGTCCTTTTCGATGCCGTGCGCGATGCAGTGGCTGTAGGCGATCACCAGCGACGGCCCGTCGTACGCCTCGGCCTCACGCAGCGCGCGCAGCGTCTGCTGCGGGTCGGCGCCCATCGCCACCCGCGCCACGTAGACGCTGCCGTAGGCGATCGCCTGCAGCGCCAGGTCCTTCTTCGGCACCCGCTTGCCTGCCGCGGCGAACTTGGCGACCGCGCCGAGCGGCGTCGCCTTCGACGCCTGCCCGCCGGTGTTGGAGTACACCTCGGTGTCAAGCACGAGCACGTTCACGTCGCGGCCGGTCGCCAGCACGTGATCGAGCCCGCCCGCCCCGATGTCGTAGGCCCAGCCGTCACCGCCGACGATCCACACGCTGCGCCGCACCAGGTGGTCCACGACGGACAGCAGGTCCCGAACGGAGGGATGCTCCGCGTCCAGCGCCGCCAGTCTCCTGGTCAGCTCGCTGACCCGGGCCCGCTGCGCCGCGTACTCCGACTCGCGCGCCTGCGGCGCGGCCAGGATCTCGTCCGCCAGCTCCGCCCCGACCGCGTCCCGCAGCTCGGCAAGCCGGGTCCGCGCCAGCGCGAGCTGCTGGTCGGCGGCGAGCCGGAAGCCGAGCCCGAACTCCGCGTTGTCCTCGAACAGCGAGTTCGACCAGGCGGGTCCGCGGCCGTCGCGGTTGGTCGTCCACGGGGTCGTCGGCAGGTTGCCGCCGTAGATCGAGGAGCAGCCGGTCGCGTTGGCGACCAGCAGCCGGTCGCCGAACAACTGGGAGAGCAGCCGCACGTACGGCGTCTCACCGCAGCCGGCGCACGCGCCGGAGAACTCGAACAGCGGCTGCAGGAACTGCGCGCCGCGGACCGTGCCGAAGTCCACCCGGGACCGGTCGGCGAGCGGCAGCGTCTCGAAGAACGCCACGTCCCGCCGCACCGTGTCCCGGTCGTAGGGCTCCAGGTTGATCGCCTTACGTGGCGCCGCCGCCCTGGTTTCCGAAGGCAAGCCATCGCCGTCCGCGGCACCCGCGGACGGCGCCGCTGCCGGGGCGCTGCCGCGCAGCGGCACCGGGCAGGCCTCCACGCACAGCCCGCACCCGGTGCAGTCCTCGGCGTAGATCTGCAACGTGAAGGCGCTGTCCGGCAGGCCGCGCGAGTCGAGCGGCGCGGACTTGAATCCGTCCGGCGCCCCGTCGAGCAGGCCGTCGGAGTAGAACGTGGACCGGATGACGCTGTGCGGGCAGACGAACGAGCAGTTGCCGCACTGGATGCACGTCTCCGGGTCCCACACGGCGACCAGGTCGGAGATGTTGCGCTTCTCGTACTTAGCGGTGCCCGGCGGGTAGGTGCCGTCGGCGGGCAGCGCGCTCACCGGCAGCTCGTCACCGCGGCCCGCCAGCATCGTCGCCGTGACCGTCCGCACGAACTCGGGAGCACCGAGAAAAACGGGGGAGCGCGTAGCGGTCACGTGGGCGGGCCCCGTCCCGGATAGCACTGCGTCGGCCCGCATCTCGCCGGCCGGCGGCACCTCAACCTGGTGCAGCCCGGCCACCGCCGCGTCCACCGCCGCGTTGTTCCGCGCCACGATCTCCGGTCCGCGCCGCCCGTAGCTCTTCGCGAGCGCCTTCTTGATCGCCGCGATCGCCTCATCCGTCGGCAGCACGCCCGAGATCGCGAAGAAGCAGGTCTGCAGCACGGTGTTCACCCGTCCGCCCAGGCCGGCCGCGCGGGCCACCGCGCCGGCGTCGATCGCGTACAGCGTGAGCTTCTTCGCCTCGATCTGCGACCTGGCGGACTCGGGGAGCGAGTCCCACACCGCCGCCGCCGGCACCGGCGTGTTGAGCAGCACCACCGCGCCGGGTGCCGCCCGGTCAAGGACCTCGTCGCGGCCGATCAGCCGCGCCTGGTGCACGCCGACGAACCCGGCCCGCCTGATCAGGTACGGCGCGCTGATCGGAGCCGGCCCGAACCGCAGATGGGACACGGTCTCCGAGCCGGACTTCTTGGAGTCGTAGACGAAGTAGCCCTGGGCGTGCAGCCCGGCGTCGCCGAGGATCTTGATGCTGTTCTTGTTGGCGCTCACCGTCCCGTCCGAGCCGAGGCCGAAGAACACCGCCCGCGTCGTCGCCGGGTCCTCGATGTCCAGGTCGTCGTACGGCAGGCTCAAACCAGAGACATCGTCGTTGATCCCGACGGTGAACCGAGGCCGCGGCGCCGTCCGGGCGAGCTCGGCGAAGACGCCCGCGACCATCCCCGGCGTGAACTCCTTCGACGCCAGCCCGTACCGCCCGCCGGTCACCAGCGGCATCCGCCGCCCGCCGCCAGCGGCCGACGACCCCGCCGCCGACGACCCCGCCG
>CAZORE010000021.1:0-22441 GCA_964581815.1 uncultured Streptosporangiaceae bacterium | reverse complement strand
GGCATCCGCCGCCCGCCGCCAGCGGCCGACGACCCCGCCGCCGACGACCCCGCCGAAGACGACACCGCCGACGCCGACGCCGACGTGGCCTCGGCGAGCGCGGCGAGCACGTCGAGGAACAGCGGCTCGCCGAGCGAGCCCGGCTCCTTGGTCCGGTCGAGCACCGCGACCCGCGTCACCGAGGAGGGCAGCGCGGCCAGCAGCTCCGCCGCCGGGAACGGCCGGAACAGCCGTACCTGCACGACCCCCACCCGCTCACCGCGCGCCGCCAGGTACCCGGCCGTGGCCGCCGCCGTCTCCGCCCCGGACCCCATGATCACGATCACCCGCTCGGCCTGCGGGTGACCGTGGTACGACACCAGCGAGTAGCGCCGGCCGGTCAGCGCGGCCAGCGACTCCATCGCCGTCGCGACCGCCCCGGGCACCGCCGCGTAGTACGGGTTGACCGTCTCCCGGGCCTGGAAGTACACGTCGGGGTTCTGCGCCGTGCCACGCACCACCGGGTGCTCCGGGTTCATCGCGCGGGAGCGGTGCGCCCGCACCAGGTCGTAGGGCACGAGCGCGCGCAGTTCGTCATCGGAGAGTAGCTCGCACTCGTTCAGCTCGTGCGAGGTGCGGAACCCGTCGAAGAAGTGCACGAACGGCACCCGGGTGGCGAGCGACGCCGCCTGCGCCACCACCGCCAGGTCGTGCGCCTCCTGCACGGATCCCGAGCACAGCAGCGCGAACCCGGTCTGCCGCACCGCCATCACGTCCGAGTGGTCGCCGAAGATCGACAGCCCCTGCGCCGCGAGCGACCGGGCCGCCACCTGGAACACCGCGGGGGTCAGCTCGCCGGCGATCTTGTACATGTTGGGGATCATCAGCAGCAGGCCCTGCGACGCGGTGAAGGTCGTGGTCAGCGACCCGCCCTGGAGCGCGCCGTGCAGCGCGCCCGCCGCGCCGCCCTCGCTCTGCATCTCCACCACGGTCGGCACGCCGCCCCAGATGTTCGCCCGGCCCTTGCTCGACCACTCGTCGGCCAGCTCGGCCATCGCCGAGGAGGGGGTGATCGGGTAGATGCAGCACACGTCGTTCAGCCGGTAGGCGGCGGAGACGGCGGCCTCGTTGCCGTCGATCGTCACGCGGGTCATCGCCCCTCCTCCGAGACACTTTCCGCCAGGACGTCTTCCGCTGGCTCGGGGACCATCTCGATGGCGTGCACCGGGCACTGCTCGTAGCAGGCGGAGCAGCCGGTGCAGTTGTCGTAGTCGAATTCGTAGCGGTGCCCGCGGCCCAGCTTGATGACCGCGTCCTCCGGGCAGGCGGCGGCACACCCGTCGCACTCGAAGCAGTTGCCGCACGACAGGCAGCGGGTCGCCTCGCGGACCGCCTCCGGCTGCGTCAGCCCGCCGGTGACTTCAGCGAAGTCGGCGACGCGGGTTGCCGCCCCTCGTTCTGGCTGCTCGGAAGCGGGCGCGTCGGTGAAGTACCACGGGTGCAGCAACCCGAAGCCGGCCTCCTCGTGCTTCGGCGGCGCGACGTAGCTGCCGCCGCGCAGGTACGCGTCGATGTGCCTGGCGGCCTTCTTGCCGTGCCCGGTGCCGACGGTGACCGTCCGCTCGGCGGGCACCATGTCGCCGCCGGCGAAGACGCCGGGGCAGCCGGTCATCATGTCCGGGCCGACGAGCACCGTGCCGTCCCGCTTGAACTCCACCCCGGGCACGGCCCGCAGGAAGCGGGTGTCGGCGTCCTGGCCGAGCGCGAGGATCAGGGTGTCGGCGGTCAGCGTCTCGTAACGCCCGGTCGGCCGCGGGTAGCCGTCCGGGCCGAGCTCCATCGTCTCGACGGTCAGCTCGGGCCCGTCGAACGCGGTGATCGTGCGCAGCCAGTTGATGGTGACGCCCTCGCGCTCGGCGGCCGCGGCCTCCTCCTCGTGCGCCGGCATGCGCTCCCGCGTGCGCCGGTAGACGATCAGCGCGTCGCCCGCGCCGAGCCGCTTCGCGGTGCGCGCGGCGTCCATCGCGGTGTTACCGCCGCCGTACACCGCGACCCGGCGCCCGAGCACCGGGTGCCCGCCGGCCGCGACCTCTTGCAGGAACGGCACCGCGTCGACGATCCGCCCGGCCTCGCGCGCCGGGATGTCCACGTGCTTGGACAGGTGCGCGCCGACCGCGACGAACACGGCGTCGAACCCGGCGCGCTCCGCGTCCAGGTCGGTCACCGGGTGCCCGCAGCTGATGCGCACTCCCATGGCCTCGATCCGGCCGATCTCCGCCGCCAGGACGTCGCGCGGCAGCCGGTAGGCGGGGATGCCGTAGCGCATCATCCCGCCGGGCTCGGCGCCCGCGTCCCGCACCTCCACCTGGTGACCGCGGCGGGCCAGGTGGTAGGCGGCGGACAGCCCGCTCGGGCCCGCGCCGACGACGAGCACCCGCTTGCCGCTCGGCTCGGCTTGGCTCATGCCGGGCGCCCAGTGATTCGCCGTCGCCAGGTCGCCGAGGAACCGCTCCACGGCGTGGATGGAGACGGAGCTGTCCAGCTCGGCGCGGTTGCACACGGACTCGCACGGGTGGTAGCAGACCCGCCCGTGGATCGCGGGGAACGGGTTGTCATCGGTGAGCAGCCGCCAGGCGCGCTCGAACTCACCGTCCCGTGCGGCGGCCAGCCACGCCTGGATGTTCTCGCCCGCCGGGCAGCCGGCGTTGCAGGGCGGCAGCAGGTCCACGTACACCGGCCGGCGCGCCCGCGCAGCCCCGGTCAGGCCGGTGCCTTGCACCAGGTCAGGTACTGGCGTCAGATCACGCATGGTCACACTGTCTACCCGCGCGGTCCGGCGACGTAGAGCCTAAGGTCCCGGACACGCCGGCGGCTTCGTCCGCCGGCGGCACCGCCCGGTTTCGCCGCCATAAGGCCCGGCCGGAGGGGGCATTGGCCCCTACCTGCGTCAGGTCGCGCGGCGTGGACTGGAAATATGACGACACGCGTGCATACGCGGAAGTTTCCGGCGGCGCCTGAGCCCGCCGCCCCCGGCAGGCGCTGGCTGCCGCTCGCCGTGCTGTGCGTCACCTTGCTGGCGGCATGGACCTGGGCCTGCTGACGGCCGCGGGCGTCGCGCTCGCCGGGACCCCGTGGCGGGCAAGGCAGTTCACACGGAGTAACGCCACACGAAGCAAGAGAGGAACACGACGATGACTTTCATGGTGTCCGAGCTGACCGCGCTGGAGATCCTTGACTCGCGGGCCCGGCCGACCCTGGCGGTGACGGTGCGGCTGGCCGACGGCGCCACGGCGCGGGCCGGCGTGCCGTCGGGCGCGTCCACCGGGTCACGGGAAGCGGTAGAGCTGCGCGACGGCGACAAGTCACGGTTCGGCGGCGGCGGGGTGCTCACGGCGGTGGCCAACGTCAACGGCGAGCTCGCCGACCTGCTCCGCGACTGCCGCTGGCACTCCCTGGCGGAGGCGGACCAGGCGATGATCGGCCTGGACGGCACGCCGAACAAGAGCAGGCTCGGCGCCAACGCCCTCGTCGGGATATCGATGGCGCTGGCCCGGGCGCTCGCCGCCTCTGACGGCTCGCCGCTGTGGCGCTGGCTCACCCCGTCCGGCGTCGTCCCGTCCCTGCCTGTCCCGCACTTCAATGTGCTGAACGGAGGCGTGCACGCCCCCAACGAGCTGGACTTCCAGGAGTTCATGGTGGCGCCGCTCGGTGCCCCGTCGATGGCCGAGGCGGTACGCGCGGGCGCCGAGGTCTACGCGGCGCTGCGGCGTACCCTGGCCGGCCGCAAGCTGTCGACCGGGCTCGGCGACGAGGGCGGCTTCGCCCCCGAGGTCAGCGAGCCGGAAGAGGTCCTGCAGCTCCTGGTCGAGGCCATCGGCGACGCCGGGTACCGGGCGGGGGCGGACGGCGTCTCCATCGCCCTGGACCTGGCCGCGTCGGAGTTCCGCCGGCCAGACGGCCGGTACCTGGTCGCCGGTGACCTGCTGAGCAGCGCGGACATGATCGACCGGCTGGCCGCCATCACGCGCGACTTCCCCGTCCACCTGATCGAGGACGGGCTCGGCGAGGACGACGAGGACGGCTGGATCGCGCTCACCAGCCGTCTCGGGGCTACCGTCGAGCTGGTCGGCGACGACATCTTCTGCACGAACCCGGCGATCATCTCCGCCGCCATCGCCCGCGGCATCGCCAACTCCTCGCTGATCAAGCTCAACCAGATCGGCACCGTCACCGAGACGCTTGAGGCCATGGCCATCTGCCGCCGGGCCGGCTACCGGCAGTTCGTCTCGCACCGCTCCGGCGAGACCGAAGACAGCTTCATCGCCGACCTCGCGGTCGGCACGGGCTGCGGGCACCTCAAGTCAGGCGCCCCGGCGCGCGGTGAGCGCACCGCGAAGTACAACAGGCTCCTTGAAATCGCCGCGGGATCCCCGCTCCGCTACGGCCTGAGCTGACGTTCCCCCCGGCGAGTTCAAGTCAGGAGCATCACCGATCACAGGAGGCGAGTACGCGATGCAAGCATTGACGGACCTGGGTGAGCACGGACTCAGCACGGGCAAGAAGGCGCGGTTGTACAGGATCCTGTACCAGTTCGGACTGCGGAACGGTACCGCCCTGTTCCTGCCGTATGACCAGGGCCTGGAGCACGGCCCGCGGGACTTCTTCGCCAACCCGGCGGCCGGGGATCCCCGGTACATCGCCAGGCTGGCGCTGGAGGGAGGATTCAACGGCATCGCCATCCAGATCGGGCTGGCGGAGAAGTTCTACTGGGACTACGCCGGCGAGGTTCCGCTGATCTTGAAGCTGAACGGGAAGACGGACATCCCGCCGGACGGCGCGGCGCTGTCCCCGGTGCACGCCACCGTGGCCGACGCGGTGCGGCTTGGAGCCGACGCCGTCGGGTACACGCTGTACGTGGGCACGCCCGCCGCGGAGGCGGACTTCGCTCAGTACCGCCAGGTCCGCGAGGAAGCCGCCCGGTTCGGCATGCCGCTGATCGTGTGGGCCTACCCGCGCGGGTCGGCGATCGACGCCAAGGGCGGCAAGGACTCCTTCTACGCGGTCGATTACGCGGCCCGCACGGCCAGCGAACTCGGCGCCGACGTGGTGAAGGTCAACTTCCCGCATCCGGACAAGCGGGCCGGCGTCCCGGCGGCGTACGACGCCGAGTTCACTCAGCAGCAGGCCATCGACGCGGTGGTGCGGTCGGCGAACCGGACCCTGCTGCTGGTCTCCGGCGGTGAGCAGCAGGGGGATGAGGCCATGCTTGAGAAGGCGCGGCGGTCGATGGAGGCCGGGGCAACGGGCCTGATCTTCGGCAGGAACGTCTGGCAGCGCGGTCACGACGAGTCCCTCGCGTTCGCCGCCAGGCTCCAGGAGCTCCTCGCCAAGTACCCGCGGGCGGCGCGGCAGGCGGCCTGATGGCGGTTCTGGTACTGCTGCGTCACGGGGAGAGCGCCTGGAACGCGCAGGACCTGTTCGCCGGCTGGACCGATGTCGCCCTGAGCGAGCGCGGCAGGCGGCAGGCCGGGCGGGCCGGGGCGTTGCTCGCGGCGCGCGGCTTCCTGCCCGACGTGGTTCACACGTCGGTGCAGGGCCGCGCCATCGTGACGGCGGACCTGGCGCTCGCCGCGTGCGGCCGGGCGTGGGTTCCCGTGCGGCGCAGCTGGCGGCTGAACTCCAATCATTACGGTGCGCTGCAGGGCCGCGGCAAGCAAGCGGTCCGGGCCGAGGTGGGGGAGGAGCAGTTCATGGCCTGGCGCCGCGGCTTCCGGGTGCGCCCCCCGCTTGGCGTTGCCGAGGACGACCCGCGCTACGCCGCGCTGCCCGCCGACGCGCGGCCGCGCGGCGAGTCGCTGCACGACGTGACCGAGCGGCTGCTGCCCTACTGGTGCGACGCGATCGTCCCCGACCTGTACCGGTACGGCTGCGTGCTGGTGGCATCGCACGGCAACCCGCTGCGGGCCTTGGTGAAGCACCTGGAGGAAGTGAGCGACGACGCTTCCGCCGGCCTGGAGGTGCCGAACGCGGTTCCGGTGTGCTACCAGTTCACGTTGGGGCATGCCACCCGGCTGGCATAGCCGGGAATCCGGCCGGCGGTGGGGTAAGTAGCCATAGTGGCGTAGGTCCTGACGTAAAGCCCTACCGCCACCCCCGTCGGCGTGGCTGAATGGGCGTATGAACAGTGCCGAGCCCGGTGACCGGACCGGGGCGGTCGTGAGCGGGCAGGGCCTTCTGGTCCGCCGAGGCGGGCAGCTGGTGCTCGATGACCTCACCTTTGACCTGGCCGGTGGCCAGGTGACCGGGCTGCTCGGGCCGAGCGGCTGCGGTAAGACCACGCTGATGCGGGTCCTTGTCGGCGTCCAGGCGGTCACCGCCGGGACCGTGACCGTGCTCGGGCTGCCCGCCGGCCATCCTCGGTTGCGCGCCCGCGTCGGGTACGCCACCCAGGCGCCCGCCGTGTACACGGACCTGACCCTGGGGGAGAACCTCCGGTACTTCGGTACGGTGCTCGGGCTGCGCGGCCGCCTGCTGGCGGAGGCCATCGCGGCGACCGTCGCCCGGCTTGACCTCGGCGGGCTTGACCGGCGGCTCGTCGGCACGTTCTCCGGCGGCCAGCTCGCCCGGGTCGGCCTGGCGGTCGCGCTGCTCGGCCGTCCCGACCTGCTCGTACTCGACGAGCCGACCGTCGGCCTTGACCCGGTGCTCCGCCGGGACCTGTGGTCGCTGTTCCACGGCCTGGCCGCCGACGGGACGTCGCTGCTGGTCTCCAGCCACGTGATGGACGAGGCCGCCCGGTGCGACAACCTGCTGTTCATGCGCGAGGGCCGGTTCCTGGCCGAGGCACCGCCAGCCGAGATCCTCCGGCAGACCGGCGCGCCCGACCTTGAGTCGGCGTTCCTCGCGCTGGCTGTCTCTGCCCCGCCCGCCCCCCCTGCCCCGCCCGCCCCCCCTGTCCCGCAGGGGGTGCAGCGGTGAACGGCGAGAGGTACGCGTCCCGGGAGTTCAGCCCGGTGCTCGCCGGGGCGACCGCCCGCCGGGTGCTCACCCAGCTGCGGCACGACCCGCGGACCATCGCGATGATGGTGGCGGTCCCGGCGGTCCTGATGATCCTGCTCCGCTACGTGGTGGCCAACGCGGCGGTGCTGAACCGGGTGGCGCCCGAGTACATCGGCGTGTTCCCGTTCGTGATCATGTTCATCGTCGCGGCGATCACCACCCAGCGGGAGCGGGCGAGGGGCACGCTCGAGCGGCTGATGGCGATGCCGCTCGGCAAGCTCGACCTGCTGGCGGGCTACGGCATCGCCTTCGGGCTGATGGCCTGCGTGCAGGTGACCCTGGTCCTGGTGATCTCGCTGACCTGGCTGGGCGTCACCGTACCCGGCTCGGCGGTGCCGATGGCCGTCGTCGCGGTCCTCGACGCCGTCCTCGGCATGGCGTGCGGGCTGTTCGCCAGCGCGTTCGCCCGCACCGAGTTCCAGGCCGTCCAGTTCATGCCCGCCTTCGTCCTCCCGCAGGCGCTGCTGTGCGGCCTCGTCGTGCCCCGCGACCACATGACGGCCGTGCTCCGCTGGCTGTCGGACGTCCTGCCGCTGTCCTACGCGGTCGACGCCATGCAGCGGATCACTGGCTCGGCCTCGTGGACGAGCGCCGCCAGCGGGGACGTGGCGGTCATCCTCGCGTTCACCGTCGCCGCACTGGTCGGCGGCGCGCTTACCTTGCGGCGGCGTACCCGGTAGGGGCGGGCGTCCGGCGGGTCAGCCGGCCTCCGCCAGGAGGGAGAGCAGGTCCGCCCGGAACTCCGCGAACCGCTCCGCCCCGAGTCGCTGCCGCCAGGCATCCTCGGTGGCGCGGGCGCTGGCGTACATGGTGCGCAGTGCGGCCCGCCCGCGCGGGGTCAGGCAGACAAGCTTCGCCCGGGCGTCACCGGGATCGGTGACCCGCCGCACGTAGCCGTCCCGCTCCAGCGTCGCCACCACCTGGGCGACCGCCTGCCTGGTGACCCCGAGGTCGGCCGCCAGGCTGATGGCGTGCCGGCCGCCGCCGAGCAGCGGGACGAGCACCAGCGCGTGCACCGGGCGCAGGCCAGTCATGCCCGCGGCGGCGAAGTCCGCCCGGAGCCGCTCCGCTCGGTTTCGGGCAAGCAGCTGGACAAGCGCTGGGACCGTCCGCAGTGCGTTCTCGGCAGGGTTCTCGCTCACAGGCCTTATCCTGGCACATTTGACTTTGACAAGGTACTTGCCTAAATTTCCGCTATGCGAACTGCTGCGCGGCGCACCGCGCCCCGGGCTAGGCTTGCCGCGGCCGCGCTGGCCGCCATGGCGCTGGTCGCCGGACTCGCGGGCTGCCGGGCGCAGCCGGACGCCGGCCAGTCGGCGGCCCCGGCCGCGACGGCGCCCGCCGCGACGCCGGCTGTTCCCGTCGGGTCCTCAACGCACGGCATCTCCGTCGGCGGCGTCAACCGCAGCTACATCGTCTACCGCCCCGCGGTGCTGCCTGCCGCCGCGCCGCTCGTCGTCATGCTGCACGGCGGGTTCGGCACCGGCAGCCAGGCGGAGAAGTCCTACCACTGGAACGCCGAGGCGGACTCCGGCCACTTCCTCGTCGCGTACCCGGACGGCCTGGACCGGGCGTGGAACGCCGGCGGCGGCTGCTGCGGCACGCCCGGCCGGACTGGCACCGACGACATCGGCTTCATCACGGCCATGGTGTCCGCCATCTCCCGCGCCGTCCGGGTCGACCCCGGCCGGGTCTACGCCACCGGCATCAGCAACGGCGGCATCATGGCCTACGACCTCGCCTGCCGCACCACGATCTTCGCCGCCATCGGCCCCGACTCGGCGACCGAGCTCGGCGGCTGCCCCAGCCCCGCCCCCACGTCGGTGATCGCCATCCACGGCACCGCCGACAAGAACATCCCCTACGACGGTGGCGAGGGTTCCGGGGTGGCGCACATCGACGGCCCCGCCGTGCCCGCGGTCAACGCCAGCTGGAGGCAAACGGACCGCTGCGCGCCGCCGGCGGCGACCACCGCGGGGACGGTGACCACCTCCGTCGCGAACTGCCTCGCCGGGCGGTCGGTCGAGCTCGTCACCATCGCCGGAGCGGGCCATCAGTGGCCAGGCGGCGTGCCGAGCCCGATTGTGGAGCGGCTGCTTGGCACCGACCCCCCGTCCACGGCACTGGACGCGACGCAGGTCATCTGGACGTTCTTCGCCGCGCACGCCCGCTGAGCGGAAGGTACTTGCCGCGCATGGGCACGGTCCCAGGGTGGGCTTAGCCGAGTTGCTCGATGAAGCCGCGCAGGTCGTTCAGGGTCCGGCAGGTGACGGCGGCGGCGCAGTGCGGCTCGTAGGCGCGCATCGTGGAGTCCCCGGTGTCCCACAGCGCACGCGGTTCGGGGTTCAGCCAGTACACCGAGCCGGCGCGGCGGGCGATCTTGGCCAGCGTGGCCTCCTCCGCCGGGAGGTAGTTGCCCCGGGCGTCACCGAAGATGAGGACCGTGGCGCGGTGCTCCAGTTCCTGGCCGACCGTGGCGTGGAACTGCCGCAGCGCGCGGCCGTAGTCGGTATGGCTGCCGAGTTCGCCGGCCGCCACGTAGTCGCGCATTGCCGCGATGGCGTGCTCGGGGCCGCGGGCCTGCCGGAGGGCGTCGGTGATCTCGGCCGCGTTCTCGATGAAGGCGAAGGTTCGCAGCCGGGAGAACAGCTGCGACATCGCCGACACCAGGGTCACGGTGAAGCCGGCGAAGGTCGCCACTGACCCGGACACGTCGGCCAGGACGTACAGATGCGGCTTGGTGGGCCGGGGCTTGCGGTGCGCGAGCTTCACGGGCACCCCGCCGGTGGCCATCGAGGCGCGCAGGGTGGCGCGGACGTCGACGAGGTCGACGCGGCTGCGGCGCTTGCGCATCACGGTGGTCGCGAGCTTGTGCTGAATCGGGGTGAGGACCCGCTGGACCTCGGCCAGCTGCTCACGGCTCGCCCGCGAAATGTCGACGTCGGCGGTCAGCGGCTGACGGAGCGTCTTGGCGACCGCGTCCGCCCCCCGGTCAGCGACGAGCAGCTCTCTGATGGCCTTGCGGACCTGACCCCGCAGCCGCTCGGCCCGGATGGTGGTCTGGGTCCGCTGGACCTCGAACCGCAGGTGCTGCCCGGGATCGCCCAGCCTGCCTGACCCGCCTGACCCGCCGATGGCCGCGGCGGCCTCCGCGAGCATCTGGGTCATCAGCTCATCAAGCCGCAGGCCCGCCAGCGCCGAGCGCTCGTAGAACACCCCGGCCACCGGGCGTCCCGGCTCGAACCGGACGTACTCCTCGACCGCCTGCTCGGCCACTTGGCGGGCGAGCTCCTCCGATCCCTCGCGCAAGACGCTGCGGACGGCATGCTCCAGGTCCAGCCGTGGCTTGGCGTCGGCCGGGTCGGCTGGCGCGGCCCGGCGGGAGCCCCCCGGCTCGAAGTAGAGGTCGAAGACCTCCTCGAAGACGGCAAGATGGTCGGCCGACTTGATCAGCGTGGCGCGCAACGCGGTGCGCAGACCGTCGGCCCGGTCGAGCTCGGCGATACGCGCGGCCCGCATGCCGTCCAGCCGCTCGACCATGGAGACTGGTATCCCGCGGGCGCGCAGCTCATCGGTAAAGCGGTGAATGCGCTCCGTCGGCGAGATGGCAGGGCTGGTCATGGCCGCCGGGTCATGGCTCGCGCCCCGGCCAGTCACGGTCGCTTGTTCCATGGGCGCGGCGCGAGGGCGGCCGCAGCGATCTGGACGTCGTCCCGGTACTTCAGCAGCACGTTCTGCACGAGCGAGGAATCCGTCACGTCCAGCTCCGTGGCCCCGAGCAGGTGGAGCGTCCGGGCCAGGTCGATGGTCTCCGAGACGGACGGCGGCTTCTTCAGGTTCAGGCGGCGTAGCGTCTCCACGAGGCCGACGAGCCGCTCCACCAGCTCTCGCGCGAGGCCCGGGACCGCGTGCTCGACGATCTCCCGCTCCCGGTCGGCGGCCGGGTAGTCAAGGTAGAGGAACAGGCACCGGCGCTTGAGGGCCTCCGACAGGTCACGGGTGTTGTTCGAGGTGAGAAACACCAACGGCACGTGACGGGCTTCCATGCGACCCAACTCCGGCACCGATACCTGGTGCTCGGCGAGGACCTCAAGGAACAGCGCTTCGGTCTCCGTGTCGACCCGGTCCACCTCGTCCACGAGCAGCACCGCGGGCTCCGGGCTGCGGATCGCCTCCAGCATCGGGCGGGTCAGCAGGAAACGCTCGTCGAAGATGCCCTTCCCGGTCTCGATCACGGCGTCGGCGGAGAACGTCTCGTCACCGCGCGCCGCCTGGATCCACAGCAGCTGCTTGCGGTAGTCCCATTCATACAGGGCTTTCGACTCGTCGATGCCCTCATAGCACTGCAGCCGGATGAGCGGGCGGTCGGCCATCATCGCCACCGACTTGGCGAGCTGCGTCTTACCGGTCCCGGCCGGCCCCTCAATCAGCAGCGGCTTGCCCAGCCGCGCGGCCAGGCTCACCACCCCGGCGATCTTGTCATCGGCGAGGTACCCCACGGCGGCGAGGCCCGCCCGGACCGATGCCGTGTCCGCGAACACGCCGGCCACATCGTCGGCCTGGGTCACCCTGGCGCCCCTCCTGAGCTGTCGGCGGCATCTTCACACTACTGTGCGGTAACAGGCGGCGCACTGTCTAGGTGACCTAGCTATCCAGACATTAAGGGCACGAAGCACGGCTTCGGCTTGGACTCAGGCCCGGCCGTAGCGTGAGTAAGTGATGCCGGAGCGGAAGGCCTTAGCCTCGAGCAGCCTCAGCTTCGGTAGCTCAAACCCGTCGGGGAACAGCCGACGGCCACGACCCTGAACGACGGGGTAGACGAACAGGCGGTACTCGTCCACCAATCCCGCGGTAATCAGCGCATGGCATAGCGTGATGCTGCCGGTGACCACGATGTCCTGACCCGGCTGCTCCTTGAGCGCACGGACCTCCGCGACTGGGTCGCCCGACAGGACGGTGGAGTTCTCCCACTCCGGGTCGGCCAGGGTGGAGGAGACGACGTACTTGCGCACCCGGTTGAGGTAATCGGTGATGCCCGTGCCGTCGTCTGACTGCTTGGGCCAGTAGCTGCGGAGGTCCTCGAACGTCTTGCGGCCCGTGAGGAACCCGTCGGCCGTCCCATCCTGGCGGTGCAGTTCCTCAAGCAGGTCTGAGCTGTCCGTACCGGCCTGATCCTGCGGATCGAACCAGTTGCCCAGCATCTCGATCGCCCCGTCGACAGTGATGTTCTGGGTGATCGCAAGGGTACGCAACGGTGTCCTCCTCGGTGTCGGCGCCGCCGGCTACGTCATGGCCCTGGATTAGACCCGGGCCGCAGAACAAACTCATCGGTCCCGCCAGCGGACCCGTAGGGCCCCGGGCCGCGCTGACGCGGCGCCACAGTCAGACCCCGGTGCCACCGCAGCCAGACGGGCGATCGGGCCGACCCTACGCGGGGTATCGCGCGTGCGGGGCCCCATAGGACCATCCCAAACAAGCCGAAGTCGTTTCCAAGCGTGCCGGGGTCGGCGTTCCCCTGATTCATCTTGCGGTGGAGCGTGTAGGGAATGCGCAGGCTTGTCGCGGGCGGGTTAGGCATGTACTTTCTAAATGGAAAGTACATGCCAGAGGAGCTGTAATGCGCGATGTGTCAAGAGACCCAGCAGCGCTGGAGCTGGAGTTGCTGCGGGTGCAGCGGGGCCGGCTGGCGGACCGGATGCGGCCGCCGTGGTGGTACCTGCCCGGTACCGTCATCGTGTGGGCACTGTTCTTCGCGGGTCCCTTTACCTCGCGGTCTTTCTCTTCCCCCACGTCGGTTAGTACCTGGGCCATCGTGGTCCCCATATTGGCGGTGTGCTGCCTGCTGCAGTGGGGCATGACCCGGGCCACCGGCATGAAGGCAGGCCCCCGGCCCCTCCGCATCCTGCAAGACGGCCTTTTCTACTATCGCCCGGGCCGTCCCGCAGCGATCGCGAGCGCCGTGGTGAGCGTTGCCGGCCTCGGGACCGAGATCTCCCTGATCCGCCACGGCCTGCTCTGGGCCGCGATCGTCGTCGCGGCCCTCGCGGTCGCGGCGGAGGTGACCGGCCAGCAGGCCCTGCTGCGGGCGATCCGCCAGGACCTGCGAGGCGGCGGAGGGGCGGCGTGACCGCCAGGCCGGACCCGCTCATTCACCCGATCACCCGGTTGTCGATCTGCGGGCTGCTAGCGGCCGGCGCGGACTGGCTCGAGTTCGCCGCGCTGCGTGACGTGGCCGGGATCAGCGACTCAGTGCTGTCGAAACAGTCCCGCGTGCTCGAAGACGCCGGGTACGTGGAAGTCCGCAAGGGCGCGGTCGGCCGGCGACCGCGCACCTGGTTCCGGCTCACCGCAGAAGGCCGCCATGCGCTGGAGGGCCATCTGGCCTGGCTGGCTCAGTTGGAGGAGGAGTTCTCCGCCAGTACCCGGGATGTGCGACAGGCGAGGTCCCTCCCTGGTGACCGCGACCAGTCGCGCCCCGTACTGCCGCCTCTGCGGGGCAGCAGCTGAGCTGGTTCAGGCCTGGACGGTCACCCGGGCGCAGGATGAGCTGCCCGACGGCCGGACCCTCCGCTACGCCGGCCCGGCGCGGGTGGCTCCACTTTGCGTCGTGAGTTCAGTCATTCACGCGTGGGCCCGGCGCGCCCTTAGTCCGTCATGGCGAGTCCGTCCATGATGGCCCGGGCGACAGGCGACGGGTCGGTGCCGTCGAGCGCGAACCCGGCTGGCGCGCCGACTGCGGGCTGGGCAATCACCCGGGGCCCGGTTCCCCGGTGCGGCCAGGTCGCCGTGTGCACGATGAAGGGGTGGCACAAGAACACGTCCCCGGCCGTCCCCGTCGCGTGGGCGACCGGACGGCACAGCGTCGAGGGATACCAGAGCTGGGTGTCAGCGTCAGTGCCCGTCTCGCCGTATGGCGCAAGGAACCGGGCAACGGTCAGGTGCGACCCGTGCACGAGCCGCGTGGGCGCGTCATCGGGTCCGACGTCGGTGAACAGGAACAGCGCGAGCAGTCCGCGTCCGCGGGAGCGGACGTTCACCCGCCAGTGCTGGCCAACTGGTCCGGGGTAGCTGCCCTCGACGTGGTAGCCGGCGTTCGCCCGGTCCTCGGACGGAAACCGCACGACAACCGACTCCCCGATGTCCACCGACGGCTTCCAGCGCCCCGGGCCGATGAGCTCGTCATAGGCGGCGGTCAATGCCGGTGCCATGTAGGCCGCCGTGAACGACTCGCCCGACAGGCCAAGGCTGCCCGCCTCCACAAGAGAACGCCAGGTGCCGCTGTCGTCCTGGCGGACGCCGCGCTGCCCCATCGCCGTCCAGATCAGGTCCTGGCACGCCGCTGCCGTATCCGCGTCCACGGCCTGGCGGACGGCCACGAACCCGTCCCGCACAAAGGAATCGATGTCCACACCGGCATGATGACCGGGCCGGCTTAGACCAGTCATCTGGTTAACGGGTTATCAACGGTGTCCCCTCGCCCGACGGTCCGGTTCACAGGCGTCAGTGGGTAGCCCCACCTCAGGGCAGTTTCAGCACTTCCGCGCGGACGCCAGTGAGCTGGTCGAAGTCGGCGCTGGCATCAGTGGTGAGCAGGATCCGGCTGGTACTGGCAGCGGTCGCGGCGATCATCATGTCATTGGCGGACCTTGCCCGCCCTTTGGCCATCGCCTCCACCGCTAGCCCTGACGCCAGCAGACCCGAGACAGGCCCAGCACAGAAAACGAGCAAGACAAATGGCCGCGCAGACGCGGGGCTGCGGCGCGCAGGCCAGGTGCCTGGCGTCCTGGTTCACTCGCCGGTGGCGTACTCTCCGTGCTCGGCGCGCCGCTTGATGCCGAGCAGCATCTTGCGCTCCATCACCAGGCTGCCCGGCTCCATGAACAGCAGGTAGAACAGGCGGCTCGCGGGGGACAGGGCCTTGGTGGCGATCCTGTTCCTGCTGATCAGCCTGGTCGAGTCGCCTTCGGGTAGCAGTGCGAAGATCCATGCCCAGGCCTGGTCGGTGCTGCGGACCGCCAGGGCGCGCGGCGGGTCGGCAACCTCCACCCGCATGACGGGGGAATGCCCGCCGAGGGGTAGCTCGTCGCCGGCCTTGATGTCCTGGTACTCGGGAAGGATCTCCTCGGCGCTGTGCATGTTCAGGCCGAGCAGGTTCTCGATCCAGTCGTAGCTGTAGGCGCCGCCGCGGCCGCTGCCCATCTGCGCCAGCCAGGGCCAGATCGCCCCGGCGGGCGCGTGGATGGTGATGGCGCGCGTGGTCACCAGGCCGGGGTCGGCAAGCAACTCGTCGCCTGGCAGCTTCGCCGCGACCTCGTCGGCCCGGGCGCCCCAGTTGAGGCACCGGCTGCGGAAGAAGAGCAGGTAAGCGGCCGGGCCGAGGGTGGCTGCCGCGCCTGCGCTCAAGGTCATCAAGGCACGCCTGGTATTCATGGTTATCCCCTTGGTCGTTGCCTTACATTCACCTTCCAGCCTCGCCGCGGCAGCACCCGGGCGCTAGGGCCGGACGTCCCGCTATTAGCGGTCCGCTGGCCCGGTGCATGCGGCGCGGTCAGAGCCAGCGGAGCTGCGCGGGCGTGTCTTGTCGCTAGGGCAGCAGCTCGTAGGCGGGATTGGTCATCACCGGGCGGCCGTCGGCACCGATCGCGACCCGGCCCGCCAGCCGGATGCGGTTGCCCGGTTCGAGGCCGGCGATGTGCGCCCGGCCGAGGAACACGGCCGTCAGCTCTCCGGTCGAGTCGGCGACCTCGCACGCCAGCACGCTGGTCCCGGCCGGCCGGCTGGGCCGGATCTCGGCCGCGCGCAGGCGGCCCTCGACGGTGGCGTGACCGGGCTGGCCCAGCGACCCGATCGGGTCGGTTCCTGGTGGCGGTGCGGGGCGCTCGTAGGATTCAAGCCTGCCCGGCCGCGCCGTCGCGGCCGGCCTGACCCGCCTCGCCCGTTCCCGTTCCACTTTGTGCCCCACGTCGTAGGGGACGATCGTGGCGGTGGCGTTATGAACCCGGCTGACCACGCGGGCGATCCGGTCCGCGGTGTGATCGTGCAGCAGCCGCCCGGCAAGCGGCGGGTAGCTGCGGCGCGGCAGCACCACGGTGACGTGCGTGCCAGGATCGGCGGCAAGCGAGGTGGCCAGCCTGGCTGCCGCGTGGGCGAGGCGGCGGTCCGGGCAGTCGGCCAGCTCAAGCGGGATCCCGGTGCCGGCCTGCACCCATTCCTGGCGCAGCCGGTCAGCCCGCGCGCTGTCCACGTTGAAGTGAACCGCGCGCAGCACGGTGGGCCGCAGGCTCCTTGCGTACCTGAGCGCCGCGACGGTTGCCAGGTCGTAGTCGTCGGCAAGCAGCAGCACAACGCGGCGGGAGAAGTTCGGCGGCTGCGAGCGCGGGGCGTCGTGGCCGGATTCTGCGAGGCACGCGGCCTCGGCCCGGTACTCCCCGTTGAGCCGGATGAGGGCGAACACGAGCACCGGGAAGACGATCACGATCAGCCACGCGCCCTCGGTGAACTTGACCACCGCGAACAGCAGCACCACCAGCGCGGTGTACACCCCGCCCGCCATGTTGATCACCAGCCGCCGCCGCCAGCCAGGCTCCCTGGTCCTGCGGTGATACCGGGCCATCCCGAACCCGGCCATCGCGAACCCGGTGAACACGCCGATCGCGTAGAACGGTATGAGGGCGTCCACCGTCGCGCCTGCCACCAGCATCAGCGACACCGATAGCGCGGCCAGCAGGATGATCCCGTTGGAGAACGCCAGCCGGTGCCCCCGCCTGCCCAGCCAGCGGGGCAGGAACGAGTCTTCCGCGACGAAGCTGGCGAGGAACGGGAACCCGGTGAAGCTGGTGTTCCCGCCGGTGAACAAGATCGCGGCGGTCGCGGCCTGCACGACGAAGAACATGACCTGCCCGGCCGTACTGTGGCCGAACACGGCGCTCGCCTCCTGCGCGAGCACCGTGGGGAAGCCGGCCGTGTACGGGATCGCGTGGGTGACGTGGGCCAGCCAGGAGATGCCCGCGATCAGGATGGCCACGATCGTGCCCTGCGTGGCGAGGATCTGCCGCGCGTGCCGCCCTTCCGGCGGTCGCAGTGCGCTGACCGCGTTGGACACGGCCTCGATCCCGGTAAGCGACGACCCGCCGTTGGCGAACGCCTTCGCCATCACGTAGACGGCGCCGACGGCGATCAGCCCCGAGTGCGAGCCGATGCCGACCGCGCCGGCGGCGGGCACGATCCGCGGCAGGCCGCCGGTCAGCTCGCGGACCAGGCCGGCGGCGACCATGACGAGCAACGAGCCGGCGAACAAGTAGGTCGGCAGCGCGAACACGCGGCCTGCCTCGCGGATGCCGCGCAGGTTGCCAAGGCACATGACGCCGATCGCGGCGACCGAGATGACCAGCAGGATTCTCGGGCCGATCACGGGGATGCGGGACAGCGCAGGAAACGCGGAAACGATCGCGGCGCTTCCGGCGGCGGTCTGCACCGCGACCGTGACCACGTAGTCGATGAGGAGCGCCACGGCGGCCACCTGGGCGACCCGCGGCCCGAAGTTTTCCCTGGCCACCACGTACGAGCCGCCCGCCCTCGTGTACACGGAGACGACCTCGCGGTAGGACAGCACGACGAGCAGCACGCCGAACAGGACAACCAGCGTCAGCGGCAGTACGAGGGTGAACGCGGCCAGCCCGAAGAACGGCAGCAGCGCGTACAGGATCTCCTCGGTGCCGTACGCGGCCGAGGACAGCCCGTCGCAGGACAGCACGCCGAGCGCCAGCGGCCGCGACAGCCGCTCGCCGGCCAGCTGTCCGGTCACCAGCGGCGGCCCCAGCACCCGGCACTTGACCAAGTACCAGAAGCCATCCGGGGGCTCAGTCGCCACGCGCGCCGGGTGAGCGGACGGCGGTTCACTGGTCGCCCGGGCCGTGATCACTGCCGCCATCGTGTCCTCCTGACATCGCTACAACTAGCCAACCGCCGGACCCCGGCCAGGATCAGGGCCCTTGGTCAGGGACCTCAGGCATCCGATGACGTGAGTTGACCGCTGATTCCCGGCCGGGCTCGCGACCTTTGTCCCAGTCAGCGCAGGCCAAGGCCCCTAGGGGACTGGGCCACTCAGGGGTGTGCTTGAACTGGAAAGGACGTGGTTATCATGCGGGCGCTCGTGGTTTATGAATCCATGTACGGGAACACGCGGTCGGTCGCGATCGATATCGCCGCCGGGCTGCGCGCCACGCACGAGGTGACCGTGGTGCCGGTGACCCGGGCCAGCCGCGAGCTGGTCGCCGCGGCCGACCTGATCGTCGCCGGAAGCCCGACGCACATGCACGGCATGCCTAGCGTCGCTTCCCGGCGGTCGGCGGCGGGAACGGCCGGCAGGCCGGGCAGCGGGCTGACGCTTGACCCTGACGCCGACGGCCCGGGCATGCGCGCATGGCTGGCCGGGCTGGATGCCGAGAACGTGCTCGCCGCGTCCTTCGACACCCGGCTCAGCGGGATCCCCGCGCTGACCGGCCGCGCCAGCCGGGGCATCGCGCGGCTGCTGCGCGGGCGCGGCTGCCGCCTGGTCGTCCCACCGGAAAGCTTCCTCGTCAGCAGCACGAACACGCTGCTACCCGGCGAGGCCGCACGGGCCCGCTCGTGGGGTGCGCTGATCGCCGAAACCGCCGACGCGGCTGCCGCCCGGGCATGATCACCGAGTGACCGCGGGCCGGCCATCCCGGCCTCCTTCCCGCGCGGGGCTGATCAGCCCATTTACCGCGAGCCTGGGCCTCAGGTCCCGGATAGCCGGCCCGAAAGCCCCTCTTACGTGGCGGCCCGCACCGACAGGCTGGGAGCAAGCAGACAGTGGAATCGAGGTGGTTGTGATGACCGTGGACCAGGTGCACGGCGCGACCGCGCGGGCGGCAGAAGGCGGAGACGGTCCCTGGCACTGGCCGGTGCCGCGCGATCCCGGTGACCTCAGCAGGCGGCTGGCGGCGCGGCGAGCGGAGCTGAAGCTCAGCGTGAGCCAGGTAGCCAACCGGGCAGGCATTGAACCGCGTTACCTGGCGTACCTGGAGAACTTCCCGGGCCAGCCGGGTGCCGCCACGCTGCGCCGGCTGGCCGCGGCGCTGCGCACCACGTCCGCGGCCCTGCTCGGCGCTGGGCAGCAGGCACCGCCCGGCCGCGATCCAGGCCAGGCGTGCTGGGGCGCGGCGGGCGTGGTCGACCGCCTGTTCCCGGCCGAGTGTTACCGGCTGCTGGGGCCTCAGGGGATCGGCCGGATCGCCTTCGGCACCGCAGCCGGCCTGGCGGTCCTGCCGGTGAACTACGCGGTGACGGCGCGCACTCTCGTGATCAGGACCGGCTCGGGCTCGCTCATCGCCGCCCACGCCGACGGCCCGGTCTCCTTCGAGGCAGACCACTTTGACCTCGAGCTCGGCCAGGGATGGAGCGTGCTTGTCCGCGGCGAGGCTCACCGGGTCCTGCAGCCGGGCGAGCTGCGGAAGCTCCGGGAGGAATGCGGCCTGCGACCGTGGCCCGCCGGGGAACACGACCTGTTCGTCAGAATCGTCCCGACCCAGCTCGCCGGCCGCCGCATCCGGTCGCAGTAGCCGGCGCGCTGGGCGGGGAAGGGCAGGGAAGGGCGGGGAAAAGAGTGGCGCCGTCGCCCGGAAGGGGCGGCGGCGCCACGCTGGAGGCACCGAGTCCGGTCACGATGCGGCGTACCGGCTGGCGTCCTCGCCTCTGGTGACGAGGGCGGCCCTGATGTCCTGGAGGCGTCCGGCGAGCACCTGGAACAGGCGCCTCGTCAGCTCGTCCCCGAGAGCCGGGTCGGCCAGGCAGCGCTCCCGGACGGCCAAGACGTTGAATTCGTAGGCCTTGACCTCGGTGACGCATACCGCGCTGAACGCCCACTTATGGGACGGAGTCAGCCAGGACCAGCCAAGCGGCCCGCCGATGCCGACGTTCGCGATGACCGCCGCGCCCTCGCCGGGCACCTGCACGGTCACGGCGACGTGGCCGGACTCGATCAGCCAGAACTTGTCGGCGTAGCCCCCCTCCGCGAAGACCCGGTATCCCACCGGGAACACGACCTCCGCCGCCGTCGTGGCCAGCTCGTCGAGCTGGTCGGCCGCCATGCCGTTCAGGAACCTTTGCGCGGCCAGAACCTTTCCTGTGACCTGCATCATTGCGATCACCCCCTGCTGGAGTGCGGTTACTCCCGCTCCGCACTCAGCATGCGACGAGGCCGGCTCGGACGTCAGGGCCAGAGGTCCCGTGGCTTGATGACATCCGCCCTCGCCGCCGCCCCAACCGGAAAGGGCGTACGTCCAGACCAACGTCACTTCACCCGGTCCTTATGCAGCGGTAAAGAAAGAAGAAAGGGAAAAGCGCAGACTTTGCCGGTTCCCCGCATAGAGAAGGGATAAGGGTCATGTACGACAAGATCCTGGTCGCGATCGACAAGTCACCGGTTTCCGACCGCGCGGTCCTGGCGGCCCGGGACTTGGCCCAGCTGTCCAACGGTGAAGTCTGGGTGCTGCACCTGCGCGAGTTTGAGCTGGGCAGCAAGGCAGGCGTCCTGCCGCCCCGCGAGACCCTGACTGAGGCCGACGCCGAGGTCGCGGCGTCCGTCGAGATCTTGACCCAGGCCGGCGTCAAGGCGCACGGCGTGGTGAAGAACACCATGTACGGCCATGCGGCCCGCGAGATCGTCGCGGACGCCATCGAGCTCGGTTGCGGTGTCATCGTCATGGGCTCGCGCGGCCGCGGCGACCTGGCCGGACTGGTCATCGGCAGCACCACGCACAAGGTCATCCACCTGACCGACCGGCCCGTCCTGATCGTTCGCTGACCGGACCGCGCGTCAAGCCCGGAAGCCGGCGGCTCGCGCCGCCTGGCATTCCGGGCTTAGCTTCGCCGGTTAACCGTGGCTACCGGGCGGGGCCGACCCGCCGGCCGGTGATGCGGGACGGCACGATCCGGACGAACAGCTCACGGTCTCCCGGGGCCCAAGGCTCGACCCCGGTCTCGCGGGCCGCGTCCTCCTCGGCTCCGGTGACATGATGGGCCGGCCCCTGGATGAGGACGCTCCAGCCCTGCCGGGCCGCCGGGTCGATGCTGTCGATCTCGAACGCCACCCGGTAGTCGGCGTTGGCGATCCCGGTCCGCAGGTCCTCATCGAGCGGGCTGTTCTCGGCGGTGCGGAACACGACCGCCCCGTCCTGCCACACGTAGTTCACCGGAAGCACCGCCGGCCCGAACCGGCTGGTGTAAGCGATGCGTCCGATCCCGCCCTCAGCTATCAGCGTGAGGCACTGGTCCTCGTCGAGCTCCTCGATCACGCGGTCAGGCATCCTGACTGCTCCTTCCCCGGCTTGGTGACCCTACTGATGAACCCTAGCGATGACGGGTTACGGCCGGCGAACAGACCTTCATCCCGTCCGTTGGGACCTTCGCCCCTGCCTTCGCTCGGGGAACAAAGCGAGGCTTGGATTAGGAGCCAAGCGACGAGGAGGCCACCATGCGGGCGGCTTGGTGGACGCCGCGAACGGGCCTACGGCGTCTTCGGCGACGCCGCGAGCGGCGCGCTCAAGGTCGTGCTGACCCGCGAGGAAGAAGAAGAGGAGTGAGGCGCGATGAACGCATCCGTCAAGGACGTGATGACCACCCAGGTGGTCTGGGTGGAGCATGACACGCCGTTCGCGGCGATCGCCGCCTCGCTGCGGCAGTTCCGGGTCAGCGCCTTTCCCGTGCTTGACGACGACGGCCACGTGATCGGCGTCGTCTCCGAGTCCGACCTGCTCGCCAAGCTGGCCCTCGGCGGCGGGGAAGGCGGGATGCCGGGCATGATCACCGGCCTGCTGCATCAGCACGAGATGGAGAAGGCCCGCGGGGTCACCGCCGAGGACCTGATGACCTCACCCGCGGCGACCGTGTCGCCCGACGACACGGTCGAGCACGCCGCCCGGCTGATGTACGTGCGCCGGGTCAAGCGCCTTCCGGTCATCGACGCGGATGGCCGTCTCGCCGGGATCGTCAGCCGGGCCGACGTGCTCGCCGTCTACGGCCGCGCGGACGTGGAGATCGGCGAGGAGATCAGGAACGACATCGCGGTCTGCGAGTCGACGGCGGACGCCGAGCGGTTCGACGTGTCGGTCACCGACGGCGTGGTCACCCTGACCGGCCGGCCGCGGACCGTCACGCAAGGCCACGACGTCGTCCGCCGCGCCCGCCACGTCCAGGGCGTGGTGGCCGTCCGCGACCGCCTCACCTACCCGCCCGCGGGCCCGGACCCCTTCGACGTCCTCGCCCGGTTCGCGGCCGACTGACCCGCCCGCCCCGGCGGGCCCGCCGTCCCGTTAGCCTTGGGGCCATGTTGCGTCCTGAAAGCTGGTCCAGGCTTGCAGGTGTGAGTCCTGTCCGGGTA
>CAZORE010000020.1:70140-80549 GCA_964581815.1 uncultured Streptosporangiaceae bacterium | reverse complement strand
AGGCCGCCGCCGCCAAGGCCGCCGCAGCGAAGATCCCCACCTACTGCGCCGGGAACAACATGGCGGCCCTGGGCACCTGCATGACGGCCGTGTACCGCGCGGCCGGCGGCACGGTGAACGCCAGCGGCACCCCCACCACCAGCGGCTCCCGCTACAGCCCCGCCCTGGCCAACCAGGCCATGGCCGTCGTCAAGAAGCAGTACAACGCCGTCCAAGACGCCGCCCAGAAACGCGACGTCCAGCAGGCCGCCGCCAGGACCCAGGCGGCCGTCAACGGTCCCGACAAGACGGTGCTCGGAACCGCCATCGGCGTCGGCAAGGGCCTGCTGAGTTTGATCGACGGAGCGGCGAACTACCTCCCGGATCAGATAGCCCAGCAGGGAAGCCGTCCCCGGGCCCCGCTTTGGCACTCCGACCTGGCGGGCAGTTTCGCCTCCTGGGCGGACAGGCAGGTCGGCATCACCGACGGCTCGGTTGCTTCCGTTGAGCAGAACGCCACCAGCGTCGGCACGCAGATAGCGAGCCTGTTCATCCCGGGTATCGACGAAGCCGACGCGGCCGCCATCACCGCCCGGATAACAGAAATCTCCGACGACACGAGCATCGTCACCAAAACCCCAGAAGCGGGATCGGTTAACTACGGCGCTTTGGATAGTCTCGGCAGGCCGACGGGGGTCGACGCTAACCTGACGCCTGACATGGTTGGCACTGGAACTCCGGCGTCTCGCAGCATCTCGCCGCCAGGATTTGCGGGTGGTGCGGCTGGTCAGGCACGTGGGCATCTACTAGGCAGGCAGCTTGGCGGGTCGGGAACTGATCCGAGGAACCTGGTGACAATTTTCCAGAATCCTGCAAATACCCCGATAATGAGTGGCCTTGAGGGCCAAGTTCGTGCGGCGCTCGAAGCGGGCCAGGTCGTCGATTACAGTGCGACGCCGGTTTACACTGGGTCGGATCTGGTACCTGCCGGCATTACGTTGAGAGCGCAGGGGTCGGGTGGCCTTGACTTCTTCCTAACCGGTGCTCAACAGGGGACGCTAGCGTGAGTGCCGAGTTCGATGCCCTTGAGGCGCTGATTCCGCCGCCTGGTCCGGAACTGCCCGAACCGGACTGGATCGGGCTTGAGGAGCGGCTCGGAGTGCGGCTGCCGTTCGATTACAAGAGACTGGTGCGAACCTACGGCCAGGGCTCGTTTGACGGGTTCCTGTGGGTGCTGCAGCCGTCCGCCGCCAACCAGAACCTCGATCTTGAGCTTCAGCGAGTCGTCCGCGTAGATGCGTTGCGGACCCTGCTGAGCATGGGTGAAGCCGTCCCATACGGCCTCGGGCCTGGCCAGGAGGAGCTACTGCCCTGGGC
Source organism: uncultured Streptosporangiaceae bacterium (assembly GCA_964581815.1). Lineage (GTDB taxonomy): Bacteria > Actinomycetota > Actinomycetes > Streptosporangiales > Streptosporangiaceae > Trebonia. The sequence goes on along the minus strand of CAZORE010000020.1, from coordinate 79,193 downwards.
GTTCACTGATAACGGCGACGTCTGCTTCTGGGTGACCTCGGGCTCCGCCGATCCTGATCAGTGGCGTGTCGCGATCAACGAGGCTCGCGGCCCGCTGTGGGAGACCTTCGACGGGTCGGCGTCGGCGTTTCTCGTCGCAGTGCTTTCCGGTGCCGTGCATATCGGCGTGTTCCCTGACGACTTCCCGTCTGAGGCTCCGGCCTTCGAGCCGCTGTGACGTAAGCCTAGGCAGCCACGGGCCAGGCGTCCGGGCGGCGAAGGGCTCGCGCCCCGCGTCGCGGGGTGCTCGTATCCGTTGCATGGAAGATCCCCGGCGAGGACATCACCGACATGGCCGCCTACCAGGCCACCGACAAGGCTCACGTGTCAACCGCCTACTTCTACCGCTCTGCCCTGCTCACGGCCGAGTCCGCCCCGACGACCAGCCCACCCTGGTGCGCGCCCTCGCGTTCCGGCTGGTACCCGATGAACTGCGCTCGCGGGTCGCCGGCCGCCTGGCCGAACTGTCCGCGAGGCGGGCACGCACCTGTGCACCGGGTTCCTGTCAACGCCCTACCTGCTGCCCGTCCTGGCCGACCACAGGTACGCCGGCCTCGCCTACGAGCTACTGCTCCAGGACACGCCCCCGTCCTGGCTGGCCATGATCGACCGCGGCGCGACCACCGTCTTGGAGTCCTGGGAGGGCATCGACGCCGCCGGCCAGCCACACGATTCGCTGAACCACTACTCCAAGGGAGCGGTGATCGACTTCCTGCACCGCTACACCGCGGGCATCCGGCTGGGCGACGAGCCGGCCTACCGCTCGTTCGTCATCGAGCCGGTGCCCGGCGGCGGCCTCACCGCGGCGTTGGCCGCCCACGAGTCACCCTACGGCCGGGTCGAGTCGTCCTGGGAACTCGCCGGCGACCGCCTGCACCTGACCGTCTCCGTCCCGCCGGGCACCACCGCCATCGTCCGGGCGAACGGCACGGAAAACGTCGCCGTCCCAGGCCGCCACGAATTCGCATGAAGCCAGTCATTACACGTGTAAATCGTTTGAGGCGGGTAGTCACCGGAACATGCGAAGTCACCGGGGCACGCTCCGAGTCAGGCAGTGGTTCGGCCGGCGACGGCAGGTCGTCTGGGCCGAGCCGGAGCTCCCCCCGTTCATCAAAGTTAACCCCATGGCCGTCGGCCCGACCGAAGGCCTCCAGCCAGGCGACACCACCATGGCCATCATGGCCAGGGAGTTCCTCGACCTGCCTGACGAAGACGTGGAATAACCCCGCAAGAGAGTCCCTCAGGGCACGCAGGCGGGCGGCTTCGTCTGGGGGCAGGCGGCGGATCGCCTCGCGGAAGGTGACGCCGGAGATCACCGTCGCGTGGCGCGCCGTCCAGGTGGCCACCCACCGGGGTTCCCGCTTGGAGATCTCCCGAAGGACCCAGCCGATCGCCTTGCGGATGAAGAACTCCTTCTCCGTCAGCATCGGGGCGGCGTACCGCTCGAAGCGGTCGAGGTCGGGCTGGCCGGCGCGGATGCCCGGCAGCAGGGCAAGGAGCGCGGAACGGCGCACCCAGAAGTCGTCATCGGCGGCCCAGGCGTCGATCCGCGGCCACGACGACGGGTCACGGAGCGCGATGCCGCCGGCGACGTCGCCGGCCAGCGAGTCGACAAGCGCCCAGGTGCGCGCGTCGCGGATCAGCGTCTCGACGGCGGCGAGATCGCTGGCGCGCAGTTGCTGGCCGGCCATGCGGAGGATCTCGACCGCGGCCGCGCGGCGCTCGAAGACGGGCGCGCGCCACAGCGCCGCCGCCCACGCCACGGCGGCCTGCCGGTCGAGGCCGGGATAGCCCTTGACCGCCGCTTTTACCGCGCGCCGCAGGTCCGGCACGGTGACGCCGATGAACTCCAGGTCGCTCTTCAGGTACCGCTTTTCCTGCTCGGCCCGTTCCCTGGCACCCAGCGGGCGCAGCCGCCCGTCCACCGTCAGGGCCGCCGCGTCAGCGTCAAAGACCACCGGTTCTAGAAGCCGGGGAAGACCGACTTGAGCTCGGCCAGGGTCACGCCCGAGGCCTCCACCTCGGCCCCGTCACCGATCCGGCCGGAAAGCAGGCGGAGGAAAGCCTCCGCGGGCAGGGCGACGGAGGCGGTCGTGGCTTCCCCGCCGGCGGGGAGCACGCTCACCCCGCCGGTGTCCAGGGTGAAGGCGCGCTCCGGGCCGGTGACGGCCACGGCGATGGTCGCCGGGGCCTCCGCCTTCTTCCCGATGAAGCCCGCCATCCGCGGCGCCGTATCGATGAGCAGGGTGACGGCGTCCGGTGCTATCCGGGCCGCCGGGTCGAGCGCGACCGCGATGTCCCACGTGTGCGTGGCGTGCTCGGACAGGCGCATGCCGAGGAAGCCCGCCAGGTCCATCGGCACGGGACCGAACATCGCCACCTGGAACGCGTCGCGCTGCTCCGGCGTCAGCGACTCGAGCCGCGCTACCAGCGCCTCGTTCGCCTCAATGGAGCGGGCCGCCTGTTCCTCGGGTGACCGCGCGTTCCACGTGTCCCAGATCCCGGGGAAGGCCTCCCGCGACGGCGGCTCGCCGCCGTTCGCCGCGGCGTCCACGTACAGGGTGAAGATCTCCGCGCCGCTGCCCAGGTGGGACAGCACGTCGGCGATCGACCATTCGGTGTCAAAGGACTGCGCGCGCAGCCCGTCGCCGTCAAGCCCGGCGACAAGGCCGGCCAGCCGGTCATGAGAGGCGCGGACGGCCCGCACCCAGGGAGTCGCGTCGGTTACGTTAGCCACGTCTCCGATCCTAGGCCCGCCGCCCGCCCGCGGTGCGCCAACCCCGCCAGGCTCGCTTGCACGACGAGATGCATGATGCCGTCGTATTCCCATGCCGCCAGCTCGCCCGACGCGAACGCGGCGCTCCATACGTCAGCAGCGGTCATTACTGTCCTCCCGGTTAGCCGGCCGCGCGGTCCGGGAAAGCCCGGATGACCGCCGCCGTGCGGCTGGAGACATCCAGCCTGGCGAAGATGTTTTCCAGGTGCTTTCGCACCGTTCCTTCCGACAGGCCAAGGCTCCGGCCTATCTGCGCGTTGGTGTGCCCCTCGGCGACCAGGTGCAGCAGTTCGCGCTGGCGGGGGGTGAGTTCCGGCGTTCCCTGACGGCGGCGTTCGGCGGTGAGGTAGGCCTCGTGCAGGTGAGGGCGCAGCAGCGCGATGAGCGCGCGGTCACGCTCGGAGAAATCCGGGCCGGGCCCGCGGAAGAATACCAGCCGCAGGCTCTCCCCGGGCAGGCCGGCCTGCCGGGGACCGGCCGGCAGGCACATGATCAGCTCGTGCTCGATCGCCTTGCGGAAGTAGTCGCAGTACATGCCGGAGCCGTGCCACTGCCGGGCCGAGTAGAAGTCCGACACCTTCGTCACGCTGCGCAGGTCGCCGCTGCGGTCGGAGTAGGAGCACGGGGCGCAATCCCAGTAATGCGCCCAGAATGGCCCGTCATCTTCGACCTCGCCGTCGGCGTCATCGGCCGACCCCGGGACATCCTGCCCGAACCCTGACGCCTGCCGGCGGCTGTCCAGTGCGAAGAATGACATGAAGTCGCAGCCGACCAGGCCGGCCAGGTCATGCAGTAGCGCTGGCGACAGTCCCTCGGCCGGCGGGTCGCCGCGATCTTCGGTGATGATTGCCAGCAGCCTGCGCACATCTAGCTCGCTGATCGTTACCTGGGCGGTCATCGCGTCTCCTTCTCAGCCCTGCTCCCACGCTACGGCGATGGCTGGAGAGCGGGGAATACGAGGAACGTCGTATGGCGGCCGCGCCGCTGGACCGCGCAGACTGGCCGACGTTCCATTATGAACCGCAACGAGGGGAACTAATCATGAGGGACTTCCATCGCATTCGCCGCCTCGGCGGGGTGCTGGCCGGGCTGGCCAGCTGCGTGGCGGTTTTCGTCACCGCCGCGCCGGCCGCCTTCGCCATGCTGCTGCCGCCCGATCCGGCCGGGGACGTGGCCGCCCCGCCTCCGATCCTCGTCCATGTCGTCGCCGTCGGCGGCATGCCTGGCTGGCAGATCAGCCTGATCGCGATCGGGGCCGCGCTCGTCTCGGCCGCCGCCGCGGTACTGCTCGACCGGGCACGGCGGGCCGGCCGGGTTGCTCCGGTGGCGTCTTCCTGACCGCCACCGCGCCGGCCAGGCCATCACGCGACGACAAGGCGCCCTGGGAACCCGGGCAGGGGCGGGGTTCCCAGGGCGGGCCGATGACCGGCTTGACGTCCACCACCGGTGTACCCGGGCGCAGGTCCCTGCCCAGGTGCGGCGGGCACCGCGGGCCACGATTTCAGACGGGGGCCAGCCGCCCACCTTCCAGGCGAAGCACCTGGTCAACGGTGCCCGGCGGGACCGGCCGGTGGGTGATCAGCAGCACGGTGCGGCCGGCGACCGCGGCCAGCAGGTCCCTGGTCAGCTCGCCGGCGGTTTCCTCGTCCAGGTGCTCGGCGGGCTCGTCGAGTATCACCACCGGGAAGTCGGCGAGCAGCACGCGGGCGAGCGCGAGACGCTGCCGCTGCCCGCCGGACAGCCGGGCGCCGTGCTCGCCGACCGGGGTCGCCAGGCCGAGCGGCAGGGAATCGGTCCAGGCGAGCAGCCGGGCCCGGGCGAGCGCGGAGCGTAGCTCGGCGGTGGTCGCCGACGGCTTGGCCAGCCGCAGGTTGGCCTCCAGGGTGGTGTCGAAGACGTGCGCGTCCTGCTCGCACAGCCCGATGACCGAGCGCAGCTTGTCGGAATCCAGCGTCCTGATGTCCATGCCGCCGAGGGTGACCTCGCCCGAGGCGTAGTCGAGGAAGCGGAGCAGCACCATCGCGAGAGTCGTCTTGCCCGATCCAGACGGCCCGGTAATGGCGACGCGCGACCCGGCCGGCACGTCGAGCCAGACGTCGAGCAGCACGTCCTGGCCCGGTGACCAGCCGGCGGTCAGGCCGCGGAGCGCCAGGTCGTAGGGCGGTCCGGGGAGTGGCGCCGGGGCGGGCGGCTCGGTCACCGGCGCGGGCCGGCTCATCACCTCCGCGACCCGCGCCTGTGCCGCGCGCAGCCCGGGAACCTGCTGCGCGGCCGGGGCGAGTCCGGCGAAGACCTCGTGCGCCGCGAGCGGGGTGAGCACAACGACGGCGAGCAGCACCCCGGCTAGGGCCCCGCCGCGCACCGCGGGCACCGCGAAGAACACCGCGCCCCACACGGCCGCCCCCGCCGCGAGCGCGCTCACCGCCGCCCCCGCGCCCCGTGCATAGCCAGAACGTATGGTCGCGTCGCCCACCCGCGCCCCCTTGCCCTGGACGGCGGCGAGGGCGCGCCCGCCCGCGCCGAAGGCGGCGAGTTCGGCCGCGCCGTCAATCAGCTCCATGGTGGCGGCGGCAAGCTCGCCGCGCAGCGGCACCAGGTCACGTTCTTCGCGGCGCGATAGCGCGATCGCGACGGCGGGCGCGGCGAGCGCGGAGACGACCAGCGTCGCGGCGAGGACGAGCCCGGCCGGGGGCGAAAAGACGCCCACGACGGCGACCGCCCCGGTGCCGGCCAGCGCCGCGGCGGCGTACGGTAGCCGGACCCGTAGCCAGCGGTCGGCGAGTGAGTCGATGTCGGCGACGAGCCGGGCGAGCAGGTCACCGGCCCGGTAGCCGGCCAGCCCTGCCGGGGCGAGCCTGGCCAGGGCGTCGTAGGCGCGCACCCGGCGCTCGGCGAGCAGCCGGAGGGCGGCGTCGTGGCCGGCGAGCCGCTCGGCGTAGCGCAGGCCCGCGCGGCCGAGCCCGAACGCCTGCACCACGGCGGCCGGCGCCATCAGGTACAGCACCGGCGGCCGCTGCGCGGCCCGGGAGATCAGCCAGGCCGCGGTGGCGAGCAGCCCGACCGAGCAGGCCGCGGCGAGCGCGCCGAGGACCGCGGCGAGCACCAGAGGCGCCCGGCTACCCGCCCGCAGCCTGGCCGCAGCCGGGACGGCCCGCGGTTGCGCTGCGCGCCTGTTGCTGTTATCCGCGATGGCAGTCATGCGGTGACCTCCGTAGGCGCGACATCCGCGGCAGGCACGCCGATGTCCACGACCTCGTCCGCGGCGGCGATGAGCGCCGGGCGGTGGCTCACCACGACCACGGCGTGCCCCGCGGCGGCGTAGCGGCACAGGGTTTGCGTGACGACCGCCTCTCGTTCGGCGTCAAGGCCCGCGGTCGGCTCGTCGAGCAGCAGCAGCGGCGCGGCGGTCAGCAGCGCGCGGGCCAGGGCGACGCGGCGGCGCTGGCCGGCCGACAGGCCCGCGCCGCGCTCGCCGACGACCCGGTCGAGCCCGACGTCGTCGAGCGCGGCCTCCCGCGCGGCGGCGGCCACCGCGTCGCCGGGCGCGCCGGGCCAGCCGAGCCTGATGTTGTCCGCCACCGTCCCGGCGAACAAGGTGGGGTCCTGCGGCAGCCAGCCGACGGGCAGGTCCGGCCGCTGGGCCGGGCAGCGGTGCGCGGCCGGGGGGACCACGCCGCCGTTCGGGATGACGGCAGGAGATCCGGCGGATCGCGGCCCGCCTGCCGCGGACCCCGGTGCCAGGCCCGGCGGGGGGCTGATCGTGCCCGTGGTCGGCCTGGTGAAGCCGAGCAGGCAGGACAGCAGCGTGGTCTTGCCGCAGCCGCTCGGCCCGGCCAGGACGGTGAGCCGGCCGCCGGCGATGGTGAACGTCGCCTCGGCGGGGGCGGGAACGGCGCGGCCCGCGTGCCGGACGCTGACGCCCTCGACCCGGATGAGGCCCCCGCCCGCCGTGGCCGGGCGCGCCGGGACCGGGCCGGCCGGCTCCGCTGTCTCCAGGACGGCGAAGACGGCTCCCGCGGCGGCCAGGCCGTCGGCGGCGGCGTGGAACTGGGTGCCGAGGTTGCGCAGCGGCAGGTAGGCCTCCGGGGCGAGGATGAGCACGAACAGCCCGGCGCGCAGGCCGAGGTGGCCGTAGGCGAGGCGCAGCCCGATCTCGGTGGCGACGAGCGCCACGGACATGGTGGCGATCAGCTCGAGGGCGAAGCTGGACAGGAACGCCAGCCGGAGGGTGGCTATGGTGGCGCGCCGGTAGTCGCCGGTCACTTCGCCGATCCGCTCCCGTTGCGCCCGCGCCTTGCCGAAGACCCGCAGCGTGGTCAGGCCGGCGACCACGTCGTGGAAGTGATGGGCGAGCCTGGCCAGGGCGTCCATGCGCTGCCTGGCCTGCTCACCGGTGGCCATGCCGATCAGCGCGCCGAACAGCGGGACGAGCGGGAGGGTGAGCACCACGATGATGCCCGACAGCGGGTCGGCGACGGTGATGGCGCAGAGCACCGCGAGCGGCACGGCGACCGCGAGCATGAGCGCGGGCAGGTAGCCGGTGAAGTAGCCGTCAAGCCCGTCGAGGCCGGCGGTGGCCAGCTGGGTGAGCGCGGCGGCGTCCCTGCGCCCGGCGTCCCCGACGCCGTCACCGTCGGCACCGCTATCACCGCCGTCGGCCGTGCCACCGGACCGCCGCCAGGCCGGCCCGAGCGCGATGACCCGGGAAAGCAGGGCGCCGCGCAGCTGTCCCTTGGCCGCGGCGGCCGCCCGGTGCGCGAAGGCCTGCGCCGCCCACGCGGTCACCGCGCGGCCCGCGGTGACCGCGGCCAGCCAGCCGAGCGTGGCAACCGGCAGAGTCGCTTTGTCGATAAATACCTGCGCGACCAGGTCCGCGAGCAGCCATGCCTGGGCGATCGTCAGGCCGGCGCCGAGCACGCCTAGCCCGGCCAGGCCGCCGACCGGGACGCGGGCGCCGCTTGCGTAGCGGAGCAGGCGCGGGTCAAGAGGTCGCATGAGCGTGTGCCTGCCGCGGCTCAGGCGCCCGGCGCGGCCCGCGGGCCGGACGTGGCGGTCGGCGGAAGCGGCGCGGGAGGCGTGCCGACATTGGGCGCCGGCGGCGCGCTCACCCGCTTGCGGAACACCCAGTACGTCCACGCCTGGTAGGCGAGCACGAGCGGCAGGAAGATGCACGCCACCACCGTCATGATCGCCAGGGTGTTGGCCGCGGCGGCCGCGTTCGCGGTGGTCAGCGACAAGGCGGGCGACGTGGTGGACGGCAGCACGCGCGGGTAGAGCGCGGTGAACAGGCTGGCGACGGCCGCGAGGATCCCGACGGCGTTGGCCGCGAACGCCACGCCCTCCCGGCCGCGCCGGTTGGCCAGCGCGGCGCCGATCAGCATGACGGCGGCGAGCGCCGCGAACACCACCGAGGCGGTGCGGGTGCCCGCGGCCGCGCCGCCGTACGACGCGGGCGCCCGGTACGACGCCCCGGTCCAGGCGAGGAACCCCGCGCCCGCGACGATGACGGCGAGCGCGACCGCCGACGCGGTGGCGTTGGCTCGCTTGCGCAGTTCCCCCGTGGTCTTCAGGGCGAGGAACAGCGCGCCGTGCAGGGTGAACAGAGTCAGCGTGGTGACGCCGCCGAGCAGCGCGTACGGGTTGAGGAAGGTCCAGAAGTTGCCGGTGAAGTGCTCGGCCCCGTTTAGCGGTATGCCGCGCACGATGTTGCCGAACGCGACGCCCCAGAGCAGGGCCGGCACGAGCGAGCCGAGGAAGATCGCGACGTCCCAGCCGCGCCGCCAGGGCTCGCCGTCCCGCTTGCCGCGGTACTCGAACGCCACGCCGCGGATGATCAGCGCGATCAGGATGAGGAGCAGCGGCAGGTAGAAGGCGCTGAACATGGCCGCGTACCAGGCCGGGAACGCGGCGAACGTCGCGCCGCCCGCGGTGAGCAGCCAGACCTCATTGCCGTCCCAGACCGGCCCGATCGTGTTGATCATGACGCGCTTGCTCATGTCGTCGCCCCGGCTGAGGAAGGGGAGCAGTATCCCGACGCCGAAGTCGAAGCCCTCAAGGACGAAGTAGCCGGCCCACAGCACGGCGATGGCGATGAACCACAGGTCAGACAGGTGCATGTCGGTGCCTTCCGCGCTCAGTAGACCAGGTGCATTGGCTCGTCGGGGCCGGCCCCGACGGGTCCGCCGGCCGCGCCGTCCGCGTCAGGGCCGCCGCCTGGGTCAGTGCCGCCGGCCCCGCC
>CAZORE010000020.1:51211-70040 GCA_964581815.1 uncultured Streptosporangiaceae bacterium | reverse complement strand
CCGCCGGCCCCGCCCTGGCCGTACGTCGGCAGCGGTTCGTCCGTCAGCCCGGCCTTGATGTACTTGAGCATCAGCCCGCCCTCGATCACCGCGAGGACCCCGTACAGCAACGTGAAGACGATCAGCGAGGCGAGTACCTCGCCCGCGGAGTTGGCCGAAACCCCGTCCGCGGTCTTGAGCTGGCCGTAAACCAGCCACGGCTGACGGCCCATCTCGGTCATGATCCAGCCCGTCGAGTTGCCGAGCAGCGGCAGGAAGGGCAGCAGGATCCCGCTGAGGATGAGCACCTTGCGCCACCAGCCGCGCCTGCCGTGGGCCGGCGTCCGCCCGCGCCGCGTCACCCACAGCGCCACGATGGCGATCAGCACGGCGAGCAGGCCGAAGCCGATCATCAGCCGGAACGACCAGTAGACGACCGGGACCATCGGGATGTACGAGCCGGGGCCGAACTGCGCCTGGTACTGCTGCTGCAGGTTGTCGATGCCCTGCACCTTGGCCGACCAGTTCCCGGTCGCGAGGAAGGACAGCAGGTGGGGCAGGGTGATCTGGAAGATCGCCCGCTGCCCGTTCAGCGAACCGATGGTGAGCAGCGAGAACGGCGCGGGCTGCGCGGTGTGGTAGAGCGCCTCGGCCGACGCCATCTTCATCGGCTGGTACTGGGTGGTGAACAGCTTGCCCTGGGTGTCGCCGGTGATGATCACGGCGACGGCGCCGATGATCGCGGTGATCGCCCCCGCCTTGAGCGCGTGCCTGAAGGCGAGCGCGTGGCCCTCCTCGATGCCTGGCCGCAGTACCTGCCACAGCGCCACGCCGGCTACCAGCGACCCCGCGGTGAGGAAGCAGCCCGCGATCACGTGCGGGAACCCGGCGAGCTGCGCGGGGTTGAACAGCACCTTCACGAACGAGGTGAGCTCGTCCTGGCCGGTCTTCGGGTTGTAGACGGAGCCCACCGGGTGCTGCATCCACGCGTTCGCGGTGAGGATGAAGTACGCGGAAAGCAGCGTGCCCGTCGCGGCAATCCACATGCAGGCCGCGTGCAGCCGCGGCGACAGCCGCTCCCAGCCGAAGATCCACAGCCCCAGGAAGGTGGATTCGAGGAAGAACGCGAGCAGCGCCTCGATCGCCAGGGGCGCGCCGAAGATATTGCCCACCTGCCGCGAATAGGCTGACCAGTTCATGCCAAACTGGAATTCCTGAACTATCCCGGTGACGACGCCAAGCGCGAAATTGATCAGGAACAGCTTGCCGTAGAACTTCGTCAGCCGCAGCCAGCGCTCGTGCCGGGTTCGCACCCAGGCGGTTTCGAACCCGGCGACAAGGAACCCGAGCCCGATGGTAATGGGGACGAACAGGAAATGATAGACGGTGGTAATGCCGAACTGCCACCGCGAAAGCTCAAGGACGCTCACCCGTTCGCCTCTCCCTGACGCGAGAGATTATTAGTCACAAATGTTTCGCTCGCACACACGCAGCATTTGACCACGCAGGCAACGAAATCATTTCTGGATATGGGGCGATCAGGGCCACAGGGCCCGGCCGGCCCGGGACGAACGTCCTTCGTTACGCGGTCGCCGCCGCGGCGGCGCGCCCGGCGACCCGGCCGGAGAACAGGCAGCCGCCGAGGAACGTCCCCTCCAGTGAGCGGTACCCGTGCATCCCGCCGCCGAACCTGCTGGCCAGCATGGCGCGCCGGTCCCGCCCGGTCAGGTCGGGGTTCTGCTCGGAGCCGGACAGCGCGAACTCCCGCGCGATGATCTTCCTGGTGAGGATGAACCAGGAATGGTCGTGGCCGGTGCCGCGCAGGTACTCCAGCGTGCCCAGCGTGTCAGAGCCGGGATAAAGCGGCACCGGCAGCCGCCGTCCGGTGGCGTCGAGCCAGAGCGACGAGGGCCCGGGCAGGATCAGCCGAGTCTAGGACGCAGGCCGGTGAGCATCCGGTCGAGGACGACGCCCAGGTCGTCGCGCTCGGCGGCCGGGTCGTCGGCGCGGGCGATCGCCAGGCTGGCCTCGGTGAGCATCGCGATGAGCAGCCGGGCCAGGGCGCGGACCGGCACGGCGTCAAGCGCGCCGGTCTGGGCGGCGCGGTTCAGCCACTCCTCGAGGATGCCGCGCCCGTAGCGGTCGACCAGCTCTTCCCAGGCGTCGGCGCCGAGCACGCGCGGGCCGTCCACCAAGACGATCCGCTGGAAGTCGCCGCCGATGCACACGTCAAGGAACGCGCTGACCCCGTCCCTGATGTCATCGAGCGGCGAGGCCGCGTCCGCAGCGAGCTGCTCGTCGATCAGCCGCTGGGCCACGTCGCCCGCGGCCTCGGCCATGACCGCGCGGAACAGGTCGGCCTTGTCGCGGAAGTGGTGGTAGAGCGCCCCGCGGGTGACGCGGGCCTCGGCGACGATCTGCTCGGTGCCGGTTCCGTCGAAGCCGTCCCTGGCGAACAGCGTCCGCGCGGCGGACACCAGGGCCTCCCTGGTGTCCGCCGCGTGCTCGGCCCGGCGGGCCTGCGCCCTGATCGCTCCCGCCCGAACGGTCCGCCGTGTCACGGCCGACTCCTGCTCCTGCGGTTCCCGTCCCTCCGGCTCCTGGCCTTCCGGGACTTGCGCTTTTGCTGCCATACAGCCATCATGTGACATACAGCGTGTATGTTCAATGCGCCGCGCATGTTGAATGCGCTATGTATGTTTGATGCGCTGCGCATGCCCAGCAAGCTCGGCAGAAGGCAGGCGGCCCGGGGGCCACCAGAGACGGAGACTTGATCATGGCGATGCCGTTTCACCTCACGGTGAAGCTCGGGACTTACCTGATGAAGCAGAAGCTCCGCGGCGTCAAGAAGTACCCGCTGATCATGGAGCTTGAGCCGCTCTACGCGTGCAACCTCAAGTGCGGCGGCTGTGGCAAGATCCAGCAGCCCGCGGCGCTGCTCAAGCAGCGGATGCCGGTCGAGCAGGCCATCGCCGCCGTCGAGGAGTGCGGCGCGCCGATGGTCTCGATCGCCGGCGGTGAGCCGCTGATGCACCCGAAGGTGCACGAGATCACCGCCGAGCTGCTCAGGCGCAAGAAGTTCGTCGTGCTATGCACGAACGCCGTGTTCCTGCCCAAGCACATCGACAAGTTCAAGCCGAACAAGAACTTCGCCTGGATGGTCCACCTGGACGGCGTCGGCGCCAGGCACGACGAGGCCGTCGCCAAGGAAGGGGTGTTCGACCAGGCCGTCGAGGCGATCAAGCTGGCCAAGTCCAAGGGCTTCGCGGTCTACACGAACACCACGGTGTTCAACAACGACTCGCCGCAGGACGTGATCGACACCCTCGAGTACATCCACGAGCTGGGTGTCGACCGCCTGGAGATCGCCCCCGGCTACGCCTACGGCAAGGCCCCCGACCAGGACCGGTTCCTCGGCGTGGCGCAGACCCGCGAGCTGTTCAGCAAGGCGTTCGCCGATGGCCGCCGCAAGAAGTGGCGCTTCAACCACTCCCCGCTCTACCTGGACTTCCTCGAGGGCAAGGCCGACTTCCAGTGCACCCCGTGGGGCGTCCCGCTTTACACCCTGCAGGGGTGGCAGCGCCCGTGCTACCTGATGGACGACGGCTACGTCGACACTTGGAAGGAACTGATCGAGGAGACCGACTGGGACAAGTTCGGCCGCGGCAAGGACCCGCGCTGCGACAACTGCATGGCGCACTGCGGCTACGAGCCGACCGCCGTCCTCGCCACCATGGACTCGCTGCGCCAGAGCCTGCGCGCCATGGTCAGCCACTGACCCAGGTCAAGCCCGGCACGACGCGGCAGTCCCCCGCCCGGCGGCGCGGCGGGCTGCCGTTTCGTGCTGTCACTTGATCGAGCGGAGCGTCAGGAGAGCAGGCCCGCGGGCAGCAGGGCGTGCACGCCCCAGGTGACGTTGGCGACCTGGGTGACCCGCAGGTCGGCGCAGGTGGACGCCAGGGCGAGGGCCTCGGCCCGGGAGGCGCCGTACAGCGACGCGATCCAGCTCACCATCGCGTCGAGCGCGTCGCCCATCGCCTCGTTCAGGTCGGCGGAGAACCCGAAGGTGACCAGGCCGGCCGGGGTCTGCGCGTGCACGGTGGCGAGCGGACGGCCGGCCGCGAGGCTGACCACCGCCTCGGTGGTCATGCCCGTCTCGATGGCGGTGCCGCACGACTCGCCGTCGCCCTGCGCCGCGTGACCGTCGCCCAGGTAGAGCAGCGCGCCGTCGACGGCGACCGGCAGGTACAGGGTCGAGCCCGCGACAAGCTCCTTGCAGTCGATGTTCCCGCCGGCGCTCGCGCGTGGCGGGATCGTCGAGTGCTCGCCCGGCCCGGCCGGCGCGACCCCGGTCACGCCGAGGAACGGCGCGATCGGCCGGGTGTACCGGCCGTTGGCGGTCGCCGTGCCCGCCGCGTTGTCGATGTCCCACAGCAGCCACGCCGGGTCGCCGCCGGCCAGGCCGAGCCTGCGCGCCACCGGCGAGTCGGGCGAGGCCGGCGACACGGTCCAGCCCCACGGCTGCGGCGTCAGCGAGACGATCCGCACCGCGAGCAGGTCACCCGCGGCCGCGCCGCGCACCGCCACCGGACGGTTGACGCAGTGCCCGCGGAAGTCGCCGGGGAACATCACCGGCTTGCCGGTGTCGCCGGGAAACTCATGCCGCTCCAGGTAGCCGGCGGCGTCAAGTGACCGCACGACGATCGTGTCACCGGGGTCGATGGTGACGGCCGGGTCGTGCGCGGCCGAGAAGACGTTCACGCAATCCCGCGGCGCGGGCTCAATCCGGTGCACGGTCATGCCAGCGATTATCCCGAACGGAGCCGTGCTTCGCCCGCTCCCGTCCGTGATCCCGCCACCGCGGTCCACTGGCGGCCTTCGGCCGCTTCTTGCTGTTATCTCGCTGACGGCAGCCGGCGCCTCCGCCAGGCGATGATCGTGTGCGTTTGATGGCCGTTTTCCGCGATCAACTGCACACGATCCTCGCCGGAGGCGCCAAAGCGCCGGGTGTAAGTTGGCGCGCATGGCCGATGAGCAGGTGACCGAGCCGGACAATACGGCGGTGCGGGTCGCGCTGTGGCGGGCGCTGCACACCGAGGTGGACGCGCCGCCGCACGTGCTCGAGGACACGGTCGGGCTGCGGCTGGCGGACCCGCCCGACGGCTGGCGCTCCCGGCCGGACATGGACCCGGTGTTCACCAGCGGGTTCCGCGCGTCGATCGTGGCGCGCGCCCGGTTCATCGAGGACCTGGTGGAGGAAAAGGCCGCGCAGGGGGCAGGCCAGTTCGTGCTGCTCGGCGCGGGACTCGACACGTTCGCACAGCGCCGCCCGGAGCTCGCGGCCCGGCTGCGGGTGTTCGAGGTGGACCAGCCGGGCACCCAGGCATGGAAGCGGCGCCGCCTGACCGAGCTCGGTTACGGCGTCCCGGAGTGGCTGCGGCTGGTGCCCGTGGACTTCGAGGCGGGCGCCTCCTGGCCGGAGGAGGCCGTCAAGGCCGGCTTCGACGCGGCCCGGCCCGCGGTGGTGGCCTCGGCCGGCGTCAGCATGTACCTGACGCGGGAGGCGAACGCGGCAACGCTGCGCGACCTGGCCACGCTCGCGCCCGGCTCCACGGTCGCGCTGACGTTCCTGCTTCCGCTGGACCTGGTCGACGAGCGGGACCGCCCGGGCTGGATCATGTCGGAGAACGGCGCCAGGTCGTCGGGGACGCCGTTCATCAGCTTCTTCGCACCGCAGGAGTTCCTCGGCCTCGCCCGCGCCGCCGGGTTCGCCGGCGTGCGGCACGTGTCCGGCCGCGACCTGAACGACCGCTACTTCGCCGGCCGGCCCGACGGGCTGCGCATGTCGACCGGCGAGGACTTCCTGATCGCGACCGCCTAGCGGCGCCAGGCGGGCCGGGCGGGCGGGCAAGGTAGGCCGCCGCGGTACACCGGTAGCGTTGTCGCATGAGCATCCCGTTCCCGGAACCGACCGATCCGGCGGCGTCTCGCGCCGAGGTGTTCGCCCGCTACCTCAGCTACTTCCGCGCCCAGCTCGCCGTAAGGTTGCGCGGGCTGCCCGCCGACGAGCTGCGGCGCTCCCGGCTGCCATCCGGCTGGACCCCGATTGACCTGCTCAAACACCTCACCTACGTCGAGCTGCGCTGGCTTGAGTGGGGATTCGAGGGCCGCGACGTCGCCGACCCGTGGGGCGACACCCGGGAGGGCCGCTGGCACGTGGCGCCGGAGGAGACCCTGGACGGCTTGCTCGCCGCGTCGCAGGCCCAGGCGGCCCGCACCGAGCGGGTGATCGCCCGGCACCGTCTTGACGAGCAGGGCCAGCCGGGCGAACGGTGGGGCGGCGCGCCGCCCGCCACCCTAGAGCGGGTCCTGTTCCACCTGGTCCAGGAGTACGCCCGGCACCTGGGCCACCTGGACATCGTCAGTGAGCTGGCCGGCGGCCCCGTGGGCGAGTAACGCGCCAGCCGACGGCCCGGCCCGTGGCCGCGCTCGGAGCGCCCAGCGCCGGCCGGTTACCCGCGGCGCGGCCCGGACGGAGGACCCTCCGGCCGGGCCGCTGCCTGAACCGCGCCTGGTCCTGTCGCGCCTTACGCCGCAGCCGACCCAGGGCCGCCGTTGCCCGCTCCAGCCCCGGCGGCGACGTCCGCGCCCGCCTCCATGGCTTCGGTGATGAGCTGGCGGATCGCTCGGGCCAGCGCCTCGTCGAGCTCGGGGTCGGTAGCCCGTCCTGCGTCATTCATGGTCCATCTGCTCCGTTCCCCTGACGCGTTGCGGCACGCCAGGACCAAGTTACACAGATGTAGTTCGCATGCGTTGAGGCTACCGAACATCATCGGCCGGGATCAGGCGAATACGCGAATTCCGATACTTCCCCGTTATGTGGCGAGCCCGGCCACCGACACGAGCGCTTCTTGCTGTTATCTCGAACGCCGGCCGTGCTTAGGTCAGGCCCCACCGTTTCCTGATGGCGCGGTTGGCCACGCCGAACGCGCCGTCGACGGCGATGCCGAGGATGAGGATCACGATCATGATCGCGATCGTGGACGGCATGTCCGTCTGGTCCTGGTCGGACTGGAACAGCGCGCCGATCGAGGGTTCGCCGGCGACGAGCACAAGCAGTTCGGCGGTCAGCAGGGCGTGCCAGGTGAACGCCCAGGCCTGCTTGAGCCCGGCCACGAACGTGGGGAGCGCGGCGGGGATGATCAGGTGGCTGGTCAGGCCCAGTCCGCGCAGTCCCATGATTCTGGCCGACTTGAGTAGCAGCGGCGGGATGAAGTCCACGCCGGAGATGACCGCGTTGGCGATAGCCGGGGCGGAGGCCATCACGATGATGAACAGGATGGAGGCGTTGGTCAGCCCGAACAGGATGATCGCGAACGGGATCCACGCCGCCGACGGCAAGGTCTGCATCCCGGTGATCAGTGAGCCGACCGCGGCCCGCAGCGGGGGGACGCGGGCCACCAGGAGGCCGACGACGGTGCCGATGACCAGGGCGACCCCGTAGCCGATGAGCGCGCGCAGCACGGTGTCCCCGGTCGCGTGCCACAGCAGGCCCGTCTTCGCCTGCTCCCACAGGTTGGTGAGGGTGACCCCGGGACCGGGCAGGACGAACTTCTTCCAGCCGGTGAGGTGGATCAGCTCCCAGACGAGCCACACCAGGGCGACGGCGGCCAGCTTCGGCCAGGTCGCGGCCCAGGCCCGGCGCGCTCGCTCGCCGGCGTCCACGCGCCCGGGGGCGGGGGCGAGTTCGAGGGCGTCGAGCCCGGCGAGTGTCGTGTCAGCTGCCATGACGGCTTACCTCCGCGCGGAGCCGGTCGGTGATCACGCTGGCCAGCTCGGCGACCGGGGCGGAGTCGATCCGCCGCGGCCTCATCACGGGCACCGGGTACTCCTCGATGACCCGGCCCGGGCGGCTGGACAGCAGGACCACGCGGTCGCCGAGGCGGACGGCCTCGCGGACGTTGTGCGTGACGAACAGGACGGTCAGGCCCTTGCCGACCCGCTCGCGCACGCGGTCGAGCTCGTCGTGCAGCAGGTCGCGGGTCATCGCGTCGAGCGCGCCGAACGGCTCGTCCATCAGCAGCACGTCGGCGTCCTGGGCCAGGGCGCGGGCGAGCGCGACCCGCTGCCGCATGCCGCCGGACAGCTCGTGCGGCCGCTTGGCCGCGAAGCCGCGAAGGTGGACGGCGTCGAGCAGTTCCGCCGCCCGCGCCTTGCGCTCAGCCCGCGGCACCTTGCGGGCGCGCAGCGCGAGCTCGACGTTGGCCCCGGCGGTGAGCCACGGGAACAGGCCGGGCTCCTGGAACATGAGCGCCACCCGGCCGTGCACCGTGATGTCGCCGCTCGTCGGCCGGTCCAGGCCGGCCACGAGCGACAGCAGCGTGGACTTGCCGCAGCCGGACGCGCCGATGAGGCAGGTGAACTCACCCGGCTGGACGGTGAGGGACACCTGGTCGAGTGCGCGGACGGCGGAGCCGCCGCGCCCGTACACCTTGGACACGCCGGCCAGGCTGACCGTCGCGGCCTGGGTTACCGCTGTGGTGGACATGGAAGGCTCCGTAATCTTGCCCGCTTCGCTGTTATCGCTGGCCGGGCCACGGCCCGCCCCCGGTCGGCGGGCCGTGGCCCGTGCTGCTAACCGGCGCTCACCGTCGTCTGGTCGGTCGCGGTGAGGATCGAGTTGAGCGGGTCCAGGTCGAAGATCCCGCTCAGGTCCACCGTCTTGAGCAGCCCGACCGCGGTGGCCTGCTGGGCGTCCTGGGTGAGCGACGCCGCGCCCGGGTCGTCGGTGAAGGTGATCTCCTTGAACGCCGGGTCGAGCACCTTGGCCGACAGCGGCTTGCCGGTGTACGCGCCTAGCTCGGCGTTGGCGGCCTGCTCGGCGCCGGTCGGGTTGGACTTGATGTAACCGAGCGCGTCCAGGTTGGCCTTGAGCAGGTCGGCGACGATGTCCGGGTGCGCGGCGAGGAACGACTGGGTGACCACGAGCAGCGTGGTCGTGCCCGGCTCGCTCAGCAGCACCTTCCCGCCGTCCTGCACCATCTCCACGTCGTAGGGCGACGGCTCGGAGGCGCCGGCGATCTGCCCGGACTTGAACTCGAGCACGGCGGCCGAGTTCGGCGCGGTCGGCTTGATCGCCACGTCGCCGCCGCCGGTCGCGCTGGTGGTGAGCCCCTGCTGCTTGAGCCAGTAGCGCACGGCCACGTCCTGCGTGTTGCCGAGCGAGGGGCTGGCCAGCGACTGCCCCTTAAGCTGCGCGGCAGAGGTGATGGCCGGCTTCACCACAACGGACGCCCCGCCGGTGGCGACCCCGGAGACGATCTTGATGGCCTGCCCGCTGGACTTCTGCCAGGCGTTGATCGCCGGGTTCGGCCCCACGTAGGCGGCGTCGAGCTGCCCGGCCAGGATCGCGGTCGTCTCCTGCGTGCCGCTGGTGAACACGGTCGTCTTCACCGAGCCCGCCGAGCCGAGCTCCTTGGCGAAGTAGCCGTTCTTCACCGCGACCAGCGCGGGCGCGTGCGTGATGTTCGCCAGGTAGCCGAGCCGCACCGTCACCGGCGCGCTCGCCGCGGCGCTCGTCGAGCCGGCGGCGGAAGACGCCGAAGAGGCGGAGGAAGACGAAGACGCGGAAGACGAGGACGACCCGCCCGAGGAGCAGCCGACGATGAGGAGGGCGCCCGCCAGGACGGCCGCGCCAGCCAGGATGCTGCGCATTAAGTATCCATTCCCAATTGATTTAATAGGTTATAGCTGGACTATATACCAGACCTGGAAAGTAGGAAATAGGGCGGCAACACTTGTAACGTGACCGCCATCACGTGGCGGAAGGCCTGACAAGATCGCGGTTTTGCGATCAGGCCAGCCGGCCCGGACATCGGGGGGACGGGGGTCGCCCCCGGAAGTCAGCTGTCGTCCGAGGAGTCCTGCACGTCGACGCCCTCGACCTGGGGCGCGAACTTGTTCACGCACTCCTCGAGGCGGGCGATGTCCGCCACGCCGGCGCCGGTGGTGTTGTAGGTCACCACGTCGATCGCGGACGCGAGCGGCACCCCGGTGGCGATCGGCGCCGCCTTGACGTGCGGCAGGTTGTCGCACGCGGAGCGCACCTTGAGCTTGAACGCGACCGGCGTGCTCGTCTTGAAGTAGATGAGCGCCTGCTGCTGGCCGAGGGCCTTGTTGAACTGCGCGCACCCGGTCATGCCAAGACAGAGGGCCACGCCCGTCAGGCCGAGAGCCACCGGAACGAGCCACCGCCGTCGGCCTTGGGAGGTCGAGTACTCCAATCTTGGCTCTCCTACACAGATCGAACTGTCGGACAACGGCAAGATTGGAGCACTCGTCCGGGGGGTTGCCTCCCCGGAAGACACCACTGGCACGGAGACAGCATATGTGGTCAGCGCAGCGAGTACGGTACTGGGGAGACTCGAACGATCCTGTCCGAACTGCTGAGACGGCCCGCCGCCGACGGCGCGCGTGCCATCATGGCCGCACCACCGCCCGCGCCCTCCCCACCCGCCCGCTCCCGCCCTTCCCAGGCCCGCACCGATACGGCATCGATGCCACCGCGCCATATCCTCATCGTCAACGCCCGCAACGTGTCTGCGCCGGTCTTCGTGATCGGCGCGCCGCACTCCGGCGCAGAGCACGTCGGGCGTGCGCTCAAGGTCTCCCCCGGGTTCCACGTCACTATCGGGCAGCAGGCCGTGCTGCAGGCGGTCTACGGGTTCGCCAGGCGGCCGTCGCTGCACAGCGGACGGGGCGACGCCGCCGCCGCCGTGATGCGAGACGCCTTCGCACAGGGCTGGCAGATCGGTCCGGCGAGTTGCCTGGAGTGCTCGCCGCAGTGCCGCTCGGCGGCGGGACTGCGGCAGGCGGAGGTCGGGCCGTGCACCGAGCTGCGCGGGCTCAGCCGGTACGGCGACGCGACACCGGACCTGACCTACTGCGCCGAGGCCCTGGTGGCGGCGTTCCCCGACGCGCTGATCGTCCAGGTGGTGCGAGACGGCCGGGACACGGTGGCGGCGATGCTCAAGGACCAGGTGGCGATGTCCTGGTTCCGGCCGAGCGTGGTCAACATCGAGACCGAGTTCCCCAACCCGTTCTACGGCGTGGAGGACGAGTCCGACCGGCTCGCCTTCCCGTCGCTGTCCAGCGCGGGCAAGTGCGCGCTGCGCTGGCGGGGCGCGATCAGGATCGCCGCCCGGCTGCGCCGGGCGCTGCCGGAGGACCAGCTCAAGACGCTACGGTACGAGGACATGGCGCGCGACCCCGGCGCGGCCGCGGCCGCGCTGTCCGGCTTCACCGGGTCGAAGGTCGCCGCGCCGGTGACCCCGTCCGCCCGGCGCGCGAAGCCGGAGCAGAACGAATGGCGGCGCACCCTCACCTACAGCCAGCTCGCGGACGTGGAGAAGGTCGCCGGCGAGGAGCTGCGCCGCCTCGGCTACAAGTAGCTGTGGTTTCCGCGGGGGGACGCCCCCCTGCACCCCCGATCGCATAACCCGCAACGCCTAATCGCGCGCCCGTTCGTACTGCTCCTGGTTTTCCTGTGCCTTGAACTGGGTCAGGTACAGGTCGGCGTACAGCCCGCCCGCGGCGAGCAGCTCCTCGTGCGTGCCGGTCTCGGCGACCTGGCCCGCCTCGATCACCAGGATCTGGTCCGCCTCGCGGACGGTGGACAGCCGGTGCGCGATGACCAGCGACGTCCGGCCGCGCAGCGCGACCGACAGGGCCTGCTGCACAGCGAACTCCGACTCCGAGTCAAGGTGCGCGGTCGCCTCGTCGAGCACCACGATGGACGGCGCCTTGAGCAGCAGCCTGGCCAGGGCGACGCGCTGCTTCTCGCCGCCGCTCAATCGGTAGCCGCGGTCGCCGACGATCGTGTCGAGGCCGTCGGGCAGCACCGAGATGAGGTCCCAGATCTGCGCGGCCTGGCATGCGTCGACAAGCTCGCGCTCGGTCGCGCCCGGCCGTGCGTACAGCAGGTTGGTGCGGATCGTGTCGTGGAACAGGTGCGCGTCCTGCGTGACGACGCCGACCACGTCGTGCAGCGAGTCGAGCGTGACGTCGCGGATGTCGTGGCCGCCGATGAGCACCGCGCCGTCGTTCGGGTCATACATGCGGGAGACGAGCTGGGTGATGGTGGTCTTGCCCGCGCCGGACGGACCGACCAGCGCGGTGAGCTTCCCGGCGGGGGCGGCGAACGAGACGTCGTGCAGCACGCCCGCGGCGGCGTCGGTCCGCTCCGGCTGCTTCAGCGCGATCGACTCCAGGGAGGCGAGTGACACCTCCTGCGCGGTCGGGTAGCGGAACGACACCCGGTCGAACGCGATCGATGGCGCGGTGTCCGCCGCGTCGCGGGCGGGCAGGGTTATCGCGCCCGGCTTCTCCTTGATCAGCGGCTCCAGGTCCAGGACCTCGAAGACCCGGTCGAAGCTGACCAGGGCGGTCATCACCTGGATCTGCACGTTGGACAGCGAGCCGATCGGCCCGTAGACCCGGGCGAGCAGCTGGGCGATCGCGACCAGCGTGCCGAACTGGAACGCCCCGTGGATCACCATCGCGCCGCCGACGCCGTAGGTGACCGCGGTGAACAGGCCGGTGAGCAGGGTGATCGCGATCATGAACACCATGCCGTACATGTCCCTGGTGACGCCGATCTCGCGGACCTTGTACGCCTTCGCGGCGAACAGCTGCGACTCCTCGCGCGGGCGGCCGTAAAGCTTGGCGAGCATCGCGCCGGCCACGTTGAACCGCTCGGTCATCGTGCTGCCCATCTCGGCGTTGAGCTGCATGGACTCCCGCGACAGGCGCTGCAGGCGGCGGCCGAGCAGGCGGGCCGGGAAGATGAACAGCGGGATGAGCAGCAACCCGATCAGGCTGACCAGCCAGGACAGGTAGAACAGGGTGACCAGGATGACGATCAGCGACAGGACGTTGGACAGCACGCTTGACAGCACGCCGACGATGGCCGTCTGCGCGCCCATCACGTCACCGTCAAGCCGGCTGACCAGCGACCCGGTCTGGGCGCGGGTGAAGAACGCGAGCGGCTGCCGCTGCACGTGGTCGAAGACCTGGGTGCGCAGGTCGTAGATGAGGCCCTCGCCGATCCGCGAGGAGAAGTACCGGTTCACCACGCCGAGCAGCGCGTCGAGCAGGGTGACCCCGGCGACGGTCACCGCCACCCCGATGACGATGGCCTCGTCCTTGGCGATGATCCCGTTGTCGATCAGCTGGCGCAGCAGCAGCGGGTTGACCACCGTGATCACGGCGTCCAGGGCGGTGGCGAACAGGTAGACGGCGAGCTTCCACCGGTAGGGGCGCGCGTAACCGGCGATCCGCTTGATCGTCCCCGGCTTGAGCTTCTGCTTGGTGACCGACGGGTCCATACGGAACCCGCCGCGCATCATCATCATTCCGGGACCGTGGGCCATCACTCACCCGATGATAGTTCCCCGATGATGTGGCATTGTCACGGTTTTTCGGTGGGCGAACGGTCCCTTGCCCGCGCTTGCCAGGCGCGGCCGTACCCGCCCGCGCTACCTCTTGGTGGCGCCGCCCCGGCCGCGCAACGCGACCCCGGTCTCGGTGAGGATGCGGTGGATGAAGCCGTAGGACCGCCCGGTCGCGGTCGCCAGCGACCGGATGGACTCACCGGCGTCGTAACGGGCCTTCAGGTCAGTCGCCAGCTTGCTGCGGTCCGCGCCGGTGACCCGGGTTCCTTTCCGGATCGTCGCCGTGTCGGCCACCTTTACCTCCCGTAAGGTCTAGCACTCATTGCGTTACTTCCCCTAACGCAATGATCACCTATCGGGGGCCGGTTGGCCACAGCTGACCGAGTGATAGTTGACTGTCATAGCAGGGTGGACCGCCAATCGGCGGCACGCGCAATGGCGCTGGCGGGTCAGGCGAGAGCGACTAGGTCGGCGAAATCGGCGGACCAGGTGTCCTCTGTTCCCTCCGGCAGCACAATCACCCGCTGCGGAGAAAGCGCGTCGACCGCGCCCTCGTCGTGGGTGACCAGCACGATCGCGCCGCGGTACGCGGCCAGGGCGGCCAGGATCTCCTCGCGGCTCGCCGGGTCCAGGTTGTTGGTCGGCTCGTCGAGCAACAGCACATTGGCACCGGAAACAACAAGGAGCGCTAGCGCCAATCGCGTCTTCTCGCCACCGGAAAGCACACCGACCGGCTTATCGACGTCCTCGCCGGAGAAGAGAAATGAGCCGAGGACTTTCCGCTGCTCTGTATCGGTTAGTTCCGGGGCGGCGGTACGCATGTTCTCGATGAGCGACCGCTCGGTATCGAGGGTCTCGTGCTCCTGGGCGTAATAGCCCAGCCTTAGCCCGTGACCGGGCGTGACCATTCCGGTGTCCGGGGCTTCCACGCCCGCCAGCAGCCGCAGCAGGGTGGTCTTGCCCGCGCCGTTGAGGCCGAGCACGACGACCCGGCTGCCGCGGTCGATGGCGAGGTCCACGTCGGTGAAGACCTCCAGGGAACCGTAGGACTTCGACAGTCCCTGCGCCGTCAGCGGCGTCTTGCCGCACGAGGCCGGCTCAGGGAACCGCAGCCGGGCGACCCGGTCGGCCTGCCGGTCGGCCTCAACGCCCGCGAGCAGCCGGTCAGCGCGGCGCGCCATGTTCTGCGCCGCCTTGGCCTTGGTCGCCTTGGCGCCAAGCTTGGCCGCCTGCAGCTGCAGCGCGGAGGCCTGCCGCTCGGCGTTGACCCGCTCCCGCTTGCGGCGCCGCTCGTCGGCCTCGCGCTGGGCGAGGTAGGCCTTCCAGCCGACGTTGTAGATGTCGAGCACGGAGCGGTTGGCGTCGAGGTTGAAGACCTTGTTGACGACCTGCTCCACCAGGTCCACGTCGTGGCTGATGACGAGCAGCCCGCCGCGGTAGTTCTTGAGGTGGTCGCGCAGCCAGGTGATCGAGTCCGCGTCCAGGTGGTTGGTCGGCTCGTCGAGCAGCAGCGTCTGCGCGCCGGAGAACAGGATCCGGGCCAGCTCGACGCGCCTGCGCTGCCCGCCGGACAGCGTACGCAGCGGCTGGCGCAGCACCCGGTCGGGCAGCCCGAGCGACGCGGCCATCGCGGCCGCCTCAGACTCCGCCGCGTACCCGCCGAGCACCGCGAGCCGGTCGCTGAGCGAGCCGTAACGGCGGATCGCCTTCTCCGCCTTCGCCGGGTCCGGGTCCGACATCAGCGCCTCCGCCTGGCGCATCCCGATCAGCACCTCATCCAGGCCGCGCGCGGACAAAATGCGGTCAAGCGCGAGGGTCTCCAGGTCCCCGGTTCGCGGGTCCTGCGGAAGGTAGCCGACGGTGCCGGTCCGCCGGATGCTGCCCGCGGCCGGCTGGCCGGCGCCGGAGAGCACCTTGGCGAGCGTGGTCTTACCCGCGCCGTTCCTGCCGACGAGGCCGATGCGGTCTCCCTCGGCGACCTGAAAGGACGCGTCCGCCAGCAGGAGCCGGGCACCAGCACGCAGCTCTATGCCACTGGCGACGATCATGATGACCAAGGATACCGGACCAGCCCGGTTTCCCTGGTCGCCCGGCCGACGCGGGGGCTGCCCCAGCGCGCTTCGGCGACGGCTTCACCTTGGCCCTGGCCTACGGCTCGGTCAGCCGGATCTTCACCGCGAGGAATCCCTTCGGCGCTGCCTCCAGGACGGCGCGCCTGGGGTCGGGCACGGTCAGGAACCGGTCCGTCGCCATGGCGAGGTACGGGGCGAGCCGCGGGTCATCGCGCAGTTCGGCGACCGCCCGCTTGTCCCCGCCGAGCACCACCGCGTCCAGCCGGCTCAGCCGTCCTACTCCGCTACCCGCCGCCGCGCCCCTATTGCCCGGCGGGCGCGCGCCTGGGCGCCCGACCGTGGCCGTACCGCCCGACTCCCAGCGGGTGAAGACGAGCACCGCCGCGTCCGCCGCGGCGTCTAGCGCCTCGTTCGCCTGCTTCTCCCGGCGCCGGGCGAAGCGGTGCTGTGACCAGCCGCCCGCGGCGCTGCGACCGTGCACCGGCCGGGAGCCGGCCTTGGCGTCCGCGAGCGCCGGCGGGTACCCGGTGAAAACCCCGGCCGCGTACCCGCCGAGCCGGACAAGCAGCACGCCGACGGACCGGGGCACCGCGGCGTGCGCGGCGACCGCCGCGGTGATCTCGGCCGGGGCGGGGCGGACGTCCGGGTCATCAGCGCCCGGCGCCGAGCGGTCACCGCGCGCGGGCCAGGCGAGCGACTCGGGGAACGGCGGGTGGCATTCGGCGACCGCGCCGTCCGGTGCGGTGAAGGTCACATAGTGCGTATCACAGGTCACGATCAGCGAATTCTCCGGTGCGCCGCCGGGCCCGGCGGACGCGGGAACGCCGTGCCTGACGGCGAACGAGGCGATCCAGCCGGGGAATCGGGCACCCGAAACGTCAACCCATTTAGCGCCACTACCTGCGACGTTCTTCACTACACGCTGTCCTATCCTGTTTACTGACCGTGCATACCACCGTTACGCACGTCACGGAGTCCACAAGACCAAATGAGGTAGTTTCCATGCTCCCGACCGATCCAAGTGACCGTCCGGGCAGCTCTCTCCCGGGGGGCCCGCCCCCCGGACCCCCTGAAGGCACGCCCCACGCGCAGCCGCTGCCAGACGAGGTGTTGGCAGCCCAGCCGCTGACAGACATTGTGCCGCCCGCGGCAACCGCGCACGGCACTACCATCATCCGTCCTGGCACCACGATCATCCGCCCCGGCGCCGTGGCCTGGGGCGGCCCGCCCGATGCCAGGGACGGCGGCTACTCCTCGTGCGAGGCGGTCGAGCGGGCCCTGGCCGCGGCGGCGCGCAACCCCGCCGAGCTGCCCGGCCTGCTCACCGAGCTTGCCCCGAGCCGGCTGTGGGTACCGTTGCCGCACCGGCCGTTCACCGACGGCACCGCGGTGCGGCTGCCGCTCGTCCACTACCAGGACGCCGACTTCGTGCCCTGCTTCACCTCCGTGCAGCGCCTCAACGCCTGGGCGGGCCGCGCGGCGGCGGCCGCGCTCGACCCGGTGACCGGCGCAGAGCTGACGGGCACGGGCCCGGCTAGGGCAGACCTGCCGGGCCCGGGGGCCGCCGGCCGGTCCTGGCAGCGGGCGGGCGACGCGCGGCTGGTACCGCACGTGGTGCTGCCCGCCATCGGCCTGGCCCGGCGGCTGCCGTCCGGCGTCGGCCTGGCGATCAACCCCGAGAGCTCACCCGGCCTGCCGCTTTTCCCCGAGTGCGTGCCCTACCTGGCCAGGCTGACCGCCCCCGCCATCCTCGCGCTGGCCGGCACCGCACCGCCCGGCGCCCTGGCCATGGAGCAACTCGCCCCTGGCAGCGGGGCCCGGTTCCTCGTCGGTCACCCGCCCGCCGAGCCGTCCGCGCTGCTCACCGAGACACGGGCCGCGCTGCGCGGGCTCCCCGTTGCCCGTCAGGCCTCCCGCGCCTGGCTGTCCGTGCCCGGGCAGGGTGAGGGCCTGCTGATCTCCGTCCAGCTCGACGACCCGTCGAGCGAGCAGGCCCGGGCGGCCGTCACCGACGCGATCGAGGACGCCACTGCCGCGGTCGCACTCCGCGTCCCGTTCCCCGTCGACCTCATCTTCCCCGGTGAGACCGAGCCGGATGCGATCGACACGTGGATCGCCGGCAACACCCGCCCCTTCTACCAGCGCGACGACCGCGATTAGCGCACGCTTATCGCCGCTGGACCGGCGCGGCTCCCGGTCACGACGCCCGACAATCGCGGTGCGCGGGCCAGGACGTTCCTGCGACAGACATTCGTCGCCTGTGATTGCGCAAATCATTGCCATTCTTGCTTACGCAAATGGCAACCAATTGCCATTTACGACACGTCTAATAAAATCCGGTGAATTGCCACTAGCGCCTCGTACCATGACGCTATGACTATCCCCCAGGCGCTCGAAGAGCGCGTAACCACCCTGGAATACGCTGTATTCCATCAAATCCCCGCTACGATGGCTGCCATGACCCATGGCGCTACCCATCATTACGCCGAGACCGTGGCCAACGGCGAGGCGATCGCCGGCCTGCACGTCAACCTCGCTGCCCTTGAGGCCAGCCTTCACGGTCACATGGCCAACCTCAAGGCCGCTATCGACCTCCAAGGCGACAGCCTGCGCAAGGAACTCGGCGTAGCCACCGCAGGGTTCCGCGCCGATGTGACCGGGCTCCGCGAGACGATGAGCATGCGGTTCCAGAAGGTCGACGGCCAGTTCAACGCCGTCCACGCCGAAATGAACCACCGGTTCGAGGCCGTGGACCAGCGGTTCGACGCCGTGGACCAGCGGTTCGAGGGGATCGACACGCGGCTGCGCGATCTCCGGTCCGACATGGACGCGAAGCTGGACGAGATCCTCGTCGAGCTGCGCAAGCCGACCGACTAAAACTCGGCCTGGGGAACGGCCGGTGGGCCTGGCCGGCGGTCGGGAATTTCGCTCCCCGACCGCCGGACGGGCGGTGCTAGCGCGGTCACAGCGGACCGCTTAGTGCCTCCAGTCGCACCGCGTCCAGTTCCGCCGCCGTCATCAGGCCAGCATCGAACAGCGCGAGGAACTCTCCGGACAGGCTCGTACCGAACACCAGCGGGTCATCAGTGCCGACCGTCACGCGGACGCCCGCGTCGAACAGGCGGCGGATCGGATGCTCCGCGATTCGCGCGACCCGTCCGAGCATGACGTTCGAAGTCGGGCATACATTCAGCCGCACCCCAGCCCGCGCGAGGAACCGCATCGCCGCCGGCGAGGCGGCCGCGGCGATCCCGTGCTGGACCTCATCCAGCTCAAGCAACTCGACGGTCCGCCAGACGTCGTCGGCGGTCCCCCACTCCCCCACGT
>CAZORE010000020.1:28417-51111 GCA_964581815.1 uncultured Streptosporangiaceae bacterium | reverse complement strand
TCAAGCAACTCGACGGTCCGCCAGACGTCGTCGGCGGTCCCCCACTCCCCCACGTGCGCCTTCAGGCGCAGCCCGGCCGCCTTCGCGGCCGGGCATCCGGTGGAAGCGGTCTCCCGCCTGGTCGCGCACCCAGGCGTGCATGTCGTCCATCGAGGCGAGCACCCGGTCCACGGGCCGGATGTCCAGGCCCGTCGCCGCCTTCAGGTACTCCCGGTCCCCGCTGACGAACCCCGCGTGCACATGCAGGTCGGCCTTCGCACAGGCGCGCAGGCCAGCGAGGTCGCGTGCCTCAAGCGCATCCTGGAACGGTGAACTCATCCCGGGAGTCTCACGCCTGGGTCAGGGCCACGCAACCGGTTAACTGCGACTTTTCGTCCCAGCGCTTGATCGGGTCCCCGGTCGGAGCGGAGCGCGAAGAAGCGCGGGACCGGGTACCGGGGGTCGTCTACCGGGCCTTCCTCGTTCCTGCCGCCCCAGGTCGGCCACCCGCGCGTCGAGGCCCTGCGAGTTTCCCGACTTTGTATCGATTTCGGTCATTCCTGTGTCCGTTACGTCCGATATAGGAAGAAGAAATAAGCAGAAACTGATACAAAGTTGTCCGGGAAGCGGGAACCGGCGATTTCTGCCGGGATACGAGAAGCGGGGGCGCTGCGGGTGTCGGCCGCGCGCCTTCGGGACCTGGTTTGTGGGTCACGACGAGCGCGCGGTGACACCCCTGCGCCCCCGCGACCCGCAGTTGCGCGGGGGCCCACGGGGCTGAAGCCCGGGAAGAAAGCCTGCGGAAGACCCGGGAAGAAAGCCTGCGGAAGAAGGACCTGGGGGAGAAAACCTAGATGTTGAAGCCCAGGGCGCGCAGCTGCTCGCGGCCGTCGTCTGTGATGTGCTCCGGGCCCCAGGGCGGCATCCACACCCAGTTGATGCTGAAGTCCTCGACGATGTCCTTGAGCGCCTCCGCCGCCTGCTCCTCGATCACGTCGGTGAGCGGGCAGGCCGCGCTGGTCAGCGTCATGTCGAGGGTGACGCGGTCCGGGCCGTCGAGCAGCACGCCGTAAATGAGGCCGAGGTCGACGACGTTGATGCCGAGCTCGGGGTCGACCACGTCGCGCAGCGCCTCGAGGACGTCCTCTGTCTTCTGCTTGACCTGCTCGTCGGTGAGCCCGGGAATGGCGCCAGTATCGGTGATACCTGCCTCTGTCATGCCTGTCCCCTGGTTGGTGAGTTGTTGCCGGTGCTGGTCAGATCAGTGGCGGCCAGGTCAGTCTTTTCCAAGGCCACGGCGGTCGCGGCCTTCCAGGCCATCCAGCCGAGCAGCGCGCACTTGATCCGCGCCGGGTACTTGGAGACGCCGGCGAACGCGACCGCGTCCTCGAGCACGTCCTCGTCCGGCTCAAGCTGTCCCTTGGACTGCATCAGCTCAAGGAAGGCGTCACCGATCCGCATGCCCTCGCTGACCGGCTTGCCGATCACCAGGTCACTCATCACCGAGGCGCTTGCCTGGCTGATCGAGCAGCCAAGCGACTCATACGAGACGTCCTCGATGACCGCCTCGCCGTCCACGCCCGGCTTCAGCGTGACGCGCAGCTTCACCTCGTCGCCGCACGTCGGGTTGACCTGGTACACCTCAGCGTCAAAGGGATCCCGCAGCCCCTTGTGGTGCGGGTTCCTGTAGTGGTCCAGGATGATCTCCTGGTACATGTCCTGAAGCTGCATAGTGCCTTCTGTAACGCCTTCCAGTTACCCCGTGTTCCGGTGCTTACGCCCGGAAGAACTTCTTGGCGTAGCGGATGCCGTCCGCCAGGGCGTCGACCTCGGCGTGGGTGTTGTACAGGTAGAACGACGCCCGGTTGGAGGCCTGGCAGCCGAGCGTGCGGTGCAGCGGCCACGCGCAGTGGTGACCGGTCCTGATCGCGATGCCGAGCTCGTCGAGCACCTGGCCGACGTCGTGCGCGTGCACGCCCTCGACCTCGAACGCGACCGTCCCGCCGCGGTTCTCCGTGGTCAGCGGGCCGAGGATGCGCACGCCGTCGATCTCGCCGAGGGCGGCGAGCGCGTGCGCGGTGAGCGACTCCTCGTGCGCCGCCACGTTGTCCATGCCGAGGGCGGCCAGGTAGTCCACCGCCGCGCCGAGGCCGGCGGCCAGCGACACCGCCGGGACGCCCGGCTCGAACTTCGCGGGCGGCGGCAGGAACGTGGTCTCCTCCATCCGGACGACCTCGATCATCGACCCGCCGGTGAGGAACGGCGGCAGCGCGTCAAGCGCCGCGTAACGCCCGTACAGGACGCCGAGTCCGAGGGGGCCGAGCATCTTGTGCCCGGAGAAGGCCAGGAAGTCGGCGCCGATGGAAGCGACGTCGACCGCATGGTGCGGCACCAGCTGGGCGCCGTCCACCAGGAACAGCGCGCCGACGGAGTGCGCGAGCTCGCCGATCTCGCGCAGCGGCGGGATGACGCCCGTGACGTTCGACTGCCCGGTCACCGCGACGATCTTGGTCCGCTCGGTGACCAGCGACGGGTCCACGTCGAGGCGGCCGTCCGGCAGTTCCCTGAACCACTTGAGCGTCGCCCCGGTGCGCAGCGCGAGCTGCTGCCACGGCACCAGGTTGGCGTGGTGCTCGATCTCCGAGATGAGGATCTCATCCCCGGGCCGCAGCGACATGCCCCCGGAGCCCAGTCCGAACGCGACCAGGTTGATCCCCTCGGTGGCCGACTTGGTGAAGACGATCTCCTCCGGCCTGGCGGCGCCGAGGAACGCGGCGACCTTCGCCCGGGCGCCCTCGTAGATCTCGGTGGCTTCCTGGCCGAGCAGGTGGGTGCCGCGGTGCGCGGCGGCGTTGTGCCGCTCGTAGTAGTCCCGTTCGGCGTCGAGCACCACGGTCGGGTGCTGTGACGTCGCCCCGGAGTCCAGGTACACCAGCGGCTTGCCGTTCCTGACCGTCCGGGACAGGATCGGGAAGTCCTTCCTGATCGCCTCGACGTCGAACGGCACGGTGTCCTCCCGGGGGGTGACGCCGCTCAGCAGCTCGCTCATGCCGATGCGCCCGCTCCCGTGAACCGCTCGTAGCCTTCGTTCTCGAGCACGTCGGCCAGCTCGGGGCCGCCCTCTTCCACGATCCGGCCGCCGACGAACACGTGCACGAAGTCGGGCTGCACGTAGCGCAGGATGCGTGTGTAGTGGGTGATCAGCAGCACGCCGCGGCCCGGCTTGGCGCGGAACCGGTTGATGCCCTCGGACACGACCTTCAGCGCGTCCACGTCGAGGCCGGAGTCGGTCTCGTCGAGCACGGCGATCTTCGGGTCGAGCAGCTCGAGCTGGAGGATCTCGTGGCGCTTCTTCTCGCCGCCGGAGAAGCCCTCGTTGAGCGAGCGGTTGGCGAACTGCGGGTCGATGGCCAGCCCGCTCATCGCCCCGTTCAGCTCCTTGACGAAGTTGCGCAGCTTCGGCGCCTCGCCGCGCGTCGCGGTGACCGCGGTGCGCAGGAAGTTGGACACCGACACGCCGGGCACCTCGACCGGGTACTGCATGGCGAGGAACAGCCCGGCCCGGGCCCGGGCGTCCACCGTCATCGACAGCACGTCCTCGCCGTCGAGCGTGACGGTCCCGGCCGTGACGGTGTACTTAGGGTGGCCGGCCAGCGCGTAGGCGAGGGTGGACTTGCCGGAGCCGTTCGGTCCCATGATGGCGTGCGTCTCGCCGTCGGCCACCGTCAGGTTGACGCCGCGCAGGATCTCGCGCAGCGAGCCGTCGGCCTCGCTGACGGCGGCGTGCAGGTCGCGGATCTCAAGGGTGGACACTATGACTCCTATATCGACACGAGGACGTCGTCGCCCTCGATCTTGACGGGGTAAACGGGCACCGGGGCGGTGGCGGGCATCGCGGTCGGCTTGCCGGTGCGCAGGTCGAAGCACGACCCGTGCAGCCAGCACTCGATGGTGGTGCCGTCGACGTCGCCCTCGGACAGCGGGACGGCGGCGTGCGAGCACCAGTCGCGGATCGCGAAGAACTCGCCCTCGGTCCGCACGATCGCGATCTCGTCGCCGTTCAGCACGACGCTGATCACGCCGCCCTCCGGTACATCGGAGACAGCGCACGCGCGAACGAAGGCGGCCGGCTCAGTCACGCGAGCTCCTCCTCGATCGCGGTGGTGATCCGCTCCTCGAGCTCAGGCACTCCGATCTTGCCGATCAGCTCGCCGAAGAAGCCGCGGATCACCAGGCGGCGGGCTTCCTCGAACGGGATGCCGCGGGCCTGCAGGTAGAACGTCTGCTCGTCGTCGAGCCTGCCGCTCGCCGACGCGTGCCCGGCACCGACGATCTCGCCGGTGAGGATCTCCAGGTTGGGCACCGAGTCGGCATGCGCCTCGTCGGTAAGGATCAGGTTCCGGTTGAACTCGTAGGTGTCGGTGCCGGTCGCCTCGGGCCGGATGAGCACGTCGCCGATCCAGACCGTGCGCGCGTCCTTGCCGGACAGCGCGACCTTGTAGCCGACGCGGCTGCGGCAGTTCGGCGTGTCGTGATCGACGAACAGCCGGTGCTCCAGGTGCTGCCCGCCGTCGGCGAACGCGATGCCGTGCAGCTCGGCGTCGCCGCCAGGCCCGGCGTACCTGACGGCCGGCGAGAGCCGGACCAGGGACCCGCCGAGGGTGACCGCGAAGTGCGCCACGTGCGCGTCCTTGCCCAGGGTGATCTGGTGGTGCGCCAACTGCACCGTGTCGTCCGCCCAGTCGGCGAGCGCGACGACGGTGAGGTCGCCGCCGTCGGCGACGCGGATCTCCACGTTGCTGGCGTAGGTCGCCGAGCCGGTCTGGTCGATCACCACGGTGGCCCGGCCGTAGGGCTGCACGTCGATGATCAGGTGCCCCGCGGCGGCCTGCTCCGTCCCGGTGCCAGTGACGCGGACGTAGGTCGGCGCGGACGCCGTCGTGTCCTTGGGCACGGTGAGCACGATCGCCCGGCCGCCAGTGCCGTCAGAAACAGAGGCGTACGCGCGGGCGCTTACCCGGTCGGTGGGGAGGAATCCGCCGGACGGGGCAAGCCGCCTCCGTTCCGCTAGATCCTCTGACTCCACCAGCAGCTCAGGGGCGGCCTCGACCGCGACATCCACCGCGCCGGCGAAGGCCGCGTCCTTGTGCAGCCCGCGCAGCCGGGCGAGCGGGGTGAACCGCCACTCCTCCTCGCGGCCCGTCGGGACGGCGAAGTCGTCGGGGCTGACCGACCCGAAAGAGTGCAGGCTGGAGACAGGCGCGGTCTCGACCGCGCTAGCCAGGTTGGACATGCTTAGCCGACCGCCCCTTCCATCTGCAGCTCGATCAGCCGGTTGAGCTCGAGCGCGTACTCCATGGGGAGCTCGCGGGCGATCGGCTCGACGAAGCCGCGGACGATCATCGCCATCGCCTCGTCCTCGGTCATGCCGCGCGACATCAGGTAGAACAGCTGGTCCGCGGAGATCTTCGAGACGGTGGCCTCGTGCCCCATCTCAACGTCGTCCTCGCGGATGTCGTTGTACGGGTAGGTGTCCGAGCGGCTGATGGTGTCGACGAGCAGCGCGTCGCACCTGACCGTCGACTTGGAGTGCGTGGCGCCTTCCTGCACGTTGATCAGGCCGCGGTAGCTGGTGCGGCCGCCGCCCCGCGCGACCGACTTCGACACGATCGTGGAGCTGGTGTTCGGCGCGCAGTGCACCATCTTGGCGCCAGCGTCCTGGTGCTGGCCCGGTCCGGCGAACGCGACGCTGAGCGTCTCGCCCTTGGCGTGCTCGCCCATCAGGTAGACCGCCGGGTACTTCATGGTGACCTTGGAGCCGATGTTGCCGTCGATCCACTCCATCGTCGCGCCCGCCTGGCAGACGGCGCGCTTGGTGACCAGGTTGTACACGTTGTTCGACCAGTTCTGGATGGTCGTGTACCGGCAGCGGGCGTCCTTCTTGACGATGATCTCGACGACCGCGGAGTGCAGGCTGTCGCTCTTGTAGATCGGCGCGGTGCAGCCCTCGACGTAGTGCACGTAGGCGCCCTCGTCGACGATGATCAGCGTGCGCTCGAACTGGCCCATGTTCTCGGTGTTGATCCGGAAGTAAGCCTGCAGCGGGATCTCCACGTTCACGCCCGGTGGCACGTAGATGAAGGAGCCGCCGGACCAGGTAGCGGTGTTCAGCGAGGCGAACTTGTTGTCGCCCGCCGGGATCACCGTGCCGTAGTACTCCCTGAACAGGTCCGGGTGCTGCTTGAGCGCGGAGTCGGTGTCGAGGAAGATGACGCCCTTCTCCTCAAGGTCCTCGCGGATCTTGTGGTAGACGACCTCGGACTCGTACTGGGCGGCGACGCCGGAGATCAGCCGCTGCTTCTCCGCCTCGGGGATGCCGAGCTTGTCGTAGGTGTTCTTGATGTCGGCCGGAAGGTCGTCCCACGACTCCGCCTGCTTCTCCGTCGACCGGACGAAGTACTTGATGTTGTCGAAGTCGATGCCGGACAGGTCACTGCCCCAGTTCGGCATCGGCTTGCGGCCGAAGTACTTCAGCCCCTTGAGCCGGTTCTCGAGCATCCACTCCGGCTCGTTCTTGCGGGCGGAGATGTCGCGGACCACCTCTTCGGACAGCCCGCGCTTGGCGGACGCGCCGGCCACGTCAGAGTCGGCCCAGCCGAACTTGTACGTGCCAAGACCTTCTAGCTGGTCATTAGCGGTGGTGGTCGTCATATGTCAGAGCCCTCCGGACTCGCTTCTTGTGTCATCCGTGCTGCGTCGTTCGCAGCACTCGTACAGGTGACATGCGTAGTGCAGATGCCGTCGCCGTGCGCGATCGTCGCCAGGCGCCGGACCGGGGTGCCGAGCAGCCGCCCGAACGCCTCCGTCTCCGCCTCGCACAATTGCGGGAACTCGGCCGCGACGTGCGCGACCGGGCAGTGGTGCTGGCAGATCTGCTCACCATTGCCAACAACATTCGCGGCCTTGGTGATACCGGCCACGGTGCTTCCAGGCACGGGGGCCGGGCCCGCGGCGGCGGCGTAGCCGTCGGCCGACAGCGCGCCGGCGAGCGCCTGCACCCGGGTCCGCAGGTCGCCGGCCTGCGCGACCACCGGCGCGTAACGGCGCTCGGTCTCCGCGACCTGCTGCCTGGCGAACTCCGCGACCGCCTGCGGGCCGTAGGTCCGCTCGAGGAAGCGCAGCGCGCTCGTGGCCAGGTCGTCGTAGGCGTGCTCGAAGGCGCTGCGGCCCGCGTCGGTGATGACGAAGACCTTGGCCGGGCGGCCGCGTCCCCGGTTGCCGTAGGTGCGGGCGGTGCGCGTCTCGATCATGCCGTCGGCGATAAGGTTGTCCAGGTGCCGCCGGATGGCGGCCGGCGTCAGCCCGAGCCGCCCGCCGATGGTCGCCGCGGTGCACGGGCCAAGCTCAAGGATCAGCCGGGCGACCTGGCCGCGCGTGCCGGCCGACTCACCCGCCTGTGTCATCCCCGACACCGTACCCGTGCTTTTCACAACACCAGTGTGCCGTAAATGGGACGCGCGTGGCAAGTTTTACGCCACGCCGGCGTGACGTAAATCACGGGATGGTCCCGGCCGGGCCGACGCCAACGGCCGGCGCGGGCGCCGTCAGCTGGCTCTAGAGGTTGAGCGCCCCGTTGACCACCAGGGCGACGCCGGCGACCGCGAGGGCGTAGACGGCCAGCGTCCGGCCGTGCGCGACCAGCCACCCGTTGGCGTTGCGCAGGGCACGCGCGGTGGCCTCCGGCGCGACGAGGTGGGCGATGAACGGCAGCCAGACGCTCAGCACGGTCAGCACGACGACGATCACCACCGCGAGCACGGTCTCCAGGGCGGACGCGTTGGCGGTGGCGACGACCTGGACGGCGGCGATGAACGCGGCCGACGGCGCGAAGATCAGCAGCCCGGCGATAAAGGCGGTAAGCGGCCGCGGCCGCGCGGTGAGCCTGGACATCAGGCCGGGCTTGCGCGGCGTGCCCGCACCCGGCGCGTCCTGGCCGCCCGAGCTCCCGCTGACCGCGGGCGCGGGCCTGGCGCGCCGGGCACGCAGGATCATGACCGCGGCGCCCGCGAGCGCGAGGATGCCGAGCCCGAGCCGCAGCCCGTACCTGGGGGCACGCCCCTGCGGCTGGTTGAGGCCGGTGGCCCGCAGCACGAGGAGGACCGTCACCGCCATGAGCACGGTCATCAGCACGGCGCCCGCGAGGTAAAGCTGCGCGGTGCGCCGCGGGCTGTCCGAGCCGAGGAAGACGGCCATGACCAGGAGCGCCGTCGGCGAGATGGCAGCGAGCAGCGCGAATCCCGCGGCCTGGACGAGCACTGGTTCCTCCTTAGGGCCTCACGTAACGGCCGGTCGCTTCCGTGACGTCAGGTGCCGCGTTGCGCCGGGCTCACACCCTCCGCGGCCGCCCGCTCGGCCGGCTTGCCGCCGAGCAGCTCGATCACCCCGAGCGCCACGAGCAGCAGCACGACCAGCCAGATCACCACGGCCAGGGTCGGGTGACCCCAGAAGACGAAGATCAGCGCCACGACCGCGACCGCTCCGACGCGCAGGAGCGTCTTGTGCGCGGCCGTCCAGACACCGACCGGCCCGGCGCTCAGCCCGTGCCCCTCCGCGCTGCCGCGCACCCAGCCGATGCCCTTCCCGACCGCCCGCCTGGTGCTCACCGCGGCGGCTGACGGGCCGGTCAGGAACGCGCCCGCCGCGACGATCAGGCCGACGAGGAGCAGCACCCGCAGGCCCTCCCTGATGAAGCGGATCAGCGTGTCATACAGCGCCCCCGCCGCGTCGGTCGGCAGCACCGATGTCGGCACGCTGTTCAGGTAGATGCCGCGGGCGATGGTCAGGGCGATGCCGAGCACCAGCATGGACGCCGCCACCCCCAGCGCGGCCCAGTACAGCCCGTGCCTGGTCTTGCGGGCAACCCAGACTCCCGCGACAAGCAACGCGATGGTCAGGAGCGGCAGCAGCCACTTCAGCGTGGTGAGCAGCCGGTAGCCCTCCTGTGCCTTGGCCAGGTTCGGCGCCTCGAACAGCGGGAAGGTGGCGTTGACGGTCGGGATCCGGTCCGCAATCGTGAAGCCACGGGCGAGCAGCGTGTCCTTCACCTGCGTGATGAGCGGCCCGAGGTTAAGCACCACCTGGTTGTTCACCACGCTGAGCGAGCCGTTGCCCTGACCGGACAGCACCTTCACGACGCCCGTGTGCGAGGCCCGCAGGGCGGTGACCCAGATGGTGGCCATCGCCGGGCTGGCCACCACACGAGACACGGCAGTGCCGATGGCGCTGTCGATGCCGCTTTCAATCGGGCCGGAGAAATTGTCGATCAGCTGCGCCAGGCGCGGCAGGTGCGCGCCGGCCAGTTGTGACGACGTGCTGGTGATCAGCGCCGGCAGGTCGATCCTGCTCTCGATCTCCGTGGTGATCCTGGCGCTGAGCGCGCTCTGGACCGCCGGCTCGTGAATGAGCGGCTCCATGTTGGCCACGAACCGGTCGGTGTTGGACACCTGATTCGCGGCCCACACGCTGAGCACGGACACCGGGGCGAGAATGCAGCCGAGGGTGATAAGCACCGCCGAGACCAGTGCGCGCCAGCGGCCGCCGTGCGCGGCCGGGCGGGCCGGCCCGGCCGCGACGCGGCCGCGCAGCTCACGGACCTCGGCCCGCAGCCGCTCAAGCTCTTCCTGCTCGGACTGCGTGGTTGGCGTCCGTGCGGCCGGCACCACGGCGGCCGGCACCACGGCGGCCGGGCCGGTGGCAGCCGGGCCCGGGCCGGCGTCGGACTCGCGGCTTTCCTCGTTCAATGCTCAGTCCTTCACTCGGTCCGCGCAGCGGCCTTGGCTTGCCGCGGCTGCCCGCACGGTCACTCCGCGAAGGCCTCGCGCAGCTTGGCCTCCTGGTCGGCGGACAGGTTGGTGCTGATCAGCTCGGCCTCGCGGACGGGGAACTCCTCCCGGACCCGGTCGATCACCGCGTCCGAGCTGAGCAGGAACAGCGCCGAGGTGCCCGGCGTGACCTGGTCGCGCACGGACTTGATGAACGAGTCGCTGATGCCGACGTCGGCCAGCGAGCCCAACAGCGCGCCGGTGGCGGCGCCGATCGCCAGGCCGAGGATCGGGATGAAGAAGATCAGGCCGAACAGCATGCCCCAGAAGGCCCCGCCAAGGGCGCCGCCCGCCTTGGTGTCGTGCAGCTGCCGCGTCTTGGGCTTCTTCTTGCCTTCCTCCCAGCTGACCATGGCCGCGTCCTGCACCGTGATGAGCTGCTGAGACTGCAGCATCTGCAGCCTCTCCATCGCCGTGTCCGCACCGTACGGTGTGGAGAACTTCCACACGGTCAGGGATGCCATACTCGCCCCTCCAGTTCGTCGTGCCGCTGATGCGGGCCGCCGGAACCCGGCACTGCCCGTTGCGTGCAGCATCGGGCGTGGCCGCGCCCGCCTTCATCACCCCCGGGGGGTGAACATGGCCGCTTGTCCCCGGCGCGGCCGCGCTGAGCGGGGGATACTCCTCGCCGGCCCGGTACCGTCCTGCCCGTGCCGTGCCGGTACGCCCGGATTGCCCCGTCCCCGGTTTCACCCTGGAGGGATGACGCCAGCGCGGGCCCGCCCGGGAGACGATCGACCCAGATCCACCCATTGGGACGGGAGACAGCTAAATCACCTGTTAGGGCCCAGGGACCGCGCGAGCGCGACCCGGGCTCGAAAGGAGAACTCTCCGATGAGCGATATCCAGGGCGGCCAGTCCGCGACCCCGCCGACTGCGCCACGTCCCTCCTCGGGCACCGGCACGGCCACGGGCACCGCGTCGGGCACCACTGGCGCGGGCCAGGCCGATACGGGGCGGGGCTACGTTCCCCGGCCCGCGCCCGGCTACGACGACGTGCGGTACGAGTCGCCGGGTCCGAGCGGGTTCGCGCTCGGAATGACACTCGTCGCCGCCGTGCTCCTGATGATCGGCGGCCTCCTCGACTTCTTCTCCGGTCTTGCCGCACTGATCAGGGGCCAGTTCTTCGTGGTGCTGCCGAACTACGCGTTCAGCGTCTCGGTCCACGGCTGGGGCTGGCTGCACCTGATCACGGGCGCGGTCGTGTTCGTCGCGGGCGCGGCACTGCTCACCGACCACCTCTGGGCGCGCATCGTGGGTGTCGTCGTCGCCGGGCTCAGCATGGTGATGAACTTCGTGATGCTGCCGTACTACCCGGTCTGGGCGTTCATCGTGATCGCGCTCGACATCCTCGTCATCGTGGCGCTGTGCGCGCCGCGCAGGCACTGACCGATAAACGGGCCCGGCGAGCGCGTGCTCGCCGGGCCCGTCCGGTCCGTCAGCCGGTCCCGGTTACCGGGCGGCCGGCACGCGCGGCATGTCCGGCGACGCGTCCGTCCAGGCCTGCTGGGCGGCGGTGGCGGCCGCCTTCGCCTGCGTCCAGGTGCCGCGCGCCAGATCGGCGGGCGGCCGGTCCATGTTCCCGACCCAGTTATGGACGGCGGACAGCATGGCCGACCCGCTCACCGCGATCCCGGCGATGCAGGCGCCGACGCCAAGCCCGAACAGCGTCCCGCCGATGATGATGCTCCGCGAGTCAACGGTGAACTGGTTGCCCGAGCCGACTCTGGTCTTCATAACCCACCTCCTGATGGCTGGGACCATCCTGACCGGCGGGCCGCCGGGTCCGCCTCATCCGCGCGGGGTGAGCGCAACGGCGCGGTTAGCCCCGCGTACACGGCCATTTGGTTGTCCTGTCAGGTAACCGTCACGATGCGGGCAACTTGGCTAGCCATGATGAGGTCGTACAGACCGATAAGGGGCCCGGCATGCCGGACGAGCGCGCGAGCGCCGCGAGCGCGGCCCCGGCCGGAGGGTCACGCCTGCGCGGCGGCCTCGGCCGGGAACGCGAACGTCCCGTCGGGGCCCGGCGCGAACGGGATCGCCGCGAGCACGGCGCCGGTGTTCAGCGGCCCGTAGATGTGCGGGAACGGCAGCTCAGCGCCGGGCACCGCCTCATAGCGCACCTCGGCGTCGAGGCGGCCGGGG
The DNA here is from genome assembly GCA_964581815.1 of uncultured Streptosporangiaceae bacterium. Classification (GTDB taxonomy): domain Bacteria; phylum Actinomycetota; class Actinomycetes; order Streptosporangiales; family Streptosporangiaceae; genus Trebonia. Next base: position 39,103 of record CAZORE010000020.1, on the reverse strand, counting down.
TCAACGACGAGCAGCACCAGCGGGCCGGGCACGTCCCGGTAGTAGTTGTTCGCCGTGCGGGCGACCTGCGACTCCTGGGATGCGTGGATGAAGCCCTCCTCGGCCAGGGTCTTGTCAACGGAGGACCTGGTGTAGACACCGTCGGTGAGCGCCCGCTCCCAGTCGGCGCGGACGGCGATGTGGTAGATACGGCTCACCTTCGCCACGTTACAACCGCCGCTTTCCTGGTAGCTGTGATGCCAGGGTCCACAACGCCGGCGAACCTTTCTGCTAACCGATACGTCTCGCTTAGGGAACAGCGCTACTGTTTGTGGGCCTCGCCTCACTGGAGTCGACGCCCCTGGTGCATCATGGAAACCACTGCGGGGGAAGGAACTGGACTGTCATGGCTTCGCCGCGGGCTGATGTCTCCGATCGGCTGGATGTAACTGTCGCGCCCGGCGACAAGGTGGTCGCGATCAGCGACCTGCACCTCCCGCCCGAGCGGACGACGGTTTCCGGGCGCAGCTGCGAGGTCATCGCCCGCAGGCTCGCCGCCGAGACCGCGCCGCTGACCGTGGTGCTGGCCGGCGACATCGTGGAGATGCTTTCCTTTCCCGGCCGCACCGCCGCCGACGTGCTCGGCGCGCACGACGACCTGTGCGGGGCGCTGGCGCGCGTCATCGAGCGGGGCGGCCAGGTCATCTACACGGTCGGCAACCACGACGGCGACCTCGCCTGGGACCTCAAGGCGGCGACCGCGGTCCGCGAGGCGACCGGCGCGCAGCTGTGCCTCGCCGCCGACCTGGTCCTGCCGGACGGCGAGCGGATCCGGGTGGAGCACGGCCACCAGATCGACCCGTACAACTGCTTCTCTGACCCGCGCAACCCGCTCGACACGCCGCTCGGACATCACATCGTCCGCGAGGTCATCCCCAAGATCGAGTGGCTCGGCCGGGACTGGCTCACCGGCGCGCACGAGATGGCGGACCCGGCGGACTTCCCGTCGTTCCTCGCCTCCCGGCTCGTCTACCGCAAGCTGGTGCGCCACTTGTGGTGGGTGGTCCTCGCCCCGGTCATGCTGTTCGCCCTGGTGCTCCCGGAGCTCGGCCGGGTCCAGAACCGCTACCCGGACGCCGGCCGGTGGCTGCGCGACGGCGAGCTCCTCGGCTACGGCGCGGCGGTCGACGTCGTGCTGCTCGCCCTGGTCATCGCGGTCCTGCTGCGCCGCGCCTGGACCTCGATCAGCGCCCTGGCCCTGTCGCAGCGCGGGTACGGCCAGAACTCCGCGGCGCGCGAGCGCGCCGACGAGCTCATCGCCCAGGGCTACACGGGGTACCTGTCCGGGCACACCCACCACCCGGAGCTGCGGGCGCACGGCGACGGCTTCTACGGCAACACGGGCTCGTGCACCTCGGTCGTCGAAGCGATCGACACGGTTTACGGCATGCCGCCGGTCTACCTGCGCACCCAGCAGCTGTCCTGGCTAGAGGTCGTCGCCACGCCGCCGGCCGCCGCCACGCGGCACGGCGACGACGAGGACGCAGAACGAGAGCGGGCCAGCCTGTCCTGGCACGCGACCCTCAAGTCCGCGCGGGTCGAGCTGCCGGGGGCCACCCGGTTCGAGCGGTTCCTCGTCAGGTCCCGCAACCCGCACTCCACGGCACCCCAGGTGGTCGCCAGCTGGCCCGAGGGGCCGTACTGGCCCAAGGACCGCAGGCACCTCAAGCACCGGCACCTCAAGCGCGCGCACTTCAAGCACGCGCACCTGAACAGGGCACCCGCGGACGAGGACAGCTGCTAACCACGCCTCAGCGCGCGCCACCCGCCACTGCCACTGCCACCGCCACTGCCGGCGCCACCGTCGGCACTGCCGTGCTTCTTGCTGTTATCCGACTTGGTAGCGGCGGGTGACGGCATCTACTACGGAATGTCGGACCCTGGGCATCCCGCCATGCGGTCACGGCCCTTAGACTTCGTGCGTGAGCAATCCCCCTGCCGCTGAGGTCTCCGGCCCCCCCGCCGTTGAGATCTCCGGTTTGGTGAAGCGGTACGGGCCGGCGACCGCCGTCGACGGGCTGAGCCTCACCGCGGGCGGCGGCGAGGTCACCGCGATCCTCGGGCCGAACGGCGCGGGCAAGACCACCACGATCGAGGTCTGCGAAGGTTACCGGAGCGCCGACGCCGGCACGGTGCGGGTTCTCGGGCTCGACCCGGCCCGCGACGCCGCCCGGCTCAAGCCGCGCGTCGGGGTGATGCTCCAGGCGGGCGGCATCCCGCCCGCGGTCCCGGCCGGCGAGTACCTCAGGACACTGAGCCGGTTCCATGTGAAACCACACGACACGGCGTGGCTGCTTGACATCGTGGGCCTGACAAGTCACGTGAAGACGCCCTACAAGCGGCTGTCCGGCGGGCAGCAGCAGCGCCTGTCACTGGCCGCCGCCGTCCTCGGCCGCCCTGAGCTGGTTTTCCTCGACGAGCCGACCGCCGGCATGGACCCGCAGGCCAGGCACGCGACGTGGGACCTGATCACCGCCCTGCGCGCCGACGGAGTCGGCGTGATCCTCACCACGCACTTCATGGAGGAGGCCGAGCGGCTCGCCGACCACGTGGTCATCATCGATCACGGCCGGGTAGTCGCCGACGGCGCTCCCGCCCAGCTCACCGGCACCGCCGGGCAGCTGCGATTCCGCGCTGAGGCAGGCCTTGACACCGACAGCCTGCTCGCGGCGCTGCCGCCGGGCAGCGCGGCCAAGGAGTCGCCGGCCGGCCACTACCTGATCGAGTCGCCCGGGGGCACCGTGCAGCCGGCCCTGCTGGCCGCGGTCACCGCCTGGTGCGCCGACCGGGCGGTGCTGCCGAGCAGCCTGCAGATCGAGTCACGCACGCTCGAGGACGTCTTCCTCGAGCTGACCGGAAAGGACCTGAGGGCTTGACGGGCCAGCCGATCACGGGCCAGCTGATCGCGGGCGAGCCGGTCCAGCCGACCAGGCCGGGGACCTGGACGCCCATGCCGGGCGCCGCGCCGCTGCGCCGGATGGTCGCCGCGCAGGCCGCCCAGGAGGCCAGGCAGCTGCTGCGCAACGGCGAGCAGCTGATGCTCACGCTGATCATCCCACTGCTGCTGCTCGCCGCGTTCAGCCTTGAGCCGCTGATCGACTTCGGCGGCGGGTACACCAGGATCGACTTCCTGGCCCCCGGTGTGATCGCGCTCGCGGTCATGTCCACCGCGTTCACCAGCCAGGCGATCGCCACCGGGTTCGAGCGCAGGTACGGGGTGCTCAAGCGGCTCGGCGCGACGCCGCTGTCCCGCACGGGCCTGATCACCGCGAAGACCGCCACCGTCATCGGCGTCGAGCTGGTCCAGGCGGCCATCATCCTGCTGGTCGCCACCGCGCTCGGCTGGGCGCCGGACGCGCGGTGGGCCGCCGTCGTCACCGTCCCGCTGCTGGTGCTGCTCGGCACCGCGGCGTTCAGCGGGTTCGCCCTGCTGCTCGCGGGCACCCTGCGCGCCGAGGCGACCCTCGCCGCGGCCAACCTCATCTACGTCGTGCTGCTCGGCATCGGCGGCGTGGTGTTCCCGCTCACCAAGTTCCCCAGGGGCGCCCGCCCGCTGCTTGAGCTGCTGCCCACCGGCGCGCTGTCTACCGGCCTGCGCGACGTGCTGGCGAACGCGGTCGTCTTCCCGGTTAGGGACGTCGTTACCCTCGCGGTGTGGGCCGTCGCCGGGATCGTGCTTGCCGCCCGCTTCTTCCGTTGGGAGTAAGGGCCACGGCGCTGCCCGGCGGCCTGGTGCTGGCAGGCGCGGTCTCCGTGCAGTCCGGCGCGGGCATCGCCGCCCGCCTGTTCAGCCAGCTCCCGCCCGCCGCGGTCACGACCCTGCGGCTGTGGTCCGCCGCGCTGATCATGCTCGTCGTGGCCGGGCGCCCGGCGGCCCGTGCGGTCGCCGGCCTGGTCGCGAGGCGAGGGTTGACGGACGGTGTTACCACGCTTGCGTTCGGTATCGCGCTTGGCTTCATGAACTTCGCCATTTACCAGGCGTTCGCGCGCATACCGCTCGGTATCGCGGTAACCATCGAGTTCCTCGGTCCCCTGGCCGTCACGGTCACGGGGACGCTGCGCGGCGGCCGCCCCATCCACCACGGGCACCGCCGGGCGGCCGGGCTCGGCTACGCGGCGCTCGCCGGCGCCGGCGTGGTGCTGCTCGCAGGCACGGTCGGCGGGACCCGGCTGAACTGGGCCGGCGTCGCCTGGGCGGCCGCCGCGGGGACCGCGTGGGCGGCGTACATCCTCGGCTCCAAGGCGGCGGGCCAGCGGCTGCCCGGCGCGTCCGGGCTGGTGATCGCCATGTGCGTGGCGGCGCTCGCGGTCACCGCGCCGGGTCTGGCGGCCGGCGCCCCGGCGATGTTCCGCCCGTCGTTCCTCGCGGCGGGGGCCGCCATCGGCCTGTTGTCCTCGGTCATCCCTTACTGGCTGGAGCTTGAGGCGCTGCGCCGCATCCCGACCAGCCTGTTCGGCGTCTGGATGTCGGTACAGCCGGCCGTCGCCGCGCTCATCGGCCTGGCCGCCCTCGGGCAGCGCCTGTCGGCCGCCGAGTGGTCGGGCATCGCGTGCGTGGTCGCGGCGTCGGCGGGCGCGGCCCGGGTCCAGGGTCAGCCGGTGCCGAGGGCGGCGTGACCGTCATCGGCTTGGGACAGCACGCAGCCCTAGGCAAGTCAGCGATACGACTATACGTTTACGGCACGCCCTTGAGCTGATGGGGCGCAGCGCCCCGCATCGGCGGCGGAGACGCGATTTTGGACGCGCAGCGGCCCGCGCCGTGCCCCGCTTCTTCGACCGAGGAGATCCTTCGTGGCGAGACCGACGGCGATGGATGAGTATTTCGTTCACCAGATCCCCGAGCTCCTCCCGAAGGTCGCCGTGCATCACCGCCATTGGCGTGAAAGCTACTTCTACGAGCTTCACGACCCGTCGGGCGACGGCGACGCGGTCTTCTTCACGATGGCTCACTACCCCGCCCAGGAGCGGGTGGACTCCCTGCAGATGGGACGGGTCGAAGGCCGGCCGCTGCTCGGCGTGAAAGGCCGTCCTTACGACGGGGACCCCCATACCCCGATGGTTCCCGGCGCTCGGGTCGACGTCGTGACCCCGATGCGTGAGGTGCGCCTGTGGGCGGAGCCGTCAGATGGCGGGATCGGCCTGGATCTGACGTGGCGGGCCAGGACTCAGCCCTACGGCCTGCGCCGGGGCACCATGCGGGCCGGCGGCGAGCTGGTGTGGGATCAGTCCCACATCTTCCAGTCTGGCACTTACACCGGCAGCTACACGGTCGACGGTACGGGCTATGCGGTCGACGGCTGGATCGGCCAGCGCGATCACTCATGGGGCGTCCGGGATCATGGACGCTGCCCCCTGTGGTTGTGGTGGCAGATCCAGCTTGACGACGGGTTCCTCGGCGTCTGGCACTGGGAGCTACCGAACGGCGCGATCGTGTACCGCGACGGGTGCTGGGCCGGGACTGACATGTCCGAGCCAGTTCCCGTCGTCGACTTCCGCTACGACGCCTGCTGGGTCGGAACCGATCGCCGCCCAGTTCCCTACGGTGAGCACGGCGACGATGTCACCGGCCTCAGCGCGTCGGCCACGTTCACTCTGGCCGACCGCCGAGTCGTCGAGGTCGACGCGCAGGGCACCATGGCCCGCGCCTACGAGCCGTTCCATCGCGGAGGGCTCAGCCTGATGCGAGTGGCGGCGAGCGACGGACGCCACGGCACCGCCATCTACGAGATCACCGGCGCCCGCCACCACCATTTCTTCCCCGATGCGGTGGCCGAGGGGACGCTGCCGGGATGACCGCCGTCCGCCGTCCCGCGATGAGGTTCGCCGGCCGCCCGCACTGCCGAGGAGGCTTACCGATGCCATCAAGGCCGCCGCTTGTCGCCGACCCGGACCTTGTAACGCCCGAGTGGCTCACCCACGTGCTGCGGCATGCGGGGGCCATCGACGCGGCCACGAAGGTCTCTTCGTTCGAGGCGTCGGCGATTGGCACCGGCCAGGTCGGCGCCAACGTGCGGTACGCGCTCAGCTACGACCGCGCCGACCCGAAGGCTCCGGCGACGGTGGTGGGCAAGTTCTCGTCCCGCGACGAGGCGAGCGCGGCCGCAGGCGTGGCGGCCCTCACCTACGAGACCGAGGTCGCTTTCTACCGGGACCTGGCGCACACCGTCGACATCAGCCGCCCGCGTTGCCACTTCGCCGAGGTCCGGTCTGGTACCGCCGACGTCGTGCTGGTCATGGAGGACATAGCGCCCGCGGAGCAGGGTGACCAGATCGCCGGCTGCACGGTGCCGGAGGCCAGTCTCGCCGTCGAGGAGGCGGCCCGGCTGCACGGGCCGCGCTGGGGCGACCCGACGTTGGCGGAGCTTCCCTGGCTCGACGCGGGCGATATTTCCGCGGGCATAGCCGCGATCCTCGGCACTATCTGGGAGGGGTTCGTCGAGCGCTACCGCGGCGCGCTCGACCCGGTCACGCTCGAGGCCGGCCCCCAGGTCGCCACGCTCGCGCCGGCGCTGCTCGCGGGCGGGTCGTCACCCCGCACGCCGGTGCACAGCGACTACCGGCTCGACAACATGCTTTTCGCCGTCGGCGGAGCGGACCGGCTGACCGTCGTGGACTGGCAGACCGTGCGGCTTGGCGTCGGTCCCAGCGACGTCGCCTACTTCCTCGGCAGCGCGTTCGCACCCGAGCGCCGCCGTTCGTGCGAACGCGACCTCCTGAGCCGCTATCACCGGACGCTCGTCGAGGACTACGGCGTCGCCGGGTACCCGTTCGATCATTGCTGGCGCGACTACGTGCGATCAAGTTACGGCAGCCTGCTCATGGCCGTCTTCGCGTCCATGATGGTCGGGCGCACCGATCGCGGCGACGCCATGTTCATGGCGATGGCCAACCGCTCCGCGCAGATGGCCGCCGACCTCAACGCACCAGCAGTCATTAAGGGAGGCTGAAGGTACGTCCGGCGCGCTGACGTCACCCGACCCGCTTTGCCATGCTTGTCTTGTGCCTGGCCTGCGGCCTGCGCCCGGTGTTGTGCGGCCGGCGGTCAGGAGAACGCGGCGGCGTGGTCGGCGGCGAACTGCTCGAAGGAGAGGGCGGGGCGGCCGAGGATGGCCGGGACGTCGTCCGTGACCCATTCAGCGTCGCCGTCGGCGGTGAGGCTGAACGCCTGGGCATTCTGCTGCGCGACCGGCTCAGGGACTCCGGCGCGAACCATCGCGTCCTTGTTCTCCTCGAAGGTGAGCTCCCGGTAGGTGATGGTCCGGCCGAGCAGCTTCGACAGCACGGCGGCCACGTCGTAGTTGGAGATCAGCTCGGGGCCGGTGATCCAGTAGGCGTTGCCGGCGTGCGGGGCAGGGGCGGCGGCGATGGCCGCGGCTACGGCGGCGACGTCCCGGGCGTCGACCATCCCGGCGCGGCCCTTGCCTGCCGCGGAGCCGAAGCTGCTGGTCGCGGCGATGGCCGGAGCCAGGGTGAGGACGTTCTGCATGTAGGCGTTGGAGCGCAGCAGGGTGTGCGGGATCCCCGCGGCGGCCAGGCCCGCCTCGATCTCGGCCTGCCCGCGCCGCCGGGCGATCGGCGAGTCGGCCGAGGCCTTGCTGGTCGCCTTGACGACGTGCGCTACGCCGGCCCGGGCGGCGCTGGCGACGACGCTCAGTTCCTGGGCCGGAACGGCCGGGCTGACCAGCACCACCGCGCTGACTCCGGCCATCGCGGCGTCGATGCTCGCGGGCACGTCCAGGTCCCCGGCGGCGATCTCCGCCCCGGCCGCGGCCAGCGCCCTGGCCGTCGCCTTGTCCGGGTCACGCACCAGCACCCGCACGGGCACGCCTTGCTCGCACAGCAGCCGGGCCGCCTCGGCGCCGACCTTCCCTGTAGTCGTCACAAGAATCACGGTGGATCTCCCAGGTCTCGATAATGAGTTACACAACCCACTTTGACAGCTCTATAGTGGGTTGTCAAACTCAGAACTCTGCTATGGTGAGGCCATGGAGAGCGAGGAGCAGGGGCGGCCGCGGCTCACCGCCAAGGGGGAGCGGACCCGGGCGCGGATCGTGCAGGCGGCTGCGCGGCTGGTCTACGAGCGGGGCGTGGCGGGGACCACTCTCGATGACGTCAAGGCGGCGGCGGGGGTGAGCGGGTCGCAGATGTACCACTACTTCCCCGACAAGGACGAGCTCGTGCAGGCGGTCATCAGCCACCAGGCCCACGTCATCGCCGGGAATCAGCGGCAGGCGGACCTCGGCAGCGCCGAGGGGCTGCGAGCCTGGCGCGACATGGTGATCGCCCAGGCCAGGAGCGGAGAGGCCAAGGGCGGCTGCCCCCTCGGCTCACTCGCCGGCCAGCTCGCAGAGACCGACCCGCACGCCCGGACCCTGCTGGCCGACGGCTTCGGGGAGTGGCAGGCCGCCATCGGCGAAGGCCTGCGCCGCCTGCACCAGGCCGGGCAGCTCCCGGACGGCGCCGACCCGGACGCCCTCGCCGTCACCCTCCTCGCCACGCTCCAGGGCGGCCTTCTCCTCGCCCAGGTCCAGCGAGACCCCCGCCCCCTGGAAACGGCGGTCGACACCCTCCTCCAACTCGCCCGAAGCAGCCGCCCGGAGGCTCCCGCAGGCAGCGGAGCCCCCGCACCCTAGATATGCGCGGCTAGCGCATGGTGCTGGACGATCGCGAATGCCGCGCGGAAAGGGAGATTCTGCGTTTGGGAAAGGTCTTGACCGTGCCCTAAGGGCAGGCCGGATCCTGGCAGGGTCAGTACGCAGGATCGGGAGAGGGTGTGGCATGGACGTTCGGATGCGTGAGGTACCGGCACAGGCGGTTGTCACCGAGCAGCGGATGGTCGACCAGCAGTCGTTGGAGCGGTGGCTTCCGGAGGCGATGGCGCGGGTGCATAAGACTGCGGGGAGCATGGCGGCCGGGACGGCGGAGCAGCCGCATTTGCTGCGGGGCCATGTCGGCGACGAGCCGGTTTTCATCGTGATCTACGAGGGTAACCCGCACGAGGGCGAGACGGCGGTCGAGTGCTGTACCCCCCTGCAGGCGGACGGCGGAGCGCCCGACGGCGCGGCCACGCGGACGATTCCGGCGCACCGGGAAGCGTACGTGCGCGTCCTGAAGCGGACCGTGCAGTCCGGCGCGGTGGGTGACGTCTACGTGGCGATCGAGAACTGGATCGAGGGCCAGGGCCTGGAGATTGCCGCCGCCCCGCGGGAAACGTACTGGACCGATTTCTACGCCGCCGCGGCAGATGACGAGGTATTCGACGTGGCGTTCCCGGTGCGGTAGACATCTTGTGTGGGCGGTCCGGCTGCGGAGATGACGATCGGAGAGTTCTCCCGCCGGTCCCAGCTCTCGCTGAAGGCTCTGCGGTTGTACGAGCGCCTGGGGTTGCTGCGGCCCGTAGCTGTTGACCAGCGGAACGGCTACCGCAGATATCACGAGAGCCAGCTCTACACCGCGCGCCTGATCGTCATGCTGCGCCTGCTGGACATGCCGTTGCCTGAGGTTGGCCGGGTGGTGTCGGCGTCGCAGGCCGAAGCCGCGGAAATCATCGACGCGCACTGGGCTTCGGCGGAAAGACGGTTCACCGCCCAGCGGCAGATCCTGGCCACCCTGCGGCCAGGCGTGGCCGCGTCGGAGATGCCCGGCCCGGAACTGCCCGTCCACGAACGGGACGTGGCGCAGCAGATAGTGCTTACCGAGCAGCGGCACGTTTACATCGGTCAGCTGACCTGGACCCGGGAAGCTGCCGCCCGGCTCACCGCTCATGCTGCGCGGTGCGGCGGCGTAGCGGGCGGGCATTTCGTGATCTTCCACGGCATGGTCACCGCCGACAGCGACGGCCCGGTCGAAGTGTGCGTCCCGGTCAGGCATACACCCCGGGACCCGGCCGAGCTGGCCTGGCGGGTCGAGCCCGCGCACCGGGAAGCCTTTATCCCGGTGACCAGGACACAGTTCGAGATTCCCGCGATCTGGTCGGTCTACGACCGGCTGGCGCGCTGGGCAGCCGCTCCCGGCCGGGGGCGCGCCGGAGCACCCAGAGAGGTCTACCGGCCAGGGGCCGAACCGCTCTTCGCGCCGGCCGGCCAGCAGATCTGCGATGTCGCCATCCCGTTCGCTGCATCCCGTCAGCTGGGCAGTAGCCGAAGCGATCTCCCGGAACAGGCCGGCAGGCCGGCGTCCCGTCCCGGGTAGTCGCCGGCCCGCGCTCAGTGACCTGCCTGCGCTGCGTGGCGTTCGTGGTGGCCGGCGGCCAGGACGATCGTGCCGCTGGCGAGTTCGCCGGCCGCAACCTCTTCGTGGACCTGGCAGTGGCTTGCCGGTTAGAGTGCCCGTTCATGGACACCCCCGTACCTTCGCTGGTCCGAGAGGCCACTGAGCGGGCCCGCCGGGCGGGTTTCTCCTTGTCCTGTGACCCGGAGGTCGGCCGGCTGCTCGCCGTGCTCGCCGCCCGCCTGCCTGCCGGGGCCCGGGTGCTCGAGCTTGGTACCGGCACCGGGGTCGGCACCGCCTGGATAGCCTCCGCGCTGCTGCCGCAGGCCGGCGTCACGGTCATCACGGTGGAAAAGGACCCTCGCACCGCGGCACTGGCCGCGCCTCAGCACCCGCCAAGCCTGACACATCAGCAGGTACCCAGCTTGCGGCGCGCCC
>CAZORE010000020.1:20694-28317 GCA_964581815.1 uncultured Streptosporangiaceae bacterium | reverse complement strand
CCTCAGCACCCGCCAAGCCTGACACATCAGCAGGTACCCAGCTTGCGGCGCGCCCAGGGCCGCCATGATCCTAAGAACGGACTCAGGCCATTACCTCGCACGGGATCAGACGGGGATGGCCGCAGGGGCCGGCGGGCGGTCAGCCCTGCCTGTGTTCGGCCTCTGCCCTGAGCCCGGCCGCCAGGATGACGGCGGCGCTGGGGGCTGAGCCCCAGCTCAGGGTCTGGAGGAAATCTTCGGGGGGGACCAGGCGGCGCTCGCTGATCTCGTGCTGCGGATCCCATCGCAGGACCTCGACCCGGGCCCAGAAGCGGGCCTGGTAGTAGCGCCAGGGCCCAGCCGGGTGGTCAGGATCGTCAACGCGCTGGCAGCCGATGTAGCGGCTCTCGACCACGCGGGCGCAGCCTTCCTCCATCACTTCCCGGACCAGGCAGTCCTCTAGCGTTTCACCGGGCTCGACCCCGCCGCCGAGCAGATTCCAGTACCGCTCGCCATCGCCATCCCAGGCGCCCAGAACGATCATCCCGCCCTCGGTGAAGCAGATGCCGTATGCCTGATTGGAGTGCGGCGGTTCCGGCCGGAACGGGGGATCGAACCAGGTAAAGGTCACCCGGCGCTCCTGGTCGGAGGTCTCCTGGACGGACCGCGCCTCAGGCTCTGCCAGGCCCCTTGAGTAGCCGCCCGGCGGCATGACGCGTTCCACAGGCTGACCTTACGTGAATTCAGTCGCCGGGGAAGGACAAGACCTAGACGCAGCGGACGAGCTCGCCGCGAAAGATCCGCCGATCCGGAGGAACCTCCAAGACTCTAGAAGTGCCCCGATGGCCGCCGCAACCGACGCAACTTCCCTGGTCCCCGTCCAGTCGCCCGGCGCCGCGGCGGATCCGGCGTCCCGGAGGGCACGTCAGCCGGCGGGCGCAGCGCCGCGAAGACCTGCGGGTCCCCCGCATCGATGTCGATGACCTTGGTGCGGCTCGCTGCCCCGGAAACCAGACGGACGGAGCCGCGGCGGACGCCGAACGCGTCGGCCACCGCAGCCAGCGCCGCCTCGGTCGCCTTGCCGTCCACGGGTCATTGCACCTCTCCTGGCCCGGCGGCTGCCCGGGGGGCGTCCCCGTGCGGCTGCTCTTGTGCTGCCGGTCAACGACGCTCAAGACTAGGATCCTGCACTCGAAGCAGGCTGGGGTGGGGGACGTCATGAGCGTAGGTTCCGGGCGAGGATCGCACGCAGGGGACGGGTACGGGCCGGGGGGTACGGGCCAGGTCACCAGGACGGCCGGCCCGGCGCTGATGGTGCCGTCGGCGCCGCCGGGCAGTCCGGTGCCGACCGGGCCGGAGGCTCCGGTCATGGAGGTGCTGCGCACAATGCGGGCGATGCGCAGGCTCAAGCCCGACCCGGTGCCCAGAGAGCTGCTTGAACAGCTCGTTGAGGCGGCCACCTGGGCACCCAGCGCGTCGAATCAGCAGCTGTACAGCTATATCGTCGTCACGGACCGGGCGCAGGTGGCCAGGCTCGGCGTGCTGTGGCGCGACGTGCAACGAAAGTACCTGGCCGCGGCCGCACTGCTGGACCCTGGGGCCTTCGCTGACCCGGTTGCCGCCCCCATGCTTGAGGCGGTCCGGTATCAGGCCGAGCACTTCGACGAGACCCCCGCTGTGATCGCGGCGTGCTACGCGCGACCGCCCCTTCCTCGCGATCCCCGGCTGGTCGCCGGCCTGATCCGGGATATAGGCATGGGCTTCCTGCGCCGCCTGGCGAATCCGCGGATGGCCGTCGTGGCCGGCGCGAGCAGCAGCTATCCCGGCGTGCAGAACCTCCTGCTCGCGGCCCGGGCGCTCGGGCTGGCCGCCAACCTCACGGTGTGGCATTTCTTCGCGGAGAACGAGTTCAAGCGGGTACTGGGGGTGCCCAGGCACGTCACGATCTACGCGGTTGTCCCCGTTGGCTGGCCGGCGGGCCGCTTCGGGCCGGTGCGGCGCCGTCCGGTCGCGGACGTGGTGCACTGGGACCGGTGGTGACGATGACCCGTATCGCCATCATCACCGGGGCCGCTTCCGGAATCGGGCGGGCCCGGGCCGGCGAGCTGGCCCGTCGCGGTCCCGGTACCGCGACGTCGGCGGTGGTCGATGTCGGTGACGCCGGGACGGTCCGGGCCCTGGTGGACCAGGTTCGCGACCAGTATGGCCGGCTAGACGTGATGGCGAACAACGCCGGCATCGGCGTAGGCGGGGAGGCCGACGAGCTGACGCTGGCGCACTGGGAGCGCGTCATCTCCGCGCAGCCTTCCCCGCCCACCAGACAGCCGGGCAGACCTGACACCGCCCCGCGGCCTCACATCGGCGGCAGCGGCGCCGGCGGCTCAAGTGGGATGGGCGGCGGCTGCGGCTGCCCGAATGCCGCCTCGGCCGCTGACATGGCGCCGTAGTCGGTCGCAAGGTTGGCGTAGATCGAGTAGACCAGCGTGATGAAGATACCGAGCTTGAGCCACAGCGTGGGCGTGAAGAAGAACAGGCAGCAGACCAGCGGGAAGTTAATCAGCCAGTAGATCGCGCCCCACATGTGGACCTTGTACTGGGTGTACGGGTTGGTGGACAGGTCTTTGAAGAGCAGGCTCATCCAGCTGTGCGTGATGTGCACCGCCGTGTGCGCGGCGTGCAGCCGGGCGACATCGGCGCGCAATTGGCGGACCTCAGCGATCAGGGTCTCGGTCTCAGTCATGGCACCAGTATCAGCGCGCTCACGCCGATGAGCTCGGCTGGATCATCCGATTCCGCGGACAGATCCGGCTGATCTGGGCCTCGGGGCAACGCCGCGTGCCCCGCCTGCCGGCCATGGCCCGTCTCGCCGGCCGCCTGGGCTCTCAGGCTCGGGCTTGACGCGCGCTATTGCGATGCTCGTTCCTAACGATCCCAGCGCGAACCGCGCAAACCAGCCCCGCGACTGCCTGCCGGCCGACGGGCGCGGGGTGACCCGGTGCGCGGGCAGCCTGCCGAACGGGCCAACTGGCAGGTCGGCGGTCAGCGCGAGCAGCTCCCTGAAGTCACGTGACACGATAGCCAGCCCGATCCGCTGCTCGAATTCATCCATGGCCAGCCTGCCCTCGACGAAGGACTCCTTAAGGATCCTGACGGCGCGGTCCCGGTCAGCCACCGAGGCCAGCATGCGAACCTGGCGTCCGGCTGCCATGATCACCCCCAGCCTGGGCATCAGCCGGCCTCGCAAGAGCCGACAACCCGAGCATAAGCCAGCGGCGTGCGGGATCCGTCGTACGCGTGGGCCGAGTTCGATTCTGACCCGCGAACGCCGATCAAGTCACGATGACCGGCGCGATCGTTGGGGCGGCCAGCTTACGGCCGTCAGTCAGGTCTCGCGCTGGGTGCCGTCCTGGCCGTAGCGCTCGCCTCGGCGGCCGCGGACAGCGAGGTCGACGGCGCGCAGGCGCTTCTTGTCTTCCAGGATCGTGCTGAAGCCGGGCATGAACATCATGGCGACGTAATCGCCCAGGCTGTCTTCAAGCAATGACCGGAAGCCCTGGGCGTCCTGGGCTTTGTTGATCTGCAGCTTGGTCATCCGGAGGGTGAACGGGTGGTTCTCGGCGACGCGGCGGGCGAAGGCATGGGTCTCGCGCTCGAGGTCTTCTGCGGGGAAGACGCGGGAGACGAAGCCGTCGGCCCGGCACTCCGCGGCGGTCATGAAGCGGCTCTCGAAGCAGATCTCCTTGGCCTTGCGGAAGCCCAGGTCCCAAGGGATCGAGTTGTACTCCACGAACCCGCCGAGGAACTGCGCCCGGTCGGAGGCGAATACCAGGTCCATGACGGCCGCCAGCATCCAACCGGCGTAGATGCAGTAGCCATCGACCATCGCGATCGTGGGCTTGGGAAAGTCGCGCCACTTGAGCAGCAGGTCCAGGTTGTACTTCTTGAACTCGTTGTACCGCTCCAGCGGGTCGTCGCCCTGCTGCTGGCCTGGGCTCAGGTCGTGGCCGGCCGAGAACACGCCGCCCGCGCCGCGCACGATGACCACGCGGATGGCCTGGCCGGCCTGGGCCAGGTCGAACGCCTGGTCGACCTGGGCCAGCAGTTCGTAGCCCTGGGCGTTCAGCACCTCTGGCCGGTTAAGGGTGATGATCCCGAGGGGACCTTCGATGTGGAACGTGACTTGCCCGAAGTCGCGGACCTCAGGCGCCTGGCTATCGCTCATGCTCGCTGCCTCCTGCCGTGCCGTCGGTCGCCGCTGCCGTCGATCTGGCTGCTCGCCACCGCCCGCCTCGACCGATGGGCTGGGGCGGCCTACTAAACGATGCCAGGCCGCGCTCCCCCCGTCTTTGGCGGCCTGGCCGGCCCTATGCCGACGAGGCGGTCCTGGGCTAGTCTCCCGGGGAAGGTGATAACGGAAAGCAGCCGGGCAGGGAGACATGACTGAGCGCGTGGGCCAGCCTGGCCGGAACGGACCGTCGCGGAGCCGCCTGAGGCGCGCGCACGAGGCCCTGTATCAGGCGACCGGGGGCCGGTTCGGCCATCACGTCCCGGGCCGCCCGCCGATGCTGCTGCTGCGCCACGTCGGGGCCAAGAGCGCCCAGCGGCGGACCTCAGGGCTGACCTACATGCCTTATGACGGGAGCTTCGTCGTCGTCGGCAGCAACGGCGGGGGCCCGCGTAACCCGGGATGGGTCTACAACCTGCGCGCCTTTCCCGACGCCGAGATCCTGGTCGGGCGGGAGACGATCAAGGTGCGCGCCCGCGAGCCGGGAAATGGCGAGCGCCAGCGGCTGTGGGCCCAGGCAGCCAGCTATCACCCGGCCTGGGGACGATTCCAGCAGGGCACCCCGCGGGCACTCCCGATCGTCATCCTTACGCCCGCCAACGATGACCCTCCCCGTTGGTGAGGCCCGGTTGCGGGTGAGTTCCGCCTGCCCGCTGGCCCCTAGGCGCCTGTCGTGCGCCGCCAGCCGCCCGCGCGGTTGTTGGCGATGACGGCCCGGAACATCGCTACCAGGGCGGGGCCGTTGATCGCGTCGCCGTTGTAGACCTGGACGGCCCGGGCGGTCGCGTTACCGTGGCCTTGGTTGATGATGTGGTGCGGGTCGGCGACGGTGGGGTCGTAGATGAAGACGTTGACGTGGTCCTTCGCCGCCAGCAGCGCGCATATGTTGCCTTGCAGGACGAAGTACGGCCGTACGGACCGCTTGATGGTCTCCTCGACCTCGGGATCCGCGGCGTGCACCAGTTGGCGTACCTGCTGGCAGATGGCCTGCTGCCAGTCCGGCAGCCTGCCGATGTAGTCATCCACTCGCGAATCAGCGCGCACGCTCACCACCACGTTGGTTGGCAGGAGGCAACCCGCCTACGGCCGCTGTCGCCTTCATCCGGAACCCTCCCAGCGGAAATGCCCCCACCGTCCCGGCGCATGAGGGACCCGGAACTCGCCGATCCGAGGTTACCCAGGCTACTGGGCGAGCGGCTCTCGGCTCGTCTGCCTCGCAGGCTAGCCTTGCCGGCGGTAGTTGAAAGGTGGTCCCCCCATCGCCGTCTTCGACGCACTCGGCTGGCCGCCTCACGGAAAGGGCCGCCACGGGCGGAGCGCACTCAACCCTGCGCGGCAATTTCATTCGCCGTGGGGTCCGCGGGAGGGCTAGCCTGGTTGTCGTGACTGAGTTGCTGGCACAGCGATTTCCTCGCCTCCCGGCCCGGGGTGGGCCGCTGGGAGGCGCTGCGCCGCGTTAGGCCACCGGCTTCGCTCAGGTGAACCCCGGGCCGGGAGGAACGTCCCCAGCCGGTTCGCTTGAGCGAGGAGTCACCGTGTCCAGCCCTGTTTCCTATCTCGATCGCGCGCAGTTGCAGCGAGACCTGAGCCTGCGGGACCTGTCCGACCCCGCCGAAGGCCCCCATGCCATCCAGATCATCGTCGGCCAGGCCGTGGACGCGCTGGGCCGCGCCTGGGGTTGCGAGGTCCGCTGGTGCCGCGGTCCCCGGATCGTGCCAGTTGCCGACAACTATGACCGGCTCGGGTACCCGGCTGAGGCGATCACCAGGGATACCCGCTACACCCGGTACGTGGACGCCGGGACCATGCTGCGCAGCCATTCCAGCGCCATGATCCCCCCGGCGCTGGCCCGGCTCGCCCGCCAGCCCGGCGACGACGTGCTGCTCGCCTGCCCGGGGATGGCTTACCGCCGGGACGCCATCGACTGGCAGCACGCCGGCACCCCGCACCAGCTCGACCTGTGGCGGATCACCCGGCGGCCGATGAGCAGCACCGACATGGACCAGATGATCGCGATCCTCCTCGAGGCGCTCGTCCCCGCTCTGCCCCACCGCCACCAGCCGCGCACTCATCCGTACACGCTCGAAGGCCGCCAGGTCGATGTGCAGCACGACGGCCGCTGGGTGGAGGTCTGGGAATGCGGCCTCGCCCATCGCGGTGTCCTGGCCGCCGCCGGGCTGCCCGGCCACAGCGGACTCGCCCTTGGCATGGGCTTGGACCGGCTGGTGATGCTGGCCAAGCACATCCCCGACATCCGGCTGCTGCGCGCGGCCGATCCCCGGGTCGCCAGCCAGATGCTCGATCTGGCCAGGTACCAGCCTGTCTCGTCGATGCCCGCCGTCATCCGGGACCTGTCCGTCGCTGTCCCCGATGACGAAGACGAGGAAACTCTCGGCGACCGGGTCCGCGATGCCCTCGGCACCGACACCGGCTGTGTTGAGGAGGTCCGGGTGCTTTCCGCCACCGCCTACCAGGACCTGCCCGCCTCAGCGATCGGCCGCCTCGGCGCCAGGCCGGGGCAGCAGAACCTCCTCGTCCGCGTCGTCCTCCGCGACCTGGACAAGACACTCACCAACCAGGCCGCCAACGCCCTCCGCGACCGCATCTACCGGGCGCTTCACCAAGGGACCAACCACGAGTGGGCCGGAACCGGGTGATCGGGGTGGCCGGGCGGGTCGGCCGCGATGCGGTTGGCGGCCAGGCTGGCGCGGGCTGCCCGCACGCGCCCTCGGCTGAACCCAATGTCGGCCATATCCGTTTCCCCAATGTGAGCAGGTAGACGGCGGCGGCATTAGGCCGGGCGAGCCAAATCGGGTTCCGGGCTGGATGGTCACGATGGGCGTTGAGTGGGCCGGCCGGCCAGAGCCAGCCGACGCTGACCCGCCCCCTGGCCGAGCAGGGCGGAGGCACCCCGGCCCCGACGCGGACCAGGCCGCCGACCGGAACTCCCCAGGCGCCGGGCCGGCCGCCGACCGGCACCGCCTGGCCGTCCTCACCGATCCGGAGCGGCGCGCGGCCGAGCACCTCAGGTACCGCGCCGTCGCCGAGCGCTCAAGCGACGCGGCCCGCTCCTGGTCCGAGGCGCTACCCGGGTTCCGGGCCGCCTGGGAGAAGATCAAGGTCAAGTACGGGTATGCCGAACGGGGCGGTTCCGCTGCCCAGCCCGCCGACGGCTCCTGGCGCGGCGCGGGCGGCCGCAGGCTCGACGACGCGCAGAACAAGGAAATCGACCAAGCGTGCGCCCGCATCAGCGAGGTCGCCGAGCGCGCCATCATCCCCGGCGTGCTCGCCGTCGAGGCCCAGGACCCGACCCGCCGCCTGGCCGGCTTCGAGCACCGCTTTAAGGGCCCAGACCGCCT
>CAZORE010000020.1:0-20594 GCA_964581815.1 uncultured Streptosporangiaceae bacterium | reverse complement strand
ACCCGACCCGCCGCCTGGCCGGCTTCGAGCACCGCTTTAAGGGCCCAGACCGCCTAAAGGAGAAGGTGGCGGACCGGATGCGGACGAAAGGGCGCTCGCCCGCAGAAACCCTTGCTCAGATCACCGACGTGGTCCGCTTCACCTTCCAGTACAGCGAGACCGCCTATTCCGCGGGCGTCATGAAGGATGTCGGGCGGCTTGAGGCGAAAGGCTTCACGCAGGTGGAACGGCGCAATACGTGGGAGAGCGACCAGTACAAGGGCATCAACTCCCGGTGGGGAGAACCGGAATCGCGCGTGATCTTTGAAGTACAGTTTCACACGCAAGCGAGCCTTGAGGCAAAGGAACTAACTCACAAGGCGTACGAGCGTATCCGTAGCATTACAGACCAGACCTCCGAGGCCGATCAAGAGACTTCGGAGCTCAAGGAGTTCCAGCGTCGGGTAAATATCATGATCCCGATTCCGCCAGGAGTCGCCGATATCGCTGATTACCACCGGGAGGAAAGTGATGGCTGAAGAGATCACCTACTACGCGATCATCGACGACTCCAGCAGCCTTGAGCACCCGGCTGGCGTGCTCCGCCGGATCAAGCGTGACGGTGGCGAGCGCGATGAGACGTTTGGCGTCGACCTGAAGTGGGCGCGCAGCGCGCTGCTTTACGAGCATGAGAACGGGGACCTAGAAAACCGGTTCGCCCCGATCTCCGAGGACGAAGCGGACCGAATCGTGGCCCGCATCCGGCAGCTGGCCGAATCCGGCACGTAACCGGATCCGGGGTCCGATGGTCTATCCGGCCTGCGGTCGCCAGGATGGTGATGGCCAGCAGCAGCCCGAGCGCAGCGGTGGCTGTGTCGGGGATGGTGTAGGGGCCGCGGAAGCCGGACGCGGCCGCTTGCGGGGTCGACGCGGCGCCGATGAGCAATGCGGTCCAGCCTGCCCAGCGCCGGCCGGCCTGGCATCCGCGAGCGGTCCGCGCGGTCAGTGCGGCTGCGGCCAGCCCGGTGCCGACCAGTGCCGCGGCCGGCCCCGGATGCCTGGCCGCGGCCATGACGAGACAGCACCGGGTCAGGTCCAGGGCGGCCGCCGTGAGCAGCAACACCCCGGTCAGGCGCCGAACGAACTTGGCCCCTTTGACAGCAGCTGCCTTCTCGTCGTCGGCAGTGGTGGCCGTGATATCCCAAGGCGGCCGGCTGCTCATCAGGAAGCCGTGATCGCGTCGTGCTCCTGGAACTGCTTGCGCATGGCAGCAAGCGCGTGGTGCAACCGTGACCTGGCCGTGCCGTGCGGTATGCCGAGCTCACGGGCGATCGCGGCCATGGTCCCGCCCCGGTAGAAGGCCTCTACGAGCACGGTCTGGTGCGCGGGCGACAGGTGCTGGAGCGCGTCGGAAACGAGCTGGCGGTCCAGGACCCCCTCCAGTCCGGAATCGGTCTCGGCCTCACCGGCCGCCTGGCCCGGCACGGTCATCGGCCGGGCCCGCGCGGCCCGGCTCGCGTCGGTCAGCAAGTTGCGCGCGACGCGGAACAGCCACGGCCGGATCGGCCGGTCATCGGCGATCAGCGCAGGCAGGTGACGCCAGGCCCGGATGAAAGTCTCTTGCACGATGTCGTCCGCGCTCGCCCGGTCCGGACAGAACCGCTCGACGTAACCGTGCAGGGCACTGGCATGGTCCGAGTACAGCTCGCGGATTACGGCGTCGGGGTCGCCGCCCGGCCCGTCCTCCCGAGCAGTTGTGTTAGCAGTCATATCTACTAACACGAATAGTAGATGTGTTATGTTCAACCGTAGCCGCCCCGGTTGGAGATTCGCCGGACTGCTGGCCACGGGGACGTGGCTGGCCCGGAGAAAGGAGCCGGCACCTGAACCGCGGGGTTGTTCTATCCGTGGTAGTAGGTAACAGGTGGGCGGGCCGTCTGGCACAGCCACGTTCGGGAGTGAGGATGCGACGTTTCGGTGAGCTGGAAGCCGTGATCATGGATCGGCTGTGGGAACGAGGCCGGCCGATGCTGGTCCGCGAGATGGTCGACGCCCTCCATGACGAACGGGCTCTGGCGTACACCACCGTGATGACGGTGATGGAGAACCTGTGCCGCAAGGGGTGGCTGCGGCGGGAGCGGGACGGCAGGGCCTGGCGCTACGAGCCCACCGGGTCCCGGTCCAGTTACACCGCGGCGCTGATGAACGACGCGCTGGCCACCAGCCCGGACCGGCGCACCGCGCTGGCGCATTTCGCGCTGCAGATGAGCCCCCACGACGCGGCACTGTTGCGCGAGGCGCTCGACCGGGCGCTCGGTGAGCCCAGGGCTGGGGAGTCCCGGTGACCGTCGCCGCGGTGCTGGTGGTCTACGCGGCCTGTCTTGGCATCCTGGGGCCTCGGATGCTCAGCCGGGCCCGGTGGACGGCCCGCGCGCCGCTGCTGGCTATCGTCATCTACCTGGCCGCGGGATGGTCGGTGATCATCGCGCTCGGGCTGGCCGGCCTGACGCTGGCCGTTCACGCGACCGCCCTCGGGGCGGGACTGAGTAACCTGATCGGAGCCTGCGTGCACCGGCTTCGCGCCACCTATGGCACCCCAGGCGGGGCCACGGTCGCCGGGCTCGGTCTCATCCTGGCTGGCGCTGTCGTAGCCCGCACCACGCTCACGGCGGTAGGCCACTTCCGCGCCGCCGGCCGGGAGGCCAGCAGGCACGCTCAGGCCGCGCGGCTGGTCGGGCAACCAAAACCGGCCCTGGGAGCCGTGCTTGTGGAGCATGCACAGCCGGCGGCCTACTGCGTGGCCGGCCGGCAGCCCACGGTGATCCTCACTACCGGCGCCGTGCAGGCGCTCGATCCCGGACAACTGGACGCGGTCCTGGCACACGAGCGAGCGCACCTGACCGGTCGTCATCACCGGCTCCTGGCCCTGGCGAGGATCGGCCGCGAGGTACTTCCGTTCCTGCCGCTGATGCGTGACGCAGAAGAGCAGGTGGCCAGGCTGGTGGAACTGCACGCCGACGACGCGGCCACCCGGTCTTGCAATCCTCGGCTGCTCGCTACCGCCCTGGTCGTCCTCGCCACGGCCGACACTCCCGCGTCGACCCTGGCCGCGGGCGCCACCGACTCGATCCAGCGGATCCACCGGCTCCTTGGACCCAGCGAGCCGCTTGGGCGCGCCCGGCGGCGACTGCTCGGCGCCGCGGCGGCGGTGCTCGCCCTGACTCCGGTGCTGCTGGCCCTGACCCCCGCCGTGGTCGCGCTCGCCCTGGGAAAGCTGCCGGCGGCCTGATCCCGGACCGCAGCCGGCTGAACAATCTCCCGTCCCGCCCCGTGTTCCCAGGCATGAGGATCCATCGCCAGAACAGCCTCCCCGGGGCGCCCGCCGGACGTGCGGACCCAACGACAGATGGCCAGCCCCGGCGCCTCCGACGGTGGCCCCGCCGCGATCCGGAACGCGGAGACGCCCGGCGCGCGCCAGAATCGGACACCGGCGGCGACCAGGCCGCGCCGGTGCAGGCCCGGCCGGTGCGGGGGACGCCCGGCGAGACCATGGCCGCCGCCATGCAACTGGCGATCGCGCTGCTCACCGCTGGCCTAGACTCACCCGAGCTGGAGGCGTGGGCCGCGGGCACGCTCATTCCGGTCGACGCGGACGGTCTAGGAGACTTCATGGCCGGCCTGCACGTGATCTCCGTAGTGCTGCTGAGCGAGCTGCATGAGGCAACGGGAGAGCCGCCGGCCGCCATCTTGCACAGGCTGGCGATCCTGGCGGAGCGCCGACGGGGCACCCCGTCCGACGGCTAGAGGTGCCGATTGCCCGGCACGGTCATCGCGGGCTGAGGCGCGAGCAGCCGCCGGCGGATACCCGCACTTGACCGCTGCATCGAGATGACGTGCTCTTTCTCCCTCGAACCGGACATGTGGGGTGTGATCCACATCGCACTTCCTCTTGGGCTGTCCTGCTGAACGGACCGTATCTCCTATGCGTGTTAGTAGCTGAAAGTGAATCGAATGCCGCCCATGCGGGCACAGGCCCGCATGGGCGCCCGTGAGCACAGGAGAAGGCCAATGCTTGCTCGTATCGCCCAATGGCAGCCCGACCAGGGGACGGCGGCCGCCGCGCGCGCGGTGGGCGCGCTGGCGCTTTCCGCGCTTGCGGTCATTCACGTCGTCGACTTGCCCGGCACGCTGGGCCCGGACCCGCTGGTCGGCATCGGGTATCTCGGGATCATCGCGGCGGCCATCGTGACCGGCGGGGTGCTGATCGCCCGGTCGCACTGGCTGGCCTGGGCCGCCGCCGCCACCGTGGCCGGCTCGGCGATGACCGGGTACGTGCTGACCCGCGCGCTGCGGGGCGGCTTCCTAGGCGATCACGGCGATGTCGGCAACTGGCACTGCCCGCTCGGCATCGCCGCGCTCAGCGTGGAGTCGGTGATCATCTTGCTCGTCCTCCTCGCCGCGCTCGGCGCGTGGCAGGCACGGATCCACGCGGCGAGCCTGGCCGTTGAGTCCCGGCCCGCTGCGAAGCACGCGCCTGAGTACAGCCAGTCCCGATGATCATGGCCGGGAGGCCAGAGGGAGGTGGACATGACACGCGGGAGCAAGCACGTGGCCGGCATCCCCGAGGAAGGCGCGGCCGCCGGGCTGGCGGCTCAGGAGGTGGTGCTGCTGCACGGGCAGCCAGGCTCGCCCGCCGACTGGCAGCTGGTCACCGGGCGGCTGCCCGCCCAGCTTCACGCCGTCGCGGCCGACCGGCCTGGCTATGGCTCCAGCCGTCTTCCGGCCGGCGGGTTCGCCGCGAACGCCCGCGCCCTCCTCGACGACCTCGACTCGCGCGGCGTCACGCGCGCGGTGCTCGTAGGGCACTCCTACGGCGGCGGGGTGGCGCTGTCGGCGGCGAGCGCGGCGCCCAGCCGGGTGGCGGCGGTCGTCCTGCTCGCGAGCGTCGGCCCTGGGTGCGTGACCGGCTGGGACCGGCTGCTCGCCGCACCCGGCGCAGGCCAGCTGTGTGCGCTGGTGGCGTGGCGGCTGACGCCATGGCTGGCCCGGGCCCTGCTGGCTGGGACCGCCTCGCGGCGGGGCCGCCCGCTGGGCCCTGAGGAGCACGTCAACTGGCAGGTCTGGGGTCATACGGGCTACGGACGCCGCCCGCTATGGAGCACCTTCCTAACCGAGCAACGCGCCCTGCTGCGCGAGCTCGGCGAGTTGGAGGCCGCTCTTCCGTCGGTCCGTGTGCCGGTTCTCGTGCTCGCCGACCCCAGGGACGCCATCGTTCCCTTCGAAACCGCCCGCCGGCTGGTACGTGCCCTGCCTGACGCTCGCCTCCAGCTCGTCGAGGGAGCGGGCCACCACCTGCCCAGGCGAGCCTCCCAAGCCGTCGCGGATGCCATCGTGGCGGCCCTGGCCGCGGCCCAGATCACCGATGTCCCGATCACTGAGCCGGGATGACTGAACATCTCGTGTGTCCTACCCGTGTTAGTAGAGCGAGTCCGGCGCGCGGCCGGCTCCGGCACTGCGCCGGGAGAAGGGAAGATACCGGTGGCAAACACCCATCACGGCCATGCGGGCCGCAGGTCGGCCGGGCCGCGGCGAGGCCCGCGGGCCACGATGCGCGCCCGCGAGCGAATCGCCGCAGAACGTGCCGCCCGTAAACGCGCGGAGGCCCGCCGGAGGGTGCTGGCGGCGATCGTGGCGGTCACCGCCGTGCTTGGTGTCGTGGTGGCACTGGTCGCGGTCAAGCTGACCTCCACCCCGCCCCGTCTGGCCGCCAGCGAATCGCCGGCGTCCTCCGTCGTCGTCCGGCAGGTCACGACCGTCCCGGACGCCGTGCTTACCCGGGTGAGCCGCGGCCGGGAGATCACGCCGCTGCAAACGGTCAAGGCGTCGGGACCGTCGCTGACCCTGGGCGGCAAGCCGGCCGTCGTCTTCGTCAGCGAGGAATCCTGCCCGTTCTGCGCGGCCGAACGCTGGTCGCTGGCCGTGGCACTGTCCCATTTCGGCACCTGGAGCGACCTCGGCTCCACCACGTCATCGGCCAGCGACGTGTACCCGGGTACCGCCACGCTCTCGTTCCGGACGGCGGTCTACCGGAGCACCGAGCTCACGCTACAGACGACCGAGCTGGCGGACAACGCCGGCCGCCCCCTGCAGGCGCAGACCCCGCTGGACACCAAGCTCATCACCGCCTTCGACGTGCCGCCCTACGTGAACAGCGCCGACCAGTCCGGGGCGGTTCCGTTCCTCGACATCGCTGACAAGTACATCCTGGCGGGCGCGCAATACAGCCCGCAGGTCCTCGCAGGCCTGTCGGCGACCCAGATCGCCGGCCAGCTCAGCGACCCGGCCAGCCCGGTGGCCCAGGCCATCGACGGGTCAGCCCAGGTCATCGTCGCGGCCATCGACCAGGTCCTGCACGGCAAGACGGGCCCAAGTTAGCAACTCACGCGCGAGCGCTTCCCAGAGCGCGTGCCAGGAGCGTTAGCATGGGGCGCGTGCTTTCGACACTTATCCGCCTGGTGTGGCAGCCCACGACGCGGGCGCTGCGCGGCTGGGCGCTCGCGTCGGTGATCGCCAACGCGGTGATCATCTCCACGGGCGCCGCGGTGCGCTTGTCGTCCTCGGGACTCGGCTGCCCCGACTGGCCGAAGTGCACGCAGACCAGCGTCGTCGCCGCGCACTCGGCCGGCCAGACGACGCTGAATACCGCGATCGAGTTCAGCAACCGGATGCTGAACTTCCCGCTCGTGGCGATCGCCGGGCTGACGTTCATCGCCTTCCTGCGGTACTACCAGCGCTCCGGCCGGGTCCGTAAGGACCTGGTGTGGCTGTCAGCGGTCCTGCCGCTCGGGGTGGTCGCCCAGGCCGTGGTCGGCGGGATCGTCGTGCTGACCAAGCTGAACCCGGCGATGGTGGCGGCGCACTTCCTGCTGTCCACCGCGATCATCCTGACCAGCGCGGTGGTCCTGCACAACCGAGCGGCCGCGCTCGACTTGACGGCCGCCGGCCGGGCCACGCCGCCGCCGGCCCGAACCGACCTGCGGGTGCTCGCCGGGCTGCTGACCGCGGTCACCGCCGTGATGCTGGCCGCGGGCACCGTGGTAACCGGGACAGGCCCGCTCGCCGGGACCACCATCGACTCCCACGGCCACCGCACCACCGTGCCGCGGTTCCACTTCTCGCTGGAGTCCGCCACCCAGTTGCACGCCGACATCGGCTGGTTCATCGGCGCCCTCGCCGTGGCCGCGGTGATCGGGCTGCGGTACGCCGGCGGGTCGCCGCGGACGGTGCGGCTCGGCTGGATCGTGCTCGCCGGGCTCGGCCTGCAGGGCATCATCGGCTACGTCCAGTACTTCAACCACCTGCCGGCCGGCCTCGTGTGGGTGCACGTCTCCTCGTCAGTCGTGCTGTGGATCTTCGTGCTGCAGCTGTTCCTGTCCACCGGCACCGGGCTGCCGCGCTCCGCGGGCCCCTCCGCCGGCGGCGGTCAGGCAGCCACCGAGCAGAACGACGGCGGGCCAAGCCACGACGAGCACGTGGCCGGCGACTCGCGGTCGGCGCAGCCCCCCGTTAAAACCACAATCTCATAGCATTACCTCATGACGGATGGTCGGCACTCCGTATCGCTGATCTCGCCCCTCGCCGCGGCCGGGCGGGCGGACGAGGTGGTGCAGCGGGTGAGCCAAGCGATACAGCTCGGCCTGTTCGTCGACGGGGAGCAGCTGCCGCCGGAGACCGAGTTCGCCGCGCAGCTCGGCGTCTCCGCCATGACGCTGCGGGAAGCCCTCGCCACGCTACGCCAGCAGGGGCTGGTGGAGACCCGGCGCGGCCGTACCGGCGGCACGTTCGTGCGGCGCCCGGCGGCGCCTTCTGTCGCCGGGCTGCGCGATCGGCTGTGCGGCATGACCACGAGCACGCTGCGCGACCTGATCGACGAGCAGTTCGCGGTGTCTGGCGCCGCCGCCAAGCTCGCGGCGGCGCGGGCGTCGGGCGCCAGCGTGCGGCGGCTGCACATGCTGGTGCAGCAGCTGACGGGCGCGGCCTCGCTCGGGTCGCGGATCAGGGCCGACAGCCGCTTCCACATCGAGGTCGCGATCGCGTCGCAGTCCGAGCGGCTCACCCGGCTCGAGGTCGGGCTGCAGATGCAGCTCGGCGAGCTGCTCTGGCTGCCGCCGGACAGCGGGCTGGCGGAGGGCGCGGGGCTGCTCGACCCCGCCGTGGCGGCCGCGGAGCACACGGCGATCGCGGAGGCGATCGCCGCCGAGGACGGCGACCGGGCCCGGCTGCTCGCGGAACGGCACGTGGAGGGGACCCTGCAGCGGCTGACCGCGATGCGGCTCGCCATGCCGCAGATATCTCTGCCGCAGGCCGCGGTCGGAGAGGAACGAGTGCGTGGCTGACCTTGAGGCAGCGGGCTCGCGGGTCCGCGCGGCGCTCGAGGACATGTTCGGGGCCGTCACGGAGATCGGGGCCGCCTTCGCGGCGCAGCGCCGCGGCTGCCTCGCCGCCGGCGCGGCACTCACCCCCGACCGGCTCTCCGGGCTGCGCGAGGTCATCTGGCGCCAGCTCGGCCTGCTGCCCGGGGCCGACGGCGCCGGGGTAGTGGCCGCGCCCGGCGTGGTCGCGGGCAAGCAGCGGCACCTGGAGTGGTGGCAGCGGACCCTGGCCGCCGACGGCGGTCAGGACGGATTCGCCCGGATCCGGCTGAACCTGGATCCCGAGTCCGTCGACCTGTACGACTACCTGGACATGGACTGGTTCACCGTGCCGCGCAAGCTGGGCAGGCGCTACGTGTACGGGCCCCTCATCGACTTCTCCGGTGCCGACCGGTACGTACTCACCCTTACCGTTCCCGTCTTCGCCGACAGCGACGGGCACCGGACGGCCGACGGGAGCGAGTTCCTCGGCATCGCCGGAACGGACATCCTGATGTCCCGCCTGGAGCCCGAGCTGCTCGCCATGCTGCGCCCCGTTCCTGTCCCCGCCGTGCTGGTCACCGGCGAGCGCCGCGTGGTGGTCGCGAACACACCGCGCTGGATCCCCGGCACCCGGCTCGGCCAGCTCCCCGCGCCGGGCGACGGCACCTTCGCCGCGGTCACCGAGATCGGCGCGGACAGCGGCTGGCTACTCGCGGCCGCCCCGTAGCCCGGCAGTCAGGTAGCCCGGGCCCGCTGCCGTTCCCCAGACGGCGCGGGCACGCCAAGTTCAGCCCCGGTCAAGCCGCCTGGCGTACAGCCGGGCGGCGTTCTCCCCCATGATCTTCTTGCGCAGCGGCGCGGGCACCGCGGCCGGGAGCGCCCGTGACGGCGAGTCGAAGTCCCAGTGCGGGTAGTCGGAGGAGAACATGACCCGGTCCGTCATCCGCGCGAACTCGATCGACTGCACCAGGTGCCTTGGGTTGTCAGGCTCCTCGATCGGCTGGGTGCTGAGCCAGAAGTGCTCACGGAAGTACTCCGAGGGAAGCCTGCGCAGCCGGGGCGCGTCGTTGCCCGCCATCTGGTACGCGGCGTCCATTGCCCACTGCAGCGGACCCGACCAGGTGAGGCACGCCTCGACCAGGGCCACCTGCAGCCGCGGGAACTCGTCGAACACGCCCTCGCAGATCAGGCTCATGGCCAGCCGCTCAACCGGCATGTGCAGCCAGACGTGCTGCTCAAGGTAATAGGACGGGGCCCCGCTGCCGCGGTAGCGGTTCCCCGGCTCGCCGCCCACGTGGCACATCGCCACGAAGTCCGCCGCCTCGCACGCGGCATAGATCGGCCAGTACTTCCGGTCGCCCCACTCGCTTTGCGTGTCGCCGCGCACCATCACCTGGACGAAGCGCGGATCGCCCGCGAAGCGCTCGATCTCCGCCACGGCCAGGTCGGGTGAGTCGAAGGGCACGTTGAGGCTGCCGCGCAGCCGCGGGTCACGGTCGAGCCACTCCTGCGTGAGCCAGTCGTTGACCGCGCGGCACAGGGCGGCCTTGTACTCGGCCGGGCCCTCCAGGTTGAACGTGAGCGGGATCAGGATGGCGACGTCGGTGTCGTACTCCTCGAGCAGCTGGGTGCGCAGCAGGCCAAGGTCGCTGCCGGCCGGCCCGCCGCCGGGCGGCGCGGCGTCGATGCGGAAGCCGCCGTTGCGCCACCGGGGGTAATCACGCACGACGCGCGTCCCGCCGCCGGACGTCTCGTTCGCGTACCTGGTGCGCCACGGCTCGGCCAGCCGAGGGAGGATGTCGCGGGGCAGGAACAGCGGGTGCACGTCGGTGTCGATCAGCAGCGCCCGCGCCCCTGACCGCGAGCGGCCCGCGGTTTCCCCTGCGGTCACCGTCATGCCCGCGCCTCCTTCGCTGCGCCGCCACTGCTCCCCCGGGTTTCCCCGCGGACCGGCGAGTCGTCGACGACCACGTAGTCCTGCTCGACCGACACCGGCATCGTCTCGGCGACGTACGGGCCGGGGATCCGGCCGTCAGCCCGTGGCCGCCCTCCGGGTGCCGTGCTCCCCCGGGCCGGGCTGTCCAGCTCCCCGGCGAGCTCACTGCCCGGCAGTACGCTCACGTCGTAGGAGAGCGCCGCCATGTTGCCGCGGCCCGGTCCCATGAACGACTGGCCGGTGGCGAGGTCGTACTCCCAGCCGTGCCAGGGGCAGGCGATCAGCGGCGGGCCGGAGTCCAGGTGCGCGTCGCCCGGGCCGTTCGACACCGCCCGTGGCGCGAAGTCCCCGAGGCAGAGCGGCCCCCACTGGTGCGGGCACCGGTTGCGGATCGCGTAGAACTGGTCGTCGACGCGGAAGATCCCGATGGACTTGCCGTCGACGTCGATGATCTTCCTGTCGCCGTTGCGGAAGTCGGAGACCTTGCCGACGACAACCTTCATCCGCTCCCCGCTCGGAGCCATGCGGAGGAGGGCTGGAAGCTCTTCATTACAGCACTTTCGGCAGTACTTTCCGATATAATGTTTGCATGTCCCGGTACCGTCTCGAACCGTCCCCCATGCAGGAGCTGGTCTTGCTCCGGCACTGCTCGGACGCGCGGTACGTGTGGAACCTGTGCGTCGAGCAGGAGAACGAGTCCGGCTGGGGCCTGCTGGTTCGCCGTCTGGAGGACAAGGCCCCTGGACGGGTCGAGAAAGTACAGCCCGCGTACACCTCGCAGCGCTGCAGCGCGTGTGGGCACGTGGACCGCAAGTCGCGCGAGAGCCAAGCCGTCTTCCGGTGCACTGCCTGCGGATACGCCTGCAACGCCGACGTGAACGCGGCCAGGAACATCGCGGCGGGGCACGCCGTGAAAGCGCGGCGAGGCGACCGGGCTGCCGGGCCAGTGAACCGCGAACCCCAACTCGCGCTCCTTTCCGCGTGAGAAGAAATCCCCTGCCATCCGACGGGGAGGATGCCAAAGTCCGGTACCGCCATATAAGCGCACGGGCGCACGAAAGCCAAGCGCGCCCGCCCGCACCCTGTCCGCCGGAACTGACCGGCCATCCCCGCGCTGTGCTGCGGGCATAAATCGCCGTCAATCACCCGTGCAGACGCCCCCGCGCCCTCCCGGAGCGACGCCGGCCCGGCTTACCATGTGCGGTCATGAGCCCGATCAAGCCCGGCGCGGTCGACTGCGACGTCCACGTCGAGCCGCCGTCCATGGACGCGCTGCTCGGCTACATCGACCCGTACTGGCACGAGCTGATCCGCGGCGGGCGCCTCGGAGTACGTCACCGTCTCTACCCGGAAAGCGAGCCGATGTCGGCGCGGC
This sequence comes from uncultured Streptosporangiaceae bacterium, assembly GCA_964581815.1. GTDB lineage: Bacteria > Actinomycetota > Actinomycetes > Streptosporangiales > Streptosporangiaceae > Trebonia. The sequence goes on along the minus strand of CAZORE010000020.1, from coordinate 8,890 downwards.
CGGAGGCCCGGGCGGCGGGCAGCTTCCCGCCGCACACCTACGCGGAGCTGAGCGCACAGCTCCTTGAGCCTTACCAGCCGCTCGCCGTGATCTTGACCTGCGTCGCGACCTTCCAGGGCAGCCGCAACCCGTACTTCGAGTCGGCGCTGACCACGGCGGTCAACAACTGGATGCGGGATGAGTTCCTCGAGCGCGATCAGCGGCTGCGCGGCAGCATCGTCGTGCCGAGCTTCCACCCGGAGGCCGCGGCCGCCGAGATCGACCGGCTGGGCGCCGACCGCCGGTTCGCCCAGGTGCTACTGCCGGTGCGGAGCGAGACCCCCTGGGGCAACGTGCGCTACCGCGCGATCCACGAGGCGGCGAGCCGGAACCGGCTGCCCATCACCCTGCACGCCTGGGGCCCGTGGGGAATGGCGCCGACCGCCACGGGGACGGCCGCGACGTACTACGAGGACTACCTGTACAACTCTCAGGTCATCGCCCCGAACCAGGTCCTTTCCCTCGTCGCCGAGGGGGTCTTCGACCGGTACCCGGACCTGCGCGTCTGCCTCGCCGAGCTCGGGTTCGCCTGGCTCCCCTCGCTGCTGTGGCGCTTCGACAAGGACTGGAAGGCGCTATGGCGCGAGACCCCGTGGGTGCGCGAGAAGCCGTCCGCCTACGTGCGCGAGCACCTGCGGGCGACGACGAGCCCGGCGCTGATCCCCGGCCGGGTGCCCGCGAGCGAGCTCGCGCAGCTCGCGGACATGCTCGACGCCGGGCACCTGCTCATGTACTCCAGCGACTACCCCCACGATCACGGCGACGACGCGGCCGAGAACCTCCTCGCCGTGCTCAGCGAGGCGGACCGGGAGGCCGTCTTGTCGAAGAACGCCGCCGCGTTCTTCGACATCGCGGCGCCGGAGCGTGACATAAACTCTAATATCAGCTGATTTACCGGATCGGCCAACGGCGGCAACCCGGTAACCACGTCATGCCCGCCCGCAACGGATTGAGAGAGCAACACCCATGCGCCCCCTGATCGCCGTCATCGGCCGCCGCGCGTCCACGTCGAGCGTGCTGCGGTTCTCAGGCACGATCGCCGCCGAGGCGGTCAGCGACGCCGTGCTGCGGGCCGGCGGCGAGCCGGTCGTGCTGCACGGCGGTGACCGGGCCGCCGTCGCCGAGCTCCCGGGCCGGCTAGCCCGGTTCGACGGCGTGGTCCTGCCCGGCGGCGGCGACCTCAACCCGGCGCGGTACGCGCAGCGGCCGGATGAGCGCAGCCAGGCGCCCGACGACCGGCAAGACGAGTTCGACCTCGCGGTCGTCCGCACCGTGCTCGGCGGCCCCGTGCCTGGCGGCTCGCTCCCGGCGCTGGCGATCTGCCGCGGCCTGCAGGTGCTCAACGTGGCGTGCGGCGGGACGCTGCGCCAGCATGTCGGCGACGGCCCGGTACCGCACCAGGGGGGCCTGCACGAGGTCACCATCGCGCGCGGCTCGCGGCTTGGCCAGCTCGCCGGGGCGGACACGGTAACCGTGTCCTGCGCCCACCACCAGGCGATCGACCGGCTCGGCACCGGGCTGCGCGCCGTCGCGTGCGCCCCCGACGGCTGCGTCGAGGCGGTGGAGCACTGCCAGGCCGGCGTGCTCGCCGTCCAGTGGCACCCGGAGGACCAGGCCGCCGCCGGCGGTCACGACCAGGCGCTGTTCGATGACCTGGTGGCGCGGGCCCGGGAAGGCGCGCTGATCACGGCTAACTGACGGTGGGCTGATCGGCGCCTGGTCAGTCCGGCGCGGGCGCCGCGGTCAGGGCCGTGACGAGCGCGGCCAGGTCCTGGTCGCCGCGCCCGACCGCCTCGTAGAGCGCGTCGATGTCGGCATAGCCGAGGCGCCGCGCCGCGCTGAAGACGGTGCCGTTGTCCTCCAGGTCGCGCAGGTCGCCCGAGGCCTGCATTTCCCTGGCCACCGCGGCCCGGCCGCGGACGGCGGCGTCCTCGGCCGTGCGGCGCGCGATGGCCGCCTTGAGATGCGCCCTGGCCTGGCCGCTGCGGGCGGCGGCCAGCCAGGACTCAGGCGGGTCGGCATAAGGCCCGGTGATCAGGTCGACGACCTGGCCGTGCGCCAGCTGATTTTCCATTGGCTTGCGCATCCCGTTGACCAGGACGCCGACGGCGCTGCCAGCGGCGGCCGGGGAGACCGCGTAGGCGAAGTCGACCGCGGTCGAGCCCGCGGGCAGCTTCACCGGGTCGCCGGCGGGGGTGAACACGACGATGCCCCCGCCGCTCAAGTCGGCGCGCAGCCCGTCAAGGAAGTCGCCGGGCGCGGCGAGCGGCTGCCAGGCGAGCAGCCGGTCCAGCCAGTCCAGGTCGGCCCGCCGGGCCAGGTCCGCGCTGACCTTGCCGTCCCGGCCGCCGGCCTCGCGGATCCGCGCCGCGACGCCGTAGGTGGCCACCGCGTCCATCGCGGGCGTCCTGATCAGCACGCCCACCGGATCGGAGCCGACCAGGACGGCCGTGTGCAGGGAACGGTACATGTTGTACTTGGGCATGCTGATGTAGTCGCGGAAGCGCTCGCCAACCGGCGTCCAGCGGCCGTGCAGCACGCCGAGCGCCACGTAGCAGGCGGCCTCGGGCCCGTCCACGACGACCACGACGCGGACCGCGTCGGTGGGCCGCAGCCCCGCGGCGTCGGCGTCACCGCCGTCCGCGGGCCCGCCGGCGCGGGAGATCCAGCCGCCCGCCCCGCCCGGCAGGGAGCGGTGGATGGAGTAGAGGTGCCGCGAGCGGGCCTCCACCTTGGCCCGCAGGCCGGCCGCGGCGAGTTCGGCGCGTATCCCGGTCACCAGCCCGCCGAGCGCGGCCCGGCGCGCTGGATCGGCCCGCCTGACCAGGCCGAGCACCCGTTCGTGGGCCTCGGGAGCGAGGGTGGAGAACGCCAGGTCCTCCATCTCGCGCTGGTACTCGTAGAGGCCGAGGCGCTCGGCGAACGGCACGAGCAGTTCCATGGACGCGCGGGCGATCCGCTCGCGCTTCTCCCGCTTGGCGTGATGGCCGAGGGTGCGCAGGTTATGCACCCGGTCGGCGATCTTGATGACGAGGACGCGCAGGTCGATCGAGGCGGCGAGGATCATCTTGCGGAACGTCTCCGCCTCGGCGTGGTCGCCCCATTTTGCCCCGTCAAGCTTGGTGACCCCGTCGACGAGGACCGCGACCTCCGCGCCGAACTCCGCCTTCACCTCGCCGATCGTCAGGCCGGTGTCCTCCACCGTGTCATGCAGCAGCGCGGCCACCAGCGTGGTGGTGTCCATTCCGATGTCCGCCAGCAGGATCGCCACCGCGAGCGGGTGGGTGATGTAGGGCGCGCCCGACTTGCGTACCTGGCCCCCGTGCCAGCGGGCGGCGACGTCGTACGCGTGCCGCAGCAACCCCGCGTCGGCACCGGGGAAGGCCCGGCGATGGGCGGCGATGAGCGGCCGCACCGCGTCCGCCGTATCGGCCCCGGCCGCGGCGCCGGTCGCGAACGCGGCGACTCGCCGGGCTACAGCCACCCCTGCACGTCCAATCATCACGATCAGTTGTAACCGCCTGCGACCGACAGTAGCTGCTCGCCGCCGAGGGCGCGGACAGGACGCGTGACGCCAGTGGTGAATCGTGACCATCGCTGCCGGGCGTGACGGAATTGCACCCCGAACTTTCCCGGCGGTACCCCCGCACGACTGCGGGAGTGCCACCTAGGGCAATCCGCTAAGTTCTGGCCCATGGGACTTTTCGACTTCCTCGGCGCCCAGAACGCCTACGACGACGTCTACGGCGGCAGGCGGCCGCACCATCAGGTCAGCCACGAGCTCCTGGCGGGCGCGGCGGGCTTCGAGGCCATGCGCATGTACGAGCACCACCGGGAGCGCGAGGGCATCGTCGAGCACCACGAGCTCGGCAAGGAGCTGCTCGCCGGCTTCGTGGCGGCGGAGATCGACAAGCACTTCGAGCAGGGCCGCTACGGTCACCTCAACCGGCACGAGGCCCGCCGGATGGCCCGCGACCAGGCCGACTTCCTCTGGCAGCAGCGGTACGGCCGCTGACCGGCGCGCGCGGGGAATTCACCGGAACGGGTGCGGGCTCCGCCCGCCGCCGATGACCCGCCCTGGGGGCCGGCGGGTTAGCTGACGTCGCCGGGCTCCGCGGCCGCCACGAACTCCGCGGCCGCCACGGCTTCCGCGGCCGCCACGGTGCGGACGGTCGCGGTCAGCTGCTCCGGCGTGGCCCGGACCGAGCCGGGCGGCAGCAGCGGGTACCGTCCGACGGCGGCGCCGAGCAGGCCGCCGGCCAGCGTGACGCCGAACTCCCTGATGAACGCCAGTTGCCCGGGCGGGGTGCAGCCGAAGTTGGCCGCCTCAACGATCGCGTCGGCCGCATCCCAGCCCATCACCGCCATCCGGTAGCACGCGATGACCACCCCGGTGCGTCCCTTGCCCGCCTCGCAGTGCACGTAGGTCAGCCCCGTGCCTGGCTCGGACAGCAGGTCGAGGATCTCGACCAGCTGCCCCATGGTCGGCGACTCCATGTCGGTGACCGGGAAATGGCTGGTCGTCAGCACCGCGCCGAGTCCCGCCGCGACGATCGCGGGCGCGTCACCGCCGTCCATCTCGGCGCACAGGTTGATCGTGGCCCGGTGCCCGCCGGCCGTCAGGACGGCCAGCTTCGCGGCGTCCGGCCGCTGCCCGCGCGACACTTGCGGCGACACCCGGTAGGTGTACGGCGTCACTGGGTAGCGCGACAGGAAGTGCAGCAGCGGCGCCTGCTCGAGCGTGCCGAAGGTGTCGAGCGCCACGCTCTCGCAATCGTCCACGACGCGCCGCCGCAGGCTGACGCCCGACTGCGTGCCCGCGATCTCCGCCGCCTGGTCCCGCACCTCGTCGGGCAGGTCCTCAAGCGCGTGCGCGAACTGCCTTGTGTCGATGTCCACCGGTCGCGCCCTCCGTCCCGTTCCCGGGCTTTCGCCGTCCGTCAGCTGAGAAGCGAAAGCCCGCGCACGCAGCAACGGGCCGCCAGGCCCCAAAATACCCACGTCGCAGCCGAATTCACCAGAGCCTCTTGATAGCGAAAAGCTAACAGGCGCGGCGTGCGCATGGTTTTTGGATCGCTACCTAAATGCTGCCATGATCGCGGAGGGCACGGTGATGGCGCGGGCCGGCCAAAGAAGGTCACATAATAGCCCAGAATTGCACTATCCCGCTTTTCCGCTAGCTATCGCGGACGTCAGCTGATCGGATATCGTCACCCGAACCCGGAACCGTGCCTGGACAGTACAAGCTCGGCAAAAATCCGCCCGTCGTCGACGACCGGACGCTGCGGTTTAGCGATTACGTGACGCCAGCGCGGCCGACGCCGCCGGACTCGGTGGCTTACTACCAAAAGTCCCGTCGTGGCCGATGTATTACAACGACCAATACGGGGACTGCACCTGCGCGGCGGCCGGGCACATGATCCAGAATTGGACCGCCAACGCCGCGACCGAGATATCGCCCCGGATCAGAGCGTCCTGGCGTCGCGCTGCCCAACTTCACGGTCAACACCCAGGACATGCAGAGCGTCCCTTGGGTGGTCCCGCCGGGCGGGTTCGACCTCGCCGCGCTCAAGCGCGACCTGGCGCAGCTGTAGCCGTTGCCGCCCCCGGCCCCGGCCGCCGGGGCCGGGGCAGCCGTGGCCGCCGCGTGAAGGCCGCCGCGAGCTTGCGCCCGCCGCGCAAGTGCGGCACGGTGGTACCCGGCGACGCGGACGCCCCCCGGAGGACGGCGGTAATGCGGTTCAGCGCGGAGACCACCACGGGCGGCGTGACGGAGCGCCTGTTCACAATCGGCGACGCGCCCGGCGCGGTCTGGGCGCCGGCCGGCGCCGAGGCGCCGCGCCCGCTGGTCCTGCTCGGCCATGGCGGCGGCGGGCGGGCGACGCCTACGCCAGGCGCGGCGTCGTGGCCGCCAGGCTCGCCATCCCGGAGTGGCGGGCCGCCATCGACGCGCTGACCGCGCTCGACTGGATCGGCCGGGACGCGCGGATCGGCTACTGGAGCGTGTCTCTCGGCACCGCGATAGGCCTGCCGCTTGTCGCGGCCGAGCCGCGGATTAGTGCCGCCGTCCTCGGCCTGATGGGCCTGCCCAGCCTCGAGGAGCCCGCCGCCAGGCTCGCCGTGCCGGTCGAGTTTCACCTGCAGTGGGACGATGAGATCGTGCCGCGCGGCGACGGCCTGGCCCTGTTCGACGCGATCGGATCGAAGGAGAAGACGCTGCACGCGAACCCTGGCCGGCACGCGGACGTGCCCATGTTTGAGGTCGACAGCACGGAGCGGTTCTTCGCCAGGCACCTAATCCCGCTCAGCGAGCTCACGAGGATCCGGCAGCAACCCACCAGGGATCCCGGCCGATGAACCCAAGCAGCTTGGTTTGCGGGTCCGCGTCGACCGGCACCGCGACCTTTGGGCCGTATTGGCCGGAGGACCGGATGACCTCCTCCATCGGCTCCATGCCGGCCAGCAGATCGGCGCAGAAGTCGGTATCCAACCGCTCGTCCTGCCCGGTGGCCCGGGCGAGGTCCCAGGTATGCATGAATACGTCTGCGGTGTAGAACTGGTCGATCGCACGGTCCAGCGGCAGGGTGCCGATGTGCGGGTTGCTTAGTACCCGACCGCCGGTCGCTGGATCGTCGAGCAGCGCTTGTACGGCGTCGCAGTGGACCTGCCATGCGGATACGGGGTTCTCGTCCACCGACGGTCCACGCGGCAGCTCAATACCCGCCCCGGCGGCGAGAAAGGGAGCGAACCACCCGGTCAGGTGCCCTACCACGTCACGGGCGACCCAGCCGTCGACTGGGGCCGGCGCATCCCAGTGCCGGGTTCCCCGGACCCGTTCGGTGAACAGGCCGCCAATCTGCCGGTGCCGCTCGGCCGGGCGATCAGACAGCGCCATCGGCGAGCATCCTGTCAAGCTTCGCGTACCCGTCGTTGACACCGGACTCCATGTCGCTGGCCAGCCACGCATCGCGGCCTTCGAAGCTGTCGACCAGCGACTGGGCGCGCAGCCGCGTGTAACCGTCGCCCAGGTCCTCGAACCACAGCGTCTCCAGTGCGACACCGTCGGGGTGGCCCTCGAACGTGAACGTCTGCACGATGCGGTCGGGGCGTATGTCATGGAAGCAGCCGCGGAAGGCGTACTCCTGGCCGCCGCGCGCCGCGGTGTACCGCCAGCTGCCACCGGTGCGCGCGTCCCAGTGGTCGATCCGGGTGTCCATGCCGTCGGGGCCGACCCACTGGGCGAACAGCACCGGATCGGTGTGGGCGCGGAACAGTTGCCCGGGCGTTGCCGCGAAGTCGCGGGTCATGCGGATGACCGGCAGCTTCGGGTCAGCCTCGATGACCGTCTCCATGATCTTTGTCATGCTCAGCTCCATCTCTGTCTGGTTCGCTCATCGCCGCGAGGACGGCGTCGAGCCGCCGGTACCGCTGCTCAGCCCGGCGCCGGTAGCGCTCGATCCAGGTGTCCATCAGATCGAAGACCTCAGTTTCCAGGCGTACCGACCGCGGCTGCGGCCCCGGTGGCCGGCTGACCAGTCCGGCGTCCTCGAGCACTCGCAGGTGCTTGTAGACGGCCTGCAGCGTCATCTGGTAGGGCTCGGCCAGCCGGCTCACGGTCGTGTCGCCCTCGGCGAGCCGGGCCACCATGTCGCGGCGGGTCGGATCGGCGAGGGCGGAAAAGACTCGCGACAACGTATCCGCGGCCATCGCTCCTCGTTTCAACCTTCTGGTTGAAACTAACCGTAGGCCCAGCCAGGCAAGATGTCAACCGTTGAGTTGAAACGCCTGGTCTGAGTGCCAGGCCGGTCACCAACTACCTGGACCCGGAGGCGCGCTTATCGTGCCTGCCCCCGGCGGGACATTGCCATCTGGACGTCATGAAGGCTGGCCGGGCCGGGGCACGTCGTCACCGAGCCAGTCGGCGCCAAAGCTTGCCGGATCCTCCGCGAGGGTGCCGCTCAGCACGGCGGTCATTTTCGCGTAGTCGTAGGCGTCTTCCGGGTACGCGCGGACGTACTGGTCGAGGCGGTGCGCGTCCTCGCCGACCAGGACCCGCCAGGCTCCAGAGCGCACGCCGTCGAGGATGACGTCGGCCGCCCCCGCCGCGGACAGCGGCGCGGTGTCGTAGAAGCCCCGGTTCGCCTCGACGGCGTCCTTCTCTGGCACGCCGAAGGCGATCAGCGAGTTCGCCACGATGTTGGTGGCCACGTGGCCGGGCATGACCAGCACCACGCGGACGTGCGGCGCGTTGATCCGCAGGTCCTCGATGAGCGCCTCGGAGAACCCCTTCACCGCGAACTTGGCGGAGGAGTACGCGGTGTGCGGCACGCCCGCGCCGAGCGACGCCCAGAAGCCGTTGACGCTGCTGGTGTTGACCAGGACGCCCTCGGGGCTCTTCATCAACAGCGGCAGGAAGACGCGGGCGCAGTGGTACACGCCCCAGAAGTCGACGGCGAACACCCGCTCCCACATCTCCCGCGGGTCGTTGATGAAGCTGCCACCGCCGCCGAGCCCCGCGTTGCTAAATACCAGGTCGACGTGGCCGGCCCCGTGTTGGCTAGCACCGTGCGCGGCCAGGGCCTCGTCGCGGAACCGCGCCACCTGCGCCTCGTCGGCCACGTCGCACGCGTGGGCGGTGACCGTGGTGCCGTCGGGCGCGCCCGCGCGGGCCAGCGCCGCCGTTTCTTCCGCCGCCGCCTGGCGCACGTCGCCCACGGCGACGGCGCAGCCCGCCGCGGCGAGCTTGACGACGAGTTCCCTGCCCATGCCGGAGCCGCCCCCGGTCACCACGGCGAGTTTTCCAGCGAACGAGTCCATGCGACCGCCTCCATCCCGCCGCAAGCGTAACAAC
>CAZORE010000019.1:63177-82219 GCA_964581815.1 uncultured Streptosporangiaceae bacterium | reverse complement strand
CGGCACGTACTGGCGCTCCGGCGGAACCGTTCCCGTCAGCGGGACCTGACCGTCACGGTCAGGCTGCCCAGATCGCCGCTCCAGTGGCGGCGTCGAAGAACTGCATGCCGTCGGCCTTGATCGCGAACGTGGCTCGCTGGCCCACCCTGACCGGGCTGTCCGGGTCGACCCGGGCCACGCCCTCGCCGGCCGCGGTAACCGCCTCCGCGTCCGCGCTTGTCGTGCCCTCGGCCTGTACCCGCCGGGCGTCGATGGTGAAGTGGACCATGAGCTCCGAGCCGAGCGCCTCCACCAGGTCCACCATGCCAGTCAGGGTGGGCCCGGCCGTCCCGTCGCCCGGCGTCCCGTTGACCGCGGCCGGAAGGTGCTCGGGCCGCAGGCCCACGACCACCTTCTGATTGGCGTAGGACGCTAGCCGCGGCCGAGCCTCCCGCACCGACTGCGGAAGGGCGATCTCCTGGGACCCCAGCCGGACGGACCTGCCCCCCTCGGTGAGCGCCGCCTCGTAGAGGTTCATGGCCGGCGAGCCGATGAACGCCGCCACGAACAGGTTGTCCGGGTGGTTGTACAGCACTTGCGGGTTGTCGACCTGCTGCAAGACGCCCGCGCGCATCACCGCGACCCGGTCGCCCATGGTCATCGCCTCGACCTGGTCGTGGGTCACGTAGAAGGTGGCCACGTTGATGCGCCGCTGGATCCGCTGCACCTCCGCGCGCATCTGCACGCGCAGCTTGGCGTCCAGGTTGCTCAGCGGCTCGTCCATCAGGAACACCGACGGCTCGCGCACGATGGCCCGGCCCATGGCTACCCGTTGCCGCTGGCCGCCGGACAGCTGGCCAGGCTTACGGTCGAGCCAGTCGGTCAGCCCGAGGATCTCGGCCGTCTCCCTGACCTTGGCCTTGATGTCGGACTTGGACATCTTGCGCATGGTGAGCGCGAACCCGATGTTCTCGGCCACGGTCATGTGCGGGTACAGCGCGTAGTTCTGGAACACCATCGCGATGTCACGGTCCTTCGGCGTGACGTCGTTCACCGGCCTGCCGCCGATGCGCAGGGTGCCTGAGGTAATCGGCTCGAGCCCGGCCACCATGCGCAGCGCGGTGGTCTTGCCGCAGCCGGACGGGCCCACAAGCACCATGAACTCGCCGTCGCGCACATCCAGGCTGAGATCCTGCACGGCATGGAAACCGTTGGGATAGAGCTTGTTGATCTGCTCGAGATCGACCGTGGCCATCGCGCCTCCCCGTACAAGGCAGTACGTCCGTTATTTGGTGGAAGGTTCCACCAACCTTATGTGAACGCCGGAACGGCGCTGCTGTCAAGAAGAAGTTCCCGGGCTGTGCGGAGCGCCTTAACTGGCCATGCCGCGCGCTGTTAACGGCCGGTGCTCTCGCCAAGCCGTAGGGAGGTCTCCACGACCTCACCGGGGAGACCGTCGGCCGCGCCGCCTACCTGCCCGAGCGCCCGGGCCACCACGCGCGAGGCGATGTCATCGACCGGGATGCTGATGCTGGTCAGGGTGGGGTGCAGCAGCTCGGCGGGAATGCTCCCGTCGAAGCCGGTGACCGCCAGGTCACGGCCGATCCGGAGCCCGAGCTCCGCGGCCAGGCCGTAGACAATGGCGGCCAGCCGGTCGCTGCCGGTGACGATCGCATCCGGACGCGCGGTGGGGCGGGCGGGATGGGCGGGGCTGCGCGCGCCGGCGAGCAGCGACCGGATCCGCTCGCGGGCGCTTGCCTCGTCCACGAGCAGCATCTCGGCCTGCTCTGCGGGAACGCCGCGGTCGGCCAGCCCGGCCGTGAAGCCGGCGGCCCGTTCGTCATCCCAGCGGTCCGCCGACTGGTATCCGACGAACGCGATCCGGCTGAAGCCCCGGTCAAGTACGTGGTGCACCGCGGTGATGACGCCCGCGCGGTTGTCGATGTCGACCCAGTGCTGCGGCAGTTCCGGGCCGGTCCGGCCAAAGCAGGCGAACGGTATTCCGGCCTCGGCAAGCAGGGCCGCGCGCGGGTCGTCCCGCCGCATGTCCGAGAGCAGGAAGGCGTCCACGCTCCGGCTGGCGATCAGGCGCCACATCTCGGCGCGCGGGTCGCCGTCGGGGACCACCACCACCAGGTTGTAGCTCTGGCGCCCGCTCGCGGCCGCGAGCGCCTGAAGGAAACGCTGCATTATGTAGTTGCTCGGCAGCAGCAGGGCGGTCGGCAGGATGTAGGCCAGCTGGCCCGTGCGGCGCGAGCGCAGGCTCCGTGCGCCATGGTGCGGGTGGTACCCGAGTACGGCGACCGCCTCGAGCACCCGGGCCCTTGCGGCCTCACCGACCCGGCCGCTGCCGTTGAGCACGTTCGAGACGGTCTGCCTGCCCACGCCGGCCGCGCGGGCCACGTCTTGAATCGTTACCTGTTCGGCGATTACGTCGCGGGCCTGGCCCGTCGAAGCCCCGGTCACTCCTTCATCGTACAAACCAGGGGAAGCCACCTCTTGACAGCGGAGAGGAGCGGCGTTTCCATGTGATTGATCGTTCCATCACGATCGATGGGAGAGTCGCGTGTGGCCCGATAAAGGTGGGGGGCCGGTGCTGAGCCGCCGGTCGATGATGAAGACGCTGGGGCTCGGCGCGGCCGGGCTCGCCGGGGCGAGCCTGGCCGCCGGGTGCTCCTCCTCGGGCGGCGTCACCAGGATCGTGTTCGAGGAGACCAAGCCCGAAGTCGTCCCGTACTTCAACCAGCTGGTGGCGAAGTTCAACGCGGCCCATCCCGGCATCGTGGTGACCCACGACTTCACCTCAAGCCTCATCGCGGAGTTCGTCCGCGGGAACACGCCGGCCATCGACTGCGACAACTACAACCTGACCACCTCCATCTTCGTCGCCCGCGGCGTCCTCGCCGACCTGGCCGGCCTGCCGCAGGCCAAGCTCATCGACCCGAACATCCAGGCCCTGGTGACCCAGTACGCCTCCTACCACGGCGAGACGAGCATCCTGCCCTACTCGGTGGCCGCCGAGGGCGTCATCTACAACGTGGAACTGTTCGACAAGGCCGGGATCTCCTCCGTCCCGACCACCTGGAGCGAGTTCCTCGCGGTGTGCGAGAAGTTCAAGTCCGCGAACATCACGCCGGTCTTCCAGACCTACGGCGACAACTGGACGACCCAGCAGGGCCTGTTCGACTACACCGTCGGCGGCATGATCGACGTCGCGGGGTTCTACCGGCAGCTCAGCGCCGCCGGCACCGGTCTCGGGCCCGGCTCGCCGGTGTCATTCGAGAAGGACTTCACCGCGCCCTGCCAGCGGATGCTCAGCCTGGCGCCGTACTTCAACGAGAACCCGATCGCCAAGCACTACGGTGACGGCAACCTCGCGTTCGCGAACGGTCAGGCGGGCATGTACATGCAGGGACCGTGGGCCGTCGGCCAGGTGCTCGGCATCAACCCGAAGCTCAAGATGGGCACCTTTCCGCTGCCCGCGACCGACGACGCGTCGCAGACCAAGTGCCGGGTCAACCTCGACCTGGCCATCTGGCTGCCGCGGTCGCAGGCGCCTGACCAGCGCGCGGCCGCCATCCAGTTCCTTGACTACCTCATGCAGCCCGCCGTGATGAACGCGTACAACCAGGCCAATCTCGCGTTCTCGCCGCTCAAGGACGCCCCGCCGCAGACCAGCGCGCTCGTCTCCGGCCTCAACGCCTACGTCAGTTCCGGCCGGTTCTACCAGGGCGCGGGAACGTACGTGCCGAACACGATCCCGGTCGGCAACTACATACAGGAAATGATGCTGACCGGCAACGTGGGCGGATTCACCTCGGCGATGGACAGCGCATTCAAGCGCCTGGCCGTCCGGACCTCGGCGTGAAGCCGGGCAAGCCCCGCACCTAGGAGGCAGGCATGGCCACGACCGCACTCCCTTCCCAGCCGGCTTCGCCGCCGGCTGCCACCCAGCCCAGGCGGACTCCGCTCGGCCTGATCAAGAGCATCTTCTTCCCGGTGTCCCCGACCTACCTGCTCATGATCATCCCGGCGGTCCTCCTGTTCACGTTCTTCATCATGTACCCCGCGGTCCAGGGGGCCATCTGGAGCTTCACGAACTTCGTCGGGTACGGGACGTCGAAGTTCATCGGCCTGGCCAATTACAAGGCCGCGGTCGCCGACCCGACCATCCGGGACTCCTACGGCTTCACGCTGCTGTTCGCGGTGGTCGCCTGCGTCTTCACCAACGTGGTCGCCATGGCCCTGGCGATCGGGCTGAACGCCAAGATCAGGTGGCGAGCCGGGTTCCGCACCATCTTCTTCCTGCCCATGGTGCTGTCGGGCCTGGTCGTCTCCTACATCTTCACGTTCATCCTGTCCACGTCGGTCCCGATCATCTCGGGAGCGATCCACTTCGCCCCGCTTGAGTCCAGCATCCTGGCCAATCAGAACACCGCGTGGCTCGGCATCGTGCTCGTGTCCTCCTGGGTGGCCATTCCCGGCGCGATCATCATCTTCCTGGCCGGGCTGGTGTCCATCCCGTCAGAGGTTTACGAAGCCGCCTCGATCGACGGGGCGAGCCCGTGGCGGCAGTTCAAGAAGATGACGTTCCCGCTGCTCTTCCCGTTCTTCATCATCAACACCATCCTGACCTTCAAGGGCTTCCTCAACGTGTACGACGTCGCAGTCGGCCTGACCGGCGGCGGGCCGGGCACCGCGACCACGAGCGTGGCCATGACGATCTTCAACGGCTTCTTCAACGGCGACTACGCCTACCAGATGGCTAACGCCGTCATCTTCTTCTTCATCACGCTCTTGTTTGCCATCTTCCAGCTGAGCGTCATCCGGCGCCGGGGAGGGAGTCTGTAATGGCGACCCAGGTAAACACCGTGGCGGCCGCCGCCCCGGCGATCCTGCCGCGCAGGCGGCGCAACGTGCCGGACGGCATACGGGTCAACTGGGGGCTGACAATCCTCCTGGCCATCTGCGCCCTGATCGTTCTCGTCCCGCTGTACTTCGCCATCGCCATGGCGCTCAAGTCACCCGCCCAGACCGGCACGGGCACCGGCTTCAACTTCCCCTGGCCACTGGAGTGGGGGAACTTCCGCGCCGCGTGGGACCTGACCGACACCCCGCTGGCGTTCGCGATGAGCCTGCTGGTCACGGTGATCGCCGTGACCGGGGAGATCCTGGTCAGCGCGCTCGCGGCCTGGTCCATCGTGCGCAACTGGGGCCACTGGCAGTTCCGCGCGACGTTCATCTACCTCATGCTCGCGCTGTTCATCCCGTTCCCGGTCGTCGCGCTGCCCCAGGTCAAGCTGACGGCCGCGCTCGGCCTTGACAACCCGTTCGGCGTCGCGATCCTGCACATCATGTTCCAGCTGGCCTTCAACGTGCTGCTGTTCTCGGCGTACATCCGGTCCATCCCGGTCGAGCTTGAGGAGAGCGCGCGGATAGACGGCTGCTCGACCTGGCAGACCTTCCGGCGGGTGGTCATGCCGCTGCTCGCGCCGATCAGCGCTACCGTCGGCATCTTCGCCTTCCTGCAGTCATGGAACGACTTCATGATGCCGCAGCTGGTGACGGCGAACCCGAAGTTCCAGACCCTCCCGGTCGTCCAGTACCTGTTCCAGACCCAGTTCACCACGAACTACAACGTGGCCTTCGCGTCGTACCTGATGGCCCTGCTGCCCACCCTGGTCGCCTTCCTGATCGGCCAGCGCTGGGTGGTCAGCGGCATCATGCGCGGCTCGATCAAGTAGACCATGGAGCCAACCGCAGCGCAGGAGAGCCAGGCCGCCGGCTGGTGGCGGCAGGCGGCGGTCTACCAGGTCTACCCCCGCAGCTTCGCCGACTCCAACGGAGACGGCCTCGGCGACCTCAAGGGGGTCGTCTCCCGGGTGCCGTACCTGGCCCAGCTCGGCATCGACGCGGTGTGGCTCAGCCCGTTCTACCCGTCCGCGCTCGCCGACGGCGGCTACGACGTGGACGACTACCGTGACGTCGACCCGCAGCTCGGCACGCTGGCCGATTTCGACGAGATGGCCGCCCGCTTGCACGAGCGCGGGATCAAGATCATCGTCGACATTGTCCCGAATCACACCTCGAGCCGGCATGCCTGGTTCCTTGAGGCGCTGGCCGCGCCGAAGGGGTCGCCGGCCAGGAGCCGGTACATCTTCCGCGACGGGCTGGGACCGGACGGGGCGCTGCCCCCGTCGGACTGGACCTCGATGTTTGGCGGCCCGGCCTGGACCCGCGTCCCTGACGGCCAGTGGTATCTGCACCTGTTCGCCGCCGAGCAGCCCGATCTCAACTGGGAGAACCGCGAGGTCCGGGACGATTTCCTGACCACGCTGCGGTTCTGGTCCGACCGCGGTGCCGACGGTTTCCGTGTCGACGTGGCGCACGGCCTGGCCAAGAACCTGGCCGAGCCGCTCGAGCCGCTGCCGGCCCGGCATCATCCGGCAGGCCTGAACGGCACCCACCCGCTGTGGGACCGGGACGAGGTACACGACATCTACGCCGAATGGCGGCAGGTCTTCAACGAGTATGACCCGCCGCGGGCCGGCGTGGCCGAGGCGTGGGTGCACCCGTCCAGGCGGCCTCGGTACGCCAGCCCCGCCGGGCTGGGCCAGGCGTTCAACTTCGACCTGCTCGAGGCGAACTGGCGGGCCGGGGAGTTCCTGCGCGTGATAACCGACGGCCTCGCCGAGGCGCAGCGCAACGGCGCTTCGACCACATGGGTGCTGTCCAACCACGACGTTGTACGGCACGCCAGCCGCTATGCGCTGCCGGCGCAAGATCACCTTGAAAGCACCGAGAACGCCAAGGGCTGGCTGCTCAGCAACGGAACCTCGCCGGAACCCGACCTCAAGCTTGGCCTGAGGCGCGCCCGCGCGGCCACCCTGCTGATGCTGGCGCTGCCCGGGTCGGCCTATCTGTACCAGGGGGAAGAACTGGGCCTGTACGAGGTCGCCGACATTCCGGCCGAGCTGATCCAGGATCCCTCGTTCCTGCGGTCAGGCGGCGCGGAGAAGGGCCGTGACGGGTGCCGCGTCCCGCTGCCCTGGAGCCCTGACGGCGCGTCGTTCGGGTTCGGCGCCGGCGCCGCGCACCTGCCGCAGCCCGCCTGGTTCGGACCGCTCAGTGTCCAGGCGCAAGAGCATGACCCGGCGTCCACGCTGGTCATGTACCGCCAGGCGCTCGGCTGGCGCCGCCGGCTGCGGACCGCGGAACGCCTGGAATGGGTGCCGGGCGGCCACGGACAGGTGCTGCATTTCGCCCGCCCGGGCGGCTGGCAGTCGGTGACCAACTTCGGCTCCGAGGCCGTTCCGCTGCCGCCGGGAACAGTGGTCGTTGCCAGCGCTCCCCTCAAGGAGGGGCTGCTGCCAGCGGACACTACCGCCTGGGTCCTCGGCAGCTAGTGGCACGCCACCGGGACGCGCCAGGCGCAGGCAGGGTGCCGGGCGGGGCAGCGCGCCCCCGCCCGGCACTGCACTTCGCGCCGGCCAGGAACTGGATGAACGACCCTAACGGGCTCATTCAGTGGAACGGACGAGTCCACCTGTTCTACCAGCACAACCCGGGCGGGCTGACACCGGAGCACATGGCCTGGGGCCACGCGAGCAGCCCGGACCTGTGGAATTGGGCAGATCATCCGCTGGCGCTTGAGCCAAGTCCCGACGGGCCCGACCGTGACGGCTGCTGGTCCGGCTGTGCCGTCGTGCACGACGGCACGCCGCGCCTGCTCTACACCGGAACGCGCGAACAGCTGACGCTCCCCTGCCTGGCCACGGCCGACGACCCCGACCTGATCCGCTGGTCCCGCAGCCCACGGAACCCGGTGATCGGCTGCTGGCCCGCTGAGCCGGGAGTCATGGCGTTCCGCGACCATACCGCGTGGCGGGACGGGCCGGACTGGTACCAGGTGATAGGCGGAGGCCTCGCGGACAGGGGCGGCGCACTGTTCTTGTACAGGTCTGACGACCTTTACCGCTGGCGGTACCTGGGGGTGCTCGCGGCCGCTGGCGACCACGGTCTGCCCGGGCAGGTCTGGGAATGCCCGGACGTGTTCACCCTTGGCCGCACGACCGTGGTTATCGTCTCGCTGATCGGCGAGGGTCCGGAGCACGCGATCTGGCTGACGGGGGAGATCGCCGGCGACCGGTTCACGCCACGGGCCAGCGGCCGGTGCGACGGCGGCGGCCGGTACTACGCGCCGCAATCCCTGACGCTTGCCGATGGCCGACGGGTCGGCATCGGCTGGCTCCGCGAGAGCCTCGACGAACTGGCCCCCCCGGACCGGACTCGGGTGGGGGTCATGTCCCTGCCCCGTGAGCTCTACCTGGAAGGCGACAACCTACGGTTCCGGCCTGCCCGCGAGCTCGATAGCGCCCGAGGCGAGCGGCTCGCCAGCCGGGTCATCGAGGGCCAGGGGGAGATAGGCGTGCAGCTCTCGGCGAGGGGGGAGGCCGCGGCGGAGTTCCTGGTAACACCATTGCGCCCTGAGACCGGCGTCATCGCGGTGCGCCTGCACGGAATGAATTGCGATGACGTCGAGGTTCAGGTCCGCCCTGGCCACATTATGGTCCGCGAGGGTGGCCGGTTGCTGACCAGCGAGATCCCCGCCGCCGCGGCCACCGCGCCGCCGGTCCCGGTTACCGGGCCCGTCACTATGTATTACGACAAGGGCATCCTCGAGGTCTACCATCCGTCTGCTAGCCCGGCAGCGGTCATGTGCGGCCGCAACGCACGTTACGAGCGCCTCGAGGTCGATCTCCGGCCCCTTCCCGGGCTGCCCTCAGGCGCCGTCAGGGTCATCGGGTGGTCGTGTGGCTAACGCGGCAGCTGCGATGAGGCGGCTCGGCTACGACACGGGGCCGTGGCGGCTCAGTCGGTGGACTCGCGGGAGCGGAGCAGGCGGCGCAGCGACTCGAGCCGGGGGAGCGCGTCATGCTCGGCGGCCCACGCGTCGAGTGCGCAGCCGTCGGAGAGGTGGTCGCAGCCGGGCGGGCAGTCGGCGGTGCCCTCGGCCAGGTCGCCGAATGCCTCCACGACTCGCTCCGCCGTCACGTGGCCAAGGCCGAAGCCGCGTATCCCTGGCGTGTCGATGAGCCAGCCGGGGTCGCCGGGCAGTGGGATCGCGATCGCGGACGACGAGGTGTGCCTGCCCTTGCCGGTGACCGCGTTGACCCGGCCGACCGCACGGCTAGCATCCGGCACCAGGCCGTTGACCAGGGACGATTTCCCGACACCCGACTGGCCGATGAGGACGCTTAGCCGACCGTTGAGCGCCTTGCGCAGTCGGCGAAGAGTCTGTGCGGGCAGCGGCTGCCTGGTGGTCAGCATGGGGATGTCAAGCGGCCGGTAGAACGCGCGGAGCTTGCGCGGCGCGGCCAGGTCGGACTTGGTGAGCACCAAGAGCGGTTCGAGGCCCGCGTCGTAGGCGGCGACCAGGCAGCGGTCGATGAACCGGGTCTTGGGTTCCGGGTCGGCGAGCGCGGCGACGATCACCATCTGGTCGGCGTTCGCCACGACGACCCGTTCCAGCGGGTCGGTGTCGTCGGGGGAGCGGCGCAGCACGCTCGTCCGCTCCTCGACCCGGACGATCCTGGCGAGGCTGCCCGGCGCACCGGACACGTCGCCGGCCAGCGCGACTCGGTCGCCGACCACGACCGAGCCCTTGCCGAGCTCGCGCGCCTTCATCGCGGTGACCAGCAGGGCGTCGTCCGTGTCATGGTCGCCAAGCACGCAGCCGTAGCGGCCCCGGTCGACGCTGACCACGAACGCCTCGGGCGCGGACTCGTGCGCCGGGCGCCGCCGGGTGCGCGGCTTGGAGCCGCGGCCCGCACGGACCCGGACGTCGTCCTCGTCGCGGTAGGACGGCCGCTGCCTCAGGAGGCATCCCCCCGGACGAGTGATTCCCAGCAGGCGGTGAAGTCGGGGAAGGTCTTGCCGACGGTGGCGACGTTCAGCACGTCGATACCGGGGACGCCGAGGCCGAGCACGGCGCCGGCCATCACCATCCGGTGGTCGTCGTAGCTGTCGAAGGCGTGCCCCGAGGGTGCGGCAAGCGGCCGGGGCCTGATGGTCAGGCTGTCGGGCTCCTCGGTCACGTCGCCGCCGAGCGCGTTGATCTCCTTGGTGATCGCGGCGAGCCGGTCGGTCTCCTGCGTCCGCGTGTGGCCCACCCCGGTGAACGTGGACGGCCCGGAGGCGAGCGCCGCGACCGACGTGAGCGGCAGGCACATCTCCGGGATGTCGCGCAAGTCGGCGTCCATGCCGGTGATCGTGCCCGTCCCGGTGACGGTCACGCCGTCCGGGCCACGGGACACCGACCCGCCCATCCGGGTGATCACGTCCAGGATCGCGTCGGCGGGCTGCAGCGACGCTTCCGGCCAGTCTCGGATGGTAACGGAACCGCCGGTAACGAGGGCAGCGGCGAGGAACGGGCCCGCGTTGGACAGGTCGGGCTCCACGGTGAAGTCACCGAGGTTCAGTGGTCCCGGCTCCACCCGCCAGGAATCCGGCCGGCCGGCGCTGGCCTGGCTGGCCTCCACCGTTGCCCCGGCGCCGCGGAGCATCCGGATGGTCATCTCGATATGCGGAAGCGACGGCACCGGCGGTCCCGAGTGCCGGACCGCGACGCCCCCGGTGAACCGCGGCGCGGCCAGCAGCAGGCCGGAGACCAGCTGCGACGACCCGGAGGCGTCGAGCGTGACCGGCCCGCCCGGCACCTCGCCCTTGCCGTGGATGACGAACGGAAGCGCGCCGCGCCCGCCGTCGTCGATCGCCACGCCGAGCGTGCGCAGCGCGGTGAGCAGCGCGCCGACTGGCCGTTGGCGGGCCCGCGGGTCGCCGTCGAAGGCGACGTCGGCCGCGGTGAGCGCCGCGGCCGCGGGCAGGAACCGCATGACCGTGCCCGCGTTGCCGACGTCGACGCGCACCGCGGCGCCGGGGGCCGGGGTGCCGGGGGTAACGCGCACGTCGGTACCGTCGGAGTCGATGGTGCCGCCGAGGGCCCGCAGCGCGCCAATGGCGAGGGACGTGTCCCGGGCTTGCAGGACGCCGCGCAGCACCGACGGCGAGTCGCTCAGCGCCGCGAGGATGAGGGCTCGGTTGGTGATCGACTTCGAA
Source organism: uncultured Streptosporangiaceae bacterium (assembly GCA_964581815.1). GTDB lineage: Bacteria > Actinomycetota > Actinomycetes > Streptosporangiales > Streptosporangiaceae > Trebonia. The sequence continues at coordinate 71,122 of CAZORE010000019.1, read as the reverse complement.
CCGGGCAGTCGCAGCGTCGCGCGCACCGGTCCGTGCGCCGCGGGGGCGCGCCAGCGTCCGGAGTTCATGCTCTTGAGGGTATCGGGTGGGGTCGGCTAGCGTCGGATGAGCCGGCCCCGGGTTTGCCGATGGTGTTTTACGGTTAAGAAAGGCTTCAATCCGGCTTGTGCTAGGGAAGGGTCGCATGTGCGGTCGGTTTGTCTCCGCTCGTAAGCGGCTTGAGCTCCTTGAGGAGTTCGCCGTGACGCGTGACGCCGTCCCCGCCGACCGCGACCCGGACTACAACGTGGCGCCGACGAAGCGGATCTACACGGTGCTCACCCACAAGGACGAGCGGGAGCTCCGGCTGGTGCGGTGGGGCCTGGTGCCGAGCTGGGCGAAGGACACCTCGGGCGGTGCCCGGATGATCAACGCGCGCTCCGAGACGGTCGCGGTCAAGCCGTCGTTCCGCGCGGCGTTCGGGAAGCGGCGCTGCCTGATCCCGGCGGACGGCTACTACGAGTGGATCACCGAGGACAAGGCGAAGAAGCCGTTCTATATCTACCGGTCCGACGGCGGCATCCTCGCCTTCGCCGGGATCTACGAGCTCTGGCGGAACTCGCAGGTGCCCGATGATCATGAAGACGCCTGGTACTGGTCGGGGTCGATCATCACCACGCAGGCCACCGACGAGATCGGCCGGATCCATGACCGGACGCCGATGGTGATCGCGCCTGACGACTGGGCGGACTGGCTTGATCCGGGCAACAACGAGAAGGGGCAGCTGCTTGCGGTGATGCGCCCCGCGACGTCCTCGGGATCGGGCGGCCTGGCGTCCTATCCCGTTTCGACGGCCGTTAACTCCGTGCGGAACAACGGCCCGTCGCTGATCGAACCGCTGGGCGAGGCGGAACCGCCCCCTGGTTCGTCCCTTTTCTGAACCCTCCCCTCACCCTCGAGGAACCGCCGATGGAGATCACCGTTGCCCGTAAGCGCCTAGAGGAAATGCGGGCCGACCTGGACCGGACGGTTTCGGTACTGATGGGTGAACACCACCTTGCCCGGGGAGGTGACGCGGAGGCGGGCGACGCGGGCTCGAACCTGACGGAGGCGGACAGGAACGCCGCATCGGTGCAGACGGCGCTGGCGCAGCGCGCCGAGGTGCTCGCCGCGCTTGCCCGGGTCGACGACGGCAGTTACGGGCGGTGCGTTGACTGCAGTAACCCGGTCCCCGAGCCGCGCCTCGAGGTCCGCCCGGCGACCGCTCGCTGTGTTCCGTGCCAGGCGAAGCGAGACCGGCGGCGCTGATGAGGGCGTAGCCCTCAAGCGACAGCAACCATGGGGCTTTAACCCCAGCCACGGCGTGGCGGGCGAAGCGGCTCCCGTCTTTTGCGGTGCCCCCCGCAGGGGGCTACGGGGGGGCGGTGCCTCCCCGTGCCGGGGGGTCCAGGGGGGTCGCCCCCCCGGGCTTAATGCAGGCAGCGATGAGCTGTGTTCCCACGGAGTCGTCGCTGCGGGCGCGCAGCTCCGCGTCGACCAGGTCGGCGAAGCGTGACGGGTCGCGGGCAAGCAGATAGCTGACCGTGTCCGGGGACAGGACGGTGCGCGGCCTGATCCAGTTGACCCGCAGGCCCGCGCCGGTGAACAGCTCGCGGAGCTGCTCCGCGCCGTAGCAGCGGGTGATGGTGCCGTCCGGCCAGGGGATGAGCACCACGTCGGCGTTGGGCACGTCCACCAGGTGCGGCCAGCGGTGCTGCTCGGCAAGTACTCCCATGCCGTAGGTGAGCGAGTCCACGCAGGCGAGCAGCTGCCCGCCGGGTCGCAGCACGCGCGCGACCTCGGCGACGAGTTCTTCCGCGGCCAGGTGCCTGGACAGGGTCCGGTCCTCGGCGATGACGCCGTCGGCGCAGCCGTCGGCCAGGAACTCAAGGCCCGTCCCGTCGGCGGCGACCGTGCAGCGCCGGCCGCGCGGCGCCGGGCCGGCTTCGCCGCCCGACGGCCCGGCCGGCGACTGCGGGTCGATGACGCGCAGCACCCGGTGCCCGGCGCGGGCGGCGACCTCGGCCGCGCGCGCACCGGGACCAGATATGTCGATGAGGAAGCGCCTGCCGCCGGGCAGCCAGCTGGTGAGCTGCGCAAGCGCGACCGCGGCGTGGAAGCGCGGGTAGCCTTCGGCTGGGCCGGTGTCCTGCTCGGCCGTTCCCCCGGGAAAAATCGGGTGCACGGGGTCACTCCTGGCCGGGGTGCCTCATTCGTTGCACCCCACGCTTATTAGCCTTCCCAGGTCCGCGCGTTCCATCCCCAGGAAGCCGGAATTGCGCGGGCCGGGACGGTGTTGAACGCGTCATGGCCACAGCCACTGCGACACTCGACCGGCCACACCGGTCCGCCCCCCGCCCGCCGGGGAAGGTATCCTCTTACGGTTACCGAGAGGGGGTGGGTCCCGTGCCAGACACGCTTGCCGAGCGCGGAGAGCGCTTTGAGGCAGATGTCATGCCATACCTGGACCAGTTGTACTCTGCCGCCCTCCGCATGACGAGGAACCCGGCGGATGCCGAAGACCTCGTGCAAGAGACCTTCGCGAAGGCGTACGCGTCATTCCACCAGTTCCAGCAGGGGACGAACCTGAAGGCGTGGCTTTTCAGGATCCTGACTAATACCTTCATCAACACCTACCGCAAGCGGCAGCGTGAACCGCAGCGGTCAGGCTCTGACGAGGTGGAAGACTGGCAGCTCGCGCGCGCGGCCTCGCACAGTTCCGGCGGGCTCAAGTCGGCGGAGGCGGAGGCGCTGGAAAGGCTGCCCGATTCCGATATCAAGACCGCGCTGCAGACGCTGCCTGAAGAGTTCAGGATCGCGGTGTACCTCGCGGATGTTGAGGGGTTCGCATATAAGGAAATTGCCGACATTATGGGAACCCCGATCGGTACCGTGATGTCACGGCTGCACCGCGGTCGCCGACAGCTCAGGGAGCTGCTCCAGGACTATGCAGCCGAGCAGGGCCTGGTCCGCGCCAATGCCGAGGAGGGTGGGCAATGAGCTGCGGAAGGCCTCATGAGACGCCGTGTAGCCAGGTACTTGAGCGCGTCTACTGGTATCTGGACGGCGAGGTGTCGGAAGACGACTGCGATCACATCCGCCAGCATCTCGACGAGTGCGGGCCGTGCCTGCGCGAGTACGGGCTCGAGGAGGCGGTGAAGCGCCTGGTCGCCAGGCACTGCGGCTGCGACCCGGTGCCGAGCGAACTGCGCACTAAGGTCCTCGTGCGAATCAGGCAGGTGCAGGCCGAGATTGAGGTTGCTGAATAAGTCTCGTCTGGCGAAAACGGCCGCTTACGGCTCGTCTGCTATAGGTTTTTAGGTCTGCGCTAATCAGCGTGGTCACGTTATCCTGTGGTTGGCGGCATGTCGTAAGCGGCCGTCAGTATTCCGCGCGAGGGAGGACTGTCCCGATGAGGGCTTCCGGGGTCTCCTGGGGGTAGCGACGGCGATAGGTGCGATTCGGGTCAACGGCGGCTGGCTACGAGGGGGGAGCGTGCATAAGCTCTCGCGCATCGCGTGGCTATACATCGGCGCGGTTGTCGCCGCCGCCGTGATCGTGCTCGCCGCCGGCCCGGATACCGGGCTCGACTGGGCCCAGATCGGGGTGCTCGGCCTGCTCCTCGTCGCCTGCGAGTCTTCCGCCACGTTGGTGAACGGGCGTGGCCTCGCCTGGTCGGCGAACACCATGGCATCGCTCGCCGCCGTGGTGCTGTGCGGTCCCGTCGGGGCGGCGATCGTCAGCTGCGGTACGCTTCTCGGCGTCCGCCGCGGCCCCACCCTGCCGCAGCGGCTGTTCAACAGCGGCATGTACGTGCTGAGCGCCTACCTGGCCGGCCGGACCTACCTGGCCTTCGGCGGGCACGTCGGCACCCCGGGACCGACTTCCTTCCCCGGCCTGATCGGGCCGTTCGCCGCGGCGGCGGTGGTGCACGTGGCCGTCAACTTCATGCTGCTGCACGCCGTGTTCTGGCTGACCAGGGACCCGGGCGCCGCGGTGGGGCGGGACGGGCTCGACTTCAAGCTGTGGGTGACGGACCTGGGGTACGGCGCGTTCGGCGTATTGATCGCCGCCCTCTGGTCGGTCCTCGGCCCGTTCACCCCGGTCCTCGTGCTCATCCCGGTGCTCGTGGCGCGCTGGGCGGTGGCGCAGTTTGCCGCGCAGCAGCGGGCCTACGAGGCGACGGTCAGCGCGCTGTGCCAGGCCGTGGAGACCAAGGACTTTTACACCAGGGGGCACAGCGAGCGAGTGTCCCGCGGCGCGGTGATGATCGCGACGGAGATCGGGATGCGCCCGGAACGGGTGGGGGCGATCAGGTACGCCGGGATGCTGCACGACGTGGGCAAGCTCGGCGTCCCGACGTCGGTGCTGCAGAAGCGCAGCTCGCTCACTGACGACGAGTACGCTGCCGTCCAGTTGCACCCGATGCGCGGGCTGGACATCGTCCGGGAGATCGGCTTCCTCGATGAAGCGCTCGCCGGAATCATGCACCACCACGAGCGGATCGACGGCCGGGGCTACCCGATGGGCCTGGCCGGTGACGAGATACCCGAGTTCGCCCGGGTGCTCGCCGTGGCGGACGCCTTCGACGCGATGACCTCCGACCGCTCCTACCGGGGTGCCCGCCCCGTTCCCGAGGCGATCACCGAGCTGCGCAAGTGGGCGGGCAAGCAGTTCGACCCCTCCTTCGTGGACGCCTTCGTCACGGCGATCGAGCGAGACGGCTGGACGGCGCCGGAGCCCGCGCCCGCGGAGGACCCGCTGCGAACCATCGAGAGCCTGTGACACGGTGGCCAGCCGATGGTACGAGCCGCGCGGGTTCCCGCGTCCTGCCCTGGACTCTGGCCAGTGGCTGCTCGTCGCGTTCGCGGCGCTGCTCGTCATCTGGTCGGTCGCCCAGACCGCGGTTAGCGGCGTCCGTGACGTGCACGCGGCGCTTGCGTTCGGCGCGCTTATCGCGTTCGGCGAGCTGCTACGGCTGAACCTGCCGGGCGACCGGGAGGCGGCCCCCATCGCCACCGCGGGCGCCATGGCCTACGCCCTGCTGCTGCGGATTGGCAACGCCCCGGCCAGGCCGACTGCGGCGCAGGTCATCGCGGTGACCGCGATCGCCATGATGATCGGTGCGCTGCCCCACCTGGCGGTCGGCCGGCCGGCGCGGAGCACGGCGATGTCCGCCCGGCTGCTCGCGGTGGCGTGCATGGCCGCCGCGTTCCGCCCGCTGGCCAACGCCGGGCTGATCGGCGGCCGGTGGTGGTCCGAGCTGCCGGTCATGCTCGGGCTCGTCGTCGTGGCCTGGCTGCTTGAGTCGGCGGTGAGCGCCCTGATCCGGACGGACCAGCTGCGGACCAGGTTCGTCGTCGGGTTTGGCGACGAGCTGCGGGTGCAGTTCGCCATCGCCGCCGCCGCGGGCGCGTCGGCGCTGCTCATCGTCTTCGCCGCCGAGGTCATGGGGCTCGCGGCCGTCGCGGTGTTCGCGGCGCCGCTGCTCGTCACGCAGGTGGCGCTGCGCAGGTACGCCGGGATCAGGGCCACCTACCTGCAGACCGTGCGCGCTCTCGCCCGGGTGACGGAGATCGGCGGCTACGTGGAGGCCGGCCACTCCGCCCGGGTTAGCCGGCTCTCGGTCGCCATCGGCCGCGAACTCGGCATGCCGGAAGCCGCGCTGCTTGAGCTTGAGTACGCCGCGCTGATGCATGACATCGGCCAGCTGTCGCTGCGCGACCCGGTGCCCGGCGGCGCCACCGTGCTCGTCGCCCGGGAGGAGCAGCGGCGCATCGCCGAGTACGGCGCCGAGGTGATACAGCAGGCCCGCGTGCTTGGCACGGTGGCGGACATCGTGCGGCGCCAGTCCGACCCGTGCCGCCCCGTGGACCGCTCCCCGCCGCCGCCGCTGTCCAGCAGGATCATCCGCGCCGCCAACGCGTACGACGACCTGGTGGGCAGCCTGGAGGACGCCGCCAGGGCGACGGAGGCCGTCGAGCGGCTGCGGCTGGACACCGCCTCCGAGTACGACCCGCAGGTCGTCGACGCCCTCAGCCGGCTGGTGCTGCCAGCTAACGGCTAACCGCATCGTGAAAACCCCGCCGGTCCTGTGGTTGCTGTCGGCCCGACGCCCTACACGCCCGTCGTGGTGCGCGGATACTCGGCTTGCACGTCAGTGATCACGTTGATCAGGTACGGGGCAGACGAGTCGAAGGCGCGCCGGAGGGCCGGCGCGATCCCGGCGGGCGCGGTCACCAGCTCGCCGGCGCCGCCAAGCGCCCGCACCACCTCGTCGTAGCGGGTGCCCGGGCGCAGGTCGGCGGCCACGTCGTAGCCGTAGACGGCCTGCATCGGGCCCTTTTCCAGGCCCCAGGCCGAGTTGTTGCCCACGATCATGACGACGGGCAGGTTATGCCGGACCAGGGTGTCCACGTCCATCAGAGACAGGCCAGCGGCGCCGTCGCCCAGCATCAGTACCACCTGGGACGAGGGATGCGCGATCCTGGCCGCCATCGCGTAGCCCAAGCCCGTCCCGAGGCAGCCGTAAGGGCCCGGGTCCAGCCACCGTCCTGGGAACGCCGGCTCGATGAGGCGGCCCGCGAAGGAGACGAAGTCGCCGCCGTCGCCGATGACCACCGCGTCGTCGTCGAGCTGCCGCAGCAGCTCGCCGTAGACCCGCATCGGGTGGACCGGATCCGCCTCGCTCTCAAGCAGCGGGGTGTCCGCGGCCGCCGCGGCGCGGGCCGCGCCGCGCAGCTGCGCCAGCCACTCCATGTCGCCCGCGGGGCGGGCGCCGCAGGCCTCGATGAGGGCGATGAAGAACAGGGACAGGTCACCGGACGCGGAGGCGGCGAGCGGCACGTGGCTGGCGATGCCGTCGGGGGAGTCCGCCACGTGGATGACGGCGGCGGGGGACTCCTTCGGGCCGAACGAGCCGTAGCGCAGCCGGAAGTCCAGCGGAACCCCGACCACAATCACCAGGTCGGCCTCGGCGAGCGCGAGTGAGCGAGCCCGGGTGACCAGCAGCGAGTGACCGCCAGGCAGCACGCCGCGGGCCTGGCCGTTCGCGATCACCGGGAGGCGCAGGGCCTCCGCGCACGTCCGGGCGGCGACGTCCGCGCCACCCAGCCAGACGTCTGAGCCGAGGGCGAGCACGGGACGGCGCGCCGTCGCGAGCAGCTCGGCGATCCGCGCCACGTCCATGGCGTCGGGCTGCTCTGGTGCGAACAAGGCGCCATCTGGGAAGTCGACGGCCGCCTCGCCGTAGATGGCTTCCAGCGGAAAGTCGACGAATACCGGGCCCCGGTGCGGGGCCGTCGCCAGGCGGAACGCCTCGTCAACCGACGCCGCCACGGACGCGGCGGCGTGCTCGGTCCAGGAGCGCTTGGTGACCGGGGCGAGCAGCGGGACGTGGTCCATTTCCTGCAGCGCCCCCTTGCCCCACAGGTAGTCGGGGGCGCGGCCGCCGAGGACGACGACCGGCGCGCCGTTGAACCACGCGGAGGTCACCGCGCTCACGCTGTTAGTGATCCCCGGGCCTGCCGTGACGACGGCGAGCCCGGGCGCACGGGTGAGGCGCGCGGTGCCCTCGGCGGCGAACACCGCGGTCTGCTCGTGCCGCACGTCCACCAGGCGCAGCGGCGGGTCGGCCTTGACCGCTCCGTCGTAGAGCGGGAAGACGTGCCCGCCGGAGAGAGTGAACATGGCCGTCACGCCGTACCGCTGTGCGACCGCGACGGCGTGCGCGCCCGCGTGTCCAGTTAGAGATCCCACTCGCCAGACGCTACCCGTGCGTCACAGTTTTGTGGAGGGGGGGCCAGGTGCGCCGCGGCGGCCCCAGTGCGTGAATGTGCCGTTGGTGTCGCTATAGCAGTACCAAGGGCACATCCACCCAGTGCCGGGGCTGTGCCGCCGCCGGCCCCGTCCGCCCGCCGGAGGCGGT
>CAZORE010000019.1:25631-63077 GCA_964581815.1 uncultured Streptosporangiaceae bacterium | reverse complement strand
CCACCCAGTGCCGGGGCTGTGCCGCCGCCGGCCCCGTCCGCCCGCCGGAGGCGGTGCCCGGGCGGGGCAGGCAGCGCACGCCCCCGTTCCGGATCCCGGTTATTGACGACGGGATCCGGAACGGGTGCGTGCTTCGACTATCCCTCCAGGTGCGCCCCGACGCCGGCCGGCACCGGTGCGGGTGCGTCCTCCGGGTCCGCGGTGTACTGGTGCGGGAGGGTCTCGTCGGTGCCTTCTGGCACTCTGGCGGCCCTGAGGATCGGCGTCAGTATGACCGCGATCACGACGTTGATGATGATCGCGGTGATGCCGATGTAGATGCTGTGCCCGAACACGATGTCCGACGACCCCGCCCAGTGCGAGGTGGTCGCGTTCTTGACGTTGTACGCGGCGATCGTGCCGTAGATCATGCCAGCGAACCAGCCGGTGAGCAGGGCCCAGCGGTGGAACCAGCGGGTGTACAGGCCGCCGACAAGCATCGGGAAGATCTGCAGTATCCAGACGCCGCCGAGCAGCTGCAGGTTGATGGAGAACGTGTGCGGCAGTTCGACCGCGAATACCAGCGCGCCGAACTTGACCACGAGCGACGCCCACTGCGACATCCGGGTCTCAAGCGCCGGGCTGGCGTCCGGCTTGAAGAACTCCTTGAAGATGTTGCGGGTGAACAGGTTCGCGGCCGCGATCGCCATGATCGCGGCAGGCACGAGGGCGCCGATGATGATGCCGGCGAAGGCGATGCCGGTGAACCAGCTCGGGAACATGTGCTGGAACAGGTACGGCACCGCGAGCTGTGCGTTGCCCGCCTTCTTGACGTCCGCGGCCGTGACCGGGTCGGCGACCGCCATGTAGCCGAACAGCGCGATCAGGCCGAGCAGGACCGCGTAGGCGGGCAGTAGCGACATGTTCCGCTTGATGATGCCGCGCCGCTTCGAGGCCAGCGTGCCGGTGATGATATGCGGGTACACGAACAGCGCCATGGCGGAGCCGAGCGCCAGCGTCGCGAAGTCGAACTGGGTGCTGCCGGTGGACTTGGTGGTGGGGATGAACGTCCCGATGGGCTTGCCCGTTGCCGGGCTGATCGACGCGAAGTGCGTCTGGGCGGCACCGAAGATGTGCCCCCAGCCGCCCAGCCTGGTCGGAATGTAGAACACGGCCACGAGGACGAACACGTAGATGAGCGTGTCCTTGATGAACGCGATCGCGGCCGGTGCGCGCAGCCCGGAGACGTACGTGAAGATCGCCAGCACCAGGAAGGCGACGAACAGCGGCAGGTCCTTGACGTAGGTGTTGGTCGAGCTGGCGTTGACCCCCATGACGGTGAGCACCGCCTGGATGCCGACGAGTTGCAACGCGATATACGGCATCAGCGCCAGGATGCCGGTGAAGGCCATGGCCAGCGCCAGCCCGCGCGAGCCGTACCGGCCCCGAATGAAGTCACCGGGCGTGACCCAGTTATGCACCCGGCAGATCGACCACAGCCTGGGCAGGAAGATGAACGCGATCGGGTACGCCATGATGGTGTAGGAGACCGCGAAGAAGCCGATCGAACCCGAGCCGAACACCAGCGCGGGCACGGCGATGAACGTATAGGCGGTGTAGAGGTCGCCGCCGAGCAGGAACCACGTGATGAACGTGCCGAAGCCGCGGCCCGCCAGTCCCCACTCGTTCAGGTGCGCCATGACCGGCGGGCGGCGCCAGCGGGCCGCTAGGAAGCCGACCGCGGTGACGATGACGAAGAGGACGAGGACGATCGTGAACACGACGGTGTTGACGTTGCTCATTGCGCCACCTCCGCGTCGCTGACGGCAGAGCCGTCCGCCGGTGTCGCCAGCCTGCGCTGCAGCAGGGTGGCGAGCCAGAGCGCGATCGCCACGAGCGGCATGTAGGCCAGTAGATAGAAGTAGAAGAAGGGCCAGTCACCGATCTTCGGCGTGATATGGGCGTAGATCGGGACGATAAGCGTGCAGCAGATCGAAGCGGCGACCAGGACGAAGATCGCGGCCGACGTGATTGGGTGGGCCGCCATCGGGCGCTTCGCGTTAGTGATTGGGGGACCTTGCGGTCCGCTTGGCGTGCTGGGGGTTGTGTAGGGCTGATTCATCAGGTCCTCTCGGCGCTCTCGCACGGGTGGATGTGATGGAGATCACGTGATTCCAACCATGTTCGATCACCGGAGATGATTAGGCAATGCCCTAATGCGAACGATTGCTGATACGGCTACCTGATTGCCGGGGTGCCCCCAAGGCCGGATGCCCCCGTCACGGCCCCGGCCCCTCGGCGCAGCCTGGTGATGAACTTGTACCGGTCGCCCCGGTACCAGGACTGTGCCCACTCGACCGGCTCGCCGGTGGAGTCGATGGCGTGCCTGGACAGCAGCAGCAGCGGGATGCCGGGGTCCACGTCGAGGAGGCGGGCGTCGTGCGGGTCGGCGAGCACGGTCTCGATGGTCTCCTCGGCCTCGGCCAGCTGAATGCCGTACGCGGTGCGCAGCGTCTCGTACAGCGACGCGTGCCGCTCGAGCTGCCGCCGCAGGCCGGGGAAGCGGCGGGCGGGCAGGTGCGAGGTGTCGATGGACATCGGCTCGCCGTCGGCCAGCCGCAGCCGGTGGATGCGCAGCAGCCGCCCGCCGGGCCGCACGTCGAGTAGCGCGGCGAGCTGCTCGTCTGCCGTGACGTAGCCGATGTCGAGGATCTTGGTCTGCGGGTGCAGGCCGTGCTGGCGCATGCCCTCGGTGTAGCTTGCGAGCTCAAGCGGCTGTGCCACCTTGGGCTTGGCCACGAACGTGCCCTTGCCTTGCATGCGCAGCAGCCGTCCCTCGATCACCAGCTCGGCGAGCGCCTGCCTGACGGTGGTACGGGAGGTGCCGTAGAGCCGGGCGAGCTCACGCTCGGGCGGGACGGGGCTGCCCGGTGACATGGCCGCGGTGAAGTCAAGTAGCTGCTTCTTGACCTGGTAGTACTTGGGCAGCCGCAGCAGGGCGGGTGCCGACGCGGCGTCTCCGGCCGGGCGAGGCATGCCATCGTTGTCTTCGGCCGGCACTGGGAACGCGGTCATGAGTGGTACCTCCCCGCTCTTGCGGTGTTCCGGCCATGATGACAGTTATCTTCCGGGGGGGCGACCCCCCGTACCCCCGATGTTCCCCGCGGTTGGCCCTGATCGCAAAAAACGCGATTTTATCAGGGCCAGCCGCAGGGAACGAGGGCCGCGGGCGTCTTGGCATAATGCCAGGTCATGCCCGGGCATGGAAAATCTACCCGGGTGGCACGTGTCATCATGGGAGCGTGCCGACGCTCACCGACCTCGCAAGGAACCTCACCAGCCTGTCCGGGCCGGACCTGGAGTGGCTGCACTCCCTGGTGTCTGACTGGCAGCTTCTCGCCGACCTGTCGTTCGCCGACCTCATCTTGTGGGTGCCGCTGCGCGGGCCGGATGACGCGCTCGGCCCTGGCTGGGTGGCGGTGGCGCAGATGCGCCCGACGACCGGTCCGACCTCCTTTCCCGACGACGTGGTTGGCTCGCAGCTCGCCCCGGGTGAGCGGCCCGTGCTCGACACGGCGCGCGTCGAGCACCGCATCCACCGGGAGAGCGATCCCGACTGGACGTCCGGCGTTCCTGTGCGGGCGGAGGCCATCCCGGTGACGCGGGACGGCCGGGTGATCGCGGTCATCGAGCGGTCAACCAACTTGAACGGGGCGCGCACGCCGAGCCGGCTTGAGCTGACCTACCTGGCGGGCGCCGACGACCTGGCGCGGATGGTGTCCGAGGGCACGTTCCCCTACCCGGGCTTCGATACGTCCCAGGTCCGCTCGCCGCGGGTGGGCGACGGGCTGCTCAGGCTCGACACCTCGGGCCGGGTCACCTTCGCGAGCCCGAACGCGCAGTCCGCTTACCGCAGGCTCGGGTTCGCGGCGGACCTGATGAGCACCGAACTGGGCAGCGCGACGGCACAGCTTGCCGCGTCGGGCGCGCCGGTGGACGAGTCGCTGATGCTGGTGACGCGCGGCCGGGCCCCCCGGGAGACGGAGATCGACGTCAACGGCACGGTGGTGCAGCTGCGCTCCATCCCGCTCGTGGTGGGCGGGCAGCGGACGGGCGCGCTCGTCCTGGTGCGAGACGTCACCGAGCTGCGCCGCAGGGAACGGGAGCTGCTGACCAAGGAAGCGACGATCAGGGAGATACACCACCGGGTTAAGAACAACCTGCAGACCGTCGCCGCGTTGCTCCGCCTGCAGGCCAGGAGGCTACAGGCCCCCGAGGCGCGGGCGGCGCTCCATGAGGCGGTGCGCCGGGTGGGGTCGATCGCGATCGTGCACGAAACGCTGTCCCACGCTCCCGAGGAGATCGTGGACTTCGACGACATCGCTGACCGGGTGGCGATGATGGCCGGGGAGGTCTCCTCGCCGGAGGTGCGGGTGACGCCCAAGATCACTGGCCAGTTCGGCATGCTCCCGGCCACCGTGGCCACGCCGCTCGCGCTGGTGCTCACCGAGCTGCTGCAGAACGCGCTGCAGCACGGGTTCGGGCCGGCGCACCGCACGCCGGGCGGTGACGCCGGGATCATCGAGGTGCTGGCGCAGCGGGCGCCCGAGCTGCTCACCGTCACGGTGACGGACAGCGGCGCCGGGCTGCCGCCCGGATTCGATCTGGAGAACACGTCGAGCCTGGGCCTGCAGATCGTCAGGACCCTCGTGGAAGGGGAGCTCGGCGGGCGGATCAGCCTGCGCCCCCGCGACGGGGGAGGCACTACGGCGGTCGTCGACTTGCCGGTGCGCTACGAGCCTAAGTGAGCCGTCAGCAGTTGAGCCGTCAGCAGCCGGGCCGTCAGCAGCTGAGCCGCCATCGCCCGGGGGGAAGCCTCGTCCCCCGGGCCGCTTCCGGTTAGAGGCTAGACACCCGCACGGGCGCGCAGCCGGAGCGTGCGGCGCTTGAATGCCCGCCGCTCGTCCTCGCTCATACCGCCCCAGACCCCCGCGTCCTGGCCGGAATCGATAGCCCAGCTGAGGCAGTCGTCAAGCACCTTGCAGCGACGGCAGACCTGCTTGGCCTCTGCGATCTGGGTAAGCGCGGGCCCGCTGTTTCCGATCGGGAAAAACAGCTCTGGATCTACCTCACGACAGGCGGCGATGTGGCGCCAGTCCATGGAGTCCCCTTCTTGGCGTGGCGGCTGGTCATCGGTGCGGTCCGCCACGCACACTCAGTGCTTGTGAAGTAATTCACGAGCTAAGCGACATACCGGGAATGTCGTATATTCCCGATCTTTTGATGCCACGCGGACCGCGGCCAGGCTCGGTAGAGCCCGTCACGACCCAAGGTGACGTACTCGCGTCAGCCGTGTTCGAACGCGCTAAGTTGCGTCGCCTCGGGCACCGGAACTAGCCTCTCAACAGGGCACAGTCAGCGCAAGAGGGCGCGGCCAACAGGCAAGCTTAAATTTATGTCAGATCCATCACAGTAAGGGATCTAAATCACACTACGCGGCTCTTATCCCACAGGAGACAGGCTGCGCACCCATCGAGAACCATGCTACGGGTGACACCGGGTCCGAACAAGGTTCCGAGGAAACGCCCGGCGTGCGGTAACGCGATAACGCGCAGGGCATCCGGCACAAATCGGAACGTGACCGCCTCGGTCTCGCCCAGGTACTCGCCGTCGATATGGTAGGCAATCGGGCGGTCGGCCTCGAAGGCCAGCTCATGAAGCGCGGACGCACTGACCACGTCGCGCCCGCCGGGCAGTTCCTCGCTTCTCGATTGCATCATGTGCCCGAGAGCGGCCAGCGTGGTGAGGGTGCGCATCCGCCGCAGCGCGAACAGGTCAAGCCCGGAGCTGAAGTCCCCCTGCGGCGCCGTCCGGACCGGGCGGCTGCCCAGGTACGTCCACGGCGAGCTGTTGGTGACCACGCCCATGAACAGGCCGTTCACCGGCGGCTGGCCGGGGACGCGCAGGGTGAGGGCCGGGCGGCGCCGGTCGGTCCGGTAGTACCTGCGCACCGCGGTCCGCAGGTAGGCCGCCGCCGAGGCCCGGCGGCCGCGCGCCCGCTGCCGCTCCATGTCCCCGATGACCTCAGCGTCGACCCCGAGGCCGGCGCTGAACGTGAAGTACCGGTCGTCGGCCAGGCCGAGCCCGATCTTGCGCTGTTGCCCGGCGGCGACGGCGGCCAGGATGCGCTGTACCGCGCCGCCTGCGTCGGGCGGCAGCCCGAGCGTGCGCGCGAACACGTTGGCGCTGCCGCCTGGGATGGGGGCGAGGGCGGGCCGCTCCGCCGGGCTCGGCACTTGCATGAGCCCGTTGACCACCTCGTTCACCGTGCCGTCACCGCTGAACGTGATGACCAGGTCGTACCGGTCCGCCGCGGAGTCGGCGGCGAGCTGGCCGGCGTGGCCGCGATACTGTGTTTGCCTGGTAGCGAGGTCAAGCCGGGAGCCGAGCGCGCGGACGACCAGGCCGGCATCCCGTCCGGTCATGGAAGTCGCGCGTGGATTGATTATCAGCAGCGCGCGCACGTTGCTCAGGTTAACGGTGCCGTGAAGGATGCGAGACTATGGGTATGCGTTTCATGGCCGCCGCGGCACAGGCCGCCGAGGCGCTCGGCCTGGTCGTGGTGATCGTGCTCAACGTGATCGACTCCGCGTCAGGCAACACCTGGACGGCCTCCAATGCGATCGCGCAGATCGTGTTCGAGGCCGCGGTAGCGGCCGGCTTGGCCTGGATCGCGCTGGGGATCGCCCGCGCCCGGCCGTGGAGTCGCACCCCGGCGGTGCTGACCCAGGTGTTCACCGGCCTGATCGCCATCTGGCTGCTGCAGGCCCACCGGTACGCCTGGGGGATTCCCGCCCTGCTCCTGGCCATCGCCGGCCTCGCCGGACTAGTCGCGCCGTCGAGCTGGCAGGCCCTGGCGCGCCGCGACTAGCCTGCCCTAGTCGTCGACGGTGAGCCCGTCCCGCAGCTGAGCGAGCGTCCTGGCGAGCAGCCGGGACACGTGCATCTGGGAGATGCCGAGCTCGGCCGCGATCTGCGACTGGGTCATGTTCCCGAAGAACCGCAGCAGCAGGATCTTCTTCTCCCGCGGCGGCAGCCGCTCAAGTAGCGGCTTGAGCGACTCGCGGTACTCCACGCCCTCCAGGGCTTCGTCGACCATGCCGAGCGAGTCGGCCACCGCTGGCGCGTCCTCGTCACCCGAGTCGGGCGCGTCAAGCGACACCGTGGAGTACGCGTTGGCCGACTCAAGGCCCTCGAGTACTTCTTCTTCTGACATCTGCAGGTGCGCCGCGAGCTCGCTGACGGTTGGCGCGCGGCCTTCCCGCTGGGCAAGCTCACCGATCGCCTTGGTCAGCGACAGCTTGAGCTCCTGGAGCCGTCGCGGCACCCGGACGGCCCACCCCTTGTCCCTGAAGTGGCGCTTGATCTCGCCGACGATGGTCGGCGTGGCGTAAGTGGAGAACTCGACGCCTCGCTCCAGGTCGAACCGGTCGATGGACTTGATCAGCCCGATGGTCGCGACCTGGGTAAGGTCGTCGAGCCACTCGCCCCGGTTGCGAAACCGGCGTGCCAGGTATTCGACGAGGGGCAGGTGCAGCTCGACCAGCGTGGCCCTGATCCTGGCGCGCTCGGGGTCGCCGACAGGCAGCGTGGTGAGCCGCTCGAACAGCTCCCTGGCCTGCGTGCGGTCGGGCGAGGAGTGCTCGGACCGCGGCTGCGGTGGCGGGAGTTCCTCACTCACCGTGACCTCAACCTCGAACTCGTCAGTCACCTGGACCTCGTATTCGCTGCTCAACTCATCCGCCCCGGCGCTTGGCGAGGACGATGGAGACCCGGTCGTCCGAGTCGAGCCTGGAGTCGACGGAGCCTGCCAGCGCGGACAGCACGGTCCAGGCGAACGTGTCGCGGGCGGGCTTCCTCGCCTCCGCCGCGGTCACCGACACGGTGATGGTCACCAGGTCGGCGCCGAGCTCAAAGACGCATTCCAGGTCGGTGCCAGGGATGGCCTGAGTGAGCAGCATCGCGCATGCCTCGTCGATCGCGATGCGCAGGTCCTCGATCTCGTCGAGGGTGAAGTCCAGCCGGGCGGCGAGCCCGGCGGCGGCGGTACGCAGCACGGACAGGTAGGCGCTCTCGGCCGGCATCTTGACCTGTACGAAATCTGCCGTCTCGCGGCCACCAGGTGGTGCCGTCGGCGTGGCGGTGTCTTCGGTCACGTCTCTCCGTTAGTCATCTCACGGGACCGGCGGTGCGTGCCGGCCACTGATTGCAACTTACCGTGTCCGCGAAACAGAACGGCAGCGCCGCCCCCGTACGGGGGTAGCGCTGCCGCATGAAAGGTGCGAAACCAGCCGTAGCTGGCCTGATGGCCGGGTTGTCCCGGGGCTAGCCCTGCTTGGTTTCCCAGAAGATCTTGGAGATCTCCTCGATCTTGGCGAGCAGCTTGTCGGCCGTCTCGACGTCGACCGAGCCCTTGGTGCCGCCGGCCCCCGCCAACTTGGTGGCCTCGTTGAACAGCGTGTTCAGCTGGGGGTACTTCTCGAAGTGCGGTGGCTTGAAGTAGTCAGTCCACAGCACCCACAGGTGGTGCTTGACGAGTTCGGAGCGCTGCTCCTTGATGAAGATGGCCCGAGCACGGAACGCCGGGTCCTCGTTGGCGGCGTACTTCTCCGCGATGGCCTTGACGGACTGTGCCTCGATAAGCGCCTGGGCGGGGTCGTAGACGCCGCAGGGCAGGTCGCAGTGGGCGTGAGCGACGGACTTCGGCGCGAGCAGCCGGGTGAGCAACCTCATCGATTCCCTTTCTCCGTACCAGAACAGTAAGTTTGCTGTCCCGACACTACTCTGCCTCGCGGGAGTTAAACGTGCGTGGCTGCCTTAAGCGCTGGCCCCTGCTTCGCGTCGCGGTCGCGGAACAGTCCATGCTGCCTGCCCTGCGCCCGGGCGACTGGCTGCTCGCCTGGCGCACCACCCGGGTCCGCCCTGGCCAGGTCGTGCTCGCCTGGCACCCGGAGCGCCCCGGCCTGCTGCTCGTCAAGCGGGCCGCATGGCGAGTGGAGGGGGACGGGGAGGTGGGTGGGGGCTGGTGGCTGGCGTCGGACAACCCCGCCGCTGGCGCGGTCGACAGCGCCCGCTTCGGCCCGGTGCCCCAGGAACTGATCGCCGGACGGGTCCTCGGCCGCTACTGGCCTCTTCGCCGTTCACGCTGACCGCCAGGCTCATCCAACACGTACGCAGCTGACCACGACCGGCGCGCCCGTGTCCCGGTTCAGTGCCGGGGGGCGGGCGGCAGGTCATCCGCTTCCGCGGACTGCCGGTTGACCAGGTCGAGCATTGCCGCCCGCGGCAGCCGCGCCGCCATCGCCCAGAAGTAGACCAGCAGGCTGAACCCGGCCACCACCAGCATGTCCCACCAGAACGGGATGTTGCCGGTGCTCGTCGGCGGCAGCGGCGTCGCCGAGGACTGGCCGCTGTACTGGCCCTGCCAGGAGATGATGCCCATGCCGATGATGTAGACCGGCAGCCACGTGGCCGGTTTCCAGTCGAGCGGCGGCCGCTGCCGGTCGAACGCCATCGAGATGCCGATCAGCACGTAGCCGATTACCAGGACGATGCCGAGCTTCCACAGCACCTCGAAGCCGGACCAGTAGATGATCAGGTTGGCGATGACGAACGCGAGCGGCGCCATCACCGACGCGGCCGGCAGCCGGTAGGGGCGGTCGGCCTCGGGGACCTGGCGGCGGAACGCGCCAAGTGACAGCGGCGCTCCCGCGTACATCAGCACGCTCGCGGACGTGACCAGCCCGACGAGGGACTTCCAGCTCGGGAAGGGCAGCAGGAACACCAGGCCGAACAGGAAGGCGAAGATCAGGCTGACCCACGGGATGCCGCGCCGGTCGACCTTGGCGAAGACCTGCGGGTAGTACCGGTTCCTCGCCAGGCCGTAGCCGACGCGCGAGGTGGAGGTCACGTAGATCAGCCCGGTGCCGAACGGGGAGACGACCGCGTCGATCCGCAGCAGCGTCGCCAGCCAGCCCAGTGCGACCGCGCCCGCGGCGAAGGCGAACGGCCCGGACTCGAGGCCCGGGTCGTTTCCGGTCGCGGCCCAGCCGTGGGCGAGCAGGCCGGGCGTCAGCGCCCCGATGTAGACGACCTGCAGCAGGACGTAGATCAGGGTGCCGAGCAGCACCGCCAGGATGATCGCCCGTGGCAGGTTCCGCTGCGGGTTCTTGATCTCGCCCGCTAGCTGGTCGGCCTGCTCGAAGCCGAGGTAAGCGAACACGATTCCTGCCGACGGGATCGCACCGAACAGCGCCTTGACGCCGTACGGCATGAAGCCGCCGTGCGAGCCGAAGTTGCTGCCTTTGAACTGGGTGAACAGCACGATGATGGTGAAGATGGGAATCGCCACCTTCCACCAGGTGATCCCGCTGTTCACCTTGCTGAACAGGCGCATGGCGAAGAAGTTGAGCGCGGTGAAGATCGCAAGCAGCAGGGCGGTCAGCGCGAAGCCGAGCCCGGTGGTGATCCCGGTCGTCGTGTTGTAGACGCTCGGCCAGTAATAGGAGGCGTACTGCATGACCGCGAAGCACTCGATCGGCGCCACGGTGACCGCCTGCACCCAGGAGAAGAAGCCGAACGAGATGCCCGCGACGCTGCCGTACGCGTAGTGCGGGAAGCGCGCGGTCCCGCCGGCCACCGGGTACATCGCGCCGAGCTCGGCGTGGACCAGGGCCAGGATGATGATCGCGATACCGGCGATGACCCAGCCGAGCAGCGCCGCGGTGCCGGCCGCCGCCGCGGCCAGCCAGGCGCCGAACAGCCAGCCTGAGCCGATGATGGATGTCTCGGAGGCCCAGGTGGCCCCGATCAGCCCCATCTCCCGCTTGAGGCCGACGTCCGTTGGCCTGGTGACGGTGGCGGTAGCACCAGTTTCATCAGCCATAACGGAGCCCCCTTCTCGCTGCCGAGCAGCGAGCGTCTCAAAACTGGATTTGGTTACCTGTCTGCTCGCCTTTAACTTCCGACAATAACTCCACTGAACGTAAGAACTCCAGCACTCTCCGTAGTCAAAGGTCACTGGGAACGCGAAGAACCCCGCCACCTGGGAGGTGGCGGGGTTCTTCGGTGCTTGCCGTGCGCGGACTAGATGAGCGTCTCCGGCGGCACGTCCTTCTCCGCGGCCTGCGCGTTGACCAGCGCGAGCATCTCCTCGCGGGGCAGCTTGGTGTACAGCGCCCAGTAGTAGATGCCGAGGCTGAACGCCGCGATGATCACCAGGTCCCACCAGAGCCCGATCGTGTTGGTGTTCACCGGCGCGAGCTTCGCGCCGCCGCCGTACTGGCCGAGCCACGAGATGACGCCAAGGCCGATCAGGTAGACCGGCAGCCAGCTGCCGGCCTTCACCTCCGCAATGCCCATCTTCGGCCGCTGCGGGTCGAAGGCCATGCAGACGCCGATGATGACGTAGCCGATGACGATGCAGATGCCGAGCTTCCAGATGACCTCGAAGCCGGACCAGTAGATGATGAAGTTGGCGATGATGAACCCGGCCGGAGCCCAGACACCCGCCGCGCCGAGCCGGTAGGGCCGGACCGCGTCGGGCACCTGGCCGCGGAACGCGCCAAGCGACAGCGGCGCGCCCGCGTACATGAGCACCGAGGCGCCGGTGACCAGGCCGACCAGCGAGTGCCAGCTCGGGAACGGCAGCAGGAAGACCAGGCCGGCCAGGAACGCGAGGATCAGGCTGGCCCACGGCACGCCGCGGCTGTCCACGCGGGACAGGATCGACGGGTAGTAGCGGTTGCGGGCGAGGCCGTAGCTGACGCGCGAGGACGACGTCTGGTAGATGAGCCCGGTGCCGAACGGGGAGACGATCGCGTCGATCCGGAGGATGAACGCGAGCCAGGACAGGCCGATGACGCCCGCCAGGCCGGCGAACGGACCGGAGGTGACGGTGGCGATGGTCCCGTTGCAGGTGCCGGTCGCCGGGCAGACCAGGCCGGTCCAGCCGTGGCTGAGCGTCAGAATCGCCGGGTCCATCGCGGCGATGAAGACGATCTGCAGCAGGATGTAGATCGCGGTGCCGATGGCCACCGCGGTGATGATGGCCCGCGGCAGGTTCTTCTGCGCGTCCTTGATCTCGCCCGCGAGCTGGTCGGCCTGCTCGAAGCCGAGGTAGGAGAACACGACGCCGGCGCCGACGACCGCCGACAGCACGCCCTTGATGCCGGTCGGCATGAACCCGCCGCTGTTGGAGGCAGAGCCGAAGTTGCCACCGTGGAACTTGAAGAGCAGCACGATGATGGTGAAGACCGGGATGGCGATCTTCCACCACATGAGCCCGCTGTTGACGTTCGCCAGGTACTTGATGCCGAGGAAGTTCAGCCCGGTGAACATGATCATCAAGACGATGGTCAGGAGGAACCCGGTAGTGGTGACGTTCCCCGTGTCGTGGTTGTAAACGGCCGGCACCCAGTGCGACAGGTAGTTCATGACCGCGAAGCACTCGATCGGCGCGACGGTCACGGCCTGCAGCCAGGAGAAGAAGCCGAACGACATGCCCGCGAAGGATCCGAACGCGAAGTGCGGGAACCGCGCGGTGCCGCCTGACACCGGGTACATCGCGCCGAGCTCGGCGTGGATCAGGCCGAGGATGACGACCGCGACGCCGCCGATGACCCAGGCGATGATCGCCGCCGGGCCAGCGGCCTGCGCGGCGTAAAGCGCCCCGAACAGCCAGCCGGAGCCGATGATCGAGCTCTCCGACGCCCAGACGGCGCCGATGAACCCCACCTCCCGCTTAAGGCCGACGTCGGCCGGGCTGGAGACAGCCGCGGAGCCAGTTTCAGTTGCCATGATCGA
This sequence comes from uncultured Streptosporangiaceae bacterium, assembly GCA_964581815.1. Classification (GTDB taxonomy): domain Bacteria; phylum Actinomycetota; class Actinomycetes; order Streptosporangiales; family Streptosporangiaceae; genus Trebonia. Next base: position 50,234 of record CAZORE010000019.1, on the reverse strand, counting down.
TAGCTCTTTTCTCGTTTCTCGATCGCGCCCCGAGGGGCCGTGCCACGCGTCCTGCGGGATCCCGCTGGAACAGGTGAGCGTTCAGTTGTGCAGAGTGAGGAACATCGTAGAGATCTTCTACAGACATGAGAAGACTTGTCCGGGATTCGGTTCTATAACGCAGGTCATGGCGCTGTGTCAGGTAAACAAGCGTTAATGACGCATCTGTCAGGTAACGTTCCCATATCCTGGAAATTGCCGATCGGTTTCACGTTTCCCGATGTTTTATCCGGAGCGGATGCGGGCATATGGAACCGGCAATCGCTTGTGAACGGATTCACGAGTCTGGCGGGCACAGGAAAACTCGGCCGCCATTGCGGACGTGCGACTGCGGGCGCGCTCAGGCGCCGGGTTCCTCGACGCGCTTGCGGGCCCGGTACGCGATCACGTTGGCCCGGCTTGCGCACCGGTCCGAGCAGTACCGCCTGGTGCGGCCGGCCGAGGTATCGATGAACACGCCGGAGCAGGGTGCCGCCTGGCACACGCCGAACCGGTCGATGCCAAGCTCAGTGAGCCGGACCGCGAGGCCCATGGCCGCGCCGGCCGCGTACTTGTCGGACACCGAGCCGCTCTCCGTGTAGTGCACGTGCCAGGGCTGCCCGTCATGCCCGGACAGCTGCGGATGGACCGGGTACTGAATGAGCAGCTCGTTCAGCCGGGCGGCGGCGTCCGCGCCGTTCCCTTGCGAGCAGGCCACGAAGAAGCCGCGGAACTCGTCCCTGAGCATGCGGAGCGCGTCCAGGTCGCCGCGCGAGATGCCATGGCTGAGGTGCTCCCGGTCGGCCACCAGGGAATGAAGCCCGTCCATCGACGTGAGCAGGTCGCCGCCCTCGTGCCCGAGGCTGGCGGTGTTCACCAGCCGCACGGCGAGTTCAGCATAAGATGACAGGTCCACGCGCGAAACCCCGCTGTGGTGGTGAGAGTTCTGTAATAGTCTGGTCCCGGTCATGAGTATTACAGAACGGGGCTGGCGACGCTAGCCGCCAGCCGCTCATGGCACAATATCCCAACGGGCAACCCCCGTAGCAGGAGTGATCACCGTCCGTGAGCCGGGCTGGTGCGCCAACACGCAGTCGCACCCCGGCAGCACGGCAGACCTGTCACCTGTAGCGCAGAATTTTGGGGGTTAACCGTGGCCGACGAGGCTGCTTTTTCCCGTTACCTGTCCTCCCTGGACGATGACCCGGTGTTCGCCATGCACCGGGGCGGCAAGATCGACGTCAACCCGAGCGTGGACGTGCCCGACCGGGCCGCGCTCGCCATGGCCTACACGCCGGGCGTCGCCCGGGTGTGCAGCGCGATCGCCGACGAGCCCGAGCTGGCGAGCGAGTACACCTGGACGGGCAACACCGTCGCCGTGGTGAGCGACGGCACCGCCGTGCTCGGCCTCGGCGACATCGGGCCCGCCGCCGCCATGCCCGTCATGGAGGGCAAGGCGCTGCTGTTCAAGAAGTTCGCCGGCATCAACGCGGTGCCGGTCTGCATCGACGTCACGGACACCGACGACGTGGTGCGGGTGGTCGCCGCACTCGCGCCGAGCTTCGGCGGCATCAACCTCGAGGACATCTCCGCGCCGCGCTGCTTCGAGATCGAGGACCGGCTCCGGGCCATGCTCGACATCCCCGTCTTCCACGACGACCAGCACGGGACCGCGATCGTCACGCTCGCCGCGCTGCGCGGCGCCGCCCGCGTGGTCGGCAAGGAGCTCGCCGCGATGCGCGCCGTGGTCTGCGGGGCGGGCGCGTCCGGGATCGCGGTGTCGAAGATCCTGCTCGCCGCGGGCATCGGCGAGCTCGCCGTCGCCGACAGCAAGGGCATGATCTATCACGGCCGCGACGGGCTGAACCCGGTGAAGGCCGCGCTGGCCGAGGTGACCAACGCGTCCGGGCACGCCGGCTCGGTGGAGTCGGCCCTGCGCGGGGCGGACGTCTTCATCGGCCTGTCGGGCAGTGTCCTGCCCGAGGCGGCCGTCAGCCGGATGGCACCGGGCGCGATCGCGTTCCTGCTCTCCAACCCAGAGCCGGAGATCCACCCGGACATCGCGCGGCGGCACGTGTCCGTGGTGGCGACCGGGCGCAGCGACTTCCCCAACCAGATCAACAACTCGCTGGCCTTCCCCGGCGTCTTCCGCGCCGCCCTGGACGTCCGGGCGACCACGATCACGGAGAACATGAAGCTGGCGGCCGCTGGGGCGCTCGCGGACCTGGTCGGTGACGACGCTACGGCGGACTACGTCATCCCTGGCCAGTTCGACCCCCGGGTCGCGCCTGCGGTCACCGCCGCCGTCGCCGCCCAGGCGCGGATCGACGGGGTTGCTCGACGGTAACTCGCGTCCCGGTGGTGCGGGCCGCGGCTTGCGGGGGTCCGGCGGGACAAGTCCGCTGAGCACAAATCGCTCAGCAGAACGTCCCGGCGGACCCCCGCCGCGCCACGGTCCTCCCGTCGCGGGAGGGGCCTATTCCGCTTCTGCGGCCTGCCGGTAGGGTCTTGATCATGTTCGCTGTCTATGCCGCGCGTATCGATGCAGAGAGCCCCCTGAATGGCCTGGAGGCGGGGGAGCGGCCCGATCCGGAGCCTGCGGCGGGATGGGCCACCGTTACCGTCAAGGCGACGGCGCTGAATCACCACGATGTGTGGTCGCTGCGCGGGGTTGGGCTGCCGGCTGACCGGCTGCCGATGATCCTCGGCTGTGATGCCGCTGGGGTGGACGAGGACGGCAACGCCGTGGTCGTGCACGCGGTGATCGGGGACGCTAACGCGGGGGGCGGGGACGAGACTTTGGACCCGCGCCGCTCTTTGCTCTCTGAGCGGTATCAGGGGACCTTTGCGGAGAAGGTCATGGTGCCTAAGGCGAACCTGGTGCCTAAGCCGGCCGCGCTCTCCTTTGAGGAGGCGGCGTGCCTGCCGACCGCTTACCTGACGGCCTACAAGATGCTGTTCGAGAAGTCGGGCGTGCAGCCTGGGTCCACGATCCTCGTGCAGGGCGCGGGCGGCGGGGTGGCGACCGCGCTGATCTTGCTGGGGCGGGCGGCTGGGTACCGGATGTGGGTGACCAGCCGGTCGGAGGCTAAGCAGGAGGCGGCGGTCAAGCTTGGGGCCGACCAGGCCTTCGCGACCGGGGCGCGGCTGCCTGAGCGGGTCGACGTGGTCATGGAGACGGTGGGGCAGGCGACGTGGTCGCATTCCGTGCGCTCGCTGAAGCCGGGCGGGCGGATCGTGATCTCCGGCGCCACCAGCGGCGACGTGCCGCCCGCCGAGCTCACCCGGATCTTCTTCACCCAGCTGTCCGTGGTCGGGTCGACGATGGGTACCCGGGATCAGCTTGGGCGGCTGCTCCGCTTCTGCGAGCAGACCGGGACCCGTCCGCTGATCGACCGGGTCATCCCGCTCGCGAACGCCCGCGACGGCTTCGCCGCGATGATCGACGGGACGCAGACGGGCAAGATCGTCTTCACTCCGTAGTTTCTCCGCTTGCTTGCTTCGGGGGTACTGCGGGTTACCTGCAAGATTCGCCGCGAGACGCCAGGATCGGTACGGTCGGTTAGGTGACAAGCGAGAACAACGACACCAGTTCACCTGACCCGTCGGAAGCTCGCGAGGAGCAGGAAAGCGCTCCGGTCGGGTCGGGAACCTTTCCATCGGCGCCACCTACGGCGCCGATGCCAGCGCTGCCAGAGCCAGGCGGCCCGGTCGGCTCTGAGACGGTTACGCCGCCCCCTCCACCGGCGCCTCTTCCTCCCCCGGCGACGACACCGCGCGCCGGGCAGACCGTCTACGCCACCAGCGGCGTTTACGGCAGGCAGGCCGCCCCGCCGCGGCGCAGAAGCCGGCGTGGGCTGATCCTGCTTGTCACCTCCGGCGTGCTCGCCGCGGCCGTGGTGGCCGCCCTGCTCGTGGTGGTGGTGTTCAAGCCGGGCAGCGGTACCCCCGCGTACGGCCTGGTGCCCACCGGGTCCAACGCGCAGCAGGACGGAGAGCAGGTCGCCGCGGCGTTCCTCGACGCCTGGCAGGCGGGCGACCTAACGAAGGCTGGCAACTACACCAACCATCCGGCCGCTGCCACGGCCGCGCTCGCGACGTACGCGAAGTACCTGAACCTGGGGACGTTCAGCGCGGCGGCCGCCAACGTGGCCAGCGCGCCGGGGGCGACGGCCGCACAGCCACGGGAGACCGTCACGTTCGCGGTGCGGGCGTCGGTCGCCGCGGGCAGCGGCAAGACGGCGCAGCGCGGCACGTGGGCCTACCATTCCTCGCTCGTCGCTTACCAGCAGGCGAACTCGTCCGTCTGGTTCGTCGCCTGGCAGCCCGCCGTGGTCGCGCCGAACCTGACCGCGGCCACCCACTTGGCGGCCGTCCAGGTGCCCCCAACCGTCAGCATGGTCACGGACGCCGACGGCCAGAGCCTCACCCGCTACGGCGACCCCGGGCTGAGCACCATCGCGGGCCTGCTGAAGAACTCGGCGCCGGCCAGCGAAGGCGCCAAGCCGGGGCTGGACGTTGAGATCGTGACCAACGCGGGCAAGCCGCTGGCCAACAGCCAGGCGCCGCTTATCGCGCCCGGCAGCTACCCGACGCTCTCCACCACGATTAATCAGCAGGCGGAGCAGGCGGCGCGGGCCGCGGTGGCCATGCACGGCCAGAGCTCGATGATCGTGATCCAGCCGTCCACTGGCCAGATCCTCGCCATCGCCAACAATGCGGGGCAGAACGACTTCGCGCTGACCGCCAAGGTCGCTCCTGGGTCGACGATGAAGGTCATCACGTCCGCGGCGCTGCTGAACACAGGGGTGCTGACACCGCAGAGTCCGGTCGCGTGTCCTTCGGCCTTCACCATCACGGGCATCACCTACCACAACGACCAGGGCGAAACCTTGCCACCAGGGACGCCGTTCATTACCGACTTCGCGCAGTCGTGCAACAACGCGTTCACCACGCAGTGGTCGCACCTTTCCGGGCTGCTCGCGAGCACGGCGAAGGACTACTTCGGCCTGAACCAGAAGTGGGACATCGGCATCGGCGGGCTCTCCGCGTCGTACTTCAACGCGCCGGCCAGCGCGTCAGGGTCAGAGCTAGCGCAAGAGGCGTTCGGTGAGGGCTCGCTCGTCGCGTCGCCGATCGCGATGGCCTCGGTGGCGGCGACGGTGGACACCGGGACCTTCAAGCAGCCGATCCTCACGCCGAAGGCCGCGCAGGTGACCGCGAAGCCGCTGCCGGCCGCCACTGACGCCGACCTCAAGCAGATGATGCGCGCGGTGGTGACCAGCGGCACGGCCGCCGGGCTCGGCTTCGGGCCGACCGTCTACGCGAAGACGGGCACCGCCGACATCCAGGGCCAGGACCAGCCCAACAGCTGGCTGATCGCCTTCGACCCGACCAAGGACATCGCGGTCGCCTGCCTGGTCGTCAACGCCGGCTACGGCGCGCAGTTCGCGGGCCCGGAGGTGGCGGCCTTCCTCCAGGCCTACGGCGGCTAGTCTTTCTCCCGGTCTTCCGGGGAGTCCGGCGGCCCGGCAGGCTCGCCGGCCGCCTGGGATCCCGCGGGCGCTGGCGGCGCAGGAGGCGCGGGCGGCGCGGGCGGCGCAGGGGGCTCTGGGACGTCCGAGGGCGCCGGGGACGGTGCGCCGTCGGCGGAGGGCGCATGGTGGATGTCGAAGACCTCGGCGCGGATGCGGTCGAGGGTGTCGGCGAGGATGTCCCGCAGGGTGGGGATGACGTCGCTCTCCAGAATCGACTCCGAGTCCCACGCCACGCCGCGCAGGTCGGACACGAAGTCGCGGGCGAGGCGCTCGAAGTCGCGGAGCGCGCCCAGGTCATGCTGGCCGGACCAGCCGGCCCAGCGGCCGCCCCACTCGGACCAGTTGCCCCAGGCGCCGCTCCACTGCTCGCGAGTGTCGTCCCGCAGGCGTGACGCCTCCTCACGGATGCGCTGTGCGTGCGCGAACGCCTCCTCGCGGGCGCGACGTCCCTGCTCGCGGGCCTGGCGCGTCCGCTCGCGGGCGGCCTCAGCGGCCTCCCGCGCGCTTTCCTTGGCGCTTTCCTTGGCGCTTTCCTTGACGGTGCGGGCTTGCTCGCGCGCCTGGTCCCTGGAGTCGCGCTCCGCGTGGCGCATCTCGCGGGCGGCCCGGGTCAGTTCCTCGCGGAGGCTGCGGACGGTGTCCCTGACGTCCTCGCGGACCTCGCGGACGATGTCGCTGACGGAGGCGGACAGCTCCTCCTCGAGCTCGTCGAGCTCGTCGCCGCGGTTGCGCAGCTCCTCGCGGCCTGCCTCGGTGATCCGGTAGACCTTGCGCCCGTTCTCCTCGTCGTGAGTGACGAGGCCCTCTTCCTCAAGGCGGGCCAGCCTCGGGTAGATGGTGCCGGGTGATGGAGCGTAGACGCCCATGAAGCGGTCACGGAGCAGCCGGATCACTTCATAGCCGTGCCTTGGCTCCTCGTCGAGCAGGCGCAGCAGGTACAGCCGCAGGCGTCCATGGCGGAAAACCGGGGTCATCGGGTCTTGCTCTCCATCCCTACCGGCGCGCGTCGCAGCAGCGTGACCGCGCCGGACATGGTGGTTACGGACACATGTCCGGTACCAGCGCCCACGTTACCGCGAACGGTGTGCGACGCAGGCGCCTTGAAGACGCGCAGTGAATCGAATTCTGTTCTCACCGGGCCGGACGTGGACTGCAGGCGCACCTCCGCATCGCTGTCGGCGGGCAGCCGCAGCGTGACGTCGCCGGACATCGTGCTGACATGGATGCCGCCGGCCGTGTTCAGCCTGACGTCAGCCGTTACCTGGCCGCTCATGGTGGTGGCGTCAAGCGAGTCAAGCACCCCGCCGGCCAGCGTGAGCCCGCCGGACATGGACTTGAGGTGGACGGCGCCGTCGACGTCGCAGGCAGCGAGCTCGCCGGACATCGTCTCCGCTTCCACGTCCCCGGTGACACCATCGAGGGTGATGTCACCGGACATGCCCTTGATCGACGCGCCGGAGCGCAGTCCGGACACGATCGCCGACGCGCTGAGCACACCGAGCTGGATCGGGCACTCGGCGGGCACGGTCAGTGTGACCGCGACGCTGTCCTTGCGCGGCTTCAGGAACTGGAGCAGGCCGTCCCAGGACAGCTGCTCGTAGCTGACGGTCAGCACCCCGTCCTCGATGCTGACCTGGAGCGGTCTCCCGGATAGCTCACTCACCGCGAGCGCTGCCCGGCCCGGTGCACTCGCCTCTTCGCCGGGCCGGGGCCTTGGGGTCGTCTCCCCGGGGGACGACCGCTTGTCGTCGGACGCGAGCACCGCGACGGTGCCGGCGATAAGGCGCACGTGCAGCGCCATCACGTCGTCGAACTCAAGCGTCGTCGGCGCGTCAACGGTCCAGCGCGTCATCGCGGTCCTCCAGGGCGAGACATCTTCACGATCTACCGGCATGCGGTCTACTGACCACGATATATCGTGTTGAGGCAAAGTCAAGATGTATCGCGTCCATGTGACGGCGCGACCCCCGGGCGCTCCCCGTCGTGATGGGACGGGCTACCCGGGGGCGAAGACACGCGCACGTTCGGAATGATGGCTTAGCTAGTCCTCGTCCCCGGAATCCGCTTCCGACTGGTCAGCGTCCAGCCGCGCCAGCCACGACGCGAGCCGGTCAACCGCCGTCTCGAATTCCGGGTTGAGGTCGACGAAATCGCGCAGCCGCTCGGCCAGCCAGGACACGCTGACTTGCTCGTCGCCGCGACGCTCGTCGAGCTCCTCGATTCCGGCGTCGGTGAAGTACATCGCTAGCCCCCCGCGACTGCCTTCTCGATCAGTTCACGGTGCGTCGCCGCGTGCACCTTGGCGGAGCCGAACGCGGGTGCCGAGCTCGCCGGCAGCGAGACCAGCCTGGGCAGCCGGCCGATCACGTCGGAGGCCGGCAGGCGAAGCGCCATCCGGGGCCAGGCGCCCTGGTTCTCCGGCTCTTCCTGGCACCAGACCAGCTCGACGTCGCTGGGGTACCGGGAGAGTTCCTCCCGCAGCTCCTGCGCTGGGATCGGGTAGAGCCGCTCGACCCGGACGATCGCGGTGTTCGTGGCGCCCAGCTTGTCGCGGTGCTCGGCGAGGTCGTAGTAGATCTTGCCGGTGCACAGCACGACCCGACGGACCCGGCTCCCGTCCAACCCGGCGGGCTCGCCGATCAGCGGCCGGAAGGAACCCTGGGTGAAGTCCGCCGCCGCCGAGGTCGCGGCCTTGAGGCGGAGCAGCGACTTGGGCGTGAAGACGATCAGCGGCTTGTGCCGCCCGGACAGGGTCTGCCAGCGCAGCAGGTGGAAGTAGTTCGCCGGCGTGGTGGGCAGCGCCACCGTCATGTTGTCCTGCGCGCACAGCGACAGGAACCGCTCGATCCGCGCGGAGGAGTGGTCCGGGCCCTGGCCCTCATAGCCGTGCGGGAGCAGCAGCGCGACACTGGACTTCTGGCCCCACTTCTGCTCGCCGGAGCTGATGAACTCGTCGATGATGGTCTGCGCGCCCTGGGCGAAGTCGCCGAACTGCGCTTCCCACATCACCAGCGCGTCGGGGCGCGCGACCGAGTAGCCGTACTCGAAGCCCATCGCGGCGAACTCGGAAAGCAGCGAGTCGTAGACGAAGAACCGCGCCTTGTCGTTGTCGAGCTTCTTGAGCGGCGTGTACTCGGCGCCGGTAACCCGGTCGACGAGCACCGAATGCCGCTGGCCGAACGTGCCGCGGCGGGAATCCTGGCCGACGAGGCGGACCGGGTAGCCGTCCTGCAGCAGCGAGCCGAAGGCGAGCAGCTCGCCGGTTGCCCAGTCGATGGCGTCCTCGCCGACGCTCGCCGCGCGCCGGTCGAGCTGCGGCTTGAGCCGCGGGTGGACGGTGAAGCCGTCGGGGATGGACACCTGGGTGTCGATGATCTGCTTCATCAGGTCAAGCGTGATCGCGGTCGGCACTCCCGCGTGGTCGACCGGGCGGTCGCCCATCTCGGGCAGCGCAACCGTGCCCGGCTGCGCCGGCAGCTCCGCCGCCTCCCTGGTCTCCTTGAAGGCGCGCTCGAGCTGCTGCTGGAAGTCGCGCAGCGCGTCCTCGGCCTCCACCATCGTGAGGTCGCCCCTGGCGATCAGCGACTCGGTGTAGAGCTTGCGCACCGAGCGCCGCGCCTCGATCAGGTCGTACATCAGCGGCTGGGTGAAGCTGGGGTTGTCGCCCTCGTTGTGGCCGCGGCGGCGGTAGCAGACCATGTCGATCACGACGTCCTTGCGGAACGTCTCGCGGTAGGCGAACGAGAGCCGCCCCACCCGCGCGACCGCCTCCGGGTCGTCGCCGTTCACGTGGAAGATCGGCGCCTGGATCATCCGCGCCACGTCCGTCGCGTAGACGCTTGACCGCGACTCCATCGGCGAGGTGGTGAAGCCCACCTGGTTGTTCACCACGATGTGCACGGTGCCGCCGGTGCGGTACCCGCGTAGCTGGGACAGGTTCAGGGTCTCGGCGACCACGCCCTGGCCGGCGAAGGCCGCGTCACCGTGGACGAGCACGGGCAGCACGCTGAAGCCGTCCTGTGACTTGTCGAGGATGTCCTGCTTGGCCCGGACCACGCCCTCGGTGACCGGGTCGACGCACTCCAGGTGGCTGGGGTTCGCTACCAGGCTGGCCGGGATCGTCTGGCCGGTCGCCGCGGTGAACGTGCCGGACGCGCCCAGGTGGTACTTCACGTCGCCGGAGCCCTGGGTGGACTTCGGGTCGAGGTTGCCCTCGAACTCCTTGAAGATCTGCCCGTAGGACTTGCCGATGACGTTGGCGAGCACGTTGAGCCGGCCGCGGTGCGCCATGCCGACCACGACCTCGTCGAGCCCGGCCTCGGCGGCCTCGCTGAGCACCACGTCGAGCAGCGGGATCAGCGCCTCGCCGCCCTCGAGGGAGAAGCGCTTCTGCCCGACGAACTTGGTCTGCAGGAACGTCTCGAACGCCTCGGCCACGTTGAGCTTGGACAGGATGCGGACCTGCTCGTCGTGGTCGGCGCGGACCGCGGGCACCTCGACGTGCGCCTGGATCCACTTGCGCTCTTCCGGGTCCTGGATGTGCATGTACTCGATGCCGACGGTGCGGCAGTAGGAGTCGCGCAGCTTGCCGAGTATCTCCCGCAGCCGCATGATCGGCTTGCCGCCGAACCCGCCGGTCGCGAACTCGCGCTCCAGGTCCCACAGCGTCAGGCCGTGCTGGATGATGTCCAGGTCCGCGTGCTTGCGCTGGACGGTCTCGATCGGGTTGGTGTCCGCCATCAGGTGGCCGCGCACCCGGTAGGCGTGGATCAGCTCCTGGACCCGGGCCGAGCGCGCGACGTCGTCCTCGTGCCCGTACGGGAAGTCCTTGACCCAGCGCACCGGCTCGTAGGGGATACGCAGGCTCTCGAAGATGCCGTCGTAGAAGCCGTCACCGCCCAGCAGCAGCTGGTGCACGATGCGCAGGAAGTCGCCGGACTGCGCGCCCTGGATGATCCGGTGGTCGTAGGTGGAGGTCAGCGTCACGGTCTTGCTGATCGCGAGCCTGGCCATGGTCTCGTCGCTCGCGCCCTGGTAGGCGGCGGGGTACTCCATGGCGCCGACGCCGACGATCGCGCCCTGGCCAGGCATCAGCCGCGGCACAGAGTGCTCGGTGCCGATCGTGCCCGGGTTGGTGAGGGAGATCGTGGTGCCCTGGAAGTCGGCCACCGTCAGCTTGCCGCCGCGCGCCCGGCGGATCATGTCCTCGTAGGCGGTCCAGAACTGGCGGAAGTCCATCTCCTCGGCGCCCTTGATGTTGGGCACGAGCAGCTGCCGGGTACCGTCCTTCGCCTTGAGGTCGATTGCAAGCCCGAGGTTGACGTGATGCGGGGCGACGATGACCGGCTTGCCGTCTTCCTCGGCGTAGGCCGCGTTCATCTCGGGGAGCGCCCTGACCGCCTGGACCACCGCGTAGCCGATCAGGTGGGTGAAGGAGATCTTCCCGCCGCGCCCGCGCTGCAGGTGGTTGTTGATGACGATCCGGTTGTCGATGAGCAGCTTCGCCGGCACGGCGCGGACGCTCGTCGCGGTGGGCACGCCCAGGCTGGCCATCATGTTCTGCGCGGTGCGCGCGGCGGCGCCGCGGAGCCTGCTCACGTCCGCGTCGGACGGCGGCGCGGCGGCCGGCTGGCCGGCTTGCGGCTGGCTGGCGGGCTGGGCCGGCTTCGCGGGCGGCGGTGCGGGCACGCCCGCAGGCGCCGGGGCCGGCGTCTGGGCCGGCGGCGCGGCGGCCGGCGCCACGGCTGCCCCGGTCAGCGCCGGCTGCGGCCCGGTGCCGTTCCCGCTGCCACGGAACGGCCGGTAGTCGGCGAAGAACGACCACCAGGCCTTGTCGACGGACCCGGGATCATCGAGGTACCGCTGGTACAGCTCGTCAACGAGCCACTCATTGGCGCCGAAGTCGGCGCTGCCCGGCGGGGTGCCCGGCTCCGCTGACTCGCCAGGTCGAATCGGTGACGAGGGGTGTGCTGAGGGCGCGCTGAGATCTGCGGTAGCGAGCGGCGACTCAGAAGACACGGCGGACATCGCCTTCTTCCGAAAGATTAGATGTGATTACTGACTCCCGCGTCTAAGGTTACCGCCCGGTTCCACGGGCAGGGGTCGGGATGGCGGGCCCGCGGCTCCAGGGGTCTGTGTGGGATGAGTCACGCACCTTCCGCCCGGGGAAACCTGCATTCTTTGCCTTCGCGGTGCGCGCTTTTCTTGCGGCGCGAAGCGGGCCGCAAGCCACGTTCCCCCGCCTTTTCTCCGTGAGGAGGCTACGCTCGGAATGAATGGACAGAGGCATGGACAGAGGCGAGGTTCCCGGCTACGAGTTCGAGGTGCCGCGCGGGCCGCGTCACGGTTACGGCCCGCGTCACGCCGTCGGGCATGACGACACGCTGCCCCAGTTCAGGTATCCGCCGCAGCAAGCGCCAGGTCAACCGTCCCCCGCGCGCCACGCGGGCAGCGGCGTGCTCGCCGTCATGCGCAACAGGAACTGGCTCCTGGGCCTCGCCGCGCCGATCCTCGCCGCCGTCGCCGTCGGCATCGCCGTGGTGGTCGTCTCCGGCGGGGGAGGCGGCAACGGGACGGCGCCGTCCGCGCTTGCCGCCGGCTTTCCGCCCGCGCGGCTCGCGGGCGCGGACTTCACCGGGACGGGCGCGACGTCCCGGGTGACCCTTGACGCGATCGGCGCGTCCGCGGGGACCGAGGTGGCGGCGGGCGCCGCGAGCGGGGGCCCTGCCCTGTGGGTGTCCGCGAACGGCGGGAGCGACTGGACGCGCGCGGCGCTCGGCGGTCTTTCTGCGCTCAGCCGGGCCGGCAGTGGCGAGTTGGCCGGGGTGGTACACGGTCCGGCCGGCTGGATTGCCGTCGGCACGACGCTCGCCGAGGGCGGCGGGCCGCTCGTGGTCGCCTCGCCCGACGCGCGGGCGTGGACCGTGACGGGCGGCCTCGCCGCGTCGGCTGGCGGGTCCGCCGCCGCGGCGGCGGTAGCCGCGGGCTCCGCCGGGTACGTGATCGTCGGTCACCAGTCGGCAGGCGGCGGCAGGACGGCCGCCGCCTGGTACGCGCCCGGCCTCTCCGGCTGGCGCCGTGCCACTGTCACCGGGGCCACCGTCACCTCCGGCCAGCTGATGAACGCGGTGACGGTGACGGCGGGCGGCTTCGCCGCCGTCGGCTCGGCGGGTACCAGCGCGGCGGCCTGGCTGTCGGCCGACGGCCGGTCATGGCGGCAGGTCAGCCTGCCGGAGCCGGCTGGCGCGGCCCGCGCGGGGCTCGAGTACGTGGCGGCGAACGGCGCCAGCCTGGTCGCGGCGGGCACCGAGTTCACCGCGTCCGGAGCGAGCAGCCCGTTCGCCGAGGTGTCCGCCGACGCGGGCGCCACCTGGAACGTGGTCCAGCTCCCGGTGCCGGCGGCCGGACAGGGAACCGGGACCACGGTCACCGCGCTGGCCGCCGCGGCCGGCGGGTTCACCGCGACCGGTACGTACGTGTCCAGCACCGGATCCGCGGTCGTGGTCTGGACGCTGCCACCCGGCACTCCGGTCACCGCCGGCAGCGCGTGGACGGCGGTAACCCCGCAGGGGCTCGGCCTGGCCCGCGCGAACACGGAAAACGCGATAACCGCGCTCACCGCCGACGGCGCCACGCTGACCGGCGTAGGGTTCACCGTCGGGCCGCCGAAGGCGTCGGGGCCTACGCTCTGGCAGTCTCCGATCCGCTACTGAGCTACTCGCGGTGGTTGCGGTCGGACCCCCTAGATTGGGTGACTATGAGTCTTACTGTCTTCGTCACGGGCGCGAGCAGCGGCTTCGGCGCCGCGGTCGCCCGCAGGTTCGCCGCCGACGGGGCACGCGTCGTCGTGGCCGCCCGCCGTGCGGAGCGGGTCAGGGACCTCGCGGCCGAACTCGGTCCCCAGGTTCTCCCGCTGACCCTCGACGTCAGGGACCAGGGCGCGGTGGCGGCGGCCGTCGCGGAGCTTCCAGGGGAGTTCGAAGCGATCGACGTGCTCGTCAACAACGCGGGCCTCGCGCTCGGCCTCAAGCCGGCGCAGGAAGCCGAGCTTGACGACTGGGACCAGATGATCGACACCAACTGCAAGGGCCTGGTCTACTGCACCCGCGCGATCCTGCCCGGCATGGTCGCCCGCGGGCGTGGTCACGTGATCAACCTCGGCTCGGTGGCGGGCACCTACCCTTACCCAGGCGGGAACGTGTACGGCGGAACCAAGGCCTTCGTTCACCAGTTCAGCCTGAACCTGCGCAGCGACCTGCACGGCACCGGCGTCAGGGTCACCTGCGTCGAGCCAGGCATGGCCGACACGGAGTTCTCGCTCGTCAGGTTCGGCGGCGACCGGGCCAAGGCGGACAACGTCTACACCGGCATGCAGCCGATGACCGCCGACGACATCGCCGAGTCCATCCACTGGGCGGCCAGCCTGCCGGGCCACGTCAACGTGAACACGATCGAGCTGATGGCCACCGCGCAGTCCTGGGGGCCCTTCCAGGTCGCCAGGGACTCTTAACCGCGGGAAGCGCCCGACGAGGGTACGGCTCGCCAGGAGACGTCCTCGCGCCGGTTGGCGAGCGACGGCAGCGTCTTCCTGACGGCCTCTACCAGTGACATGTCCGCGTTGACGACCGCGACCTCCGGCGACGGCCCCAGGTCGGCCCGGACCACGCCGAGCGGATCGATCAGCATGGACCGCCCCACCCCGGTGGGCGCGCGGGTCGGCTTGTCGTCGGGATCGGGCACCTGCCCGACGGCGGCGACCCAGACAGTGTTCTCGATCGCCCGCGCGCGCAGCAGCGTCACCCAGTGCTCCTCCTTGAACAGCCCCGCCTGCCAGGCGGCGCTCACCGTCACCAGCGAGGCACCGCCCACCGCCAGGGCCCGGGTCAGCTCGGGAAACCGGATGTCGTAGCAGATCTGCAGGCCCACCGCGGCGCCCGCGAGCGTCGTCAGGACCACGTCGGAACCGGGCGCCACCAGGTCAGACTCCTGCTGGCTGAACGCGTCGAACAAGTGCAGCTTCCGGTAGCGGGCCACCCGCTCGCCCGCGGCGGAAAACGCCACCGCCGTGTTGTACACGCGGCCGTCCGGTGCGGGCTCGAACGTCCCGACCACGGCGGCGACCCCCGCCGCGGCGCAGGCCGAGCCGACCGCCGAGGCGAACGGCCCGTCGAGCGGCTCCGCCACCGCCCGCAGGTCGGACCCGAACCGCGCAAGCGTCGCCTCGGGGAACACCGCGAGGTCCGCGCGGCCGGCCGCGGCCTCGCCGAGCGCGTCCCGCACGCGCCGCAGGTTCACGTCGGGTTCCGAGTTGACCGGGATCTGGCACAGGGCGATACGCATGCCGTCACGATAACCGGGCCCGCGCGGATGGTCCTACCGCCACCGCGGACGTGATCTTATGGAGCCGTGACACGACCGCTGCTCAACCGCCGTCTCGAGGGCCTCGGCAACTCCATCTTCGGTGTGATGTCGGCCCGTGCCCTCGCCACCAACTCGGTCAACCTCGGCCAGGGGTTCCCCGACGTCGACGGCCCGCCGGCCATCGCCAGGGCCGCCGCCGACGCGGTCCTGGCGGGACGCGGCAACCAGTACCCGCCCGCCATCGGCATCCCCGAGCTGCGGCAGGCGGTGGCGGCGCACCAGCGGCGGTTCTACGGCCTTGAGTACGACCCGGACACCGAGGTGCTGATCACCGCCGGCGCCACGGAGGCGATCGCCGCGTCCCTGCTCGCCCTCCTCGAGCCGGGCGACGAGGTGATCGCGTTCGAGCCGTACTACGACTCCTATGTCGCCAACATCGCGATGGCGGGCGCCACGCGCGTCCCGCTAACCCTCCGCCCGCCGGGGTTCCGTCCCGACCTGGCCCGGCTGGAATCGCTCATCACGAGCAAGACGAGGCTGCTGATGCTCAACAGCCCGCACAACCCGACGGGCATGGTGCTCACCCGCGCGGAGACGGAGGCGATCGCCAGGATCGCCATCGACCACGACCTGCTCGTCATCACCGACGAGGCCTACGAGCACCTCACGTTCGGCGCCGAGCACGTACCGTTCGCCACCATCGAGGGAATGCGCGGCCGCCTCGTCTCGATCGGCTCGGCAGGCAAGACGTTCTCCTTCACGGGCTGGAAGGTGGGCTGGGCCACCGCCACCCCCGAGCTCATCGCCGCCGTCCGCACCACCAAGCAGTTCCTCACCTACGTGAGCAGCGGCCCCTTCCAGTACGCCGTCGCCCAGGCGCTCGGCCTGCCCGACAGCTACTACACGGACATGGCCGCCGACCTCAAGGCCAAGCGCGACCTGATGGCCGCGGGCCTGCGGGAGATCGGCTTCCGGGTCTACGAGCCCGACGGCACCTACTTCATCACCACCGACATCTCCTCCCTGGGCGAGCGGGACGCGATGGAGTTCTGCCTGGGGCTGCCCGACCGGGCCGGCGTGGTGGCCATCCCGAGCGCCGTCTTCTACGACGACCACCCCGACGAGGGCCGCACCATGGTCCGCTTCGCGTTCTGCAAGCGCCCCGAGCTGCTCAAGGAGGCGCTCAGCCGGCTGTCCGTCCTCTCCCGCTGAACAGTTCACAGTTGGAGCGAATGAGGATCATCCAGAACGGACGAGCTCTTGGTTCCTGACTCTGCCGAACGAGTCGGCGCGACCGTAAACGGCAGGAAGCAAGAGTTCGAAGGCTGATTCTCCCGCAAAACTGTAGGCCTAAGCCCATGGCCGGCGTCTCGCCGTCCGGCCACCATTGAACGCATGACGACACCCAGCGGTCACACTCCGGCGGACGGCGGCTCCGCGTCATGACGCGCACGGACAAGCCATTCGCGGTGACTGCGGCGAAGCGGCTGCGCGCGAACTGGCCGGCCCTGCTGCTCCCCGCCCTGGCGGCCGAGATGCTCAGCATGTTCCGGTTCCATGACCACGCGCCCTGGCTGCTGATGCTCGCGGTGACCGTGGTGTTCGTCGCGGCCAGGCCCGCGGCCGCGGCCAGGGTCGCGCCGTTCGCGCTGCTCGCGTACGGCTTCCTCGGCTTCCTCATCGCGCACGCGCTGCTGACGTGGCAGCACAGCATGATCTGGTACGGGATCTTCATGGGCCGGGCGGGCCGCGTCAACCTGATGTTCGTGCTACCGGAAGCGTTCCTGTTCATCGCCGCAGCCCTATGGCTGCTTGTCGCTACCGGCGGGCCCGGCGGCGGCGCCGTGCGCAAGGCGGTGCAGCAGCTGCGCGGTACCGGCGGCCAGCCGAGAACGGTGCCGGCCCTGCTGCTGCTCCCGGTGATCGGCTTGTGGGAGGAGGTCTTCGGCAACCCGCTCTGGTACGGCGCCGGCTCGGCCATCTGGCAAGTTCTCGGCATCGCGGTCATCGTCGCTGGCGTCGTCCTGGTGCGGCGGCGGCCGCACATCGCCGCGGTCGCCGGGGTCGCCGGGCTGCTCGGCCTTGGCCTTGTCTTCATCAGCGGCAACGGCGCCGGGGCGGAGGGCTTCATCTACTGGGCCAGCCGCGGCCCGGACCTGACCATCCCAGACTTTACGTTCGCGCAGGTCGGCGCCTTGTCCGGGCTTGACGGGCCCGTTGTGCTGCTGAATCAGGCGGCCCTATGGCTGGTCAGGGCAGAGGGCGTGGCGCTGATCGCGGCGGGCTTTGTCCTCGCGCCCCGGCTGCTCTCGTGGGAAGCGAACGCCGAGCTCGCCCGCCGCGCGGCCGTCCTCACCCAACGGGTCGACCGGCTGACCAGGACCCGCACCGAGGCGACCGACACCGCGGTCGCCGAGCTGCGCCGGATCGAGCGCGACCTGCACGACGGCGCGCAGGCCCGGCTGGTCGCGGTCGGCATGTCGCTGCGCGCCGCCGAGCAGCTGATGCCCACCAGCCCTGAGGCCGCGCTCGCCCTGATCGGCGAGGCCCGCGAGACGTCCTCCCGCGCCCTGGCCGACCTGCGCGACCTCGTCCGCGGCATCTACCCGCCGGTGCTCGCCGACCGGGGCCTCGCCGACGCGGTCCGTACCCTGGCCCTGGACACCCCGATGACCGTGGAAACAGACATCAGCATCTCCGCAGAGCCGCCCATGCCGATCGCGGCGGCGGTCTACTTCGGCATCGCGGAAATCCTGACGAACGCGGTGCGGCACTCCAGGGCCGACAAGGTGGAGATCGGCATCGGCCACGCGGGCGGCCTCCTCCGGGCGACGATCGCCGACGACGGCGTCGGCGGTGCCGACCCGGCGAACGGCACTGGCTTGACGGGAGTGGAGCGCCGCTTGGCCGCGTTCGACGGCATTCTCGCGGTCAGCAGCCATCCTGGCGGTCCCACCATCGTCGTGATTGAGGTTCCGTGCGAACTGTCGAACACCGACGCGTCCCGCTCCCCGCGCTTCTCGTGGCAGGAAAAGACACTGCTCGGAGGATGATGGATAGTTCTGCACACCCCAGTGTGGAGAACTATCCAACATCCCCGGCGTGATCGAGGGTTGCCGTGCGCGTGGTCATCGGTGAAGACCTTTTCCTGTTGCGCGATGGGCTCGTGCGTCTCCTTGAGGCGCATGGGTTCGAAGTTGCCGCGGCCGTGGGGAGCGCTCCCGAACTGCTCAAGGCGCTCACGGAGCTGAAGCCGGACGTGGGCATCGTCGACGTCCGGCTCCCGCCGACGTTCACTGACGACGGGCTGCGCGTCGCGATCGAGGCGCGCCGGGTGCACCCAGGGCTGCCGCTCCTGGTGCTGTCGCAGTACGTAGAGCAGCTCTACGCCCGCGAGCTCCTGGCGGACCAGGCCGGCGGCGTCGGCTACCTGCTCAAGGACCGGGTGTTCAGCGACGCCGCGTTCGCGGACGCGGTGCGGGACGTCGCCGCGGGCGGGACCGTGATCGACCCGGAGGTCGTGGCCCGGCTCGTGACCAAGCGGGCCAGGTCGGGACCGCTCGCGGCGCTGACCCCCCGCGAGCGCGAGGTGCTCTCCCTGATGGCCGAGGGCCGTTCCAACGCCGCGATCGCCGCCAAGCTCTTCATCACCGAGAAGGCGGTCAGCAAGCACGCGGCCGGCATCTTCGCGAACCTGGGCCTCGCCCAGTCCGAGGACGATAACCGCCGGGTCCTTGCGGTGCTCGCCTATCTCAGCGGCTAGCCGCCCGCTCGGTGCCGGGACTGGCGCCGGGCGGCGGCGGCCGGCGCCCGCCGCCGGGCGCGCCGGTCACCTAAGCTGCTTGGGTGCAGGAACGTGCTGAGTGGGATGTCGCTGTCATCGGCGCCGGGCCGGCCGGGCTGGCCGCCGCGAGCGCCGCCGCCACCGCGGGGGCACGGACGATCGTGCTCGAGCGGGCCGAGCACCCGCGCTACAAGACCTGCGGCGGCGGCCTCATCGGCACGTCGCGGGCCGCCGCCGGCGGCCTGATCGACGTGCCTGCCAGGGACGAGATCCGCCGCGTCACCGTTACGCTGCGCGGCGGCCAGGAGTTCAACCGCGAGCACGGCGAGCCGCTGCTCGCCATGGTGGTGCGCGACGAGTTCGACGCGGCGCTGCTCAAGCGGGCGCAGGAGAACGGCGCGCAGATCAGGCAGCGCGCCCAGGTCCGGGCGATCGACCAGGGGGACGCCCACGCGACCGTCCGGCTGAGCGACGGCAGCGAGGTCACGGCGGCGGTGGTCATCGGCGCCGACGGCTCCTCCGGCGTGACCGCCAGGCACGTGGGCGCGGAGTTCGACCAGGTCGACCTCGGCCTTGAGCTGGAGATCGCCGTGCCGGACCCGGTCGCCGGGCAGTGGGCGGGCCGGGTCCTGCTCGACTGGGGCAAGATTCCCGCCTCTTACGGCTGGGTGTTCCCCAAGGGCGACCGCCTCACGGTCGGCGTCATCGCCGCCCGGGGCCAGGGCGAGGCAACCAAGGCGTACCTGCGCGAGTTCACCGGCCGCCTCGGCCTGTCCGGCTACGAGGCAGTCCAGGACTCCGGTCACCTCACCCGCTGCCGGTCCGACCGCTCGCCGCTGCGCAAGGGCCGGGTGATCGTGACGGGCGACGCCGCCGGCCTGCTCGACCCGTGGACCCGCGAGGGCATCAGCTTCGCGCTCCGCTCCGGCGCCCTGGCGGGTGAGTACGCCGCGAAGGGAGACCTGGACGGCTACGTCGCCGCCGTCGGCGCGGCCCTGGTCCCCGACATGCGCGCGGGCCGGACCCTGCTGTCGGCGTTCACCAGGCACACCGGGACCTTCCACCGGGGCCTGTCCACCGCTAAGGGCTGGAGCGCCTTCGTGAAGATGTGCCGAAGCGAGATGTCCCTGTCCGAGCTGGTGGCTCGCCCCTCGGCCCGCGTGGCACTCGCCCTGCTCAACCGGTTCTAGCCCGCCGCGCTAAGGTGCCTGGGTGGACGCGAAGCTAAGGCAGGCGGCGGAGGCGGCGACCGGGTTCATGCCGGAGGCCGAGGGACTGGCCCTGTGCGAGGTCGCCGAGGCGTACGCGGCGGCCGGGCCGGTGCTCGAGGTGGGCAGCTACTGCGGCAAGTCCGCCCTCTACCTCGCGGCCGGCGTCCGCGCCGCCCGCGCGGCCGGCATCAGGCAGCAGGTCGTCACAGTGGACCACCACCGGGGCTCCGAGGAGCACCAGCCCGGCTGGGAGTACCACGACCCGGGCCTGGTCGACCCGGAGAGCGGCAAGCTCGACACGCTGCCCCGGCTACGGGCGACCCTGGCCGCCGCGGGCGTAGAGGATGACGTCGTCGCGATCGTGGGCCGGTCCGCCGACGTGGCCCGGCTGTGGCGCACCCCGCTCGGCATGCTGTTCATCGACGGAGGCCACACCGAAGCCGCCGCGCAGTGGGACTACCAGGGCTGGGCACCCTGGGTCGCCCTCGGCGGCGCCCTGGCGATCCACGACGTGTTCCCCGACCCGGCCGACGGCGGCCAGGCCCCGTTCAAGATCTACCAGCGCGCTCTCGCCTCGGGCGCCTTCACCGAGGTCCGCCACCAGGGCTCACTCCGCGTCCTTGAGCGCACCGGCAACGGCATCGGCTAGCTCGGCAGGGCAGAGGTGACGTCGGTGTGGACGAAATCGTCTCCCTTGAAGAGCAGCGGTTCCCCGGCCGACTTTGCCAGAGCGTACGCGAAGCAGTCGCCGAAGTTGAGGCCTGCCTTATGGCCACTGCCCTTCCCGAAGTCCCGGTACGCCTCCCGCGCGATGCGCGCTTGCTCGCGCGTCACCGGCTCGACGCTCAGGTCGGCTGCCTCGACGAGCTCGTCGAAACGGCGGCTCGCAATCGGGTCGCGGCTGCTGTCAATGACAACCGCCGTCTCTAGGTAGTTGGCGGCCGAGATCCGACGGACGGCTGCCTCCTCGATGGCGTACGCCATAGCGGCCGCGTCGTCCTCCGCGCGGAGAATCGCGATAAGTGCGGAGGTATCGATGATCACGACGGGAGCCCGTGCTCGTCGTACAGCAGATCGCCGTGGTCGGCGCTGCGGAAGGGCTCACGAAGCCTGGGGGCCGTGTCCCTGCCTATGGCAAGCAGGCGGTCGGCCAACCCGGCTTCGCGGTGCCGCCGTATGCGCGCTATGCGCTCACGAACAGCCACCGTCACCGCAGCCGTCTGGGATTCCCCGGTCAACGCGGCGAGCTCCTGGACGAGTAGGTGGGTCTCGGTGTTCTTGATATTCAGGCTCATGATCCACCTTTCTACCATTGCCCTTATACCAAGGTACCATACCGGCTGATGGTGAATGAGCGCGCTTTCCTGCGTGCTCCATCGATCGTGCAGGGCCTGATCGAGCAGCTCGCGGTCGACCTCCCAGTCTGGGTCGGCCAGGCCTGAGAAGAGCGTCGCTATCTCAGGCTGTGCAGGGAAGCCAGTCTTGTAGTCCATATGCTGAATGTAGCACGAAAAGTATGCCGAACATGGTCGATACGTCGCGACGTCACATGACTGAGAACTTGACGCAGGAGCCGGTCGCTGTAATCTTGTCTTATGACAATAGATAAAGCAGACAGCCCGATTGAGTTCCGGCTTGATCCTTCCTCGGGGGTGCCGACCTACCTGCAGCTCGTGCAGCAGGTGGAGCACGCGCTGCGGCTTGGCTATCTCAAGCCGGGTGACCAGCTCCCCAAGGTGCGGGACGTGGTCGCGGCGCTGACCATCAACCCGAACACGGTGCTCAAGGCGTACAAGGAGCTTGAGGTGAAGGGTCTGGCGGCGGGCCGTCCCGGCCAGGGGACCTTTGTCGAGGCGACCCTGAGCCAGGTCACGCTGCCCGAGCTGGGCGGGCTGCGCCGGTCCATGCTCGGCTGGCTCGCCGACGCGAACAAGGCCGGCCTTGACGAGGACGGGGTGGTTGCCCTCTTCACCAGCGTGCTGCGGGATTTCTTTAAGGGGCGCCAGGGTGCCCAGGGCCGTGGAGGAGCCGGCCGCGGTCGGGCCGGCGACAACGGAGGCGACAGCGAAACGGAGGTAGTCGCATGAACGTCATCGAGACCACCGGGCTTGGCAAGTGCTACGGGAAGGCGTGGGCGCTGCGCGACTGCACCCTCGCCGTGCCGGAAGGATCGCTGGCCGCGCTCGTCGGGCCGAACGGCGCGGGCAAGTCCACGCTGATGAACATGGCGGTCGGGCTCACCCTGCCGACCGCGGGCAGCGTCACCGTGCTCGGCGGCCAGGCCACCGGGTCGCCGGGCGCCCTCGACGACGTCGCGTTCATGGCGCAGGATGCGCCGGTGTACAAGAACCTGTCCGTGGCGGACATGGTGCACCTGACCAGGAACCTCAACCGCCGCTTCGACTCCTCCGCCGCGACCAGGCGCCTCACCGACCTCGGCATCCCGCTCAAGAAGAAGACGGGCAAGCTTTCTGGCGGCCAGCAGGCCCAGGTCGCACTGACCATGGCCCTGGCCAGGCGGCCACGGCTGCTCATCCTCGACGAGCCGCTGTCGTCGCTCGACCCGCTGGCCCGCCAGGACTTCATGGCGACCGTGATGACCGCGATGACCGACGACGGCGTATCGGTGGTGCTGTCCTCGCACGCGCTCGCCGAGCTCGAGCGGGTCGCCGACTACCTCGTCGTGCTCGGCGGCGGCGAGTTGCG
The DNA here is from genome assembly GCA_964581815.1 of uncultured Streptosporangiaceae bacterium. Taxonomy (GTDB): domain Bacteria; phylum Actinomycetota; class Actinomycetes; order Streptosporangiales; family Streptosporangiaceae; genus Trebonia. The sequence continues at coordinate 27,618 of CAZORE010000019.1, read as the reverse complement.
TCTCGCCGGGGAGGTCGACGACCTGCTCGCCGCGCACCAGGTGCTGACCGGGCCGGCCGCCGACGCCGACCGCCTGGCCGGCCTGTTCTCAGCGGTGCAGGTCAAGCGGGCCGGGATGCAGGCGCACCTGCTGGTCAGCGACATCGACCCAGGCCGTCAGGTACCGCCGGGCTGGGAGTCGCACCTGGTCGGCCTTGAAGAACTCGTGCTCGCCTACCTGCGTCCCGCGGGAGGCAGCACGCGTCGGGCCGGCGGCGGCAGGTCATCCGCCGAGCTGCCCGGGTCACGGACAGAACTTACGGAGGTGTCCAAGTGAGCGTGCTAACCCTGCCCGCCCAGCCTGTCCAGGGCGCCAGCCCCGCGCTACGGCCCGTGCCGTGGCAGCGGATGGTCTGGGTCACCTGGCGGCAGCATCGCGGCATGCTGACCGGCGTCACCGCAGTGCTCGCCGTGGTGTCCGTCTTCCTGCTGGTCGCGGGACTGAAGTCCCACCACGACTACGCGGCTCTGATCAACTGCCATCCCGCGGCCTCGACCGCCTGCGGCGCGCTGCAGCGGAACTTCAACAACACCGACTGGCCGATATCGAACACCATCGCCATCCTGATACACCTCGTGCCCGTCCTGATCGGGGCCTTCGCCGGGCCCGCGGTGCTGGCCAGGGAGCTGGAGACCGGGACCTTCAGGTACGCGTGGACCCAGGGCATCGGCCGGGTCCGCTGGACGATCGCCAAGCTTGTCCTGCTCGGCGCCGCGCTCGCGATCCTGGCCGGGGCGGTCAGCCAGCTGTACGCCTGGTTCTTCGACCCGGCCCTGCGCTTCGAGGGGATGAACGTGCTCGCCGCGACGGTGTTCGACACGCGCGGCACCGACTTCGCCGCCTGGACGCTCGTCGCCTTCGCCATCGGCGCGTTCCTCGGCATGCTCATCCGCCGGGTCATCCCCGCCATGGCCGCCACGCTCGGCGCCTACCTCGGCCTGCAGTTGCTGACCTGGCTGGTGCTGCGCGAGGACTACCCGGTGGCGATCAACACCACGAACGGGAGCCTGTTCAGCGGCCCGAGCACGTCTGACTCCCCGTGGATTCTGAAGACGTGGACCGTCGGCAACACCAGATGGTGGCGCTACATCCCGGTTAGCCGGTTCTGGCCGATGCAGTTCATCGAGTCCGGCTGGCTGCTTGTCCTCGCGATCGCGCTGGGCGCCACGACGGTCTGGCTCGTCCGCCGCCGCGCCGCCTAGAACGGCCGGGGAAGACTCCGATGACCTCATCCACCATGCCCGTACTGCCAGGCCGGGACGCCAGCCCGGCCGGAACAGGGCCCGTGCCGTGGCGGGGAATGCTCTGGGTCACCTGGCGGCAGCACCGCGGGCTGCTGATCGGCGTCCTGGTCACCTTCAGCGTGGCAGTACCCGGCATGCTGTATGCCGGGCTGAAGATCCATCGCGACTACGCGACCCTGGCCGCCTGCCATCCGGTGAACTCGGCTGCGTGCCTGAACCTGAGTAACTGGTTCCACACCGACTGGCACCCAGCCGTCAGCCAGCTGCTCACCTGGTTGTTCGTCCCGTTCCTGACGACGCAGGACATCACTGTCCTGTCTCCGGCGGTGTTCGACACGCGGGACCTGGCGTACGCCGCCTGGACGCTGACCGCGTTCTGCCTTGGCGCGTTCTTCGGCGCGCTCATCAGGCGGGTCATCCCGGCGATGGCCGCCACGCTGGGCGGCTATCTGCTCCTCGGCGCACTGACCTGGCTTTACCTGCAGTATCACTATCCGGGCGCCGCGTTCTGGCCCAGGCAGCTCTTCGAGTCCGGCTGGCTCCTCGCCTTCTCGGCACTGCTCGTCGCGGGCACCCTCCGGCTGATCCGCCGGTCCGTCGCTTAGGCCGCGGGCTACCTGGGGCCTGCCGCCGCGGTGGCCTCGCAGCCGCAGGCGGCCGGGTCGGCGGGCAGCCGGTAGCTGGCCGGGGCGGGGAGGTCGGG
>CAZORE010000019.1:0-25531 GCA_964581815.1 uncultured Streptosporangiaceae bacterium | reverse complement strand
GGGCGAGGGAGGGCGGGCGGGGCAGGAATGGCGCGGAAGATCGCCGCGCCGCCGCTGAAGCCGTCAAGCGCGTCGGCGGCGAGCACGACGGCGGCGGAGGTCCAGCTTGACCGCTCGGCGGGGAAGTGGTCCTCATTGACGTACTGCCAGCCGGTCCAGTAGGAGCCGTCCTCGTGCCGGAGCCTGGCCGCCGCGGTGAGCAACTCGCGCGCCCGGTCCCGCTGGCCGCAGGCGTCGAGGGAGATCGCGAGCTCGCAGGTCTCCGCGACCGTCACCCACGGCTGGTCGCTGACGCAGCGGACGCCGAGGCCCGGTACCACGAACGCGTCCCAGCCGCGGGCGATCCGCGTCGAGGCGGCCCCGCCGCGCAGGGCGCCGCCGAGCACCGGGTAATACCAGTCCATCGAGAACCGGCTCTTGTCCGCGAACGCCTCCGGGTGCCAGGCGATGACGTGGCCGAGCTGGTCGGCCGCGAGCTCCCAGTCCGGCTGCGGCTCCCCGGCGAGCCCGGCGACCGCGATCGCGCAGCGCAGCCCGTGCAGGATGCTCGCGCACCCGGACAGCAGCGCGAACGCGCCGGGCTCGCCGGCCGCGTTCCTTTCCCACGCCACCTCGCCGCGCGGCGCCTGCAGGTCGAGCACCCACTCGATCGCCCGCCGGATGGCCGGCCACATCCGCAAGGCGAACCGGCGGTCGCCGGTGACCAGGTACTCGTGCCACGTGCCGACCGCGACGTAGGCGGCGTGGTGGCTTTCCGCCGCGTGATCCGTCACCTGGGCGGGACTCGCGGCACCGGGGCCGCCGGCCGCCCTCGGCCAGGACCCGTCCGGGCGCTGCGTGTCCCGCAGCCACTGGTAGGCCAGCCTGGCGGGGACGGTGAGGCCGCAGGCGCTCAGCGCCATCGCGCACTCCACGTGGTCCCACGGGTCCACGTGGCCGTCCGGCCAGGGGATCGCGCCGTCTGGCCGCTGTACCGCGGCGATCGAGCGTGCCGTTTGCAGGACGTCGGCCGGCGGCGTCGGCCTGGCCGGGACGGCGGGCTTACCGCGGCGCATGAGGTGAAACCAAGTGACCGTGAGGGCTCAGCGGCTCCGTGACCTCAGCTTTTTTCGCGTAGATCACGAGGCTCTTGCCGATGAGCGGGTTGAGCGCGGCCTCCGACAGGCGGGTGAGCGCGGGCTTGCGCATGATGTCCCAGACGAGCAGCCGGTGGTAGGCGCGAACAGCGGGGTGCGCGTCGTCGTGCACGCCGACGGCGCACTTGAGCCACCAGTAAGCGGAGTGCAGGCCGTGCGCGTGGTGCGCGCCGACGGGCGTCAGCCCGGCCGCGGTCAGCTTGGCGGTGAGCTCGCCGCGGGTGAAGATGCGCACGTGGCCGCCGGGCACGTTGTGGTAGTCGGCTGACAGCGCCCAGCAGATCCGCTCCGGCAGCCAGGCGGGCACCGTGACCGCGACGCTCCCGCCGGGGCGGACCACCCGGGCGATCTCGGCCATGGCGGCGGCGTCGTCCGGTATGTGCTCGAGGATCTCCGCGACGATGACCGCGTCGAATGAGCCGTCGGGGAACGGCAGGTTGGTCGCGTCCGCGGACAGTGCCGCGGCGCCGGCCGGCGGCATGGCCTCACCCTCGGCCCGCATTGCGGCGAACATGACGCCCACTCCGGTGAGCTCGCCGCGGTCCAGGTCGGCCGCGATGACCCGGGCGCCGCGGCGGTAGGCCTCGAAGGCGTGCCGGCCCGCACCGCAGCCGACGTCGAGCACGCGGTCGCCTGGACGGATAGGAAATTTCGTGAAATCGACGGTCAGCAACCGGTCTCCCCGTTGATCACCTTCCGGTACAGCGCCTCGGTCGCGGCGGCGACCGCCGGCCAGGCGAACCGCATCCGTACCCGGGCCAGGCCGCGGGCCGCGAGCCGCGCGCGCGCCGCGGGGTCGTCGAGCAGGCCGCGCAGCGCGGCGGACAGCTCCTCCGGGTCACCGGGCGGCACGAGCAGCGCGGCATCCCCAGTGACCTCGGGCAACGCGCCTGCCCTGCTCGCGATGAGCGGGGTGCCCGACGCCATGTGCTCCACCGCGGGCAGCGAGAAGCCCTCGTACATCGAGGGGATCACCGCCACCTCGGCCGAGGCGAGCACGCGCGCGTACTCCGCGTCCGGCAGGCCGCTGGCGAACGTGACCCGGTCGCCGAGGGCCAGCTGCCGCAGCTGCTGCCTGGTGGCATCCGACGGCGTGCCGATGACCACGAGGTGCGCGTCGCGGTCGGTGGCCAGCTTGGCGACGGCGCGCAGCAGCGTCGGCAGCCCCTTGAGCGGCGAGTCCGCGCTCGTCACGGTCACGATGCGGCCGGGGACGCGAGGTTGCTCGGGCCGCGGGCGGAACAGCCGGGTGTCCACGCCGAGCGGGACGATATGCACCTTTTCCCGGTCAACATGGAAATCGCGGCAGATGTCGTCCTTGGAGGAGCCCGACACCGTGATGAGCGGCCCCGCCCGGCGGGCCACGCGTCTCTGCATCCGCACGAACCCGTACCAGCGGTGCTTGTTCAGCCGCTCAAGCAAGTTCCGTCCGGCCAGGTCGAGCCGCTTGTCCACCGTGATGGGGTGATGGATCGAGGTCACGAGCGGCAGGCCGAGCCGCCGCAGGCCGAGCATCCCGTAGCCGAGCCCCTGGTTGTCGTGCACGATGTCGAAGTCACCCGGCCGGGCCCGCAGTGCCCGCAGCGCCCGGACGCTGAACGTCAGCGGCTCGGGAAACGCGCCGCCCCACATCATCGCCACCTCGAGCGCGTCCGCCCAGTCCCGCAGTTCCCCGGGTCGCGGCGTGCGAAAGGGGTCCGCGTCCCGGTACAGGTCGAGGCTCGGCACCTCGCGCAGTACCGGCCCCTCGTCAAGCTCCGGGTAAGGCTGGCCGGAGAACACCTCGACGTGATGACCGCGAGCGGCGAGTTCCCTGCTCAGGTGCCGTACGTAGACACCCTGACCGCCGGAGTGCGGTTTGCTGCGGTACGACAGCAGCGCTATGCGCAACGGCTGCTTCACTGAGGCCACGGGGCACCTTACCAGGAGGTAAGTAACGAGTTGCGGCGCGGGTCAGCCCGTCGCCATGCCGCCGACGGCGAGGCCGATCAGGTACGTCGCGCCCGCCGCGACACCGCCGAGCACCAGCTGACGCAGCGCACCGCGCCAGAACGGCCGGTTGGTGAGCCGGGCCACCAGGCCGCCGCCGACGACCGCGGCGAGCGCGGCCAGGCCGAGCGTCAGCCATAGCGCGTTGCCGCCGAAGAGGTAGGGGAGCAGCGGGATGAGCGCGCCGACCGCGAACGCGCCAAGCGACGCCCCGGCGGCCACGTACGGCGAGGGCAGGTCAGCGGGGTTGACGCCGAGTTCCTCGAACGCGTGGATGGCGAGCGCCTTGTCCGGGTGCGCGGAGATCTCCGCGGCGGCCAGCCGCGCGGTGGCCGCGCTGATGCCGCGGCTGCGCAGCATTCCAACAAGCTCCGCCTGCTCGGCGACGGGGTTGTGGGTCAGCTCGTGCTGCTCCTTGTCCACCTCGGCCTGAACCAGCTCGTTCTGCGAAGAGACCGACACGAACTCGCCCGTGGCCATGGAGAACGCGCCGGCCGCGAGCCCGGCGAGCCCGGTGAGCAGGATCGCGTGCTGCGACCCGCCGCCGCCGCCGACCCCGGCGATCAGCGAGACGTTGGTGACAAGCCCGTCCATCGCCCCGAAGACGGCGGGCCGCAGCCAGCCGCCGGACACGTCCCGGTGCTCGTGGCCGATCTGCTCGGGGCGTTCCTTGTCGGATGTCGTCACCGGTTCATTCTAGGGAACGGTGCCGGTGAGTTCCCGCCAGCGTGGCGTGGGCATGATGTGCCTGTGATGACAGTCGAGGCGGCCGCGCCGCGCCGCTGGCACGCCGAGTACGCCTGGCTTGCCCGTACCTGGGCGCAGCGCCCGGCTCCGCCGGGTAAAGGGGACCAGGACGGGCTGGCCCGGGACGTGCTGATTGAGGCGCACGGCGACCGCTTCACCGCCGTGACGCCCGGCACGCCCGCCGCCGAGGTCCCCGCGGGCACGGTGTGCCTGCCCGGCCTGACCCTGCCCGGCCTGGCCAACGCCCACTCGCACGCGTTCCACCGGGCGCTGCGCGGCAGCCCGGCCGACGGCGGGACGTTCTGGACCTGGCGCGAGCGCATGTACGCGGTCGCGGAGCGGCTCGATCCCGAGCGCTACTTCGACCTCGCCCGCGCCGTGTACGCGGAGATGGCGCTGGCCGGGGTTACCTGCGTCGGGGAGTTCCACTACCTGCATCATGACCCGGCGGGCAGGCGGTACAGCGACCCGAATGAGTTCGGCTGGCAGCTCATCAGGGCGGCCGCCGGCGCCGGCCTGCGGATCACCCTGCTCGACGCCTGCTACCTGGCAGGCGGGTTCGAGCCAGGCGGCAAGCCGGTGCCACTTTCCGGTGTCCAGCTGCGGTACGGTGACGGGACCGCGGCGAACTGGGCGGAGCGGGTCTCCGCCTTCGGCCCCGACCCGCTCGGCATGGTGGCGCCGCACGCCCGCGTCGCCGCCGCCATTCACTCCGTCCGCGCGGTCGGGCCAGACCAGGTGCCGGAGATCATGGCGTGGTCGCACGCGCACGGCGCGCCGGTGCACGCCCACCTGTCGGAGCAGCCGCTTGAGAACGCCGAGTGCCGTGCCGCCTTCGGCCGCACGCCCGCCGAGCTGCTGTACGAGGCTGGAGCGCTCGGACCGCGCTCGACGCTGGTGCACGCCACGCACCTGACCGAGCGCGACGTGGGCCTGCTCGGCGGGTCGATGTCCACCGTGTGCATGTGCCCGCTGACCGAGGCCGACCTCGCCGACGGCATCGGGCCCGCCCCGGCGCTCGCCGCCGCCGGGTCGCCGCTCGCGCTCGGCAGCGACGGGCACAGCGTCATCGACCTGATCGAGGAGGCCCGCTGGCTCGAGCTCTCGCAGCGCCTTGCGACCAGGCAGCGCGGGCATTTCAGCGCCGCCGACCTGGCCACGGCGGCGACGGCGGGCGGGCACGCCTGCCTGGGCTGGCCGGAGGCGGGTGAGATCGCGCCTGGCGCGTACGCTGACCTGGTGACGCTGCCCCTTGACTCGCCCCGGCTGGCCGGCTGCGCGGACGGTCCGCTTGGCGCGCTGTTCGCGGCGGGAACGGCGGCCGACGTGCGGCACGTGGTGATGTCTGGCACGGACGTCGTCCGTGACGGTCGTCACCTGTTCGTGGAGGACGTGCCCGGTTCGCTTGCCGCTGCCGTCAGCGCGGTCCTCGGTTAGGACGGCGACGCCATGGCCCGCTCCCTGCTGATCACCGGCATTGGTGAGCTCGTCACGAACGCGCCGGACGACAGCGGCCTGGACGGCACTGCACTGGCCGCGGATGGTGCCCTGGCCGGACGGCGGCCCGTCGGCTTCGCCGCGCTCGAGCGTGCCGCCCTGGTCATCGAGGACGGGATGATCGCGTGGACCGGCCCGGCGGCGCGGGCGCCCGCGGCCGACGCGGCCGCCGACGTGGCGGGCCGCGCCGTGCTGCCCGGATTCGTCGACTCGCACGCGCACCTGGTGTTCGCCGGCGACCGGTCGGCCGAGTTCGCGGCCCGGATGGCGGGGCGGCCGTACCAGGCGGGCGGCATCAGGTTCACGGTCGCCGCGACCCGCGCCGCGACCGACGCCGAGCTGCGCTCCGCCGTGCGCGGGCTCGCCGCGGAAATGCTGCGCCAGGGGACCACCACGTTCGAGTGCAAGTCGGGCTACGGCCTCACCGTCGCCGACGAGGCCCGCTCGGTGGCCCTGGCCGCCGAGGTCACCGCGGAGGTCACCTACCTTGGCGCGCACGTGGTGCCCGCCGAGTTCGCGGAGAGTCCGGGTGACTACCTGGACCTGGTATGTGGCCCGATGCTCACGGCCTGTGCGCCGCACTGCCGCTGGGCCGACGTGTTCTGTGAGCGCGGCGCGTTCGGCGCGGACGCCGCGCGCGCGGTGCTCACCGCGGCCATGGCGCGCGGCCTGCTGCCGCGGATCCACGCCAGCCAGCTCGGACCCGGCCCGGGCATCCGGCTCGCGGTGGAGCTCGGCGCCGCCTCGGCGGACCACTGCACGTTCCTCACCGACGCCGACGTGTCCGCCCTGGCCTCGTCGCGCACCGTCGCGACCCTGCTCCCCGGCGCGGAGTTCAGCACCAGGCAGCCCTACCCGGATGCCCGGCGCCTGCTCGACGCCGGCGCGACGGTCGCGCTTGCCACCGACTGCAACCCCGGCACGTCCTACACCACGTCGATGCCGTTCTGCATCGCCCTCGCGGTCCGCGACATGCGCATGACCACACAGGAGGCGGTCTGGTCCGCGACGGCGGGCGGTGCCCGCGCACTGCGCCGCGGCGACGTCGGCTACCTGGCGCCCGGCGCCCGCGCCGACCTGGTCGTCCTCGACGCGCCGTCGCACGCCCACCTCGCCTACCGCCCGGGCGTCCCCCTCGTCCACGCGGTTTACAAGAACGGCCGGCTCGTTGACGTGCCGCGCCCCGCCGGCCAATTATCGTGGGTCTTTAATCGCGGAAAATAGGCATGAAAGGCCCACGATAATTCGGTCATGAGGCGAACGAGGCCCTAGAGCGCCGGGTACCGGCCGCGGAAGCGGATCAACGGGTCGCCGCTCTCGGCCGTGTAGGCGGCATTCTCAACCGAGGCGATAACCAGCAGGTGGTCGCCTGCCGGGACGCGCCTGGCGACCGAGCACTCCAGGGCGGCAAGCCCGCCCGTCGGGATCAGCGCGCCGGACCCGGCGCCCCGCACGTGGGGCACGGCGTCGAGGATTAGCCGCGCGCTCGGCCGGCCGGCCGCGGCGAACTGGCCGGCGATCACCTTCTGCGCGGACGACAACAGCGTGACGGCGAACCGCGCCGCGGGAAACGAAGGCCTGCTCAGCACCTCGGCCGGGTAGGAGTCCGCGATCAGCGACACGGCTACCAGCGGCGGGTCGAGCGACACCGGCATGAAGGCGCTGACCGTGGTGCCGATGTCATCGCGGCCGTCGGCGATGGTGAGCAGGGTGACACCCGCCGCCCACGCTGACAGCGCGACGCGGAGGGCGTCACCGCCGGCCGAAGCCCGGCTGACCGAAGCCTCGTCGGCCAAAGCCCCACTGTCCGAAGCCCCGCCGTCCAGCGGGCCCGCATTGGCGGGATGCGAGGAGTCCACTGGCAAAGCCCGCCCCCGTTCGGTGCCTACTGGATATTCCAGATGCCGGGCAGGGTCAGCGGGCCGTGCGGCGGCAGCCCGGCCGCCGCGGCGAACCGCCAGGCCGGGCCCCAGCCGTCGGCGAACAGCGCGGCAAGCGCGCCCGCGCCGACCTGGCCGCGCGCCGCGGGCCTTGACTCGCTCGACTCGGCGGGCCGCAGCTGGTCGAGCGGCCCGAGCCGGGGGTAGCTGCGCGCCGGCGCGTCAGCGGGCAGCCCGGCGCGCTTGCGGGCGATGGCGATGGCCTCGCGCAGGCCGCCGGCTTCGTCGGCCAGCCCGTTGGCGATGGCGTCAGCGCCCGTCCATACCCGGCCGCGGGCCAGCTCGTGCACCCGCTCGGGGGGCAGCCGCCGGCCGTCCGCCACCTTCTGCGTGAAGTCCGCGTAGACCGCGTCCAGCCACTCGTTAATCCGTTCCCACTCGGCCTCGGAGAACGGCCGGGAGGAGGAGAACATCGTGGCGATGTCGGCGCCCGCGCCGTCCGCGACGGTGTCCGTCGCGACGCCCGCCCGGCCGAACAGCTCCCGCAGCACGGGCTTGCCCATGAAGACCCCGATGGACCCGGTGATCGTGCCCGGCTGCGCCACGATCACGTCGGCGGGCGCGGAGATGAAGTAGCCGCCCGATGCCGCCACGTCGCCCATCGACACGACGACGGGCTTGCCCGCGGCCCGCAGCTTCACCACCTCGCGCCAGATCACGTCGGATGCCGTGTAAGACCCGCCCGGGCTGTTGACCCGCAGTACGACGGCGCGGGCCCCCTCGTCGGCCGCCGCCGCGCGCAGCGCCGCGGCCACCGTGTCCGAGCCCATCCCGCTGCCGCCCGGCCCGCCGCGCCCGCTGCGCCCGTGCCTGATCGCGCCGTGCGCGTAGATCGTCGCGACGAACCGCTCGTGCTGTCCAGGGGTCATGCCATGGACGCTGCCGCCAAGCCAGCGCGGCAGGTCGCTCAGCGACCGCTGACGCTGGTAGCGGTGCAGGTAGAGCAGGGTCGCCTCCTGGCCGGCCTCCCGACGGACCTGCTCGTACACCTCGTCCCTGTACATCAGCCCGTCGACCAGGCCCGCGTCGAGTGCCTGCCGCGCGAGGAACGGCCCGCGGGCGAGCAACGCCGTGACCTGCGGGACCGGCAGCCCGCGGCCAGCGGCCACCGCGCCGGCCAGCTGCTCGGTCACCGATTCCGCGAGGCGCGCGGCCGCCTCGCGGGCCGGCCCGGTGAAGCCGGACTCGGTGAACTGGTCGGGGGCGGACTTGTACTCGTACCGCTTGGCGCTCTCGAAGCCGATGCCGAGCTTTTCCAGGGCGTCGTGCAGGAAGACCTGCTCCACGGCGACGCCGGTGAGCCCGAGGGTGCCCGACGGCTGAAGGTAGATACGGTCGAAGCCGGTGGCCAGGTAATAGGGCAGGTTGCCGCGGACGAAGTCGCCGAACGACTCGGCCCAGGCCACGGCGAGCTTGCCCGACCGGCGAAAGTCGCCGATCGCGGCGCGCAGCTCCTGGATCCTGGCGAGCCCGATCCTTGACCCGCCGACCTTCACGACGAGGGCCCGCACCCGGTCGTCGTCTCCGGCTCGCCGCAGGCCGTCAAGCAGGTCCTGTAGCCGCGTCCTGCGCATGGTGAGCAGCGCGGACAGCGGGTCCGCCGGCGGGCCTTCCGCGATGCCGTCGGTCAGGTCAAGCTCGAGGATGAGTGGCCCGGTCCTGCGCTGCCGCATGTGCACGAGTTGCGCGGCCAGCCTCGCGTCTGCCATGCGGCTAGCTTACGTGGGAAAGAACATAAGGAAGTCCGCGGAACGTAAGGGGCTGACCCCGCATCGAAAACGGCTCTGCCACGGTCGTGGTCGACGTGGCCAACGTGATGGGCGCCCGGGCCGACGGCTGGTGGCGCGACCGGGCGGGTGCCGCGCTGCGCCTGTGCCGTGAGGTGCTGGCCCTCGCCGCGCGGGAAACCGGGCCGTCAGGATCGCCGGGCGCGCGCCCCGCCGCGGCCTGGGTGCTCGTCCTCGAGGGCCGCGCCCGCGACGCCGCCGAGCGGCTGCGGGACCCGCCGCCGCCCGCCGCGGACGCGTCGCCGGGAGCGGGCCCGGTACCACCGCCTGCGGCGGCCAGCGCAGGGGCCAGTGCGGCCGGCCCGGCGGCACCAGTGCGGGTGGTGTCCGCGCCCGCCTCGGGTGACGATGCGATCGTCGGTGTCGTCGCGGAGGTCATCGCCAGCGGCGAGAACTGCCTGGTGGTCACGGCGGACCGGGAGCTGCGACGGCGCTGCGAGGCACTGGGCGCCGCGGTCGCCGGCCCGGCGTGGCTGTTGAGGCTGCTGTTACCAGGTAGCATTTGGGAACCTCCCCTCACCATGCATCGCACGATGTGGTAGTCCTGCTCGCCATCGAACCGGAACCTGATGCGCATGTACGTGATACTGGCGATCCTCGCCCTGCTGATGCTTAGCCTGTCCTTCCTGGCGGCCCACATCGTGACCGTGCGCAGGGCAAGAAGCAGGGAGAGGAAACGCGAGGCGGTCGCTGCCCGGCTCGCGGCCGTGGTGGCGCAGGCCGAGGAGGAGCACCGGGCCCGTAACGCCGCCGCCAGGGCGAGCGACGCGCTCACCACCGTCCTGCCCGCCATCGGGCAGGACAAGCGGACACCGCGCCGGGTCGCCTAGCTAGGCTCCGCGGCAAGCCTCGCTTCGCCGTGGCCAGTCTTGCCGCCTGCTCAGTCCCGCTCCGGGGTTAGCCACAGCACTGACAAGGGCGGCAGCACGATCGACGCCGACGCGGGCCGGCCGTGCCACGGCATCGGGACGGCGTGCACGGTGCCCAGGTTGCCCATCCCGCTGCCGCCGTAGGTGGTCGCGTCGCTGTTGAGCACTTCGCGCCAGCGGCCGGCCAGCGGCAGGCCGATCCGGTACTCGGTGTGCGGCATCGCGGAGAAGTTCGCCACGCAGGCGAGCACCGGCACCCGGTGCTCCTGATCGCCGAAGCGCAGGAACGAGACCACGTTGCCGTGCGCGTCGTTGGAGTCGATCCAGGCGAAGCCGTCAGGCGAGGTGTCCAGCGTCCACAGCGCCGGCAGCTCCCGGTACGTCGCGTTCAGGTCGCGGACCAGGCGCTGCACGCCGGCGTGGAAGTCGTACTTGAGCACCCACCAGTCCAGGCCGTTCTCCTCCGACCACTCGCTGCCCTGGCCGAACTCGGAGCCCATGAACAGCAGCTGCTTGCCCGGGTGCGCCCACATGAACCCGAACAGGGCGCGCAGCCCGGCGAACTGGCGCCACTCGTCGCCGGGCATCTTGCGCAGCAGCGAGCCCTTGCCGTGCACCACCTCGTCGTGCGACAGCGGCAGCACGTAGTTCTCCGAGTACGCGTAGACCATGGAGAACGTGATCTCGTTGTGGTGGTACTGCCGGTAGATCGGGTCGAGCTTCATGTACTCGAGCGTGTCGTTCATCCAGCCCATGTTCCACTTGAAGCCGAAGCCGAGCCCGCCGAGGTGCACCGGCCGCGACACGCCCGGCCACGCGGTCGACTCCTCGGCGATCATCATGATCCCTGGGACCCGCTTGTAGCAGGTGGCGTTGACCTCCTGGAGGAACGAGACCGCGTGCAGGTTCTCCCGGCCGCCGTGCTCGTTGGGCAGCCACTCGCCCTCCTTGCGGGAGTAGTCCAGGTAGAGCATGGACGCCACCGCGTCCACCCGCAGCCCGTCGATGTGGAACTCCTCGAGCCAGTAGACGGCGTTGGCGACGAGGAAGTTCCGCACCTCGGAGCGGCCGAAGTTGAACACGAGCGTGCCCCAGTCCGGTTGCGAGCCGAGCCGTGGGTCGGAGTGCTCGTACAGGTGGGTACCGTCGAACTCCGCCAGGGCCCAGGAATCGCGCGGGAAGTGCGCGGGCACCCAGTCGACGATGACGCCGATGCCGGCCTGGTGCAGCGTGTCGACGAGGAACCTGAAGTCGTCCGGCGGGCCGAACCGCGAGGTCGGCGCGTAGTAAGAGGTGACCTGGTACCCCCACGAGCCGCCGAACGGGTGCTCGGCGACCGGCAGGAATTCCACGTGGGTGAATCCCATGTCCTGTACGTAGGCGGCGAGCTCGCCGGCCAGCTCACGGTAGGACAGCCCGGGCCGCCAGGACCCGAGGTGCACCTCGTAGACGGACATCGGGCTGCTCAGCGGCTGATGAGCCGCGCGAGCGGTGATCCACTCGTCATCTGCCCAGGTGTAGTCCGACTGGTAGACGACGGACGCGGTGGCGGGCGGCGTCTCCGCGAGCGTGGCCATCGGGTCGGCCTTATCACGCCAGACGCCGTCGGGCCCGCAGACGGAGAACTTGTACCTGGCGCCCGGCTCGACGCCTGGCATGAACAGCTCCCAGACGCCCGCGCCGCCGAGCGACCGCATCGGGTGGGCGCGCCCCTCCCAGAAGTTGAAGTCACCGACGAGCCGGACGCCGCGCGCGTTCGGCGCCCAGACGGCGAACGCGGTGCCGCCGTCGCCCTCGCCGATCACCATGGGGCGCGCGCCGAGCGCGTGCCATAGCTGCTCGTGCCGTCCCTCGCCGATCAGGTACAGGTCAAGCTCACCGAGCGTCGGCAGGTAGCGGTAAGGGTCGTCCTGCAGCTGCGGCTCGCCGGTCGCGTAGCCGACCTCGAGCCGGTAGTCGGGCACGGACCCGGCGGGCCAGGGCACCGCCGCCTCGAACACGCCGAGGTGCAGGTGCCGCATCGGGTGCCTGCTGCCGCCGGGCAGCACGACGGTGACCGAGGTGGCGAGCGGGCGCAGTGCCCTGATCGTCATGTTGTCGCCCGGTAGCGGGTGGGCGCCGAGCACTGAGTGCGGGTCATGATGTTGACCAGCGACAAGACGCTCGATCTCGCCGAGGGAGATCGTTTCGTTTTTCGATAGCACTTTAGAACTCTGCCAGTGAGTCAAGCGGGATGGGGAGCCAGGACGGTCGGTGCCTGGCCTCGTACAGCACTTCGTAGACGGCCTTGTCCAGCTGCAGGGCGCGCAGCAGGACGTGGTTAGCCGCCGGGTCGAGCCCGCCGCCCTCGGCGTACCCGGCGCAGAACGCGCCGGCGTTCCTGCGCACCCAGTCGCGGGCGACGCCGGTAAGCGCGGCCTGCTCCGGGTGCCCGATGAGCTGGTGGCGAGCCGCGTAATCGAACGAGCGGAGCATCCCCGCCACGTCGCGCAGCGGTGAGGACCTGGCGCGGCGCTGCGCGAGCGGCGTGGCGGGCTCGCCCTCGAAGTCGAGCACCACCCACCCGTTCTCTGTGCGCAGCACCTGTCCCAGGTGGTAGTCGCCGTGCACGCGCTGCACGGGAAACGGGCCGGGCAGCTTGGCCAGCTCGGAGTAGGCGTCGGTGATCATGTCGACGTGCTTGGCCAGCTCGGGCACCGCGGCCACGGCGAGGTCCAGCTTGCGGAACATCTGCTCGATCAGCTCACCGGCCGCGTCGGCGAAGAGCTGGTCCGTGCCGAACGCGGCGGCGAGATCGGCGTGCACCTCGGCGGTGGCGGTGCCGAGCCTGCGGGCCTCGCCGGCGAAGTCGCCGCCCGCGTCGGCCGCCAGGACGCGGACGGGGCCGGTTCCCCGGTCGGCCAGGTCCTGGTCGCCCTGGGCCTGGTCGCCGACGGTGGCATACAGGTCGCGCACGCTGGTCGCGGCGAGCGTCCATCCCTCGGTCGCCAGCCGCAGGTACCTGGACAAGATCGCCAGGCTCGTGGGCGCGCCCTCCAGCCTGGTCTCCATCCAGCCGAGCGGCTCGGGCACCCGCGTGGAGCCGAAGCGCGCGAGGGCCGTGGTCACCTCCAGGTCCGGGTTGGGACCTGGGGACAGCCTGCGGAACACCTTGAGTATGGACTCCTCGCCGAACACCAGGCTGGTGTTGCTCTGCTCGGCCCCGATCACCAGGCTGTCGAGCCCCGTGGTGAAGCTCGCCTCCGGGAGCGCCTGCATGCGCACCGAGCCGAACTGGGCGTTGGCCGCGATCGCGGCGAGCAGCGGCTTGGTGAGATCGGCGTCGTGCAGCGCGTCGTAGGCGACCTTGCCGCCGCCCGTCCCGCTGCCGGCGTCCGCCGGGCCGCCGCCCCACTGGCCGATCCTGGCGTGCTTGAGCCGCCCGGGCAGCCGGCGTCGCAGGCCCACCAGGATCTGGTAGTAGTCGACCGAGGTGGCGTGCGAGACCGCGACGATCAGGTGCCGCAGTTCGGGCTCGCCGGCCACGAGCTGGGTGTCCGCCACGATCGCGAGGTCGTGTAGCCCCTGGCCCTTGCCGGCAAACCAGCGCTGGTCAGCTAGCCAGCTGGCTAGTGCATCCTCGATCGCCATCGGCCTCGCTCATCCCTCGTGAAGCCTGTTCATCCTGGTGAGACCTGCTCGCCCGATACTTAAGGGCGAAAAGGCAGGATGAGTCTGCTTCCGGTCGCCTGCCCTGCAAATTAGAGCACAAACGGCTTACCGGTCATGATCCTCCCTCGCGGGCGGAAGCTGGAACCAGTAGAAGCCGTGCCCGGGCAGGGTCAGCAGGTATGGCAATTCCCCGATAGGTGGAAATGTAACGCCGCCCATGCACTCCACGGGAGTTACTCCCATAAATCTCCTGAGGTCGAGCTCCACCGGCTGAGGGAACCTGGAGAGGTTGTTCACGCAGAGGATCCGGTCGGCCGCGTCGTGCTCGATTGGGGTCTCGTACTCGTGCTCAAGCCGCTGCGCGGCGATCGTCCCCGCGGCGTCGTACTCGCGGACGAACGCGAGCACGCTCGGGTTGCTGCTTGCCAGTTCCTCGTACACGCCGAGGCCGAAGACCGGGTGCCGCTTCCTGATCTCGATCATCCGCCGGGTCCAGTGCAGGAGCGACTGCTGGTGGCGCTGCTGTGCCTCGACGTTGAGCGACTGGTAGCCGTAGATGGGGTCCATCACCGGCGGCAGGTAGAGCCGCTGCGGGTCGCTGCTCGAGAAGCCGCCGTTGCGGTCGGGCGTCCACTGCATGGGCGTGCGCACGCCGTCCCGGTCACCGAGCCAGATGTTGTCGCCCATGCCGATCTCGTCGCCGTAGTACATGACGGGCGAGCCGGGCAGCGAAAGCAGCAGCGCGGTGAACAGCTCGAGCTGGTTGCGGTCGTTGTCGAGGAGCGGTGCCAGCCGCCGCCTGATGCCGATGTTGGCCTTCATCCGGGGGTCCTTGGCGTACTCCTTGTACATGTAGTCGCGCTCTTCGTCGGTGACCATCTCCAGCGTGAGCTCGTCGTGATTGCGCAGGAAGATACCCCACTGGCAGCCGGCCGGGATCTTAGGCGTCTGGGCCAGGATCTCCGAGATGGGGTAGCGCTGCTCGCGGCGCACGGCCATGTAGATGCGCGGCATCAGCGGGAAGTGGAATGCCATATGGCACTCGTTGCCGCCGGTCTCCTCGTCGCCGAAGTACTGCACGACGTCCGCGGGCCACTGGTTGGCCTCGGCCAGCAGCACGCGGTCCGGGTAGTTCGCGTCGACCTCGGTCCGGACGCGCTTGAGGTACTCGTGCGTCTCCTTGAGGTTCTCGCAGTTGGTGCCCTCGCGCTCGTAGAGGTAGGGCACCGCGTCCAGCCGGAAGCCGTCGATGCCGAGGTCGAGCCAGAACTTGAGCACCTCGATCATCGCGTCCTGGACCTTGGGATTCTCGAAGTTCAGGTCCGGCTGGTGCGAGAAGAACCGGTGCCAGAAGTACTGGCCGCGTACCGGGTCGAACGTCCAGTTCGAGGTCTCCGTGTCGACGAAGATGATCCGCGCGTCGGCGTACCGCTCCGGGTTGTCGCTCCAGACGTAGAAGTCGCCGAACGGCCCGTCCGGGTCGGAGCGGCTCGCCTGGAACCACGGGTGCTGGTCGCTCGTGTGGTTCATCACCAGGTCGGCGATGATCCGGATGCCGCGCTTGTGCGACTGCTCGACCAGCTCGACGAAGTCGGCGATGTTGCCGTACTCGGGGAGGACCTGGAGGTAGTCCGCGATGTCGTAGCCGCCGTCGCGCAGCGGTGACTCATAGATCGGCAGCAGCCAGATGCAGTCGATGCCCAGCCACTGGAGGTAGTCCAGCCGGGAGGTGAGGCCCTTGATGTCCCCGGTACCGTCGCCGCTGGCGTCCTGGAAGCCTCTGATGAGTACCTCGTAGAAGACCGCGCGCCGGTACCATTCCGGATCCCTTGGACGATCGAGCGTGAAGTCGGGCACCCTTTCCCCCGGCGGCGACGCGAACGGCGTGGACGCGACGGCGTCCGGCACTGACGGGTATTCGATAGTCGGCTCGTGATCTGACACGGCGGGACTCTCCTGGATGGGCGCAACCGCCGCGTAAGCCAGGCTTATCGACTTCGGCTAGCCCTGGTCACGCGTGACGGTGAAGATGTGTGCGGGTCGCACGGCAGGATCCAGGCGCACGTAGTTGGCTTGACCCCACCGGTAGATCTCGCCGCTGAGCTCGTCCTTGACGGAGAACCCCTCGTGCCAGTCCATTCCCAGCGCGGGCATGTCAAGCCACACCGTGGCCTCCCTGGCCTGGTGCGGGTCAAGATTCACAACAACTAGGACGGTGTCTGCGGCGTCCCCGCCCCGTCCTCCCGCCTGCGGCGCTGCCTGCCCGGAGGATCGCTCCGAGATCGTGCCCGCCCCGCCGAGGCGTTTGGAGAAGCAGATCAGCTCGGGCTGATCCACGGTATGAAAGCGTAGATTACGCAGCCAGTGCAACGCCACATGTGACCGCCGGATCCGGTTAAGGTCACCGATATATCCGCTTATGCCGAGCTGATCCCGCGCGGCGGTGTCCCAGTCGCGCGGCCGGTACTGGTACTTCTCCGAATCGAGGTACTCTTCGCTGCCGGGCCGGATCGGCGTGTTCTCACATAGCTCATACCCGGAGTAGATACCCCAGCTTGGGCTGAGCATTGACGCGAGCACGGCACGAATTTTGAACGCGGCCGGCCCGCCTTGCTGCAGGTACTCGTGCAGGATGTCCGGGGTGTTGGCGAAGAAGTTGGGCCGCATGTAGGCCGAGGCCGGGCCGGCGAGCTCCGTGAGGTACTCGGTCAGCTCGGCCGCGGTGTTGCGCCAGGTGAAGTAGGTGTAGGACTGCTGGAAGCCGACCTTGCCGAGGGTGGCCATCATCGCCGGGCGGGTGAACGCCTCGGCCAGGAACAGCACGTCCGGGTCGGTCTTCCTGACCGAGGCGAGCAGCCGCTCCCAGAACTTGACCGGCTTCGTGTGCGGGTTGTCGACGCGGAAGATGCGGACTCCGTGGCTCATCCACAGCCGGACGATCCGCTCGAACTCCGCGAAGATTCCCTCAAAGTCGTTGTCGAAGTTGAAGTTGTGGATGTCCTGGTACTTCTTGGGCGGGTTCTCCGCATACGCGATCGACCCGTCGGCCCGGGTGGTGAACCACTCCGGGTGCTCCTTGAGCCAGGGGTGGTCAGGCGAGGCGTTAAGCGCCAGGTCGATCGCGACCTCCATGCCGAGGTCCCGGGCCCGGGCGACGAACCCGTCGAAGTCGGCGAACGTGCCGAGGTCCGGGTGGATGGCGTCGTGCCCGCCCTCGGGCGCGCCGATCGCCCACGGCGAGCCCGGGTCGCCCGGCCGCGCCTCGAGCGTGTTGTTCCGGCCCTTGCGGAAGGTGGTGCCGATGGGGTGCACCGGCGGCAGGTAGACGACGTCGAACCCCATGTCGGCGATCGCCTCAAGCCGGCGGGATGCGGTGCGGAACGTTCCCGGCACCGGCTCCCTGCGGCCCATCGGGTCGAACTGCACGCCCTCGGAGCGCGGGAAGAACTCGTACCAGGAGCCGTACAGCGCGCGCTGCCGCTCGACGAGCACCGGCATCCGGCCGGACCGGGTCACCAGGTCCCGCAGCGGGAACTGCTCGAGAAGCTCGGTGACCTGCGGCGTCTGCGTCGCCGCGAGCCGGTCCCAGGTCGGCAGGCTGCGGTCACGGAGCTTCCTGGCGAGCGCGTTGAACTCGGCGCGGGCCGCGGCGGGCCGGGCGGCGCCGGGCGGCTGCCTGACCGACCGCGCCGCCCGCTCGAAGAGCAGCGCGCCCTCGGCGAGCATCAGCTCGACGTCCTGGCCGCGCGGGATCTTGATGCCCGCGTCATGCGCCCAGTGAGCGATCGGGTCGGCCCACGACTCCACGTGGAAGTACCAGGCGCCCTCGCTGGTGACGGTCACCTGCGCCCCGTACTGGTCCGTGCCTGGCCCCAGCGGCCGCATCCGGACCATGGGTCCTTGCCTGCCCGCCGGATCTCGCAGTACCGCGCAGGCGCCGAGAACGCCGTGCCCCTCGATCAGGATGGTCGCGGTGACCTGGAAGGTCTCGCCGACGACCGCCTTGACTGGGCGGCGCCCGCATTCCACCACGGGCTGGACATCGATGATGGGGATGCGTCCGATCACGTCGCCACGCTACCCAGTCACGATCCAGTCATGAACCCCGGGGGGCAGTCTCGCTCCGGGTG
Organism: uncultured Streptosporangiaceae bacterium; assembly: GCA_964581815.1. Taxonomy (GTDB): domain Bacteria; phylum Actinomycetota; class Actinomycetes; order Streptosporangiales; family Streptosporangiaceae; genus Trebonia. The sequence goes on along the minus strand of CAZORE010000019.1, from coordinate 7,785 downwards.
ACCGCGGCCGCCCCGTATCATGACTCCACGTGAGAGCGATCCGACGTTTTACCGTCCGTGTGACGCTGCCGCAGCCGCTGGAGCCGCTGCATGACCTGATGCTGAACCTGCGCTGGTCCTGGCACCCGCCGGCGGTCGAGCTCTTCGAGTCGATCGACCGGGCCGGGTGGGCCGCCTCAGGCGGAGACCCGGTAGCCATGCTCAGCCAGATGCGCCCGGGCCAGCTCGCCGCGCTCGCCGCCAACGAGGACTTCCTGCGCCGCCTCGACGCGGCCGTCGCCGACCTGCGCCGCTACACCGGCGAGCCGCGCTGGTACGAGTCGGGCGGGGCCGGCGACGTCGCCGCGCTGCCCAAGGCGATCGCTTACTTCTCGCCGGAGTACGGCATCACCCAGGTACTGCCGCAGTACTCCGGTGGCCTCGGCATCCTGGCGGGCGATCACCTCAAGTCCGCGAGCGACCTCGGCGTGCCGATCATCGGTGTTGGCCTGCTTTACCGGCACGGGTACTTCACCCAGTCGCTGTCCGCGGACGGCTGGCAGGCCGAGCGTTACCCGGCCGACGACCCCAACGGCCTGCCGCTGACCCTGTTGCGCTCCCCGTCGGGCGACCCGGTGCAGGTGAGCGTGATGCTCGCCGAGGGCAAGCTGCTCACCGCCCAGGTATGGCGGGCCCAGGTGGGCCGGGTGCCGCTGCTGATGCTCGACTCCTACGTGGAGGAGAACGAGCCCGCACTGCACGAGGTGACCGACCGGCTGTACGGCGGCGGTACCGAGCACCGGCTGCGCCAGGAACTGCTGCTCGGCATTGGCGGCGTGCGGGCTGTCCGCGCCTTCTGCGAGATCACCGGGCACCTGGAGCCCGAGGTGTTCCACACCAACGAGGGGCACGCCGGCTTCCTTGGCCTCGAGCGGATCAGGGAGTACCAGGGCGCCGGGCTGTCCTTCGACGAGGCGCTTGAGCGGTCGCGGGCAGGTACCGTCTTCACCACTCACACGCCGGTGCCGGCCGGCATCGACCGCTTCCCGCGCGAGCTGATCGAGCGGTACTTCGCCGCGGACGGCGCCAACGGCGCACTGCCGCTTGACCGGGTGCTCGCGCTCGGCGCGGAGACCTACCCGGGCGGCGACCCGCACGTCTTCAACATGGCGGTGATGGGGATGCGGCTCGCGCAGCGGGTGAACGGCGTCTCCGTGCTGCACGGCGAGGTCAGCCGTGAGATGTTCGCCGGACTGTGGCCGGGGTTCGACACCGCCGAGGTGCCGATCGGCTCGATCACCAACGGCGTGCACGCGCCGACCTGGGTGGCCCGCGAGGTGTCCGAGCTCGGCGACGCGCAGGCCGCGGCGTCGGCCGACCCGGCGCGGCTGTGGGCGATCAGGCGGCAGCTGCGCGCCCGGCTGGTGACGGAGACCCGGCGCCGGCTCCGCGACTCGTGGCGGCAGCGGGGCGCGTCAGGCGCGGAGCTGACCTGGATCGACGACGTCCTCGATGAGGCCGTGCTGACGATCGGGTTCGCCCGCCGGGTGCCCTCGTACAAGCGGCTGACGCTGATGCTCAACGACCCGCAGCGGCTTACCAGCCTGCTGCTCGACCCGGAGCGGCCGATCCAGATCGTGATCGCGGGCAAGGCGCACCCCGCGGACGAGGGCGGCAAGCGGCTTATACAGCAGATGGTCAGGTTCGCGGACTCCGAGACCGTGCGGCGCAGGATCGTCTTCCTGCCTGACTACGACATGGCGATGGCCAGGTTCCTCGTCCAGGGCTGCGACGTCTGGCTGAACAACCCGCTGCGCCCGCTTGAGGCCTGCGGCACCTCGGGCATGAAGGTGGCGCTCAACGGCGGCCTCAACCTGTCGGTGCGGGACGGCTGGTGGGACGAGTGGTACGACGGCGGCAACGGCTGGGAGATCCCCACCGCGGACGGCGTCGAGGACCCGTCTCGCCGGGATGAGCTTGAGGCGTCCGCGCTGTACGAGCTGATCGCCAAGTCGGTCGCCCCGCTGTTCTACGACGCCGGCACCGACGGCGTCCCGCAGGGCTGGCTGGGCATGGTCGGGCACGGGCTGCGCAGCCTCGGTCCGCTCGTGCAGGCCGACCGCATGGTCGGCGACTACGTGACCCAGCTGTACGCGCCGGCCGCGCACGCCTCGCGGGCGCTGGCGTGCGACGGCAACGCCACCGCCCGTGCCCTCGCCGCGTGGAAGGCCCGCGTCCGTCAGGCGTGGCCCGAGGTACGGATCGAGCACGTCGAGGCCGACGGCGCCGAGCCGTCGCTCGGCGCGGTGCTCGACGTCCGGGTGACCACCGCGCTCGGCGGCCTGACCCCCGAGGACGTGCGCGTCGAGGTGGTCTACGGCCGCATCGGCGACGACGACGAGTTCGTCGAGCCGTCGCAGGTGACCCTTACCGCGGACGACTCGGCGCAGCCGCCGCACACCAGGTTCTCCGGCCCGGTGGAGCTCGGCCAGCCCGGCCCGTTCGGCTACACGGTCCGGGTCCTGCCGTCCCACCCGCAGCTCGCCAGCCGCGCCGAACTGGGCCTGGTGACGTACCCGGACGCGCCGGCCGGCATGTCCACCGGCGATTTCAGATAACCCCTAACTCCCGGGGGGACGACCCCCCGGACGAGTGCTCTAGTTTTGCCTAGCTGGAAAGTAACTTCCTCGGTGGGCGCAAAACTAGAGCACTCGACCCCCCGATGTCCTCGCGCGGCGGCCCGATGGCAAAGACCGCCATCATATCGGGCCGCCGCGCTGCGGCTGAAACCCGGAGACGGTCCCGAAACACGACGTGACAATTCGTCATGTGGCTGTAACGCACGGAGTGGCCGGCGGGGTTATTGTGCTGGCATGCTGATCTCCCCGCATGAGCAGGAGCGGCTGCTCATCCACGTCGCGGCCGGGCTGGCGCGGGAGCGGCGAGCGCGCGGGCTGCGGCTCAACTACCCGGAGGCGGTCGCGCTCATCACGTCGTTCCTGCTTGAGGGCGCGCGCGACGGGCGAACCGTCGCGGAGCTGATGAGTAGCGGGCGGACGGTGCTCACCAGGGACGACGTGATGGACGGGGTACCGGAGATGTTGACGGAGGTCCAGGTCGAGGCCACGTTCCCTGACGGGACCAAGCTCGTCACCGTGCATGAGCCGATCCCTTGATCCCCGGTGAGATCCTGCCGGGCGACGGCGCCGTAACGCTGAACGCGGGGCGTCCGGTGCTCACGCTCGTGGTCGCCAACACCGGCGACCGGCCGGTTCAGGTCGGGTCGCACTTCCACTTCGCGCAGGCCAACGCGGCGCTGCGGTTCGACAGGGAGCGCGCCTCTGGTCACCGGCTGAATGTCCCGGCCGGCACCGCGGTGCGGTTCGAGCCCGGGGTCGAGCGCGAGGTGTCGCTCATCCCGCTCGCCGGGCGCCGCGAGGTGCCAGGGCTGCAGGCCGGGGGCTGGCGCTTCGCGGGCCCGGGCGAGGACTCCGGTGGCCAGGGCGGCGAGGAGGGCCAATGAGCGAGCTGAGCCGCGAGCGGTACGCGCTGCTGTACGGCCCCACGGCGGGCGACCGGGTCAGGCTGGCCGACACGGCGCTGCTCATCGAGGTCGAACAGGACTTGTGCGCGGGCGGCGACGAGGCGGTGTTCGGCGGCGGCAAAGTGATCCGCGAGTCGATGGGCCAGTCCCTGGTCACGCGGGCCGAGGGCGCGCCGGACCTGGTCATCACCGGTGCGGTCATCCTCGACCACTGGGGCATCGTCAAGGCCGACGTCGGGATTCGCGACGGGCGGATCGCCGCGATCGGCAAGGCCGGCAATCCCGACATCATGGACGGGGTGCACCCCGGCCTGGTGATCGGGCCGTCGACCGAGATCATGGCCGGCAACGGGCTGATCCTGACGGCCGGCGGGATCGACTGTCACGTGCACATGATCTCGCCGACACAGCTTCCCGAGGCGCTCGGCAGTGGCATCACCACGCTGATCGGCGGCGGCACCGGCCCGGCCGAGGGCACCAAGGCGACCACGGTCACCCCCGGCGCGTGGAACCTGGCCAGGATGCTCGAGGCCACCGATGCCTGGCCGGTGAACATCGTGCTCCTCGGCAAGGGAAACACGGTGTCGGAGGAAGCGCTGTGGGAGCAACTGCGGGCCGGAGCGGCCGGGTTCAAGCTGCACGAGGACTGGGGCACCACGCCGGCGGCCATCGACGCCTGCCTGCGCGTGTCGACGGCCGCCGGGGTGCAGACCGCCATTCACACCGACACGCTCAACGAGGCCGGGTTCGTCGAGGACACGCTGCGCGCCATCGGCGGGCGGCCGATCCACGCCTACCACACCGAGGGCGCGGGCGGCGGGCACGCGCCCGACATCATCACCGTGGCCGCCGTACCGAACGTGCTGCCGTCGTCGACGAACCCGACCCGCCCGCACACGGTGAACACCGTCGACGAGCACCTCGACATGCTCATGGTCTGCCATCACCTCAACCCGGCCGTCCCCGAGGACCTGGCGTTCGCCGAGTCGCGGATCAGGCCGTCCACGATCGCGGCCGAGGACATACTGCACGACATGGGCGCGATCTCGATGATCGGCTCGGACTCCCAGGCGATGGGGCGGATCGGCGAGGTTGTGCTGCGCACCTGGCAAACGGCGCACGTGATGAAGCTGCGGCGCGGCGCGCTCTCCGGTTACGGCAGCGTCGCCTCCGACGACGGGGGTCCGCGCGGCGCTGACAACGCCCGCGCCAGGCGGTACATCGCCAAGTACACGATCTGCCCGGCGATCGCGCACGGCCTCGACAGCCAGATCGGCTCGGTGGAGCCGGGAAAGCTAGCGGACCTGGTGCTGTGGCAGCCGGCCTTCTTCGGGGTCCGGCCGCACGCGGTCATCAAGGGCGGCTTCGTCGCCTGGGCCGCGATGGGCGACGCGAACGCGTCGATCCCGACGCCGCAGCCGGTGCTGCCGCGGCCCATGTGGGGCGCCTACGGCCGGGTGCCGGCGAAGACCTCGCTGTCGTTCGTCTCCCCCGCCGCGCTCGATGCCGGGCTGGCCGAGCGGCTGAACCTGACGCGTGACCTGGTCCCCGTGGCCGACGTGTCCGCTCGCGGGAAGGCCGACCTGGTCAACAACGACGCGCTGCCTGATATCCGGGTCGATCCCGACACGTTCACCGTCCGCATCGACGGGGACGTGGTCGAGTCCGCGCCGGCGACCGAGCTGCCGATGGCGCAGCGCTACTTCCTGTTCTGATGATGGCCGGACCTCGCCTGTGTCTCGCGCGGACGCCTCCCCGTCCAGGCTTCAGGAAGATGGCGGATAGTTCTGCACATCGGGGTGTACAGACATATCCACTATCCCTCGCTGGCCGTGGGAGCGGGTGGTGAGCGTCGCCTCGCTGGTCCTCGGGGATTCGCGATTCCCGGCCGGCGGGCACGCGCACTCGGGGGGCGTGGAGCCTGCGGTGACGGCTGGGACTGTAGATGACTTGGGCACGCTTGAGGTGTTCTTGCGCGGACGGCTGCGCACGGCGGGGCTTGTCGCGGCCGCCCTGGCCGCCGCTGCGTGCTCCCGGGCGTGCGGGACGGGGGATGAGTCGGCTGCCTCCGTTCTGCATGATGATTTCTGGGACCCGCTGGACGCTGAGGCCGACGCGCGGATGCCCTCGCCCGCACAGCGGGAGGCGTCGCGGCGGCAGGGACGGGCGCTGCTGCGGGCGGCCCGGGTGGTGTGGCCCGAGGCACGGGGGCTGGCGGAGGTCGCCACGGCCGTACGGAGCGCGCACGTGACTGGCGGGGCCGGGGAGAGCAGCGGGAGCCCAGGGCGGGCAGGCCGACGGGAGTACCGGAACGGGCCGCACCACGCGGTGGTGCTCGGCGCGGCCGCCGCGGCGGCCGGGTGCACGCCGGTCGACGCGGCCCGGATCGCCGCCTACCAGGCCGTGGCCGGGCCGGCCAGCGCGGCGGTGCGGCTGCTTGCGCTTGACCCGATGCGGGCCACCGGGGTGCTGGCCCGGCTGGCCAGCGAGATCGACCAGGTCGCGGACGACGGCGCCGGCTACGCCGGCCGGCCGCTTGACGACCTGCCCGGCCCGTCGGCGCCGGCCCTTGACCTGCTGGCGGAAACGCATATCGCAGCGGAGGTGCGTCTCTTTGAGTCATGACCACGGGGCGGCCGGCCACGGGACTCCTGACCACGGGCACGGCTACGGCTCGCACGACCACAGCGTCGACGTCCACCATGCGCCGCCGCGCGATGGGCGGGCGCTTCGGGTCGGGATCGGCGGTCCCGTCGGTTCCGGCAAGACCGCGCTTGTCGCGGCGCTGTGCCGCGCGCTGCGCCACGACATCGCGCTTGCCGTGGTGACCAACGACATTTACACCACCGAGGACGCTGACTTCCTGCGGCGGGCCGGCGTGCTCGACCTGGAGCGGATCGCGGCGGTGCGGACCGGCTGCTGCCCGCACACCGCGATCCGCGACGACATCGCGGCGAACCTGGACGCGGTGGAGGATCTCGAGGCACGCTTCGGCCCGCTCGACCTGGTGCTCGTGGAGAGCGGCGGGGACAACCTGACCGCCACGTTCTCGCAAGGGCTCGCCGACCTGCAGATCTTCGTTCTTGACGTGTCAGGCGGCGACAAGGTGCCGCGCAAGGGCGGTCCCGGAGTCACTTTCTCCGACTTGCTGGTGATCAACAAGACTGACCTCGCGCCGTTCGTCGGCGCGTCGCTCGCCGTCATGGACCAGGACGCGCGCGCGGTGCGCGGCGGGCGGCCGGTGATGTTCACGTCGCTGCGCGAAGACCCGCTTGCCGCCGAGGTCGCCGCCTGGGTACGGGCGGCCGTCGGCAAGCCGGCCGTCCGCTGAGAGAAACGGGTGCGTGATGACAGTCCCGGCGACCGCGCCCGGGCCGGCGCTTCCGCCGGCGTCCGCGCCGACGCCTCCGCCAGCGCCGCGGAACCGGGTGACCGCCACGGCGCGGATCGAGGCGGTCGCCGGGCCCGACGGGACCACTCGGCTACCGGTTCTTTCCTCGCAGGTGCCGCTGGTGCTGCGGCGCACGCCGTCCGCGGTGTACCTGGTCGGCGGGGCGGCGGGGCCGATCGGCGGCGATGAGCTGTCCCTTCGGATCGTGGTGGGGCCGGGGGCGTTCCTGCGGATGCGGACCGCCGCGGCGTCGATCGCGTTGCCCGGGCTTGACGGCGCCGAGTCGGTACTGCGGGTGACGGCCTCCGTCGCGGCCGGCGGCCGGCTTGAGTACCTGCCGGAGCCGGTGGTAATGAGCAAAGGGGCGCGGCACGCGACCCTGGTGTCCGTGACGCTCGCCGCGGGGGCGTCGCTGGTGCTCCGCGACGAACTGCTGCTCGGACGGCACGGTGAGGCCGGCGGCGCGGCGCGGACGGTGCTGCGCGTGGACTACGCGGGACGGCCGCTGCTGCGTCAGTCGGTCGAGGTGTCGGGGAGCGACCCGGTAGCGCTCGGGCCGGCGGTGCTTTCCGGGCACCGGGCGGTCGGGTCGCTGCTGCTGGCAGGCGGCGCAGCGGCGTATGGCGGCGAAGTTGAGGGCAACGCCAGTGGTGCTACGCCGGAGCGGGCGGTCATGCCGCTCGCCGGGCCCGGGGTCCTGGTGACGGCGCTCGCCGACGACGCGGTCGCGCTGCGCCAGCGCCTCGGCGGCCCATCCGGTGCCCGGGTGTAGCTCAGGCGCGATTCGGACCGAACACCTTCAGCACCACCAGCATCAAAGGCTCCAGCGCCACGGCCCGCTCCCATGATCATGAAGGATTTATAGTGCTAT
>CAZORE010000018.1:75509-82476 GCA_964581815.1 uncultured Streptosporangiaceae bacterium | reverse complement strand
CCAAAGTCGTCGACAACACCCTGCTACCGAACACGAAAATCAACGGCGACCTGCTCCCAACCTTCAGCTAAATACCGAACAATCAGGAAGTATGACTAATTCACTCCTTGAGCTCGACCACGTGACGAAACGGTTCGGCCGCGTCGTTATCGCGGAAGATCTCAGTTTCTCGGTCGGCGCCGGGGATACCGTCGGGATCGTGGGGCCGAACGGGGCTGGCAAGACCAGCCTGTTCGGCCTCATCTCCGGCGATCTGGCCCCTGGCGCCGGCCAGGTGAGCTTCGCCGGGAAGAACGTGACCCGGCTGGATCCGGCCACCCGGTGCCGGCTCGGCATCGGGCGGACCTATCAGGTCCCGCGCCCGTTCACGGACATGACCGTGTTTGAGAACGTGCTGGTGGCCGCGCAGCAGGGCGCCCGCCTGCGCCGCCGGGCCAGCTACACGGCGGCCGCCGCGGCGCTGGCGCGGGTAGGGATCTCCGGCGAGGCGAACGTGCCCGCCGGGCGGCTCGGCCTGCTGGCCCGCAAGCGCCTGGAGATCGCCCGGGCGCTGGCCACCGGCCCGCAGCTGCTGCTGCTTGACGAGGTCGCGGGCGGGCTGACCGACCCCGAGGTCACGGTGCTCGTGGAGATCATCCGCGGGATCAACGCCGAGGGCGTCGCGGTGATCTGGATTGAGCACGTGGTCCGTGCGCTGACGTCGCTGGTCTCCCGGATGACCTGCCTGTACGGCGGGGAGTTCATCGGCGACGGCACTCCGGCCGAGGTGCTGTCCACCCCGCGAGTGCGCGAGGTCTACATGGGCAGCGAGATCGTCGACGCCTCGACGATCGAGGCCGTGCTTGACGAGGGTGACGCGCGATGAGCGACCGTACGGGTAACGGCGGGGCTCCGCTGCTCGAGGTCCGCGACCTCGTCGTGCACCACGGGCAGCTCCGCGCGCTTTCCGGCATCTCGCTCACGGTCTTCCCCGGCGAGGTCTACGCGCTCATCGGGGCCAACGGCGCGGGCAAGTCCACGCTGCTGCGGACCATCGCGGGCCTGCACCACCCGAGCGCCGGGTCAATCTCCTACGACGGCCGGGACGTGACCAGGCTGCGCCCGGAGAAGCGGGCCACCGCGGGAATCGTGATGGTCCCCGAGGGCCGGCGGCTGTTCCCGTCGCTGACCCTGGAGGAGAACCTCAAGGTCGGCATGTCCTACGCGCGCAAGGGCCCGTGGACCATCGACCGGGTCTTCGAGCTGTTCCCGTGGATGAAGGAGCGGCGCGGGCAGAAGACCGCGCAGATGTCCGGCGGCGAGCAGCAGTCCGTCGCGATCGGCCGCGCGCTGGTCGCCAACCCCCGGATGCTGCTGCTCGACGAGCTCTCGCTCGGCCTCGCGCCGGTGATCGTGCAGCGCATCTACGCCATGCTGCCGCAGGTGCTTGAGTCCGGGATCACCATCCTGCTCGTGGAGCAAGACGTCAGCCAGGCGCTGCGGGTCGCGACGCACCTGCAGTGCCTGCTCGAGGGGCACGTCACGCTTGAGGGCACCCCGGCCGAGGTCACCAGGGAGCAGGTGGAGGCCGCGTACTTCGGAGTCGGCTCCGCTGCCTCCGCGGGGACGACCCCCCTGGACCCCCCGGATAGGAGCATCGGCTAATGGCGTGGGTCAATGCCATCATCCAGGGCCTGCTGACCGGCGGGCTCTACGCGCTGTTCGCCTGCGGCCTGTCCCTCATGTTCGGCGTCATGAAGGTGGTCAACCTCGCGCACGGCGACCTCGCCGTGGTGGCGGGCTACCTCGCCGTCGGCGTCATCGCGGTCACCCACATGCCGGTCCTGTGGACGATCCCGGTCGTCATCGTGCTGATGGCGATCATCGGGTACATCCTGCAGCGGTCGATCATCCAGGGCGCGATCAGCCGCGGCGAGCTCACCACGCTGATCGTCACCTTCGGCCTGTCGATCGTCATCGAGAACGGCCTGCAGCAGTTCTTCACCGCGAACAGCCGCGGCCTCGGCGTCGGCGACTCGTTCATCACCGCGTCGTTCTCGATCGGCTCGCAGATCATCGTCCCCTACATGAACCTCGGCATCTTCGTGCTCGCGGTCATCGTGCTGCTCGGGCTCAACCAGTACCTCTCCTCGACGAAGTACGGCCGGCTGATCCGCGCCGTCGCCGACGACCGGGAGGCGGCGCAGCTGTCCGGCGCCGACTACCGGCACGTGTTCGGCATCGCGGCCGCGATCGCGTTCGGCACCGTGGCGATCGCCGGCATCTGTGAGGGGATGATCACCACGATCAGCCCGACCATCGGCACCGACACGATCTTGCTGTTCGCGTTCGCGTCCGTGGTCATCGGCGGCCTTGGCTCGCTGTGGGGCACCCTGCTCGGCGGCGTCGTGCTGGGCGTCGCCCAGGCGATCGGCGCCCAGATCAACCCGTCCTGGGAGCAGCTCGCCGGGTACGCGGTCTTCCTTCTCGTCCTCGTGATCCGACCGCAGGGGCTTGTCAGCCAGGGGGCTCAGTCATGACGGAGAACGTGATAACAAGCCCTCGTTCCGCTGACTTCGCTGACGTGCGGGTGACCCGGTCGCGCCGCAGCATCTGGCCGAGCGGCATCGGCGCGCTGGTGCTGATCATCGTGCTGTTCGCGTTCCCCTACTACGTGGGGCCGGGGACCACCGGCATCATGGTGCAGGGGCTGATCGTGCTCACCCTCGCCTCGATGTGGAACCTGCTCGCCGGGTACGCCGGGCTGGTCTCGGTCGGGCAGCAGGCGTTCTTCGGGCTCGGCGCGTACTTCGTGCTGATCCCGGCGATGCACGGCGTCACGCCCTGGGCCGGCCTGGTTATCGCGGCGGTCGGCGCGGCGGTCTGCGCGGTGCCGCTGTGGTGGCTGGTCGCCCGGCTGCGGCTCGGCTACTTCGCCATCGCGACCTGGGTGCTCGCCTCGGTGGTCATGCTGGTCATCGAGCAGATCTCCTCCATCGGCGGCGGCACCGGCGAGCCGCTGCCTGGCCTGTCCGGCATGCAGCCCGCCGTGCTGACCGCCTACACCTACTGGGCCGCGCTGATCGTCGCCGTGCTCGCCATCGGCGGCGTCTACCTGCTGCTGCGGTCCAAGATCGGCCTGACGCTCACCGCGATCCGCGACGACGAGCGGGCCGCACGGTCCTCCGGCGTGCGGGTCGGCCTGGCGCGGATGGGCGTCTTCATCGCCGCCGCGGCCGGCTGCGGCGCGGCCGGCGGCGTCCTCGCCATCGAGCAGCTCCAGGTGGTGCCGGGCACCTCAGGCGGCGTGTTCTCGGTGCAGTGGACCGCCGAGATGGCCTTCGCGGTCATCATCGGCGGCATCGGCACTATCGAAGGGCCGATCCTCGGCACCATCGTCTACATGGTGCTGCAGCAGGAGCTGCAGTCCTACAACGCCTGGTACCTGATCGTCCTGGGCGCCGTGGCCATCGCGATCGCGCTGTTCGCACGGCGCGGGCTCTGGGGCACGGTGGTCGACCGTTTCAACATCCGGCTGTTCCCCGTCGGGTACCACCTGTGGGCACCGGGCGAGGGCCGGCGGCGCAAGGGGCCGGCGGACGCGGCGCCGTAACTGGTTCACTGCGGGCTCAGTGGCCCGTGCGGCCGGGGGTTCCCGGTGGCACGGGCCATTTCGCTTCTCAGGCGCCGTTTCTCAGGCCGGGCCCGGCCCGGACCAGCGCAGGACGCGCAGGGCGCGCAGCGTGTTCCACCGGCTCGGCTTCCCTTCACCGTCGTCGATGGCGAAGTGCAGCTCGCCGGGGTGCGGGTTCTCCAGCGGCCAGCGGCCGCTGGCGTCTTGCTTGGACCTGACCAGCTCGATCGCCTCGGCCGCCCGGTCGTCGGGCGCGGCGCCGGCCGCGCGCAGGTAGTCCAGGCCGCGCAGGACGTCGTAGTGCCAGTACGTCGGGAAGGAGAACTGGGTCCAGGCCGGCGGGAGGTCGGTCGTGCCGTCAAGCTCGGCCGGCCGGCCGGTGGACCGCCGCCGGAACATGCGCCGGCTGAGCAGGTACTCGTGGCCGCGCAGCCTGGCCTGCGTCACGTCGCGGTCCGCGCCGGTTTCCCGCTCGTACTCGAGCAGGCCCTCGAGCACGTCGATCGTGGAGTGGAACGAGCCGCGGGTGGAGCCGTTCTCCTGCTCGCAGTTCCATCCGCCGTCGGCCATCTGCTCGCCGAGCAGCCGCTCAACGACGGGCGCGACGTCCACGCCGAAGTAGGCGCCGAGCGCCACGGTGCGGCCGTTGATGCACGGCTCCACCTCGCCGGCGAAGAACGGCTCGGCGTCGTGCTCCCACTGGACGTTGTCCCGCACCAGGCCGACCGCGTGGCGGGCCGCCGCGCTGGCGGGATCGAGCCCGAACGCCCGCAGCAGCGCCAGGCTCCAGGTGGTGGAGGTCCCCGCGGGGAAGAGGGTGCCCTGCTGCGCCGGGCCGAGCCCCTGCCACCACTGCTCTGCTTCAGTCGAACCGAACGTAGGCGTGGTCAGGATCGGCCACTGGCCGTGGGGCCCTTGGAGCGCGAGCAGCCGTGCGCCCCAGCCTTCGGTAGCGACCCGCGCCCGTTCGGCCTTGACTTGTTCTTCCGGCGCGTCCGTGAGGTCGCGCAGCACCTGCCAGCGGATCGCCGGGTCGCTGTCAAGCAGCCAGTCGATGACATTCATGCCTTCCATACCGCAATGTAGGCGCGATCGCGGACGATGTACGTCCTGAACCTGCAGACCTGACGCCGGCCGCGATACGAATTCGCGCTTAAAAAAGTGCGAAGTTCAGGGCAATTGGATCTTGGCGCAGGAGAAAAGGGTGCATGCTGGTACTCGGGTGTTGGGAGGGGTGGGGCATATGGGGACGGGCATGCGATTGGACCACGCCGGGCGGGGGGCGATCCGCGTAATAATCGGAGCCGTCTTCATCACGGGGATGGCCGCTGGCTGCCAGCGGCACCTGGGAACGGACGGCGGTTCGCCGGGTGCGGTAGGCGCCACCGCGGTCACGTCGGTATCCGCGGTCGCCGACTCAGGCGGGCCAGCGCCGACAGTGACGGGGGCGTGGTCGGCGCCGGGGACCTCGGCAGCGCCGGGGGCTGGGCCAGGGGCGACCACGTCCCAGTCGGCGACGACGCCGCCGGCGGCTACCGGGTCCGTGCCCGCCACGCAGGCACCGGCGCAGGCACCGTCCAGGCTGGGCGGAACGCCGCCTCTCACCGCGCCCACCACGCCGGCCGGAACCTCACCGTCCGCGGCACCGGCACCACCGACAGGAGCGCGGCCTCCCACCACGCCCGCCGCGCCCACCGGGACCCGGCCTCCCACGGCGCCGGTCGCTGGCGCCGCGTTCACGGCGAGCTGCCCTGACCACGCGTCGAGCGACGCGCCGGGCTGCGGCTCCTGGGATGCGGGCGCGGCCTCCGGGCAGGCACCGGGCTTCGCCGCCGGGCAGCAGTCGTCACCGAACCTGCTCGGGGTCAACCAGGACCCATGGTCCGGCAGCCAGGGATCCCAGGTACTGGCCGCGGCCTCGTTCGATCACTGGTCGGTCACCGCGACCGACACCGACCCGGCCAACGCGCCGGGCGAGGTGCTCACCTACCCGAACGCGAGCTTCAACTACTACCAGCTCTTCACGGCGGGCTCCGGTTACACCGCGCCGCCCGCGCAGTACGACCTGACCAACATCACCTCATTGACCAGCGACTTCACCGAGTCCATGCCGCAGCTGAGCGGGCTGGACGCCGAGGCCGCCTACGACCTGTGGCTCAACAACTGGAAGACCGAGGTCATGGTCTGGGTGGACACCTCGCCCGCCGAGGACCGCAACCTCGCCGACGAGGGCATGACCGACGTCGGCACCTACTCCTACGGCGGCCAGAACTTCACGCTGTGGCGCAGCGGCAGCGGGATCACCGGCTTCTACGTGTTCCTGCTCGACCACAACGAGACATCCGGCACCGTCGACCTGAAGGCGATGCTTGAGACCCTGGTCTCCCTCGGCTACATCCCCGCCGCCTCTTCCCTGACCCAGATTCCGTTCGGCTGGGAGGTCAGCGACACCGGCGGCAAGCCGGTCACCTTCACGCTGTCCAGGTTTGACGTGAACCTGCAGAACTGACGGCTTGACCCGCGGAATTGCGGATCAGATCATTTCATGACCGTGAAGCCTTTGAGAGGACGAGGGACATGAGTGATCAGGCGGTCCGGGTGGAGCGGTCGGGCCCGGTCACCACGGTGTTCTTGCACCGGCCCGCCCGGCGCAACGCCGTCGACGGGCCGGCCGCGGCCGCCCTCGCCGCGGCCTTCCGCGCGTTCGACGCCGACCCGGACGCCGCGGTCGCCGTGCTGCACGGCGAGGGAGGAGTCTTCTGCTCCGGCGCCGACCTGACCGCGTTCGGCACTGAGCGCGGCAACCGGGTCGCCGCCGACGGCGACGCCCCGATGGGGGTCAGCCGGCTGCGGCTGTCCAAGCCGGTTATCGCCGCCGTCGCCGGGTACGCGGTGGCCGGCGGCCTAGAGCTCGCGCTGTGGTGCGACCTGCGGGTCGTCGATGAGACCGCCGTGTTCGGCGTCTTCTGCCGGCGCTGGGGCGTCCCGCTGATCGACGGCGGCACGGTGCGGCTGCCCCGGCTGATCGGCACCAGCCGGGCGATGGACATGATCCTGACCGGGCGCGCCGTCGATGCCGCCGAGGCGGCCGCGATCGGGCTCGCCAACCGCGTCGTACCCGCTGGGCAGGCGCTGGAGGCCGCGCAGGGGCTCGCCGCCGAGCTCGCCGCGCTCCCGCAGGCCTGCCTGCGCAGCGACCGTGCCTCAGTGCTTGACGCGGAGGGCCTGGACGAGACCGCCGCGCTGGCAGCGGAGTTCACGCACGGGCGCGCGGCGCTTGGCAGCAGCGAGGCAGGCGCCGGCGCGGCCCGGTTCGCCGCGGGCGCGGGACGTCACGGCTCACACGATTAAGCT
>CAZORE010000018.1:44059-75409 GCA_964581815.1 uncultured Streptosporangiaceae bacterium | reverse complement strand
CGGCGCGGCCCGGTTCGCCGCGGGCGCGGGACGTCACGGCTCACACGATTAAGCTTGCCCGCGGCCGGGAAAACGCATGGGGTATCGCTCTGCGCTTGCTGGCGGGGGCCTTAAGGCTGGCGTCGCGCGTCGTGCATAAGCCGGCTACGTGGTGGCGTAGCGCCGCATCGTCTCGCCGATGAGTTCCGCGGACAGCGGCCGGCCAGCGGTGACCTGGTCGCGCAGCTCACGGAAGTAGCCGATGTAAAGGTCGGGCGTGAACGTGTTCAGCACGATGGCCGGCTCGTCTCCGGGGTTGGCGAAGGTGTGCGGCGCGCCCGGCGGGACCATGACCAGCGTGCGGGCCGGCGCGTCGAACGACGTGTCGCCGCTGGTGAACCGGACGGTGCCGGCCACCACGTAGAAGCCCTCGTCGTGCTCGCCGTGCCGGTGCTGCGGCGGCCCCGCGGTGTGCGGCGCGATCACGATCTCCGCCACCCCCAGCCGGTGCGCGGTCGCGCTGCCGTCTTCGAGTATCCGCAAGCTGACCGGACCGGACAGCGCGGTCTCGCCGTCGGCCGGGCCGGTGACCCTGATGCCGCTCATCGGGCGAAGTCCAGGACGGCCGCGAGCAGTGCCGACGGCGCCTCCAGTTGCGGCAGGTGCCCGGCGTGGTCGAGCACGGTAAGCCGCGCGCCGGGTATGGCCTTGGCGAACGCCTCCCCCTGCTCGGGCGGGTAGATGCGGTCGGCCGCGCCCCACACCACCAGCACCGGGACGCGCACCGAGCCGAGCTGCCCGGCCAGCGACGGGTCGGTCATCCCGTCGGCCGTGTAGGCGCGCAGGGCGGCCTGGTTGCCCGCCATCGCCGCCTTAGCCTGGTCCGGCAGCGCGGCGAAATCGACGCGGAACTTCTCCGGCTCGTAGTAGGCCATCTCGGTGACCTGGTCCGGGGTGAGCGAGAAGAAATCGGCGGCCGGGTGGTCCTCGACCTCCAGCCCGCCCGCGTCGACCAGGACGACGCCGCTGACCCGCGGGCTCGCGTGGACGGCCATCTCGGCCGCGATCCAGCCGCCGATCGAGTTGCCGATGACGGTCACGCCGACCAGGCCGAGCTCGTCGAGCAGGCCGGTATAGGCGAGCGCGAGCCCGCGCATGCTGTGCAGGTACTCCGGCCGCGCCGTCCCGCCGAACCCGGGGTGCACCGGCACGATCACCCGCGATCCCGTCGCGGCCAGCATCTCGGCGAACCCGGTCACCGACTGCGGCCCAGCCCCGCCGTGCAGCAGCAGGAAAGGCCGCCCCGCGCCGTACTCGGTCGTCTCGACCCGCACCGGCCCCAGCCGGCCCGCCTGAATGGTGTATGTCGGCATCTGACTGACTCCTTCGTGAGAGTTAACTCTCACGAAGTCTAGGGTCGCTCGCCCCGAATATGCAAGTGCTCTCTCATAAAGAGAGCGAACTTGACTCTAGGAGGCAGGCGCGGGCACGATGGGCCGGTGGGAACCCGGGTGAACCAGAAGGCGCGTACCCGCGCCGCTATCGTGCAGGCGGTCCGCGAGCTGGCCAGATCCGGCGCGGAGATCACGATGCCGTCGGTCGCGAAGGCGGCGCTTGTCTCCGAGGCGACCGCCTACCGGTACTTTCCCGACCTCGTCACGCTCCTGCGCGAAGTTGACGAGGGGACCTGGCCGGACCCGGAAGAGGCGCTCGAGCCGGTCGCGGGCAGCGCGGACCCGGCGATAAGGATCGGCTACGCGGCGAGGCTGCTGCTTGACGGCGTGCTTGCCAACGAGAGCGCGGTCCGCGCGATGATCGCCGGCTCGATCACCCGGCCCGCCGAAGCCGCGCGCCGGCCTGGGCACCGGTTCGGCCTGATCGACGCCGCGCTGGCGCCTGCGGCGGACCGGATCGATGCGGTCGGCCTCGCGCAGCTCAGGCGCGACCTGGCCATCGTGGTCAGCGCCGACGCGCTGTTCACGCTCACCGACTTGTGCGGCCTGCAAAAGCCCGCTGCGGTCGACAGCGCCGTGCACACCGCGCGGGCGCTCACCGAGGCGGCATTCCGCCCGGGCCAGCCGGTTGACTAATTAAATGAGCAGTTCTTTAATTCTCACATGGGGCGCATTGCCGGCGTGACCGCCGCCGAGACGCGGGAGCGGCTGCTGCTTGCGGCCGCGGACGTGTTCGCCCGGCGCGGGTACGACGGCACGCGGGTCGCCGACATCGCCGCGGCCGCCGAGGTGAGCCAGGGCGCGCTGTACGCGCACTTCGGCTCGAAGGCGGAGCTGCTGGTGGCCGCGCTGCGCAAGCACGGCCGGCGGCTGCTCGCCGACCTGCTCGCCGCCGACCCAGGCCGGCCGGTCACCGAACTGCTGCTGCTCGCCGGGCGGCGGCTCCCCCACCAAGACGATGACCGCGGCCACCTCATCGTCGAGGCGCTGGTGGCCGCGCGCCGCGATGAGGACGTCGCCGGGCCGATGCGCGACTACGTGGGCGAGCGCGGTGACGGGCTCGCCGAGCTGGTGCGCGCGGCGCAAGCCCGCGGGGAACTCGACCCGGCGCTGTCACCCGGCGCGCTCGCCCACTTCTGCCTGCTGCTCGCGATGGGCAGCGCGCTCGTCACCCCCGACCTCCACGCGGTCACCGACGAGGAGTGGGCCGCGCTCCTCACGCGGGTGATCGCCGGCCTCGCCCCGGCCACCGCTACCACCGCACCGACAGGAGCCGCGCAGT
The DNA here is from genome assembly GCA_964581815.1 of uncultured Streptosporangiaceae bacterium. GTDB lineage: Bacteria > Actinomycetota > Actinomycetes > Streptosporangiales > Streptosporangiaceae > Trebonia. Next base: position 72,694 of record CAZORE010000018.1, on the reverse strand, counting down.
GAAACTGACTATCAATCCCGAGCTCTGTCAAGGGCACGGGCGCTGTTACGACCTCGCCCCCGGCTTGTTCGGTGACGACGACGAGGGCTACGGGAAGGTCCTCGGCGACGGCGTCGTGCCGCCGGAGGCGGGGCACGACGCGCGCATCGCCGTCCTCAACTGCCCCGAGCAGGCAATCGAGCTGTCCGAGGAGGGCTGACATGGCCGTTGACGAGCGCTTCAGCCGCGAGCCGCGGGAACCCGGCGAGGAGGAACTCGGCACCCGTAGCGAGGTGGTCACCGGCCCGGTCAGCGACTGGGCGACCGACTTCTCCCACCTTGAGCCTGAGTGGTCAGCGGATCCCTACGCGATCCAGGATGACCTGCGGCAGCGCTGCCCCATCGCCCACACCGAGCGGTTCGGCGGCGCCTGGCTGCCGACGCGGTACGAAGACGTGGCGGCGATCGCGTACGACACCGACCGTTTCTCTTCCCGGGCGATCATCATGGCCAACTTCCGGCCGCCCCGCGACCTGGCGCCAGTCGGCGGCTCGCCGCCGATCTCCTCCGACCCGCCGTTCCACCACGACGCGCGCAAGCTGCTGCTCGGCGCGTTCACCAAGAAGGAAGTGGCCAGGCAGGAGCCGGCCACCAGGGCGTTCTGCCACTCGCTCATCGACTCGTTCGCGGGCCGGGACGTGGTCGACGCGGCCGCCGACTACGCCCAGCACATCCCGATGCGGGTCATCGCCAACATGCTCGGCTTCCCCCCGGAGGACGGCCCGCGGTTCGCCGTGTTCGTCGAGGACCTGCTCGAGGGCATCAACCTGGACCCGGACGAGCGCCAGGAGCGGGTCGCCCGGATCTTCGACTACCTGCTCGCCCAGGTGCACGCCCACCTGGATGACGACGAGCCGCGCGATGACCTCACCACCTACCTGATCAACGCGGAACTCTACGGCCAGAAGCTTCCACCGGACGTGGTCACCGGCGCGATGGCCCTGCTGCTCATCGCCGGCATCGACACGAGCTGGAGTGCCATCGGGGCGTCGCTGTGGCACCTGGCGAAAACTCCCAGGGACCGGGAGCGGCTGGTCGCCGAGCCCGGGCTGCTGCCGACCGCCCTGGAGGAGTTCCTCCGGGCGTACGCGCCGGTCACCATGGCGCGGCTGGTCAAGGAGGACATGCACTGGCGGGGTGTCGACATGAAGGCCGAGGACTGGATCCTGCTGTCGTTCCCGTCAGCCAACCGTGACCCGGCGCAGTTCGACCGGGCGGACGAGGTGGTCATTGACCGCGAGGTCAACCGGCACGCCGCGTTCGGCCTTGGCATCCACCGCTGCCTCGGCTCGCACCTGGCGCGGATGGAGCTGCGGATCGCCCTCGAGGTATGGCTGGAGCGGATCCCGGAGTTCAGCCTCGCCGACCCCGGCTCGGTGAGGTGGTCGGCGGGCCAGATCCGCGGGCCGCGTACCCTGCCGCTCCGTATCGGCTGACGTTCCTGCGCGCGGCTAGGACCCGGATGATCCGGGTCTTACCCGCGCGCCAGCGGATGGCCCTCGCCGTGAGCGGGCTGATACTTTGACCCGGATGCCTGATTCTGCGGCGGTCGCGGCCCGGGCCCGCGCCCTGCTTCCCCCCGCCGGGCCGTTGCGCAGGTACGCGTTCGTGTCTCTCGTCGATGCGACGGGAACCGGCATGTTCTTGACGGTCAGCGTGCTGTTCTTCACCCGCTTCGCCGGGCTGGCGGCGGGCTCGGTGGCCCTGGGGCTGTCGCTGGCGGGCCTGGTGGCGATGATCGGCGCGGTGCCGCTCGGCTCACTGGGCGATCGTTTCGGGCACCGGCGCGTCTGGGTGCTCGTGACGGTCGTCCAGGCGGTCGTGTACGCGGCCTACCCGTTCGTGCGCACCTTCGGTGAGTTCGTGACGCTCGCTGCGGTCGCCGCGCTGGCGGAGGTGGGAGGCTCTCCGCTGCGGGCCGGCTACCTGTCCCGGATCGCGGGACCGCAGCGGGTTCGGGCCAGGGCCTACAACCAGGCCGTCAGCAGCGCCGGCTGGGCGCTCGGCGCCCTGGCGGCCGGGGTAGCGCTGGGCGTGGGCAGCCGCGCCGCCTACGTCTCCCTCGTGCTCGCCGACGCCGCCTCGTTCGCGATCGCGGCCGTGATCTTGCTGACCTTGCCCGCGGCACCGCCCGCCGGGCCGCTGGCCGCGGGGCCTGCCGGGGACGGGCCTGCCGGGGACACGGCGGCCGGGGACGCAGCGGCCGGCCTCGGGCCGTCATCCCGGCAGGCGGGGGGTGGCCGTCCGCGCCCGGTGCTGCGCGACCCGCGCTACCTCACGGTCTGCGTGCTCAACGGGCTGCTGATGACCTACGGCGCCATCCTCACGGTCGGGCTGCCGCTGTGGATCACGCGCCGCACGCACGCGCCCGCCTGGACCGTCGCCGGGACGTTCCTGGCCAGCACGCTACTCGTGGTGACGCTCCAGGTCCGCGCCAGCCGCGGCACGGACTCCGTGCCCGGGGCCGCCCGGGCAGTGCGCAGGTCGGGGGCGCTGCTGCTGGCCGCCTGCCTGGTGCTCGCGAGCACCAGGGCGCTGCCCGTGCCCGCCGCGATCATCGTCCTGGGCGCCGGGTCCGTGCTGCTCACCCTCGGGGAGGTGCTGCAGCAGGCGGGTGGCTGGAGCCTGTCTTACGGGCTTGCCCCCGAAGACCGCCAGGGCGAGTACCTCGGCGCGTTCGCGATGGGCACGCGCATCTACGACTCGCTCGGGCCGGTCCTGGTCACCTCCCTGATCCTGGGACTCGGCCAGCTCGGGTGGGCCGTGCTCGGACTGCTATACGCAGGCCTTGCCCTCGGCCTGTCGGCCGCGGCCCACTGGGCCAGCCGCGCGCTGCCCAGCAGCACATGAGACTGCCGCTGAGACTTCGGGGCGAGCCCGTCCTTCAGGTGCCTCGACTTCGGGCCAGTTTCCGCGGCCCCGCCACCTTCTATCAGTTTCTGCTTCTATATCGGACATAACGGGCGCAGAAATGACCGAAACCGATAGAGAGTCCGAAAAACTTGCAGGAACTGATAGAAAGTGCAGCCGTCAGCGCCGGTTATTGTTCCTCGGACCGTGGACCGGGCGACTGCGCGGCAGCCGAGGCAGTGATCTCGGCGGCTTCCGCCCGGGCGGCATCAATCAGCGCGGAGGCCTGTTCCTCCGCGAGCCTGAGCAGTTCCTCGATACGGCTGCCCAGCCCCTGGTACGACGTGCGGCCCGCGTCCTGCAGGAGTCTGCAGCTCCCGAACAGTTCCATGCGGAGGGCGCGCAACTGCTGGTCGCGCAGCCGGTGCGGCATGCTGCCGGGGAGCTGGGCAAGGAACTGCTCGCGGGTCTGGCCCGTCAGGGCGCAGAGCTGATCGACCAGTAGGTCGCTGACCAGCACGCCAACGATCAGCTGGCGAGACAGGGCGGTGACCGTGGATGCCTCTGCCGGGGTGGCGGCATTCCGTTTCAGTCCGGCAAGCCTGCTCTTCTTCCCGGGTGCCCCGCCGATCCCGCCGATCCCGCCGATCCCGCCGATCTCGTTGATCTGCTGTACGGCCTCGTCCAGCGGCGTGCTGCCATCGCCTGCGGCGCTCAAGATCCGCATCCAGCGGGCCGTCATGTCCTGCACCCAGTCCATGACCGCCACGCTACTGCGATCCGGGCGATCTGCACCCAATTGCAGGCTGGCTAGGAGCGGTAGCTGCGGGTCTGCTTGATGGCATCGGTCGCCGCCTCGCGGTGGGCGTTTTCACCGAAGCCGACGCCGATCACCTCATCCTCCCTGCGCTGCTCGGCGTAGGCGAGGCCCGCCAGCACCTGCCGGTCGGCGTCCGTCGGCTCGCCGCCCAGGGGCAGGGCCCGCGGGTAGAGCCGGCGGGACAGGACCGGGTTGAGCTCCGCGGCGTACATGCTCAGCTTGGCGAGCAGGAGCAGCAGCGCCACGATGCCGATGACGCTGCCGAACGCCCCGTAGGTCGACGAGGCGTGCTTGAGCTGGTGCGTCATGAGCCCGGAGCCGACGGTGATCAGCGCGGTGAAGGCGACTCCGCCGAGTACCGCGCCGGGGAGCAGCCCGCGCGGGCCGATCGCCTTGGCGGTCAGCAGGGTGAAGGTGACGAAGTACAGGACGGCGTTGAGGATCAGCAGGCCGGCCAGGACCGGGATCCGGATCGCGTAGCTCGTCGTGCCGCCGGTGGCATAGCCGGTGATGAAGGCGTTCACGACGAACGCGCCGCCGATGGTGACCAAGCCGGCCAGGCTGCGGCCGAGGCGCGGCAGGAAGCCGGTGCGCTGGGTCTGCGGGATGTGCCAGACCGTGGCCATCGCCTGCTGCGCGGTCTGGGTCACGCCCTGCGCGCCGTAGACCAGGCCGATCAGGCCGACGACCAGCCCGAGTGTGCTGCCGTGCAGTGAACTGGGCTTCGCCGGGTTGAAGCTGGTGCCGATGACCGGGAACTGATGCAGCGTGTTGAGGATGCCGGTCCCGAGGGACTGCGCGCCGATGTCCCCGAGCACCGTCGTCATGACGAGCAGCAGCGGGAAGATGGCGGTAAACCCGTACCAGGCCAGCGCGACGACGACCAGGTTGGCGTTGTCATCGCCGAACTTCTTCATCACCGCGTAGGGCACCCCGGCCCACGGGGTCCGCCGCTGCCAGCGGTCCACCGCGCCGATCACCGCGCCGGCCACCTTTCGAGGCGGGTCGGCCGCGCTCACTGGGCGGTCCAGGTGTCAAAGAGGTCCACTCTTGCCAGGTACCCCTCGCCCTGAGAACAAACATCACGGCAATGCCAAGGACCTTTTAGCCGGTGCCGATCGCGGCCAGGACCGCGAACAGGATCGTCGCGGTGGCGAAGACGATGTGCGCGCCCACTATGACGACGGGCGCCCGCCTGCCCTCCGCTGGACCATCAGAGGCAGCGGGAGCGGCCACGTACGTGAGGAAAAGGAGCGCCATGCCCAGGCCGGCGACCAGCGGCAGCAGGCCGGCGGCCGCCCAGGCGATCCCGGTGACGGCGGTCGCGAGGTAAACGACCCAGGCAAGCAGGCTCAGGACGGCGAGCCCCAGGTGCGCGAGGTTCAGGGCGGGCGGGCGCGCTGGCCGGCGGATGCCGCGTGGCTGTGCCCGCCGGCCACGGAGCACCCGGCGGGCCATCAGCCCAAGGCCGAGGGCGACGGTAACCAGCCATGAGCCAAGGGCGAGCAGGCCCCATGCGGCCTTGCTGAGCCAGCCAGCTGCCGCGGCGGGCGACGACGGCGCGGCGGGCGGCGCGGGAACGGTAACGAACATGTGCGCCAGGTAATGACTCGCGGCCGCGATCTGCGCGCGCCGCAGCGCCTTATCGCGCACGCCGCTGCCCGCGGAACGCAGCGCGGTGCCGGCCGCTGCATTGACCTGGGCCGGAGTCAGGCCCCTGCAGGCCGGCGGCAGCGAGGTGACCGTGACGTGCTGCCTGATGGCCGACTCGGCGAACTGGGCACACGATCCAACCGAAGGCTGCGAGGTGGCCGGCTGGCTTGAGCACCCGGCGGCGCAGAGCGCGGCGAGGAAAAGCCCCGTCAACGCGAGTGACGCTGTTGATTGGTTACCCCGCGCGCATATGGCCTGCCTCACGCTGCCAAGCCCACCACACCAGCGCGTTGCGTAACAGTCCCCGATCCTGGACATTTCAGCCATCATTGGCTGGGCTGTGGGCAGCGCAGCCCGGGCCGAGTATGGCGCGGCCGCGACCGGACTGGGTGGTAGCGGACAATGGTTGACGTGCTACTCACTGAACTTGCTGAGGCGTCGCGGGTTGTCTCGCAGACGTCGGCGCGGCTCGCCAAGGTTGCCGCGCTCGCGGACGCGCTGCGCGCCGCTGGCGCGGCAGAGGTCCCGGTCCTGGTGGCCTACCTGTCCGGTGAGCTGCCGCAGCGGCAGATCGGGGTCGGGTGGGCGGCGCTGCGGTCGGTGCCGCCTCCCGCCGAGACACCGTCGCTGACCCTGCTCGCGGTGGACGAGGCGTTCTCACGGATCAAGGCAGTCGGCGGAAAGGGGTCGGCCGCGGAGCGCAAGCGGCTCGTCGGGGAGCTTTTCGCGGCCGCGACCGCCGAAGAGCAGTTCTTCCTCGTCCGGCTGCTCTCCGGAGAACTGCGGCAGGGGGCGCTCGACGGGGTGATGACCGACGCGGTCGCGCGGGCGGCCGGGGTGCCGGGGGCCGAGGTACGGCGGGCGGTCATGCTCAGCGGGTCGCTCGCGGTGGCCGCGCAGGCCGCGCTCACCGGCGGCAGCGCCGCGCTTGCCCGGTTCGGGCTGCAGGTCGGCCGGCCGCTGAAGCCGATGCTTGCCGCCAGCGAGGCGTCGCTCGCCGACGCCCTCGCCAAGGCTAGCGGCGGGGCGGGGGATGCTGCTGCGGATACAGCTGGAGGTGATGGGGTCACCGGCGGTGCGGCCGCGGTCGAGTGGAAGCTGGACGGCATCCGCGTGCAGGCTCACCTGGCCGACGCAGCGGTACGGTTGTTCACCCGGTCACTCGACGACATCACCGACCGGCTGCCGGAGGTCGTGGCGGCCCTGGCCGCGCTCCCCGTCCGCGACGCCGTCTTCGACGGCGAACTGATCGCGCTGCGCCCGGACGGCCGGCCCTACGCCTTCCAGGACACCGCATCGCGCGCGGCCAGCGAGGTCGACGCGCTCAGTGCCGCTAAAAAGGACGCCGCCCAGGTATCGCTGAGCGTCTTCCTGTTCGACGTGCTGCACCTGGACGGCAATGACCTGCTCGACCTGCCCGACGCGGAGCGCCACGCCGCGCTCGCCGCCGTCGTGCCCGAGGCGATGCTGATGCCACGCCTGGTCACCGCCGACCCAGACGAGGCCGCGGAATTCTTCAAGGACGCCGTGGCCAGGGGCCACGAAGGCGTCGTCGTCAAGTCACTAACAACGCCTTACGCCGCGGGAAGGCGCGGCGCCGGCTGGATCAAGGTAAAGCCAAGGCACACCCTGGACCTGGTGGTCCTCGCCGTCGAGTGGGGCCACGGCCGAAGGAAAGGCTGGCTGTCCAACCTGCATCTAGGCGCCCGCGATCCCGAGACGGGCGGCTGGGTCATGCTCGGCAAGACCTTCAAGGGCCTCACCGACGAACTGCTCACCTGGCAGACCGCAAGGTTCCAGGAACTCGAAGACCACCGCGACGACTGGACCGTGTACGTCCGCCCGGAGCAGGTAGTGGAAATCGCCTTCGACGGCGTCCAACGCTCCCCCAGGTACCCCGGCGGCGTAGCCCTGAGATTCGCCCGCGTCCTGCGCTACCGCCCCGACAAGACCGCAGCAGAAGCCGACACGATAGACACCGTAAAGACGCTCGCCCTGCCCACGGACTAGGGAGAAGCGGCACGGAACTTACTTTTTCTTCTTGTCCCGCCGCCCGAACGCGGCCGGCAGACCGCCAGGCGCCCGCCCGCCGCCGAACGCCGGCGGCAGCGCGCTCGGCCCGCCGCGGAAGCCAGGGAACCCCTCGTCGTCGTCGCCGCCGAAGCCGCCGGGCCCGCCGGCCGCCTGGGCATCGCGCAGCATCTCCGCCAGCTCCTCCATCGACTGCGGCGCCGGCGCCGCGGCCGGCAGTTCCGGCCGGCCGCCAGTGGACGCGTCGTCGGCGGACGCCGGGGTGAGCCCCGTCTTGCGCGGGTCGCCGCTCTTGCGCTTGCCCTTGGCGTTCTTGGCGGCCTTGGCCCGCGCCGCCGCCTTCTTGCCGCCCATCATGCCCGGTATGCCTGGCATGCCCGGCATGCCGCCGTTCATCACCATCTTCATCTGGCGCTGTGCCTCGAAGAAGTTGGTGACCAGCGTGCCAACCTCGCCGACCGCGACACCGGAGCCCTTGGCGATGCGCGCCCGCCGCGAGCCGTTGATGATCTTGGGATTGCGGCGCTCCGCGGGAGTCATTGAGCGGACGATCGCCTCGGCCCGGTCCAGGTCCTTCTCGTTGACCTGGTCGAGCATTTCCTTGTTCTTCGCCGCGCCCGGCATCATGCCGAGGATGTTCTTCAGCGGCCCGAGCTTGCGCAGCATGCCGAGCTGCTCGATGAAGTCCTCGAGGGTGAGCCCCTCGCCGCCCATCAGCCGGTTCGCGACCGAGGCGGCCTGGTCGGCGTCGAACGCCTTCTCCGCCTGCTCGATGAGCGTCAGGACGTCGCCCATGTCCAGGATGCGGTCGGCCATCCGGTCCGGGTGGAAGATGTCGAAGTCGCCCAGCTTCTCGCCGGTAGACGCGAACATCACCGGCTTGCCCGTCAGCGCCGCGATCGACAGCGCGGCACCGCCCCGGGCGTCGCCGTCGAGCTTGGTCAGCACCACGCCGTCGTAGCCGACGCCGTCGAGGAACGCCTGCGCGGTCACCACCGCGTCCTGGCCGATCATCGCGTCGACGACGAACAGCACCTCGTCCGGGTCGGTCGCGTCGCGGATCGCGATGGCCTGCGCCATCATCTCCTGGTCGATGCCGGTGCGGCCCGCGGTGTCGATGATCACGATGTTGTGCATCAGCCGCTTGGCCTCGTCGATGGACCGACGGGACACGGCGACCGGGTCGCCGACGCCGTTGCCTGGCTCGGGTGCGTAGACCGGGACGCCGGCCCGCTGCCCGACCACCTGCAGCTGGGTCACCGCGTTCGGCCGCTGCAGGTCGGCGGCGACGAGCAGCGGCGTGTTGCCCTGCTCCTTCAGCCACAGCGCGAGCTTGCCCGCGAGCGTGGTCTTTCCCGAACCCTGGAGGCCGGCCAGCATGATCACGGTCGGCGGGTTCTTGGCGAACCGCAGCCGCCGCGTCTCGCCGCCGAGGATCTGGACAAGCTCCTCGTTCACGATCTTGATGACCTGCTGCGCGGGGTTCAGCGCCTGCGAGACCTCGACGCCCGCCGCGCGTTCCTTGACCCGCGCGATGAACTGCCGCACCACGGGCAGCGCGACGTCCGCCTCGAGCAGGGCGATGCGAATCTCGCGGGCGGTCGCGTCAATGTCGGCCTGTGACAGCCGGCCCTTGCCGCGCAGCGAGGAGAAGACCTGGGTCAGCCGATCGGAGAGCGTCTCAAACACACCTCAAGGCTACCGGCAAAGCGACGCGGTCACCGTCGGCCGCCGCTGTTGAGTTATCCAGAACGCGGGCAGGCTCCCCGTGACGCCCCCGTTTTCACCGCTCAGCCGGGGTGAGCGCGGACAGGACCATGTTCACCGTGCGCTTGCGCAAGTCCGGGTCCGTGAGCAGGCCGCCGGAGGAGTCGGTCACGTAGAAGACGTCGACCACCTCCGCGCCGAGCGTCTCCACCCGCGCGGCCTGGACGTTCAGCCCGCAGTCACCGAGCGCCCGGCCGATGCGCCACAGCAGCCCCGGCTCGTCGTGCGCGCGGACCTCGACGACGGTGGCGTTACTCGAGGCGTTGTCGATCAGGCTGACCTTGGGCGGCGGGACCTTATTGTCGCGCGGGCGGGCGGCGCGGGCCCGGCGCTCCAGCCGGTCCTCCACGTCGAGCCTGCCCTCGAGCATCCGGCGCAGGTCCGCGGTGACGAGCGCGGCGTCCGGCGGGTCGCCGTACTCGGGAACCACGCTGAACACCGTGACCGCGGTGTCGCCGACCGAGGACGCGTTGGCGCCGCGCACCGTCAGCCGGTGCGACGCGAGCACCCCGGCGGCCCGCCAGAGCAGGCCGGGCCGGTCCAGGGCGACGACGGTGACCTCGTTCCCCTTGACGATGGCGGCGGGGCCGCCGCCGTTGACCAGCGCGAGCTGGTCTTCCCGCAGCGGGGTGGGCTCGGGCACGGGATCGCCGGCCAGCACGGCGCTGACCCGGCGGACCAGGTCCGCGACCAGGCCCGCCTTCCAGTCGTTCCACGCCGCCGTGCCGGTGGCCAGCCCGTCGGCCGCGGAAAGCACGTGCAGCAGCTCGAGCACGGTCCGCGAGCCGACCTTCGCCGCGACCTGCTGCACGGTCATCGGGTCGTCCAGGTCCCGCCGGGTGGCGACGTCGGGGAGCAGCAGGTGGTGGCGGACCGCGGCGGCGACCAGCTCCGTGTCGGCCTCGCCGAGTCCGACCCGCTTGCACACGTCGCGGGCGACCACCTCGCCGGAGACGCTGTGGTCGCCGGGCCAGCCCTTGCCGATGTCGTGCAGCAGCGCGGCGAGCAGCAGCAGGTCCGGCCGCGACACGTCGCGGGCGTGGGCGGCGGCGTTGGCCGCGCACTCGACGAGGTGCCGGTCCACGGTGAAACGGTGCAGCGGGTTGCGCTGCGGGCGGTTGCGCACCCGCTCCCAGTCCGGGATCAGCGCGGCGAGCAGGCCCTCCTGGTCGAGCGCCTCCCAGACGGCGATCGCGTTCTGCCCGGCGCCGAGCAGGGCGAGCAGCTCGTTGCGCGCCTGGTCCGGCCAGGGAACCGGCAGCGGCGGGCACTCGGCGAGCCTGGCCAGGGCGCGCGGAGCGAGCGGCAGGCCCGACTGGGCGGCCGCGGCGGCGGCCCGCAGCACCAGCACGGGGTCGGTCGCCGGGGACGCGGCCCGCGCGAGCACGACCTCGCCCTCCTGCTCCACCACGCCGTCGGCGAGCGGGCGGCGCTCCGGCCTGCCGCGGCGCATCCGCATGCCGAGTGCGCGGCGGCCGCCCGCCCGGTCCGCCATGCGGAAGGCGTGGTCGACCGCGTAGGCGACGGTGCGGCCCGCGCCGGCCAGCTGGCGCAGCAGCGCGTCGCCGTCGAGGAGGTCGAGCGTGCGCGCGACCTCGTCCTGCTCCTCGAGCACGAGCCGGTCCAGGGGCCGCCCGGTGACTTCGTGCAGCACATGCCGCGCGTCGATGATCTGGTCGTAGGCGGCCCGCACCTTGGGCCCGGGCGCGGGGGCGACCCACGCGGCCGCGATGGCCTGGATGGCGTGCACGTCCCGCTGCCCGCCGCGCGCTTCCTTCAGGTCGGGCTCGAGCAGGAAGGCGAGCTCACCGAATTGCCTGGTCCGCTCCTCGTGCAGCACCTTGAGCTCGGCGAGCCTGGTGCGGGCGTTGGCGCGCCAGTCCTCGAGCGCGCCCTCCCGCAGCCGGGTGGTCAGGTCGGGGTCGCCGGCCACGTGCCTGGCGTGCAGCAGCCCGAGCGCGACCTTGAGGTCGCTGCGCGCGACCCGGCGCGCCTGCGGCACGGTCCTGACCGCGTGGTCGAGGTGCGCGCCGGAATCCCAGACCGGGTACCAGATCCGGTCGGCGATCCGCGCGATGCCCTCCCGGCCGTCGTGCAGCAGCAGCACGTCAAGGTCGCTGCCCGGCAGCAGTTCCTTGCGGCCGTAGCCGCCTACCGCCACGAGGGCGACGCCGGGCTCCGCGCCAAGCAGCCCGGCCAGCCAGCGGTCGGTATCTGTAGTCCTCCGGCTACGATCAGCCGCGAAAGAAGTCATGACGGTCACCAGGCCCCCGATGGTTAGTGCGCTGCCGCGCCCAGGGCACGGCAGCGCTCACGGTACTGGCCTCTGCGCGGCACCGAGCTCAGAGGGCGCCCGCCCCGCGTTCCCCGGTGCGGACCCGGATCACGGACTCCACCGGCAGCACCCACACCTTCCCGTCCCCGATCCGGCCGGTCTGGGCCGCCTTGGTGATCACCCCGACGAGATCGTCTGCGTCCTCGTCGTTGCAGATGACTTCCACCCGGACCTTAGGCACCAGGTCGACCTGGTACTCGGCGCCCCGGTACACCTCGGTGTGACCGCGCTGCCTGCCGTATCCGCTCGCTTCACTGACTGTCATGCCGTGCACGCCGAAAGCCTGCAACGCCGCCTTGACATCGTCGAGTTTGAATGGCTTGATGACAGCCGTAATGAGCTTCATGAGACCACCCTTTCGTTCAATCACGTCCGAGAATGCCGTAGTTGCGTTTCCAGCGTCCAGTCCGAATGTGTCAGAACGGTGAAACCGGGGGTCCTCCTGTTACAGCAGGGTTTCCGGCCGCCCGTGACGGCCGGGTTCCGGGCCGGCGCGGGGCCAGCCACCTCACGAGCCTCCCCCACCCCGCAGCGCCTCGCCACCCCACCTCCGTGAGCCTCGCTCCCCCGTGAACCTTTCCCCCGTCCCCGCAATGGACCTCTTGCCCGTTATATCCGGTCATAACCGCGGGCCGGAGCATGATCATGAAGGCTTTATCGCGTGATCACGCGATAAAGCCTTCATAACACTCAAACCCTTCGTGATCATGGCGGCGCTGGCCGGCCTGACGGCAGATCATGCCGCGCACAGTCCCTGGCAATCCCGGCGATCCCCCTGCTCGCAGGCGCCGACGGGCGGCCCGGCAGTCGGCGGCCTTTCCTTTTTCTTGGCCTGGCGATGATTTCTGCAATTGCACGGCACACGGAATTTAAGGCGCAGAATCCATGCGATGGCCGTGAATTCGCGTTAGCTTGCGACGATACGGTTACACACCGCGATGGCGCCTGGGGCTGACGTCAGGGATGATCGGGGGATCTGGTGAGGCTAACGCGGCGACCGCGACCGGAGGGCGTCCGGTGCGTCAGCGTCAGCCGCCGAGGATGGCGTCCACGAATGTCTCCGGGTCGAACGGGGCCAGGTCGTCGGGGCCCTCGCCGAGGCCGACCAGCTTCACGGGGACGCCGATCTCGCGCTGCACGGCGATCACGATGCCGCCCTTGGCGGTGCCGTCGAGCTTGGTGAGCACGATGCCCGTGACGTCTACTACCTCGGCGAACACCCGTGCCTGGCGCAGCCCGTTCTGCCCGGTGGTGGCGTCGAGCACGAGCAGCACCTCGTCCACCGCGGTGCGCTTCTCGATGACCCGCTTCACCTTGCCGAGCTCGTCCATCAGGTCGTTCTTGGTGTGCAGCCGTCCCGCGGTGTCGACGAGCACCACGTCCGCCTCCTGCTCGATGCCCGTGGACACCGCGTCGAACGCGACGCTCGCCGGGTCGGCCTGATCCTTGTCCGAGCGGACGACCTGCGCGCCGACCCGCTCGCCCCAGGTCTGCAGCTGGTCGGCGGCCGCGGCGCGGAAGGTGTCGGCCGCGCCGAGCACCACCGTCTGGCCGTCGCCCACCAGCGACCTGGCGAGCTTGCCGCAGGTGGTCGTCTTGCCCGTGCCGTTGACGCCGACGACGAGCACGACCGCCGGGCGGCCCTCGTGCCGCTGGGTGCGCAGCGCGCGGCTCGCCGGGGTCTCCACCTGGGCGAGCAGCTCGGTCCTGAGCATCTCCCGGACCTCGTCGGTGCTCCGCGTCCCCTCGACCTTGACCTTGGTGCGCAGCTCGGAGGTGATCTGCCGGGCCGGCGTCACCCCGACGTCGGCGGTGATCAGCACCTCTTCGAGCTCGTCCCAGGTCTCGTCATCGAGCCGGTCCCGCGACAGCAGGGACAGCAGCGCGCTGCCGAAGCCGCTCTGCGAGCGGGCGAGCCGCGCCCGGAGCCGGATCATGCGGCCCGCCGAGGGCGGCGGCTTCTCCAGGGCGGGGCGCGGCGGCGCGGCCGGCTCCGGGGGCGCCTGGCGCTGCTGCGGCGGCGCGGTGGCGGTCGCGGTGCCGGTCCCCGCGGACGTGTCGTCGAGTTTGGGCATGGAGCCGGTCAGGTCGAGCTCGCGAGCCCGGCCGCGGCGGACCCCGTGCATGCCCCGCGGCCGTAGCAGCACCGTGCCGCCGACGCCGAGCAGCACCACGGCGACGACCACGATGAGGATGATGTACGCAGTCATATAAGCCCACAGTCTCCCAGAACGGCATGTCCCCGGCGCGGCCGCCACACGGCCGACCGCGTTCAACGCCCCTTGAGCACGCTACAACATGCCCAGCCTTGCACTCCCCATGCTTACTGCACGTGCTTTTCGCGGTCAGGCCGGCTCGGTCTCGCGGACCCGCTGGCTGATCACCTGGGACACGCCGTCGCCGCGCATCGAGACGCCGTACAGCGCGTTGGCCGACTCCATGGTGCGCCGCTGGTGCGTGATGACGATGAGCTGCGAGCTCTCCTGCAGCTCATCGAAGACCCGCAGCAGGCGCTGCAGGTTGGTGTCGTCGAGCGCCGCCTCGACCTCGTCCAGCACGTAGAACGGCGACGGGCGGGCCTTGAAGACCGCGAAGAGGTAGGCGATCGCGGTCAGCGACCGCTCGCCCCCCGACAGCAGGGACAGCCGCTTGACCTTCTTGCCCGGCGGGCGGGCCTCGATCTCGATGCCCGTGGTCAGCATGTCGTCCGGCTCGGTGAGGATCAGCCGCCCTGAGCCGCCGGGGAACAGCCGGGCGAACAGGCCCTCGAACTCGCGCGCGGTGTCGGCGTAGGCCGAGGCGAACACCTCCTGCACCCGGTCATCGACCTCTTTGACCACCATGAGCAGGTCGCGGCGGGTCTTGCGCAGGTCCTCGAGCTGGGTGGCGAGGAACTGGTGCCGTTCCTGCAGGGCCGCGTACTCCTCGAGGGCGAGCGGGTTGACCTTGCCGAGCCGCACCAGCTGCCGTTCGGCCTCGGCGGCGCGCGCCTCCTGGTCCTCGCGCACGTAGGGCACCGCCACGGTCTCCGGCGCGGCGGGTGCCGTGCCCTGCTTGCGGTCCTTGCGCTGCTGTGCCTCGGCCGCGTGGGCGCCCGCGGCCTGCTCCGCCTCGGCGCGCACCGCGCGCAGCGCGTCCGCGAGCGAGAGCCCGTCGGACCCGGCGGCCAGGGTGCCGTCTGGGCCGGCGACGCCTTCGTTGTCCGGCTCGGCGTCCGTCGCCGCCTCGTCCCGCAGGCCGTCCGCGTCCGTCGCGGCGGTCCCCGCGTCGGCTTGCACGGTGTCCGCGGGCACGGCGGTGCCGCGCTTGACCGCGGCGGCGGCGAACGGCATGTCGGCCGGCGCGACGATCAGCTGGTCCGGGCCGTACTCAGTGACGAGCGCGTCCGGCTCGATGCCGTACTCGTCCGTCGCGTGCATGGCCAGCTGCTCAAGGCGCAGCCGGTGCTCGTTGCGGGAGATCTCCGTGCCGTGCGCGGTGTTCACAACCTTGTCGAGCTCGCCGGAGACGGTGGCCCCCTGAGCGCGCACCGCCTTGAGTGCCTCGGTCCCGCTCGCGCTGGCCGCCTCGGCCTCCGAGCGTTCCTCCGCCGCCTGGGCGAGAGACGCCTCGGCGGCGGACACGGCGAGTGCCGCGCCCGCGGCGACCGCGCGGGCGACCGACGCCTGCGCGACGCGCTGCCTGCGGCGGACGGCCGCCCGCTCCCGGGCGGCCCGCTCGGCGGCCGCCGAGGCGGCGAGCGAGTCGGCCCGCCCCGTGATCGCGCGCAGCCGCTCCTCGACGGTGCGCACCTCAAGGCGCGCCTCCATCTCGGCGTTGCGCGCGGCCGCGGCCCGCTGAGTCAGCTCCTCGCGCTCTTCATCGGCCTGGCTGTCCTCGAACTCCGGGTCGCTCCCCCGCAGGTCCTCGGCCTCCGCCTCGCCGAGCTCGTTCTTCAGCTGCTGGTGCTTGGCCTGGTCCTTCTCCGCGCTGCGCAGCGCTGCGCCCACCGACGCGTCGAGCCGCTTGGCCTCGTCCGCCGCGGCGCGCGCCGCGCCCGCCAGGCGGCCGAGCCGCCCGGATATCTCGGCCGCGGCCGCGTCCACCGCCCGCATGCGGCCGCGGATCTCCTCAAGCTGCTGCCTGGCGGCCTCCTGCGCCTCGGTCGCCGCGGCGAGCGCGTCCGCCGCGGCCGCCTCGGCGAGCTCGGCCTCGGCGAGCCTGGCCGCCGCCTCGTCCGCCGCGGCGCGCACGTCGAGCAGCGACTGCCCGCCGGCGGAGCCGCCGCGCGCCCAGTGCGCGCCGATCAGGTCGCCGTCCCGCGTCACCGCACGAAACTCGGGATGATCCGCAACGAAGGCGGCTGCCTCGTCCAGGCCGACCGTGACCACCACGTCGCCGAGCAAGTCCGCGACCGCCCAGGAGAGCTCGGCCGGCTCCGTCACCAGATCGGCCACCCAGTGCGCGCCGTCGGGCAGCTCCGGCAGCGAACCCACGCGCGGAAAGTACTCAGCGCGATGGTCGGAACTGCCTGACCCGGACGGGCTGGCGATCACCAGGCCGACGGTGCCCTTGTTCGCGCTTCTGATGCTGGTCAGGACTTCTACCGCCGTGTCGAGGCCGTTCACGGTGAGCGCCTCGGCGGCGGCGCCGAGGGCGGCGCCGACCGCCTTCTGGTAGCCGTCGGCGACGGTGAGCTTGGCGGCGAAGGTGCCGAGCACGCCGCGGAAGCGCTCCGGGTCGGCGAGGACCGCGGCGGTAGCGTCGACGCCCTGGCGGAGGGTCTCGCCGAGCGTGTCGGTGCGGGCCCGCAGTGCCGCCACCTCGCTGTTGGCGGCGCGTTCCGACTTGCGCGCAGCCACCACTCGTTCGGTGTGCTGCTGATGGTCCCGCTGGGCCTGATCCAGCTCGGCGGTGATGCCGCTGCGGTCGGAGTCGCCGTCGTCGGCGACGTCCTGCACCTGGCTGTACTCCTGCCGCGCGCGCTCGGCGCGGGCGCGGGCCGCCTCGGCGGCGGTGGTCAGGCGGTCGATTTCCTCGCTGGTCGCGGCGGCCCGGCTGGCCGCGGCGTCGACCATGCCGCGCAGCCGGGCGAGGCGCTCGGCGCGGCCCGCGGCGGCCCGCGCGGCGTCGGCGAGCCTGCGCTCGGCCGTGGCGAGCGCGGTCTCGGCCATGGTGCGCATCGAGACGGACTCCGCCAGGGCCTCGCGGCCCTCGGCGAGCCGCTCGGTCAGGCCGGCCTCCTCGTCGCGCAGCTCGGCAGCCTGCCGGTCGAGCTCGTCCGGGTCACGGCCAGGCCGTTCCGGCTCGGCGTCGGCCGCGAGCAGCCTGACCCGCTCGGCGGCCAGCCCCTGTACCGCGCGGAGCTTCTCGGTCAGCGACGAGAGCGCGAACCAGGTCTGCTGCGCGCGGGCCAGCTCGGCCGCCTGCGCCTGGACCGCGACGTCGAACGCGGCCTCGCGGGCGCGCGCGTCGGCCAGCGCCGCCTCGAGCTCGGCGCGGCGGGCGCGGATCGCGGCCTCGTCGGCCGCCTCGCGCTCAAGCTTGCCGCGCAGGCGCCCGTAGTCGTCGGCGAGCAGCCTGAGCTTGGCATCGCGCAGCTCCGCCTGGATGGTGGCGGCCTTCCGCGCGACCTCGGCCTGCCGGCCGAGCGGCTTGAGCCGCCGGCCGAGCTCGCCGGTCAGGTCGACGAGCCGGGTGAGGTTGAGCTGCATCGCGTCGAGCTTGCGCAGCGCCTTTTCCTTGCGCTTGCGGTGCTTGAGTACGCCGGCCGCCTCCTCGATGATCGCCCGGCGCGCCTCGGGGCCCGCGTGCAAGATCTGGTCGAGCTGGCCCTGGCCGACGATCACGTGCATCTCCCGGCCGAGCCCGCTGTCGGACAGCAGGTCCTGCACGTCGAGCAGGCGGCAGCTGTCGCCGTTGATCGCGTACTCGCTCTGCCCGGAGCGGAACATCAGGCGGCTGATCGTCACCTCGGAGTAGTCGATCGGCAGGGCGCCGTCGCTGTTGTCGATGGTGAGCGTGACCTCGGCCCGGCCGAGCGGCGCCCGGCTCGTGGTGCCGGCGAAGATGACGTCCTCCATCTTGCCGCCGCGCAGGCTCTTGGCGCCTTGCTCGCCCATCACCCAGGACAGGGCGTCGACCACGTTGGACTTGCCCGAGCCGTTGGGGCCGACGACGCAGGTGATGCCCGGCTCGAGGCGCAGCGTGGTCGCGGAGGCGAAGGACTTGAAGCCGCGCAGCGTGAGGGACTTCAGGTACACGCGTCCTCTCCTCCCCCGGAACTACCCCGCGATGCGCCGGCCGGCCATCGGCATCCACCGAACATTACCGTCCCGGGCGGACAGCCGCCGGAAACGGCGCGGAACCGGGAAATCCCTTGAACGTCCGATGGCCAATCGATATTGGCCGGGTAAACATCCTGAGATGCGTGTCACATCGATGTTCAGCTATTTTTGTTGGTGTGATTTTGCTTACGCCAATGCACCTAGCGTAACCGATGAACGTGCATAAGCGTCAAACCGGACACCAGGGAAGCGAGGCGCCACCGATGTGGCGAACGTCACGGCTGAGGCTGGCCAGACAACGATAAGGGACGCCATCCGAGGCGTCCCTTGTTCGTTTTCTGACGGTGGCCTTTGACAGACCCGCTCGCGGCGGGCTGAGCGGCGCTTCCTGAGTTGGTCAGGCGAGCGCGGGCTCACGGTCGAGAACCAGCACGTCCTCGTCATGCGACAGCCCTGAGGCAAGGGCATCGTTCACTTCCTGGAGCCGGACAAGCTCGGCTTCCAGGTCACGAACGCGCTGCTGCAGGCGACGCATTTCAGAGACCATGCGCGGATCGGGACCGCCGACGTGGCCGTATAGAGCCTTCGACATGGTGAAAGGTCCTCCACACTGAGTGACCAGGGTGGGCACATTGTGAACCGCACGTCGTTGCGCGTGCGGGCAACAGGTACAGGGTCTCACCATGATCTATCGCGGTCAAGTTGAGAGCACCCTGTCACCCGTTATGCCGTTTATCTTATCAAAGATCCCGTCCCCAGACAAACGACCATGCGCGAAAACCCCTATATCTAGGGGACATTGACCGGCGTGATGCTAGTGCTTGGACGCCGGCGACGACGGCTTCTGGCAGCGCGGGCAGCTATAGGAGGAGCGGTTCATGAACGCGTCGCGGCGGATGGGGGCGGCGCAGCGAGTGCACGGCTCGCCCTCCCGGCCGTAGGCGTTCAGCGAACGGTCGAAATAGCCGCTCTCCCCGTTCACGTTGACGTACAGCGCGTCGAACGACGTGCCGCCCGCCTTGAGCGCCTCCGTAAGCACCTCGCGGACCGCATCGAGCAGCCGCGACACCTCAGCCCGCGTCAACGTGTCGGTGGGCCGCGCCCAGTGCAGCCGCGCCCGCCACAGCGCCTCGTCCGCATAGATGTTGCCGATGCCGCTGATCAGCGACTGATCCAGCAGCGCCCGCTTGACCTGGGTCTTCTTGAGTGCCAGGCGCGCCGCGAAGTGCTTCGGGTCGAAGGCCGCCTCGAGCGGGTCCGGCGCGATGTGCGCGATCGGGGCCGGCACTCCGCCGGAGGGGATAAGCGCGCACAGCATCACGTGGCCGAAGGTGCGCTGGTCGGTGAATCGCAGGTCGGGGCCGTCGTCGGTGAACGTGAAGCGGGCGCGGACGTGGGGCGACAGCGGGCGGTCCCCGGCGCCGACCAGGAGCTGGCCGCTCATCCCCAGGTGCGCGAGCAGCGCCTCCGCCGGGGGGTACGGGCTGGGGGGTCCGGGGGGGTTCCCCCCGGGAAGCGGAGTGTCCCCCCGGGAGATGGAGTCGTCAAGGGCGAACCAGAGGTACTTGCCGCGGCGTTCCGCGCGCAGGAAGGTGCGGCCGGCCATCGCGGCGGCGAACCCGTCGGGTCCCGCCGGGTCGCGGCGGACGGCGCGCGCGTTGAGTACCTGCGCGGTCGCGACCGTGCGGCCCACGACGTGCTGCTCAATCCCCGCGCGGACGGTCTCCACCTCGGGCAATTCGGGCACGGTACCTAGCCTTCGGACGCGGCGCCGGGGGCTTCCCCGCCTAGCGAGCTAGCGGACGTGGCTTGGGTAAGCCGCATCCGTTCCGGTGCCTCGTGCTCTTGATCTCTTTCCGCGGTGATCGTCCGGTAGGCGGCCTGGGCGGCCAGTTGCTCCGCGGCCTTCTTCGAGCGGCCTTCCCCGGAGCCGAGTTCCCTGCTGCCCACCTTGACCACGGCGCGGAACAGCTTCTGGTGGTCCGGGCCGCTGTCCTTGACCTGGTACTCGGGCACGCCGAGGCTGTGGTCCGCGGTCAGCTCTTGCAGCGACGTCTTCCAGTCGAGGCCCGCGCCGAGCGACGAGGACCGCTCGATGACCGGGTCGAACAGCCGGTGCACCAGGTCACTCGCCGCGGGCAGGCCGCAGTCGATGTACGTCGCGCCGATCACGGCCTCCAGCGTGTCGGCGAGGATCGACGGCTTGTCCCGCCCGCCGGTCCCCTCCTCGCCGCGGCCGAGCCGGACGAACGAGCCGAGTTGGAGGTCGCGGGCGACTTCGGCGAGCGCGTTCATCTGCACCACCGCGGCGCGCAGCTTCGCCAGCTGGCCTTCGGGCATGTCGGGGTGGCCATTGAACAGGGTGTCGGTGACCACCAGGCTGAGCACCGAGTCGCCGAGGAACTCGAGCCGTTCGTTGGTCGGCAGGCCGCCGTTCTCGTAGGCGTACGACCGGTGGGTCAGCGCCCGCTCGAGGGTCTCGGCGGTGATGGGCACGGCAAGAGCGCAGGACAGTATGGCGGGGTCGGCCGCTTCTGTTCCGTCCCCGTCATTACGTCGTCCGCTCACAGCGCTCCCCGGCTACATGCTGACTCAGGCCGGGTTCAGTACCTGCCGGCGGCGGTAGGTACCGCACGTCGGGCAGGCGGCGTGAGGCAGCTTCTGGCTGTGGCACTGCGGGCATTCAACCAGCGTCACCGGGGCGGCCTTCCACTGCGCGCGGCGGGAACGGGTGTTGCTGCGCGACATTCGCCGCTTTGGAACAGCCACTTCGGCTCTCCTGTCAGTCTGCTACTCAGTTGTGTCGTGAATATCTAGCTTTGCGAGGAGTCCCCAGCGCGGGTCCACCTTGTCGCCGTGCCCGTGACCAGGTCCGGCTTCCGCGAGCAGCGCACCGCACTCGGCGCACAGCCCTGGACAGTCGTCCCGGCAGAGCGGCGACAGCGGCAGCGCGAGCACCACAGCATCCCGGAACGCCGGCTCCAGGTCAAGACGGTCGCCGTCGAGGAAGCGCTCCTCGCCGTCGTCCTCGTCCTCACCCGGGTCCGGCAGGTACCGGTAAAGCTCCTGGAAGCTGACCTCGATCGTGCTGGTCAGCGGCTCCAGGCAGCGCGCGCACTCGCCCGTGAGCGGGGCGACCGCCGAGCCGGTGACGAGCACTCCCTCGGAGACCGCCTCGAACCGCAGGTCGAGAGCGACGTCCGCACCGGCAGAAACCAAGACTAGCCCAGAACCGAGACCGTCCGGCGCGGCCGCCGTCCGCTTCTCGTCCCTGAACTCGCCCGGCCGCTTGCCGAGTGCGCGCATGTCGAACACGAAGTCACCGCTGCCACGGGCGTGCACGCCGGCCGGCCTGCTGCCTTTCGACACCTGACCTGCCTGACCCGCGCCCTCACCGTGTGCACCGGGCACCCCGCGCGCGACTGATTTACCATTTACCTTTGACATCACAGCTTATCTTGTCGGTGATTGCCTGACCGACCGATTAGCCTACCCGTGACCGGGCTATTCCCCAACTTGACCGGCTTCGCCTGCGGGCGGCGGGGCTACGCCTCGGCGAGGCGGGCGCGCAGGCGGCCGAGCACCGGCTCGGGGACCAGGCCCTCGACGTCGCCGCCGTACGTCGCGATCTCCTTGACCAGGCTCGAGCTGAGGAACGAGTACTGCGGGTTGGTCGTCACGAACAGCGTCTCGATCTTGGCGAGCCGGTAGTTCATCTGCGCCATCTGCATCTCGTACTCGAAGTCGCTGACCGCGCGCAGGCCCTTCACGATCCCGTTGATGCCGTTCGCCGTGCAGAAGTTGACGAGCAGGCCGTGGAACCGCTCCACCCGCACGTTCTCGAGGCCCTTAGTGACCTCGCGGAGCATCTCCACCCGCTCGTCGGTGCTGAACAGGGACTTCTTCGTGATGTTGATGAGAACGGCGACAATCACCTCGTCATGCAGGGCGGCCGCCCTGGCGATCACGTCCAGATGGCCGTTCGTCACCGGGTCGAACGAACCAGGGCATACCACTCGCGCCACGCGGCATCACTCCTCAAGCGCCCCGCTGTCGTACCAGCCGTACCAGAAGGTGGCCTCACCGTACCTGCGCGACTTTCCCGCGGCATATCCGGGGGGCCAGTCAAGTGCACCCGACCGGGTGGCGCGCTCCACCACGACGAGCGCGCCCTCGGCCAGCCAGCCGTTGCGGAGCTGGACGAGCACCCGGGCCACCGCCTCGTCGGTCACCGCGTACGGGGGGTCGGCGAACACGAGGTCGTAGCCGTCGCCGTCCGGCGGGCGGCCGAGCAGCCGCTCCACCCGGTCGGCGGCCACCGCCGCGCCCGGCAGGGCGACCGCCCCGATGTTCTCCTTGATTACCGCCGCGGCCCGCGCGTCGGACTCCACGAGCAGCACGCGCGCCGCGCCCCGCGACAGCGCCTCGAGCCCGACCGCGCCCGACCCCGCGTACAGGTCAAGCACGCGCAGGTTTTTAAGGTCGCCGAACTCGGAGACGAGCGAGGAGAAGAGACCCTCGCGCGCCCGGTCGCTCGTCGGCCGGGTGCCCTGCCCCGGCGGCACGCGCAGCCTGCGCCCGCCTGCCTTCCCCGCGATGACCCGTGTCACGGGTCCAGTCTGCCAGCCGGGGCGCCATGACCCGGGTCACGACCTCGGTGGCGCCCGGAGAGGGCGCCCGGAGGGTGGCTAGGGGCAGTTAAGCCTTGTCGAGGAACTCGGCGCGGCGGTCGCCGAGGAAGTCGTCGATCGCCTCCTTGAGCGGCTGGTGGGCGGTCAGCGCCGGGTCGGCGGACACCAGGGCGGACGCCTCCTCGCGGGCCGCGGCGATCAGGTCCTCGTCGGCGAGCAGGCGCAGCAGCTTGAGGCTGCTGCGGCGGCCTGCCTGGGCCGAGCCGAGCACGTCGCCCTCGCGGCGCTGCTGCAGGTCGAGCCGGGAGAGCTGGAAGCCGTCGCCGGTCTCCGCCACGGCGTCAAGCCGCTCCCGCGCCGGGCTGTCCGGCGGGGCCTCGGTCACCAGCAGGCACAGGCCCGGGTTACGGCCCCGGCCCACCCGGCCGCGCAGCTGGTGGAGCTGGGAGACGCCGAACCGCTCGGCGTCCATGATCACCATGGCGGTCGCGTTGGGCACGTCGACGCCGACCTCGATCACCGTGGTTGACACCAGCACGTCGACCTGGCCCGCAGCGAACGCCGTCATCACCCGGTCCTTCTCATCCGGGGTGAGGCGGCCGTGCATGATGGCGACGCGCAGCCCGGAAAGCGGCCCCGACTCGAGCTCGGGCGCCACGTCGAGCACAGCGAGCGGCGGGCGGCGGGCCTCCTGCTCAGCCTCGGAATCGCCCGCGGGCGCTTCTGCGGCCGCCCCGGTCCCCGGGTCGGGAAGGTCGGCGCCGTCGCCGTCGTCGTCCGCGTCGCCGATGCGCGGGCAGACCACGTACGCCTGGCGGCCCGCGGCGACCTCCTCGCGGACCCGCTGCCACGCCCGCTCCAGGTAGTGCGGTCGCTCCACGGCGGGCACCACGTGCGTCGCGATCGGCGAGCGCCCGGCCGGGAGCTCGGAAAGCGTGGAGACCTCCAGGTCACCGAAAACGGTCATCGCCACCGTGCGCGGGATCGGCGTCGCGGTCATCACCAGCACGTGCGGCCGGGACCCCGCGGCCTTCTCGCGGAGCGCGTCGCGCTGCTCGACGCCGAACCGGTGCTGCTCGTCGATGACCACCAGGCCAAGGTCGGCGAACTGCACCTGCTCCTCGAGCAGCGCGTGCGTGCCGATGAGGATGCCGGCGTCGCCGGTGAACACGTCGCTCAGCGCGCTGCGGCGGGCCCGCACGCCGGTCGAGCCGGTGAGCAGGGCCACCCGGGTCGCCTGCTCGCCCGCGCCGAGCTGCGCCTCGGCCAGCTCGCCGGCCCCCAGTTGGCCAGCACAGGCGAGCGGCCCGAGCAGCGCGGTGATCGACCGGTAGTGCTGCTGCGCGAGCACCTCGGTGGGCGCGAGCAGCGCGGCCTGCCCGCCCGCGTCCACCACCTGGAGCATGGCCCGCACCGCGACGACGGTCTTCCCCGAGCCGACCTCGCCCTGCAGCAGCCGGTTCATCGGGTACGCGCACGCCAGATCGTGGCTGATGACCTCGCCGACCGACCGCTGGCCGTCGGTGAGCGTGAACGGCAGCCGCCGGTCGAACGCGGCGGCGATCCCGTCCTCGGCCGCCGGGCGCGGCACCGCGGGCATCGCCGCGGCGGCATGCCGCCGCTGGGCGAGCGCGGCCTGCATGGTGAACGCCTCGTCCCACTTGAGGCGCTTGGTGGCGTGGCGCACGTCGGCGCGGTCGGTGGGCCGGTGGATCGCCCGGAGCGCCAGTTCGCGCGGCCACAGGTCGTGCCGGGCGCGCACCTCGGGGGTGAGCGGGTCCTCCCCCGCGTCCAGGGTTTCGAGCACGGCGCCGACGTACTTGGAGATCGTCCACGAGGTCAGCTTCGCGGTCGCCGGGTAGACCGGGATCAGCTCGGAGGCGAACTCCTCGGCGAGCTCGGTGGTGAGCCGCTCGTCGGACGAGGCCGGGAGCAGTTCGTACTCGGGATGCACCAGCTGGCGGCGGCCGCGGAAGCTGGACACCGTGCCGGCGAACAGCCCGAGCGCGCCCTGCCGCAACTGCTTCGCGTGGAACCCGACGCCGTGGAAGAACGTGAGCTGCAGCTTGCCCGTGCCGTCAGTGACGATGACCTCGAGCCGCTGCTTCGGGCCGCCGCGGTACGGTCCTTTCCACGGCTGGCCGGGGACGGGCCCGCCGATCACGCCGGCCGAGGCGACCTGGGCGAGCACGGTGACGTGGTCGTTCTCCCGCAGCGAGTCGAGCGGGGTCAGCTCGCCCCTGGTGTAGTAGCGGCGGGGGTAGTGGCGCAGCAGGTCACCGACCGTGCGCAGGCCGAAGACCTTCTCGAGCGTGTCGGCGGCCTTCTTGCCCAGCGGCTGGACCAGCGGATCGCGGAGCGTGGTCACGAGGCCAGCATAGGAGCGCCCGCCGACATTCGGGATACGCGGTGCGTGCGCGGCGGGACCGCGCCGGGTGACGGCCGGCCATCCCTGGGGCGGACCGGACCTATCCTGGACGTGTCAGGTGGTTGGTTCGCGCGGGCGGCCGGGCTTCAGGTATGCTCTGCAGGCTGCCTCTGGTTCGTGCTGGCGTTTCGTTCGCCGCTCCGGCCGAGGCGCTGACAGACTCCACCAATCCGATTAATGGAGGCAGCCGTGGCTTCCGTCTGCGACGTTTGCGGCAAGGGGCCGGGCTTCGGCAACAACGTGTCGCACTCGCACGTACGCACCCGCCGTCGCTGGAACCCGAACATCCAGACCGTCCGGGCGATGGTTAAGGGCACACCGAAGCGCCTGAACGTGTGCACCTCCTGCATCAAGGCCGGCAAGGTCACCCGCTAGGGTTTCAGCGCGCGAGCGTTTACGAGCCGATGCGTCCGAGCGACGCGTCGGCTCGTTTTTGTGCCCGGAAAGGCCAAGGCGACGGTGACAGTCACGGCAGGCAGGCCCGATGATTGTGACAACGATACGGTCATGGGCGTATGGCTGGCGCAACCATCGCCGCAGCGTCAGCGGAAATGCTGCCAGCCGCCGGGTCCCTGGTGCGGTGCGCCGTCCACGGTGACGCCCGCGCCCTCGCGGACCTCGCCGATTACCCGCCAGCGCGCGGGCAGCGCCGTGCTCGGCGGGAAGGTGGCGACGAGCGCGTGATCCTCGCCGCCGGTCAGTACCCACTCCAGGGCCACGGCCTGCGGGGAGTCGGCCGGCAGCGCTGCCGCGGGCGGGCCGCCTCCAGGCGCGTCAGCCAGCCCGGGGGGCCGTCGCGTTCCGTCCGCGCCGCTGTCGGGAGACACGGGAGTCCCGGAGCCAGCCGCTCTCGTTCCGGATGACGGGTTGGCCATCAGCGATGCCGCGGCTGCGCGCAGCGCGCGGCCGACCGCGAGCCTTGAACTGTCGACATCGACCTGGACGCCGCTCGCCTCGGCCACGTGGCCGAGGTCGGCCAGCAGGCCGTCGCTGACGTCGATCATCGCGGTCGCGCCGAGCAGCGCTGCCTCGGGGCCCGCGTCGTACGGCGGCGCGGGGCGCCGGTGCGCGGCCACCAGTTCGGCGAGCGGGTCGGACGGCGGGTCCCCGCCTGGTGCGCGCGCCGGAGCCGGCCGGCCCGCCTGCAGGAGGGCGAGGCCGGCCGCGGAGCGGCCGAGCGGCCCGGCCACGGCCACCAGGTCGCCCGGCCGGGCGCCAGAGCGTAGCACCGGGCGGTTGGTCAGGTCGCCGAGTGCGGTCACTGACAGGATCACCAAGTCGGCGCGCGCCGTGTCGCCACCGACGATTCCCGCGCCCGCCCGGGCTGCCTCCGCCGCGAGCCCGTCCGCCAGGTCGGTGGCCCAGCGGGCGGGCAGCGTGCCCGGCGCGGCCAGCGCGACGAGCAGCGCCGTGTTCACCGCGCCCATCGCCGCGATGTCGGCCAGGCTGCGCGCGGCGGCCTTGACGCCGATGTCGTACGCCGCGGACCAGTCACGGCGGAAATGCCTGCCCTCGATCAGCAGGTCGACCGCCGCGACCACGCTGCCCGACGGCGCGCCCACTACCGCGGCGTCGTCGCCGATGCCGACCGAGGTCAGCGGGCCCGCGGGCATGCGAGCCCGCAGGGCCGCGATCACCCCGAATTCCCCTAGGTCCGCGACGGACCTCTCATCACCAGCGATCTCGCCGCCTCCACGCACCGCGCAGCCCCGGATGCCTTAGCCTAGCCAGACCGAGGCCGGCTGACGGCGCCGGCCTGACGGCATCGCAGTCGGCAAACGTTCGTGCAAATGCCTGTGCAGCCATCCGTGCGAGGCGCATCCACCGCAGGAACCTCATAATCCCCGAGAAAAACTGCGGACCAGGATGAAACAGGTCTGGACCATTGCTGTACCGTGACAGCGAGCTCTTTTATCTTGACGACGCCGTCCCGTCAGACCTGATGATGGGGGGCAAGATAAAAGAGTTCGTCAGGACGGCAATCGTACGCTGTCCCCAGGAGGACGCCATGGTGCAGGCATACATCCTCGTCCAGACGGAGGTCGGCAGAGCCGCCGACGTGGCCCGGCAGATCGCGGAGATCGCCGGAGTCATGCAGGCGGAGGATGTCACCGGCCCGTATGACGTCATCGTGCGCGCGAGCGCCGAGAACGTGGACGAGCTCGGCAAGCTGGTTGCGGCGCAGATTCAGGCCGTCGAGGGCATTACGCGAACGCTGACCTGCCCGGTGGTGCGTATCTAGCCACTAGACGTCAGCGAGCAGCTCGCCGGCCAGCGCGGTGGTCCTGGGGCCAGCCCCAAGCGCGAGGACGACCTGGAGGTCTTCTGGCGTGTCCACGTCCCTGCGCAATCCCGCCATGTCATCGAGGTCGATCTCGGCGGCGCCGGACGCCGCGTGGCGTGCCCTTGACGCCCCGCCGAACAGCGGGAGGAACTCACCGCCAGGCGGGACCGCGTACAGCGTGGTGCCGACGCCTGCCGCGTCCGGCACGAACACCGCGCGGCCTGCCGCCCCGCCCGCGGCGCGCAGCGCCGTCGCGAGCTCGGCGGGGCGCAGCGCGGGCAGGTCGGCGGTGAGCGCCGCGAACCCGGTACCCGGCCAGCGCCGTGACGCCACCGCGGCGCCGTGCCGCAGCGCCGCGTTGAGCGTTTCCTGCGGGCCCAGGTCGCCGAGGCGGTCCGGGCTGCCGGGGACGTCGCGGCCGGCCGGCTCGTCGGGCACGACGACCGCGCCGAGCGCCGCGAGCAGCGGCCCGGCCACCGGGTCGGAGGTGACCACGACTACCCGGGCCACCGCGGGGCAGGCAAGGACGGCGGCCACCGTGTCGGCGGCCAGGGCCAGCGCCAGCTCGCGCCGCCGGTCTCCGGCCAGCACGGCGAGCCGCGACTTGGCACGGGCGAGTACCTTGACTGGCAGCAGAACTGTCCAGCTAAAACGGGCAAAGTCAGTCATATAGCTGACCACCGGCAAGTTTGGGAGCATGACGTGTGGAACCGGACCGAGGGAAGGCCACTTGGATGAGCAAGTCTTACTCGCCTGCCTGGCGGATGTTCACCGTCATCCTGTTTCGACCCCTCCTGCATGTGCTGGTCAGGAACAAGTGGGCGGGCCAGGAGAACATTCCCAAGAAGGGCCCGGTGATCATCGCGCCGAACCACATGTCCTACGCGGACTGGGGCACCGACTGCCTGTTCTTCTACGAGGCCGGACGGTACCCGACGTTCCTGATCAAGGCGTCGGCGTTCAAGGTGAAGTTCATCGGGAAGATGCTCTACGGATGCGGTCAGATCCCGGTCAACCGCGGCGCCGCCGACGCGGCGCTCGCGCTCAAGCAGGCGGAACAGGCGCTTCATGACGGTGCGGCGGTGATCATCTACCCTGAGGGGACCGCGACCCGCGACCCCGGCCTGTGGCCGATGGTGGCCAAGACCGGCGTCGCCCGGGTGGCCCTCGCGACCGGCGCGCCGGTGATTCCCGTCGCCCACTGGGGTACCCAGGACGTCCTCCCTTACGGCAGCAAGAAGGCGAAGCTGTGGCCTCGCCAAACCGTGCGTACGGTAGCCGGCCCGCCAGTCGACTTGTCGCAATGGGCCGGCAAGGCGACCTCCGCGAAGGCGCTGCGCGCCGCGACCGACGCGATCATGGCCGACGTGACGGCCCTGCTGGCGTCGCTGCGCGGCGAGAACCCGCCCGCCGTCACGTTCGACCCGGGGAAGGCAGTCCCGCCGGGCGCGCCTGCCCCGTCGCCTGAGCCAGCACCGTCGCCTGAGCCAGCAGCGTCGCCGGGCCAAGAGCCGGCCTCATGAAGGCAGCA
>CAZORE010000018.1:39734-43959 GCA_964581815.1 uncultured Streptosporangiaceae bacterium | reverse complement strand
CGTCGCCTGAGCCAGCAGCGTCGCCGGGCCAAGAGCCGGCCTCATGAAGGCAGCAGTGCTCGGCGCCGGGTCATGGGGCACCACGTTCGCGCAGGTGCTCTGCGACGCGGGCACGCCGGTGACGCTGTGGGCGCGTCGGGCGGACACCGTCGACGCGATCAACGACCTGCATGAGAACCCCCGGTACCTCCAGGGGATCACGCTGCCGCAGACCCTCACCGCGACGACGGACGTCGCCGCCGCGCTCGACGGCGCCGACCTGGTGCTGCTCGCGGTTCCCGCGCAGACGCTGCGGGACCAGCTGACCCCGTGGCGGCCACTCATTCCCGCCAACGCGCTGCTCGTCTCCCTGATGAAGGGGATCGAGCACGGCTCGGACAAGCGGATGAGCGAGGTCATCATGGAGACGGCCAGCGTGCCGCCCGCCCAGGTCGCCGTCATCTCCGGGCCGAACCTCGCCAGGGAGATCGCCGAGCGCCAGGTCGCCGCCTCAGTGGTGGCCTGTTCCGATGAGATGTCCGCCCGGCTACTGCAGCGGGCCTGCCACACCGGGTACTTCCGGCCGTACTGGAACACCGACGTGCTCGGCTGCGAGCTCGGCGGCACGGTCAAGAACGTCATCGCGCTCGCGGTCGGCATCGCGGTCGCGCTCGGCCTCGGCGACAACACCAAGGCGACGCTGATCACCCGCGGGCTCGCCGAGATGGCCCGGCTCGGCGAGGCGATGGGCGCCGACCCGCGGACGTTCGCCGGGCTGGCCGGGATGGGCGACCTGGTGGCGACCTGCTCCTCGCCGCTGTCCCGCAACCGGCGGTTTGGGGAGTACCTGGGGCAGGGCATGAACGTCGCCCAGGCAAAGGAGCGGACCACGCAGACCGCTGAGGGCGTCACGTCCTGCGCCCCGGTCCTTGAGCTGGCCCGCAAGTACGGCGTGGAGATGCCGATCACCGAGGCGGTCGCCGCCCTGATCGCCGGCCACCTGTCGGTCGGCGAAGCGGCGGCGCTGCTCATGGCGCGGTCCGCCAAGCCAGAGTGGTACGGCACCGAGGTCTAAGACCCGCCTTCGCACGGGGCAGTCCCTGGCGGGCGGTACGGTGCTCCACGCGAGGAGGAACTAAACCCAAAATGGAGCCTGATCTGTGGAAATAGCCCGAAGGCAGCTCGGGGAGAACACCCGGGCGGTTCACCTGCCGCCCCCTCCCGATACCACGCAGCGCCCGCTCGGCACGCCGGTGTACCGTACGGCCGGCTTCTCGTTCTCCTCCGCCCAGGAATACGCGGCCGTACTCGGCGACCAGGTACCCGGCTACAGCTACAGCCGGATCGACAACCCGACGGTCGACGCGTTCGCCCGGGCGGTCGCCGCGCTCGAGGGGGCCAACCTGCAGCGCTGGCCGGCCGCCCAGGCGTTCGCGTCGGGGATGGCGGCGATCTCCGGGGTGTTCCTCGCCTTCGCCCGGGCGGGCGCGCACGTGGTGGCGTCCGCCGCGGTCTACGGCGGCACGTACAGCCTGCTGCGCAACGTGCTGACCAGGTTCGGCGTCGAGACGGACTTCGTCGACATCACCGACCTTGACGCGGTGTCCGCCGCCATGCGGCCCGCGACCCGGATCATCTACGCGGAGACGGTCGCCAACCCGACGACCGCGGTGGCCGACCTCAAGCGGCTCGCCGAGATCGCGCACGAGCGGGGGGCGCTGCTCGTCATCGACTCGACGCTCGCCCCGCCGGTGATCTGCCGGCCGCTTGAGCACGGCGCCGACCTGGTGGTGCACTCCGCGACCAAGTACATCGGCGGCCACTCCGACGTGACCGGCGGCGTCGTCACCGGCGCGCTCGAGCTCATCACCCAGATCCGGGCGACGCGGATCGACACTGGCGGCTCACTGTCTCCCGACGACGCGTTCCAGCTTCGCCGCGGGCTGGAGACGCTGCCGGTCCGCGTGCGCCGCCAGTGCGCCACCGCGTCGGTGTTCGCCGCTACGATGGCCAAGCACCCTGCCGTCGCCTACGTGGACTACCCGGGGCTGCCCACTCATCCCGGGCACGACCTGGCCAGGCGGTTGTTCGACGCGGGCCCTGAGGGGGTCCGCTTCGGCGCGATCGTCACCCTTACCCCGTACGGCGGCCGCGAGGCCGGGCTCGCGCTCGCGAGCAGGCTCCGGCTGGCCGCCGCCGCGACCTCGCTTGGGGGCACGCACACGGTCGTCGCGCACGCGGCGTCCACCACGCACCGCCAGCTTGACGAACGGGCGCTCGCCGCCGCCGGCATCGACGCGGGCGCCGTGCGCTTCTCGATCGGACTCGAGGACGTGGAGGACCTGATCAGCGATGCCTACCTGGCCCTGGAAAGCCTGAACCGCGACGAGCGGGGAGTATCGGGATGAAGACAGTTCAGCAGTTCAGCGGAGGTAACGCATGAGCTCGGCGCGGAAGATCCGGGTCGCCGTGGTGTTCGGCGGGCGCAGCAGCGAGCACGCGGTGTCGTGTGCCAGCGCGGGGCTCATCCTCGGGGCCATCGACCCGGAGCGGTACGAGGTCGTGCCGATCGGGATCGCCCGCGACGGGCGGTGGGTACTCACCTCCGCCGACCCCGCGCGGCTGGCGCTGACGTCCGGCACCCTGCCGTCGGTGGAGGCCGTCGCCACGCCCGGGGTGTCCGTCACGCCGGCCGCCGGGCCGGGCGGCGGCGGGCTCGTATTCAGCGGGCCGACCGCGGTGCCGCCTGAGCTCGGCGAGGTCGACGTGGTGCTGCCGCTGCTGCACGGCCTCTTCGGTGAGGACGGCACGATCCAGGGGCTGCTTGAGATGGCCGGGATCAGGTACGCCGGGGCGGGGGTGCTCGCCAGCGCGGCGGGCATGGACAAGGAGTACATGAAGCTGCTGTTCGCGGCCCGCGGGCTGCCCGTCGGGCGGTACGTGGTGGTGCGGGAGAGGGAGTGGGGGCCGTCCGCCCCCGACGCCGAGCGCAAGCGGGTGCTCGACGAGATCGCGGAGCTCGGCTGGCCGGTGTTCGTCAAGCCGGCCAGGGGCGGGTCGTCGATCGGTACAACGCGGGTGGCGGGACCCGACTCACTGGTGGCGGCCATCGAGGAGGCCAGGCGGTACGACAGGAAGGTGCTCGTCGAGGCGGCGGTCGACGGCGTCGAGCTGGAATGCGCCGTGCTCGAGGGGCCCGACGGCGGTGCGCCCGAGGCGTCGCTGCCCGGCATGATCGTGGTCGACCCAAACAGTACGTGGTACGACTTCGAGGCCAAGTACCTGGCCGCGGAGTCGCGGATGGAGATCCCCGCGCCGATACCCGCCGCGGCCGCGATGAGGGTGCGCGCGCTGGCCTGCGCGGCGTTCGACGCGATCGGCTGCGAGGGACTCGCCCGGGTGGACTTCTTCTACACGCCCGGCGGCGAGGTGATCGTCAACGAGATCAACACCATGCCGGGGATGACGCCGACGTCCGGGTTCCCGATGATGTGGGCGGCCTCCGGGCTGCCCCTGCCGCGGCTGATCGACCGGATCATCACCACCGCGCTCGCGAAACCATAGCGGAGCGCCGGCTGGCCGCTCACAAACGCACGGCGGCACCGGGGAAGGTCCCCGTGCCGCCGTGCGTTCCTGGCCGCGGCGCTCCGGCTTCGCTCAGCCTGGCGCCGCGCCGCGTTACCTCTTCCTCGCCGACGCCGTCGCCTTGGCCGTCGCCTTGGCCGGGGCCGCCGACTTGCCGCCCCCGTTGTTCACCAGCGCCTTGAAGTCAGCACCCGGGCGGAACTTGGGTACCGACTGGGCCGCGACGTGAATCTCGGCGCCGGTGGCGGGGTTCCGCGCGGTGCGGGCCGGGCGATCGCTTTTCTCGAAGACACCGAACCCGGTGATGGCGACCTTGTCGCCGCCGGCCACGGCCGACTGAATGGTCTCGAGGACCGCGTTCAGCGCCTCGGTCGCGGACTTCTTGTCCCCCAGGCGACCCGAGAGCGCGTCGATCAGATCACGCTTGTTCATATTCACTCCTGCGTTCCCCCACGGGAGGCCGCGCTTGTGGCACCTTGCCGGGCCGCGACCCCTGACCAGCCCGAAATTAGGCGATCAAGCCCCGCCGCACAATAACCTTGCCGAATATTGCCCGCGTGTCGGGCCTTTTCCGAGCTGTTTTTCCGGTGCGCGCCAGATATGTCCGGAAATTTCCGGCACGCTTTCGGTACCGCCGTCCGGCGCCGAAACGGGCCGGAGG
>CAZORE010000018.1:17960-39634 GCA_964581815.1 uncultured Streptosporangiaceae bacterium | reverse complement strand
GGAAATTTCCGGCACGCTTTCGGTACCGCCGTCCGGCGCCGAAACGGGCCGGAGGCCAACGGGCAAACGGTTCCGTACCGGGGCCCCGGCACGGAACGGGTGCCACGGAGTGGCCGCTGGTGGCGGCCAGAACGCGCGGCGGCCCGCCGCGCCGGCCAGCGGCGGGCGGGCCGTCTCAGCTGTGCCCCGGTTGGGAGCGTGACTAGCCGGCTACAAGGTGGCCGGGAGGAAGGAAGGGCGGGTGGACTCGAAGGCGGCGATGGCGTCCTCGTGGCGGAGGGTCAGCCCGATGTCGTCCAGGCCCTCCATGAGGCGCCAGCGGGTGTAGTCGTCGATCTGGAACGGCTCCGCCAGGTCCTCGGCGAGGCCGCCGCCGACCACGCGCACCAGGCGGCCGTCGAGGTCGACCGTCACCTGGGCCGGGGGCTCGGCCTCCGCCGCGTCCTGGATGAGCGCGACGACCTTCTCGGGCAGTACCACGGGCAGCAGGCCCGCCTTGGTGGCGTTGTTGCGGAAGATGTCGCCGAACCGGGGCGCGATCACCGCGCGGAAGCCGTAGTCGAGCAGCGCCCAGACGGCGTGCTCGCGGGATGACCCGGTGCCGAAGTCCGTGCCCGCCACGAGGATCGACGCGCCCTGGTAGCGCGACTGGTTAAGCACGAACGACGGGTCCTCGCGCCAGGCGGCGAACAGCCCGTCGCCGAACCCGTCGCGGGTGACCCGCTTGAGGTACACGGCGGGGATGATCTGGTCGGTGTCGACGTTGGTGCGCCGCAGCGGCAGGGCCCGGCCCGTGTGCGTAACGAACGGTTCCATGGTGGTCCTGGTCTCCTTACAGGTCGGCGGGAGCGGTCAGGCGGCCGGTGACGGCCGTTGCGGCGGCGACGACCGGCGACACCAGGTGGGTGCGGCCGCCCTTGCCCTGGCGGCCCTCGAAGTTGCGGTTGGAGGTGGAGGCGGAGCGCTCGCCCGGCTTGAGCGTGTCCGGGTTCATGCCCAGGCACATCGAGCAGCCGGCCGAGCGCCACTCGGCGCCCGCCGCGGCGAATACCTCGTTGAGTCCCTCGGCCTCGGCCTGCGCGCGGACCTGCATTGAGCCGGGGACGACGAGCATGCGGACCCCGTCGGCGACCTTGCGGCCCCTGATGACGTCGGCGGCGGCGCGCAGGTCCTCGATCCGGCCGTTGGTGCAGGAGCCGACGAACACGGTGTCGACCTTGATCTCCCGCAGCGGCATGCCCGCGGTCAGGCCCATGTAGGTGAGGGCGCGCTCGGTGCCGTTCGGGTCCTTGGTCTCCCCCGGCGCCGGCACGGACGCGCGGAGCGGCAGCGCCTGGCCCGGGTTGGTGCCCCAGGTGACGTACGGGGACAGCGTGGTCGCGTCGATGGTGACCTCGTGGTCGAAGACCGCGCCCTCGTCGGTGGCCAGCGTCTTCCAGTATTCGACGGCCGCATCCCAGTCGGCGCCCTGCGGGGCGTGCGGACGGCCCCTGAGGTACTCGAAGGTGGTCTCGTCCGGCGCGACGAGGCCGGCCCGCGCGCCCGCCTCGATGGACATGTTGCAGACGGTCATGCGGCCCTCCATGGACAGCGACCTGACCGCCTCGCCCCGGTACTCGACGATGTAGCCCTGGCCGCCGCCGGTGCCGATCTGGCCGATGATCGCGAGGATCAGGTCCTTGGCCGTCACGCCCGCGGGCAGCGCGCCCTCGACGTTGATCGCCATGGTCTTGGGCTTGATCTGGGGCAGCGTCTGGGTCGCGAGTACATGCTCGACCTCGCTGGTGCCGATGCCGAAGGCGATCGCGCCGAACGCGCCGTGCGTCGAGGTGTGCGAGTCGCCGCAGACGATCGTCAGGCCCGGCTGGGTGAGGCCAAGCTGCGGGCCGATGACGTGCACGATGCCCTGGTTGTCGTCGCCCATCGGGTGCAGCCGGACGCCGAACTCGGCGGCGTTCTTGCGCAGCGTCTCGAGCTGCGTGCGGGAGACCGGATCAGACACCGGGGTGCCCGGGCCCTCGATCGGCGTGCCCGGGCCGATGCCGGGGGTCGTCGGGACGTTGTGGTCCTCGGTCGCGATCGTGAGGTCGGGCCGCCTTACCTTGCGGCCGGCGGCGCGCAGGCCGTCGAAGGCCTGGGCGCTGGTGACCTCGTGCACGAGGTGCAGGTCGATGAAGAGCAGGGCTGGCTCGCCCGGCTGGCTGCGCACCACATGGGCGTCCCAGATCTTCTCCGCGAGCGTGCGAGGCGCGCTGCTCATGCGGGTCATCTCCTTTGGTTGGGCCGTATCGATTTGCATCTCAGGATTCGAGACGGCAGTATCAGTACATGATCAATCGTACCGCCTGCCTCCGCGAACATCCGCGCCAGCTCGCCGTACATTTCACATCCTGAGACGGCGGTACCAGGACATGGACAACTCTAGCGGCGTCGGGGTGCTGGATAAGGCCGTTTCCGTGCTCGCCGCGGTGGAAAGCGGACCCGCCACGCTCGCCCAGCTGGTCGCGGCGACCGGGCTCGCGCGCCCCACCACGCACCGGATCGCGGTGGCGCTCGAGCACCACCGGCTGCTCGCCCGGGACGTGCAGGGCCGGTTCATCCTCGGCCCCCGCGTCGCCGAGCTGGCGTCGGCGGCCGGCGAGGACCGGCTGCTCGCCGTCGGGCAGCCGGTGCTGATCCAGCTGCGGGACATGACCGGCGAAAGCGCTCAGCTCTACCGCCGGCAGGCGGACGTCCGCGTCTGCGTGGCCGCCGCCGAGCGCGCCAGCGGGCTGCGCGACACCGTGCCGATCGGGTCCGCGCTGCCGATGACCGCGGGCTCGGCCGCGCAGGTGCTGCTCGCCTGGGAGGAAGGCGAGCGGATGCACCGGGGCTTGCGCGGCGCGCGGTTCACCGCGACCACGCTGGCCGGCGTCCGCCGCCGCGGCTGGGCCGCGAGCGCCGCCGAACGGGAGGCGGGGGTGGCCTCGGTCTCCGCCCCGGTGCGCGGCTCGGGCGGCAAGGTGCTCGCCGCCATCTCGGTCTCCGGCCCGATCGAGCGGCTGACCCGCTCCCCCGGCCGGCTGCACGCGGCCGCTGTCGTCGCCGCGGGCGACCGCATCGGCGAGTTGCTGCGCGCCGACTCCGCCAGCCACGGGCCGTGATCCGCCGCGCCGCGGGCCAGGCTGAGGCTGGTGCTGAGATTGGGGTTGTTTGAAGATGCAGGTTCTGCGTTAATTTGCTGTTGAGTATGTAGCAGAACGGGGGCAGGCTGTCCTCATCGGCACCATGGGTCACAGAAAACGAAGAATCTTCGTGAAACGGGTAAAAAGTGTGACGATCATGGTGGCGTTGGTCCTACCGTTCCGCTTGCCTGCGGTCATAGCCTCAGAATGACAAGGCGCAGCCGTGCGATGCGAGTAGGGGTTGTCATGATGCCGAGGTCACGCCCATGAAGGTGGCTGTCGTAAAGGAGAGCGCGCCAGGAGAACGGCGCGTCGCCCTGGTGCCGGAGACCGTGCCGCGGCTTGTCCAGGCGGGTCTCGAGGTGCTTGTCGAGGCGGGCGCCGGGGACAGCGCCTGGTTTCCCGACAGCGCCTATACCGCGGCCGGGGCGGCCGTCACCAGCACCGACAACCTGTACGCGACCGCGGACGTCATCCTCACGGTGACCCGCCCGGACGCGGCCGCGCTTGCGCGGATGCACGCCGGGCAGGCCGTCATCGGCATGCTGTCCCCGCTCACCGACCCCAACCTGGCCCGCGACCTCGCGGCGGCCGGCGTCACCGCGGTCTCCCTCGACGGGCTGCCGCGCACGCTGTCCCGCACCCAGGTCATGGACGCGCTCAGCTCGCAGGCCAACGTGGCCGGCTACAAGGCCGCGCTGGTCGCCGCCGACGCGTACGGCCGGTTCTTCCCGCTGCTGATCACCGCGGCGGGCACGGCCCGGCCCGCGAAGCTGCTCGTGCTCGGCACCGGCGTGGCGGGCCTGCAGGCGATCGGCACGGCCAGGCGGCTGGGCGCCCAGGTCAGCGGGTACGACGTGCGGCCCGCGTCCAAGGGCGAGGTCGAGTCGCTCGGGGCCACGTACATCGAGCTGACCTCGCCGGTCAGCGCGGCCGGCGAGGGCGGGTACGCCCGCGAGCTCACCGCCGAGGAGCGGGACGCGCAGCAGGCCGAGCTGGCCGGGCACATCGCCAGGCACGACGTGGTGATCACCACCGCGCAGGTGCCGGGCCGGCGCCCGCCGCTGCTCGTCACCGAGGACGCGGTGCGCGCGATGAGCGCCGGGTCGGTGATCGTGGACATGGGCGCGAGCCCGCTCGGCGGCAACGTGGCCGGCTCGGTGGCTGGGGAAACCATCGTCACCCCGAACGGTGTCACCGTTATCGGGGCACAGAACCTCGCGGCCGCCATGCCCACCGCCGCGTCGAACGCCTACTCGCGGAACATCAGCGCGCTGCTGCTGCAGCTGGTCAGCGAGGGGGCGCTGGCGATCGACACGACTGACGAGATCCAGGCGGGGGTCGTCGTCACGCACGGGGGCGAGGTCGTGCATCCCGCCGTCGCGAAACTGCTCGCCGCCGAATCGACCACGAGCCAAGGGAGCTAGCGATGTCGACCGCCCTGGTTACCGACCTCACCATCTTCGTGCTCGCGCTGCTCGTCGGCATCGAGGTCATCGGCAAGGTCCCCGCGACCCTGCACACGCCGCTGATGTCGGCGGCCAACTCCATCCACGGCATCGTGCTCGCCGGCGCGCTGCTGATCGGCCTCACCGCGCACAACGTCGTCGGCTACGTGCTGGCGTTCGTCGCCGCCTTCTTCGCCGCCGCCAACGTGGTCGGCGGTTACGTGGTGACCGGCCGGATGCTGAAGATGTTCCGCCGTAAGGCGGCGCCGGCCCCCGCCCCGGCCGCACCGGCCGCGGTCACGCCGCCCGCGGTCACGCCGCCCGCCGGCGCGGTCAACGCGGTCGGCGCGGGAAGCTCCGCCGCGTCTAACGGGCACGCCGCCGGCTCGCAGGCGCAGCCGGGCGCGCGGTCTTAGGAGGACACGGTCATGGACAGCTTCACCACGAACATCCAGCTTGTCTACGTGCTGGCGGCGGCCTGCTTCGTCGTCGGCCTGCACCTGATGAACTCGCCCGGTACCGCGCGCCGCGGCAACCAGGTGTCCATCGCCGGCATGGCCATCGCGATTGTCATCACGCTGGTCCTGCTGATCCACGACGGCGCGGTCACCGGGGTCGGCTGGACGGTGCTGATCGTCGGCGCGCTGCTCGGCTCGGTGGCCGGCCTGTACTCCGCGCGCACGGTCCAGATGACCGCGATGCCGCAGCTCGTGTCGATGTTCAACGCGGTCGGCGGCGGCGCGGCGGCGCTCGTGGCAATCTACGAGTACATCCACGACGAGTCGACACCGGGCGGCGTGCTCGGCACCACGTCGGTGTTCACCGTGCTCGACGTGATCATCGGCTCGGTGACGTTCACCGGGTCGCTCATCGCGGCGGGCAAGCTGCAGGGCCTGATCAGCGGCAGCCCCATCGTCTTCAAGGGCGGCCGGGCGCTCAACGTGGCGCTCGCGGTGATCGCGCTCGGCACGGGCGCGTTCATGTTCACCACGGCGTCGCTGCCCGCGCTGCTCATCCTGGTGCTCGCCTCGCTCGCGTTCGGCGTGATGATGGTGCTGCCGATCGGCGGCGCCGACATGCCGGTGGTGATCTCACTGCTCAACGCGTTCACCGGCACCGCGGTCGCGATGGCCGGCTTCGTCGTCGGCAACTGGGCGCTGATCGTGGCCGGCGCGCTGGTCGGCGCGTCCGGCGGCATCCTCACCAAGCTGATGGCCGACGCGATGAACCGCTCGCTCGCCAACATCATCGTCGGCGGGTTCGGCACCGGCGACACCGCCGTCGCGGCGGCGGTCTCCGGTGACGCGCAGGTCCGCTCGATCGCCGCCGACGACGCCGCGATCCAGCTCGCCTACGCGTCCAAGGTGATCATCGTGCCCGGCTACGGCCTGGCCGCCGCCCAGGCGCAGCACGCCTGCGCCGAGCTCGGGTCGCTGCTCGAGTCGCGCGGCATCGAGGTCTCCTACGCCATCCACCCGGTCGCCGGGCGGATGCCCGGCCACATGAACGTGCTGCTCGCCGAGGCGAACGTGCCGTACCCGCTGCTCAAGGAGATGGACGAGATCAACCCGGAGTTCGCCCGGGCCGACGTGGCCCTGGTGATCGGCGCGAACGACGTGACCAACCCGGCGGCGCGCCGGGCGGGCACGGCGATCTCCGGCATGCCCATCCTCGACGTCGACCAGGCCAAGTCGATCATCGTCGTCAAGCGCTCCATGGGCAGCGGCTACGCGGGCATCGACAACGAGCTGTACGTCAACCCGAAGACGAGCATGTACTTCGCCGACGCGAAGAAGGCGCTCACCGAGATGACCGCGGCGGTGAAGACCCTCGTCGCGTAGGCGGGGCGCGAAGGCCCGGGTCGTTCAGCAACACGTGGGCGTGGTGCTCCCGGCCCTGGCCGCGCCGCAAAGCACGTGCTGGTGCGGGAGTTTCCGGCCGGATGCTCAGGGAAGCAGTAGGTCAGCCGGCCCGGCGGCCGCCGTACCGGCGTCACCTGTCCCTGCTATCCCTGCTCGTGTCCCTGCCCACCCGGCTCGCCCGCGCCCCGCTCCACGGGCTGGCTCCGCTCCCGGCGGCGAACGCTGTGCCGCCGCCTCCTGATGCCATGCCCTTCCTGTACACCACGAACCTGTCCGAGGTACGCGCCCTGGCGGAAAGCAAGGCGCGGGTCTTTGGGCTGCCTGAGGACCGCATCACCGATTTCGTGATCGCGGTGGCCGAGGTGGCCGGGAACACCGTCAGGCATGCCCGGTCGGCGGGAACTATGGAGATCTGGCTGGACGGCCGGGACCTCATCTGCGAGATCCGCGACGCCGGGGTGATCACCGACCCGTTCGTCGGCCGCCGGCCGCCGGCCGCCGAGGCCAACGGCGGCCACGGCCTGTGGCTGGTGCACCAGATCTGCGACCACGTGGAGCTGCACTCGGACGAGAAGGGGACCGTCATCCGGCTGCACATGGCACTGCGATAGGCCGATGGGGCCCGGACCACCGGCGGTAGCCTTGGCCCGAACGCCCTTAACCAGAAACTAACGCAATAGGATAAACAGCCATGAACGTTGGCACCCCCGGTACGCGCATGGCGGACTACCTGCGCGACCACCATGACAAGGTGATCGGCCGGTGGACCGAGCTGGTCGTCGCGGGCGTGCGCGGCCGGGTCACCGCCGAGGAGGTTCGGCGGGAACTCGGCGACCTCTTCTCGCTCATCGTCCGGGTGCTGTCCGGCGCGGACGACCATGCCGCCGGCGAGCTGCGGGCGGCACTTGACGAGCTGTCGCGCAGCCGCGCACGGGACGGCTTCACACCGAGCGAGACGGCGCTCGGGGTGTTCTCGCTCAAGGAGGCGGTGTACGAGCTCGTCGCGGACGCCACGGACCTGGTGCCCGAGTTCCTCGCGTTCTCGCGGCTGGTCGACGACCTCGGGCTGCGCACCTTCGAGGCCTACTCGGCCGCGCGGGAGCAGATCATCGCCGACCAGTCGACCTCGATGCTCGAGCTGTCCACGCCGGTGGTACGGCTGTGGGACGGCATCATCGCGGTGCCGCTCGTCGGCACGCTCGACTCGGCCCGTACCCAGCTGGTCATGGAGAAGCTGCTCGACACGCTCGTGGCGACCGGCGCCGAGCACGCGGTCATCGACATCACCGGCGTGCCGACCGTGGACACCGAGGTGGCGCAGCACCTGCTCAAGACGGTCAGCGCGGCGCGGCTGCTCGGCGCGGAGTGCACCATCTGCGGCATCAGGCCGCAGGTCGCGCAGACGATCGTGTCGCTCGGCATCGAGTTCGGCGACATCGCCACCAAGGCGACGCTGGCCGACGCGCTCGCGCTCGCCCTCAAGCACGCCGGCCTGAAGGTAGTGCCCGCATTATGGACCAGGTGCCCATCCTGAAGATCGGGCAGACGCTGTTCGTCTCCATCCAGATCGACCTGCAGGACGACAGCGTGATCCGGCTGCAGGAGGACCTGGCCGACGAGCTTACCCGTACCGGTGCCCGCGGGGTGATCATCGACATCACCGGCGTCGAGATCGTCGACTCGTTCATCGGCCGGATGCTGAGCACGATTGGCTCGATATCGCGGCTGTTCGACGCCGAGACGGTCATCGTGGGCATGCGCCCGGCGGTGGCGATCACGCTGACCGAGCTCGGGCTGTCGCTTCGCGGTGTCCGCACCGCGCTCAACGCCGAGAAGGGCCTGGAGATCCTGAACGGGAAATCCAGCCGCGATGGATGAGCTGCCGATCCGGTCGGGCGACGATGTCGTCCGGGTGCGACAGCAGGTGCGGACCACGGCGGCGGAGAACGGGCTGTCGCTGGTGGACCAGACCAAGCTGGTGACGGCGGCGAGCGAGCTGGCGCGGAACACGCTGGTGCACGGCGGCGGCGGCACGGCCCTCGTGGAAGTGGTCAAGTCGCCCAGCGGGCGGACGGGGGTCAAGTTGCGATTCACCGATGAGGGGCCGGGCATCGCGGACATCGGCCTGGCGCTCACCGACGGCTGGTCCTCGGGAACCGGGCTCGGGCTCGGGCTGTCCGGGTCGCGGCGGCTTGTCGATGAGTTCGAGCTCAGCTCTGAGCCCGGCGCGGGTACCAGCGTCGTGGTCGTCAAGTGGTCGCGGTGACCGGGACGCTCGCCGCCCAGGCCCCCGGAGACCTGCGCTGGCTGCGGGTCGAGGACCCGAGCGCCGCCGCCGCCTGCCGCAGCGCCGCCGCGTCGCTGGCCAGCCGGCTCCAGTTTCCCGAGGCGCGCGCCGACCAGTTGGCGCTCGCCGTGACCGAGGCGGCGTCCAACCTGGACAAGCACGCCGTCCAGGGGTCGATGCTGCTGCGCATCGCGCGCAGCGACGGCCGGCCGGGCATCGAGATGGTGACCATCGACGCCGGGCCCGGCCTCCGCGACACGAGCGCCGCGCTGCGCGACGGCCACTCCACCAGCGGCACCCTGGGCATCGGCCTCGGCGCCATCCGCCGTCTCGCCGACTTCTGCGACATGTACTCCGTGCCGGGTCACGGCACGGCGCTCGTGGCGCGGTTCTGGCCGGCGCCGCCGCCCGCCCCGGTGCGCTGGGCCGGGCTGGTCAGGCCCATCACCGGGGAGACCGAGTGCGGTGACGTCTTCGGCGCGGCGGAGACGGCAGGCGTGGTGACCGGCGTGCTGTGCGACGGCCTCGGCCACGGCCCGCTCGCCGCGAGCGCCGCGACGCAGGCGGTCGCCGCGGTCCTCGAGGACCCGGCCGCCGAACCCGCGGTGCTCGTCGAGCGGGTGCACCGCCGGATCACGCACACCCGCGGCGTCGCCATCGGCGTCGTCCAGGCCGCCGGGCCGGCCGTCCGCTTCGCCGGGCTCGGCAACATCGCGGCGGTGATCCTCGCCGACGGCACGCGCCGCAGCATGCTCTCCGTGCCGGGGATCGCGGGCCACCAGGCCCGTGCCATCAGGCAGTTCGACTACACCGCACCCCCCGGTGCGACGCTCGTCCTGCACTCCGACGGCATCAGCGGCCGGTGGGACGCGTCGGCGCTGCCCGGCCTCAACCTCCGGGACCCGCTTGTCGTCGCCGCCACGCTGCTCGCCGAGGCGGGCACGCGCCGCGACGACGCGGGCGTGCTGGTGCTCAAGCCATGACGAACCAGCTTGCCAGCCTGCGCGTCAGGGACCTGCCCGGCGTCTTCGCCGCGCGCCGGCTCGGCCGCGAGCTGGCGGCCGAGCTCGGCCTCGAGCAGCAGGACCAGGTCCGGGTCGCCACCGCGCTCAGCGAGGTGTGCCGGAGCACGATCAGCACCGGGCAGTCTGCCGAGATCACTTTCGGCGCCGACGTGGCCGACCTGGTGCTGACCGTCACGGTGGACGGTGAGCCGGCCGACGAGGGCATCGCCGCGGCCTCCCGGCTGATGGACACCCTCCGGGCCGACGGTGCCGTCATCTGGATGATGAAACGGCGGCCGATGAATTCCACTCTTGACCTGCGAGCCGTGCGGGAGCGGCTAACGGCCATGATTCCGGAGTCCACGCTGGAAGAACTGCGGCGACAGAACCAGGACCTGATCGCGGCGCTTGAGGAGGCCACCCGGCAGAAGGAGCAGCTGCTGGCGCTCAACGCCGAGTTGCAGGAGACTAACCGCGGCGTGATGGCCCTGTACAGCGAGCTGTCTGACGAACTCGAGCAGACCAACCGCGGGGTGGTCGCGCTGTACCGGGAGCTCGACGAGAAGTCCGAGCAACTGCGGGCGGCGTCGGAGTCAAAGGACCGGTTCTGGGCCAATATCAGCCACGAGCTGCGCACGCCGCTGAACTCGGTCACCGGGCTGACCCGGCTGCTCGCCGAGCCGGACAGCGGACTCGGCACCGAGCAGCTCTACCAGGTGGGGCTGATCAGGAACGCTACCGGGACGCTGCTCGCGCTGGTCAACGACCTGCTCGACGTCGCCAAGGCCGAATCGGGGCGGCTCGTCCTCGACCCGGCGGAGGTCAGCCTGCCCGCGCTGCTCGCCACGCTGCGCGGGCTGACGCGGCCAATGACCGAGGGCAAGCCGGTGGAGGTGGTGGTCAGCGCGGACGACGCGCCGGCCACGCTGCTGACCGACGAGACCGCGCTGACCGCGATCTTGCGTAACCTGCTGTCCAATGCGATCAAGTACACCGACGACGGGGAGGTACGGCTGAGCGTGCGTACGGTCCCTGACCGCGTCGAGATCACGGTTTCCGACACCGGCACCGGGATACCCGCGGGCCAGCTTGAGCGCGTGTTCGAAGAGTTTTACCAGGTGCCGGGGGCCAGGCGGGGCGGCACCGGCCTCGGGCTGCCCTACGCGAGGAAGCTTGCCCGGCTGCTCGGCGGCGAGCTGACCCTGGCCAGCAACGCCGGCGCGGGCACCACCGCCGTGCTCCGCCTGCCGCACGGGCTCCCGTCCGCCGGCACGGTCGTGGTCGCGGATGACGACGCGGGCTTCCGCCAGGTGCTCAAGGCGATGCTGGCCGGCATCGCTGGCGAGGTCATCGAGGCCGAGGACGGCGACCAGGCCCTGTCCGCGGTCAGCGACGGCCACGTCGACCTCGTGCTCGCCGACCTGAGCATGCCGGGAACGGATGGCCGCACGCTGCTTGACCGGCTGCCCGCCGGGCTGCCCGCGATCGTCATCACCGGCCTCGACGTGGCGACGCCGCCCCGGGCCTCGGCGCTGCTGCCCAAGGACGACCTCACCAGGGAACGACTGGCGTTCGCCATCCGACGCATCACCCGGAACGCGCGATGACCAACCTGGCCGGCACCCTGCTCATCGTCGACGACGACGAGGCCAAGCGCTACATCCTGGCGAGCTGGCTGCGCCGGGCCGGGCACACCGTCACCGAGGCGGCCACCGGGAAGGAGGGGCTCAGCCTGGTGCCCTCGGTCGAGGTCGTGCTGCTCGACGTGAACCTGCCCGACATGAGCGGGTTCGAGGTCTGCCGGCTGATCAAGTCCAACTCGCTGACGGCGGCCATCCCGGTGATCCAGGTGTCGGCCACCGCCGTCGAGGTCAGCGACCGCGCGCACGGCCTGACCCAGGGCGCGGACGCCTACCTGATCGAGCCCACCGAGCCCGCCGAGCTGCTCGCCATGGTGACCGCCACCCTGCGCTACTCGCGCGCCAGGCAGCGGGCCGAGCGGACCGCCGCCATGCTCACCGCGCTGGCCAGCGTGACGCTTGACATCAACGCCGCGGAGACCTTCGACGGGCTCGCGGCGGCCGCGGCGACCGGCGCCGCCCGGATCTTCTCGGTTGAGTCCGTGCTGTACCTGGAGATGCCCGACGGCCAGACCCGCCGGACCTCGGCCCGCCCGGGCAGCCCGGGCACGGTGCGGCGCGGCGGCCCGCCC
The DNA here is from genome assembly GCA_964581815.1 of uncultured Streptosporangiaceae bacterium. Taxonomy (GTDB): domain Bacteria; phylum Actinomycetota; class Actinomycetes; order Streptosporangiales; family Streptosporangiaceae; genus Trebonia. Next base: position 27,657 of record CAZORE010000018.1, on the reverse strand, counting down.
GGGCTCGCCGACCGGGTCGCCGACCGCGTGCTCGGCCTGGGGCAGGGCAGCATGATGTCGGCCGTCACGCGGGAGGACTGGCTGGGCATCGTGCCGGACAGCACGCTGCGCGAGGACGTGTGCGTGGCCGTGGCGCGGACCAAGCCGGACAGGCAGCCGGCGGTGATCGTGGTCGACCGGGCGGGGGTGCCCGCCGACGAGGACATGCAGGTGCTGCGCCAGCTGGCGCAGCACGTCGCGCTCGGCGTCGAGGCGCTGCGCGCCTCGGCGGAGGAGCACCTGGTGGCGCTGACCTTGCAGCGCAGCTTCCTGCCCACGGAACTGCCCGTGATCCCGGGCCTGGCGACCGCGTTCCGCTACCTGCCCGCGAGCGACCGGGCCGAGGTCGGCGGCGACTTCTACGAGGCGCTGCCCTGGCGGGACGGCGTCGTGATCGCCATCGGCGATGTTCAGGGGCACTCGCTGCACGCCGCGACCGTGATGGGAGAACTGCGGCACGCGCTGCGCGCCTTCGCCAGCGAGGGGCACCCGCCGCTCGCGATGACCGGGCTGGTCAACCAGGTGCTGCGGCGCTACCACCCGGGCATCATCGCGACCTTGTGCCTGGTGGTCGCCCACCCGTCGACCGGTGAGCTGACCATCGTCAACTGCGGGCACATGCCGCTGCTGCTCGCTGGCGGCGACGGTGCCCGCTACGTGGGCGAGGGCGGGATCATGCTCGGCGTGGCCAGGCACGAGCCGCACGTAGAGAGCGCCGTGCTGCCTGTCGGCGGCACGGCCCTGCTGTTTACCGACGGCCTCGTCGAGGACCGGACGATCCTGCTCGACGACAACCTGGAGAAACTGCGCGCCATCGCGGCCCTGTCCGCGGCCGCGGACATCGAAGCGTTCGCCAACCAGATCATGTCGGCGTTCGGGCCGTCGGAGGACGACGTGGCGATGATCGCGGTACGCAGGACCGGCTAGACGGCGAGCGCTTCCTCAAGGCTCGGGTAGACCGGCACCAGGCGGCCGACGCCGATCAGCTGGAGCACGCGGTTGACCGAGGTGCCCGGGGAAATGGCCAGCCTCAGCCGGACGTCGCGCGCGCCCGCGGTCTCGAAGGCGTGCATGATCGCGTGCACCCCGGAGGAGTCGCAGAATATCGTCGCGGTCATGTCCGCGACCACGGTGTTTATGTTGGGCGCGAGGGCACTGATGAGTTGCTGGTAGACCTGATCTGAATTGGTCACGTCGATCTCGGCGGGCAGCTCCACGACGACCGGTATGACCTGTGCCGCGTTATCACTCATGAATCAGCCGCTCCTGCCGCGGCGGCTGGTCGCCGCCGTCCGGGCTAGGTTACCTCGCTTACGGCACTGCCGACGCGATGGCGCGGTTATCCGCGGGCGGACCAGGCGAGCGCGACCTGGGCGGCCAGGGCGATGTTGCCATGGGCCACGGCCAGGTTGACGGCGACGCTCGCGCCCTCGGTCACCCGTTGCATGTGCGCGAGCAGGTACGGGGTGACGGCCTTGCCACGGACGCCGGCCGACTCGGCGGCCCGGAGCGCGCCGTCGAGCGCCCGGTCGTGCACGGCCGGGTCGAGCTGCTTGTCCGCCGGCAGCGGGTTCGCCACGAGCAGCGCGGAGGTGTCACCGAGCGCGTCCCTGGCCGCCATGACTGCCGCGACCTCGCCGGGCGAGTCTAGGCGCCAGTCAAGCTCCTGGCCGGAGTCGGTGAGGTAGAAGGCGGGGAAGCGGTTGGTGCGGTACCCGACGACCGCGACCCCGAGGGTTTCCAGGCGCTCCAGGGTCGCCGGAATGTCCAGGATCGACTTCACGCCCGCGCTGACCACGGTGACCGGGGTGCGGGACAGCACGCTGAGGTCGGCTGACTCGTCCGGTGTCTCGGCGAAGCCGCGGTGCACGCCGCCAAGGCCGCCGGTGGCGAACACCCGGATCCCGGCCCGCGCCGCGAGCACGGACGTGGCCGCGACCGTGGTGCCCGCGGTCCGCTTGGCGGCCATGGCGAGCCCGAGGTCGCGGCTGCTCACCTTGATAACGCTCGCGTCCAGGGCGATTCGCTCGAGCTCGGCGTCGCTGAGGCCGGCCTTGGGCACCCCGTCGATGACGGCGACCGTGGCCGGGGTCACCCCGCTGTCGGCGAGCAGCGACTCGAACGACCTGGCGGCATCGAGGTTGCCCGGCCGCGGCAGGCCGTGCGAGATGATCGTCGACTCAAGCGCCACCACCGGGCGCCCGGCGTCCAGGGCTTCCCTGACCGCGCGTGACAGCTCTGGCACCTGAGGCATGAGCCGAGATTACCGTCCCGGCGGCCAGGACTACGAGCTGCCCTCCTCGCCGGTGGTTGGGAGCAGCGCCGGGGCCCGGCGCGCCTGCGTTGCCTGCTCGAAGGCGTAGGCGAGGCCGATGAGGCGGGGCTCGCTCCAGCGGGGGCCGAGGAACGAGACGCCGACCGGGAGGCCGTGGACGTAGCCGAACGGGACACTGATCGCCGGCCAGCCGGACACCGCACCGGGCCGCGACGTGCCGAAGACCGAGTGGTCGCCGAGGACGTAGTCGGTCAGCCAGGCCGGGTTGGCGGTGAGCGAGAAGATCGCGTCGAGGTTGTGCTCGAGCGTCGGAGTTTCCACCGCGTTCCTGGCCAGTGAGCGCGCCGCGGCGCGCAGCTCCAGGTACACCGGGTCGTCCAGGTCGCCGCTCGTCGCGTCCGCCGCGAGGAAGATCTCCTGCCCGAACCGGGCGAGAACCCAGTCGGCATTCCGCTTGTTGAAGTCGATCAGGTCCGACAGCGTTCCCGGCAGCTCCATGGCGGAGTGGTCGGCGAACGCCGCCAGGTAGTCGAGGTAGGCGTTGATCCCGTGCTTGAACTCGTAGTTCAGCGCGTCGAACTCCGGCTCGGTTACCTTCTCGATGTTGGGCAGGTCGACCGGGTCGATCACCGTGGCGCCGAGGTTGCCCAGGCAGTCCACCGCCGCGTCGAGTAGTGCCTCGGTGGCGGCGTCCGCGCCTGCCGACGCTACCCGCCAGACGCCGATCCGCGCCCCGTCAAGCGCGCCGCGGTCGAGGAACGCGGCGTAGTCGACGTAGTCGCCCGGGTGGTCGGCCGCGCTGTCCTCCGGATCGGCGGCGGCGAGCACGGAAAGCAGCGCCGCCGCGTCCGCCACCGTGGTGGCCATCGGGCCCGCGCAGTCTTGCGCCAGCGAGAGCGGGACGATGCCGCCCCGACTGACCAGGCCGAGGGTCGGCTTAATGCCGACCACGCCGCAGGCGCTCGACGGTGAGACGATCGAGCCGTCCGTCTCTGTCCCGACGGCGAGGGGCGCGAAGCCCGCGGACAGGCCGGCCGCCGAGCCCGAACTCGACCCGGACGGGTTGCGGTCGAGCGCGTACGGGTTCGCGGTCTGGCCGCCGAGCGTCGACCAGCCGCTCACCGAGCGGGTCGACCGGAAGTTCGCCCACTCCGACAGGTTGGCCTTCGCCACGATGACCGCGCCGGCCGCGCGCAGCCGCGAGACGATGAACGCGTCCGGTGGCCGTGCCCCGAGCAGCGCCGGCGAGCCCGCCGTGGCGGGCAGCCCGGCCACCTGGATGTTGTCCTTGATCAGGACCGGGATCCCCTCCAGGGGACCGCGCGGCTGGCTCGCCCGCCACGCGGCATCGCTGGCGGCCGCCTGGTCAAGGGCATCCGGGCACACCGCGATCACGGCGCGCAGCGCGGGGTTGACGTCGGTAATACGGTCGAGGCATTGCCTGGCGAGCGCCGTCGCCGTGAGGCGGTCAGCGGCCATCGCCTGACGCAGCTCGGCCACCGGGGACGATGCGAAGTCGGTACTTACGCCAAGAAGCTCGCGGGGTCTGGGCGAACTCTGGAAATCCGGCATGCCGGCAGGATAACGGCTGAATAGCGATTACGTAACCGTATAGCGCGCCCTAAATGCGTTAAGAGGTCGCTAAATCAGGTGCAGGCCTTTGACTGCCGGCTGACCCGCTGGAGGTTACAGTACCCCGGCTGGGCAAGCGATCATCGCAGCTCCGCCGGTGTGCCACCCGGCTCAGCGCACGAAACCTTTTCAGTCTCATAGCCCCAGAAACCGGGCGCAATCACGAGATTGTTCGCAATTGCGACAGTGGGCGGGAAGACGTCAGATGCGCTCGGTGACCCACGCCACCGTGGCAGCACGCACTTAATCAAGGCTAATCAGCATCATTGGTTCGCGCCAGTCTCATTCTTGGTCATGAGGGCTGGCCGTCCTCGGAGAGTTCCGCCTCGGGGGGCGCGAGGGAGCGGTCACCCGGGGGCCTGATGGTGCTCTCGATGAGCCGGCTGAGCCGGGCCGCCGCGGCGCGGACCTGGCCGAGCAGCCGTTCCTGTGACGCGACCGGGCTGCGCACCAGCGGGGACGGCACGGTAAGCGCGGCAATCGTGCGCTGCCCGTCCGTCACGGCCGCCGAGGCGGCCCAGACGCCGCGGTCGATCTCCTCCTCGCTCGTCGCCCAGCCACGGGCGGCCACCCGGGCGACGGACTCCTCGAGCCGGCCGGCTGCCGCCTGGTCGGCCTGCGCGAGCGGGGCGAGGTACTCGCGGCGCACCCGTTCCGGCAGGCCGGCGAGCAGCACCTGGCCGCTCGCGCCGCGCAGCAGCGGCAGCGTCTGGCCCGGCTCGAACGTGGCGCGCAGGTGATGCTCCGACTCGACCCGGTGCACGCACACCGGGACCCGGGATATCAGGCGGACGAAGATCACCGTCTCGCCGCACTCACTGACCAGGTCGCGCATGACCGGGTCGGCGAGCTCGATGAGCGTCTCGGCGGCCTCGGCGGCGCGGGCAAGCGAGATGAGCCGCGGCGACAGGTGATACGCGCCGCGGTCGTCGCCGATTAGCAGGCCGGTGTCACGCAGCAGCGCGATATAGCGGTACATGCTGGGGAGCGGTATGGCGGTGATCTCGGCCAGTTCCCTGGCCGTCAGCGTGTGCTGGCGAGGCGAGAAAGCCTGAAGAACGGCGAGCACCCGGCGAGCGCCCTCCGCCCCAGGGGCGGATGCCGGCGGCACGTGCTCCTCGGGTCCTTGCGCGGCTCGGGGAGCTGAATGAGTGGCCACAGGACTCTTTCTCAGCTATTCACCATGTGACTGACGCGACACGATAACGATACATTCCGGGGACCGTCAAGGCAGCCTCTGATACTGACGTGAAACCTGGGACGTGGTGCGCGGAAGCCTATACCAGCCAGGAAACGTGGCCGACGAGCAGCGCGTAGCCGATGAAAGCCACCGCGTCGATGAGTGTGTGGGCGATGATCATCGGCGTCACCCGGCGCCAGCGCAGGAACAAGGTGCCGAAGATGACCCCCATGACCGCGTTGCCGAGGAAGCCGCCGAAGCCCTGGTACAGGTGGTACGAGCCGCGCAGCGTCGCGCTTATCAAGATCGCGTACTCCGGGCGGACGCCGAGCTTGCGCAGCCGGGTCAGCAGGTAGCCGGTGACGAGGACCTCTTCGAGCACGCCGTTCTGCAGCGCGGACAGCAGCAGCACCGGGTAGCGCCACCAGATCGCGGGCTCGTTCTCCGCGACGACGTTCAGCGCGATGCCCGACTTGTAGGCGATGAAGTACAGGCCGAGGCCGCTGCCACCGATCAGCGCCGCCAGCGCCGCGCCGCGCAGGAAGTCGCGCAGCGGCTGGGTGAGGTCCACGCCGATCGACTTTGCGCCGTCGCCAGAGCGGGCGAGCAGGTAGAACGCGAGGATCACCGGCGCGGCGGTGGTCGCGAGCGAGGTCAGCTGCAGGAAAAGGTCGAGCAGCGGGCGGCCCGGCGCCGCCGAGCCGTTCAGCGTCACCGACTGCGAGGACAGCGCGTGGCGCGCGGTCAGCGAGCCGATCAGCGAGACGAACGCGTAGAGGCCGCTGGCGCCGAGCGAGACCGCGAAGACCGCGACGATCTCCCAGCGGAGCAGCACCCGGTCGCGCCAGGACAGCTCGGGACTGTCATCGGGCCGGGTCAGACGGAGCCACGCCCTCGTTCGGGATGATGGCTCTTGATCTTCTTCGGCCGCAGACAATTGCGAGCTATCCGAGGTCACGGTCCACAGTTACCACACCCACCTGGGCACGACGGGCAGGAAGTCCTCAGGAAGGGGTCATGACAAGAGGGCGTCGAAGTCGCCGTCCTGCGCGCCGCCGATGAGGGCCTCTATCTCTGCCCTGGTGTAGATGAGCGCGGGGCCGCCGGGGTCGGCCGCGTTGCGGACCGCGATTTGCCCGTCGGGCAGCCTGGCCATCTCGACGCCGGCCTCTGTGCCGCCTGCCAGCCGCCACTGCAGGTCGGGCAGCTCGCCGGCGGGCATTCCGTTGTAGATCTCGCCCGTGCTGGCCTCGTCTGGCATCGGCCCTTAGATCTCCTTCAGCATCCCGGCCAGGATCTCCCTGGTCCGGTCGGGTGAGGTGCCTGCGACCGAGAGGCGCTCCATCACCGCGGCGTAGCGCTCGACTTCTTCCGGCTTGTCGATGTAGTGCGCGCCGGTCAGGTACTCCATGTAAACCACGTCGGGCAGGTCCGTCTCCGGGAACCGCATGATGGTGAACGCGCCGCCGTCGGCCGCGTGGCCACCGTACCTGAACGGCATGACCTGCAGGGTGATGTTCGGCTCGCCGACTAGGTCGATCAGCCGCTCGAGCTGCGCGAAGTGCACGTCGCGGCCGCCCATCGGGCGGCGCAGCGCCGCCTCGTCCATGATCACCCAGTAGCGCGGCGGGTTGTCCCGCGTCAGCAGCTGCTGCCGGCCCATCCGCAGCGCCACCCGGCGCTCCACCTCGTCCGGGTCCACGCCGGGCGCGCCCTGCATGATGATGGCGCGCGCGTACTCCTCGGTCTGCAGCAGGCCGGGCACGAACTGGACCTCGTAGACGCGGATGAGCTGCGCGGCCTCCTCGAGGCCGACGAAGACGTGGAACCAGTCGGGGACCACATCCTGAAACTTCTGGTACCACGGGAGGGCGTTCGCTTCCCGGGTGAGCTGGACCAGCTTCTCCCGTTCGGCCGGGTCGGTAACGCCGTAGTACTCGAGAAGGTCGGTGACGTCGCGTTCTTTGAAGGAGACCCGGCCGAGTTCCATCCGGCTGATCTTCGACCCCGAGGCACGAATGTAGTAGCCGGCGTCATCGCGTGAGATGGTCGCGCGCTCGCGAAGTCGCCTAAGCTGTGCACCAAGGAGCATCCTGAGCACGGTGGGACCGCCTACGGGAGCAGCGCCCCCAGGCGCATTACCACTCAACGCGGTCCCCTCCTCAGCGTTCCGACAGGCTGGCGTTCCCCATTCACCAGCGCTTCTGCATCACCAGGGCGCCTGCACGCGACACTTGCACGAGCAATCCGCACATGCACGCGGTGATGACGTCAGGAATGATATCGCGCTCTGTGTCGGTATACGAGCGTCTGCGAATACTAAGAACGTCAGGGACAATAGGGCACTGGGTGTCACCCGGGCTGCGCGCCGGGCGAGGCCAGTCAGCAACTATGCTTCGTTCGTCGGCGCGTCACGTTAGGGCACCCCAATGTTGAAGACATCCTCAGGCCAGTCGGCACTCGGCGGCCTCGAGAAGAAGCTTACCGGCAGCGTCCCGGATGACTCGGACGTACCCGGCCCGGTGCGCAGGGCCGTCCGGCTGATGCTCTCCGGCGGCGCCCTTACCGCTCTCGTGGGCGTGTTCCTCGTCATCGCGACGATCGCCGACAAGAACGCGCTTACCGACTCAAGCGGAAAGAAGCTCACCAGCGGGGAGCTCACCGGCAGCGTCGTCTACACGCTCGTCATCTACGTGCTCCAGGTGGTGGTCTGGGTGCTGATGGCCCGGATGAACCGCGCGGGGCGCGGGTGGGCCAGGTGGGTCGCCACGGCCCTCGCCGTCCTTTCCACGATCGACGCCTGGAGCATCGTCAACGGGCTGCGGGGCGGCGAGACCGTCACGGTGCTCGAGATCGTGTTCATCGTCGTCACGCTCGCGCTCTGGATCATCGGCGCGACCGCGGCCATCCTGCTCTGGCGGGGGGAGTCGAGCGCGTACTTCAAGTCACGCGCCGCGGCCCGCTAGGGCTTTTTACCCTGTGCTACGAGTGTTGCGTGTTATGCGTGGCGCCTGCCGTTTCCTCCCCGTTCCATGTCTCATCGCCTGATTCCCGTACTCCCTATGGACTATTCAGTGTCGCAGGCGTAAGTAAGTGAGAGATATCTGCGGCCTTCAGGGTCTAGACCTATTGGGAGGGGAAAGCCGTGGCACACGCATGGATGCCGGAAGCACGGCGCATCCGGGCGGATACTGACGGAGGTCCCCTGATCGGCGGCGCCCCACGTGCGGTCTGGCTGACTCTCGGCACCGCGCCAGGCGCGGTGTCCGTGCAGTCGGCCGCGCAGCGACTGATCAGCGAGCGCCGCCCGTGCCACCTCATCTGGGACCCGGTCACCGGCAACGTCATACAGCTCATCTCCGTCCTGCGGGCCGGGCGGGCGCTCGGCGCGGCCGACCACCTCGACTGGGCGCCGGGACGCGTCCGGGTGAACCCGGACAACGTGAACGCCGAGGGACGCGTCTGCGTGCAGATCGGCGTGCTCGGCCATCCCGGCCAGCCGTTCACCGACGGCACGCTCAAGGGGATCGAGGCGATCGTGAGCTGGCTCGACTCCTGGGGGGTGTCGCGCCGGTGGCCGGCCGGGCGGCCGGAGGGGTACCGGGTCGACATGCCGGCCGCCGCGGCGGCGCTCGCCGACCAGCGCAGCCGCGTGCAGTGGGCGCGCGGCGGGCACTTCGGCGCCTCGCAGGTACCCGGCTGCGAGAACGCGGGCCCGGGCGCCATCGAGATCGACCGGATCACCGGCATCTCCGGCCCGCACGGGCTCCAGGTGCGCGCCCGCGGCCTGCCGTCGCCGCGTGCCGAGGCGGCCGCGCTGGCTATTCCCGCCTGATCCGGTGCAGGCCGTTCGCACCAGCAGGTCAAACTGCCTTTAGTCTGGTTGGATGAACGACCGGCTAGTGTGGATCGACTGCGAGATGACAGGTCTCGACATCGAGCAGGACGCGCTGATAGAGATCGCGTGCGTGGTCACGGACTCCGACCTTAACCTGCTCGACGGCGGGATCGACGTGATCATCAAGCCGCCTGCCGAGGCACTCGACCAGATGGGCGACGTCGTCCGCGACATGCACACCACCTCGGGGCTGCTCGCCGACCTGGCCGGCGGCATGACGCTCGCGGAAGCGTCCGACGCGGTGCTCGCCTACGTGAAGCGCCACGTCCGCGAGGCCCGCAAGGTGCCGCTCTGCGGCAACTCGATCGCCACCGACCGCTGGTTCATCGCCAGGGACATGCCCGAGCTCGACAACTGGCTGCACTACCGGATGATCGACGTCTCGTCCGTCAAGGAACTGGCGCGGCGCTGGTATCCGCGGGCCTACTTCGCCTCCCCGGACAAGCACGGCGGGCACCGGGCGCTCGCCGACATCACCGAGTCCGTGCGGGAGCTGCGTTACTACCGTGACACCGTGTTCGTTCCGCAGCCGGGGCCGGACACGGCGACCGCGCGGGGGATCGCGGCGCGGTATGCCAGCCAGCGGCCGGGGACTGAGGGCGGCGCGGGCGGCGCGGGCGGCGCGGGGAGTGCGGTCGACGGGGCGGGCGAGCGGGGATAGCTAGTCGTTCGT
>CAZORE010000018.1:0-17860 GCA_964581815.1 uncultured Streptosporangiaceae bacterium | reverse complement strand
CGGCGCGGGGAGTGCGGTCGACGGGGCGGGCGAGCGGGGATAGCTAGTCGTTCGTTTGCGGTCGCTGCGAACGCTATACTCGTGAAAGCCTTCTGGCGAAGGCACATGGTGGGTGTAGCTCAGCTGGTAGAGCGCCAGGTTGTGGTCCTGGATGCCGCGGGTTCAAGTCCCGTCACTCACCCCATGTTGCAAGGTAGGTGACCTGCGGTTTTAGCAAGTCACCTGGCCGCGGCCTGCGGGAGGCCGCTATGAGGTCATTGTCCGTTGTAGTCCGGGTGCGCTCCCATCACTGAGCAGCTGAACAGGAAGATTATTCCCGCGAGCATCGTCGCCTCCGGCAGCGGCATGCCGATCCTGATGCTCACCGCCGCGGACCGGCTCGACGACAAGGCCTCCGGGTTTTGGCCTCGGCGCCGACGACTACCTCACCAAGCCGTTCGAGATGCGCGAACTCGTGCTCCGCCTGCGGGCGCTCGACCGCTGGCGCGCGCACAGTAGGCCGCCCGTGCGGGAGATCGCGGGCCTGCGCCTGGATCCGTTCCGCCGCGAGGTCTACCGCGACGGCCGCTATGTCGCCCTCACCTGCAACCAGTTCGCCGTGCTCGAAGTTCTCGTCGCCGCCGAGGGCGGCGCCATCAGCGCCGAGGAGCTCCTGGAACGGGCCTGGGACGAGAACGCCGACCCGTTCACCAACGCCGTGCGCATCATCGTCTCAGCTCTGCGCAAGCGACTCGGCGAACCCTGGCTCATCGCCACGGTGCCCGGCGTCGGCTACCGCATCGACACAGCGCCTGGCACCGGTCACGGGGAGGCAGCGATGGATAGGGCACCTGGGCTGAGCGTTCGCCTCAAGCTCACCCGACGGAACCCTTACGCTCGCTCCCCGGGCCGCGGGCGGGCTGTGCGTCACGGTGGAGCTGCCTGCCTCGCCGCCGCACGCCAATTGATGGCGATCAGTAAAAGATGATTGCGCGCCCGGAGTAGCTTGCTGAGAAGCGTGCCGCCGGGATCGAGGCTTCTTCTTTTCCCCAGCTTGAGGGATCGCGGATGCAGATCCGCCCTCCGGGGCCCTCGTCAACATCGGTTACGACTACGAGGTGACCCCCGCGCCGGCCATCCTCGGGGAACCGCAAGGTTACCGACGCGATCAGCGGCCCTCCGGTGGATTCCAGACAGGCGCGCAGGTCGCTTATCGTGGGGGCCGGGCGCGCTTCACCCCGGAGGCCGTAGGCGGCGCCGAGGCTGGCCAGGCCGGCGTGCAGCCAGCCTTTGCTCGTGTAGTAGCCCGATCCGAGTCCCTCTTGCAGCAGCTCGAAGATCGGCGGGACGGCTCTCGCGTGGAACGATGCAACGGACATGAGGCATGCCAGGCCGCAGGTGCGGTCGCTCCAGTGCGTCCGGTCCCTTCCCTGCAGGCGGAACTGACCGGGCCATTGCCCTTCCGGGATGTCCTGCTCGAAATGCGGGGTACGCGCGCAGATGAGGTGACCGCACCTGGCGGCCGTGGTCCTCATGAGGCGAGCCTGCGCCGCTCGGCGACTGCGGTGAGGACGTGCCGGGCCAGGACCACGCCCGCGTCGGGGGCGCCGGCCGCCGACGCGGGGGCCGCCATCGCCGCGATCCGCTGCGGATCGGTGAGCACCGGGATCAGGGCGGTCTCGATCCAGGCCGGGTCGAGGCCGGCGTCGTCGACGAGCAGTGCCCCGCCGGCCGCGACGGCCGGCCCGGCGTTCAGCCGCTGCTCGTCGCCGCGCAGCGGCAGCGGCACATACGCGGCCGGCAGGCCCACGGCGGCCAGTTCGGCGCACGTCATCGCCCCCGCACGGCAGACTACGAAGTCGGCCGCGGCGTAGGCGTGCTGCATCTCCTCGACGTAGGGGATGACGACATAAGGCGGGTCGCCGGGGCCACCGTCCGGCACCTGGACCGCGTGGAGCGGCCCGGTGATGTGCAGCACCTGCACGCCGGCCTGCCGCAGCGCCGCGGCCGCGCCGGACACCGCGGCGTTGATCGTGCGGGCACCCTGCGAGCCGCCGGTGACCAGCAGTACCGGCCCGTCGGGGCGCAGGCGGAACCGCTGCCGGGCCGCGTCGCGCAGCGCGGGCCGGTCGAGGCTGGTGATCGCCGGCCGTAGCGGGATCCCGATGGCGGTGGCGTGCGCCAGCCGGACACCCGGCGTGGCGGTGAACACGCGGGTCGTCATCCGGGCCGCCAGCCGGTTGGCCACCCCGGGGCGGGCGTTCGCCTCGTGAACGACGATCGGCAGGCCCCGCTGGCGGGCGGCGACGTAGGCCGGCCCGGCCACGTAGCCGCCGAAGCCTACCACGACCTCGGCCCGCACCCGGTCGAGCACCGCCCCGGCCGCCCGCACCGCCTCGCGCAGCCTGCCCGGCGCCCGCAGCAGGGCACGGTTCAGCGCGCGGGGCAGCGGCACCGGCGGGATGAGCTCGAGCGGGTAGCCGCGGGCCGGGATGAGCGTGGTGTCCAGGCCGCGGACGGTGCCGAGGGCGGTGATCTCCGCCGCGGGCGCCAGTCGGCGCAGCGCGTCGGCGAAGTTCATCGCGGGCTCGATGTGCCCGGCCGAATGCCCGCCGGCGACAACGACGCGCGGTCCCGTCATGCCTGCCCCCATCGTGCTCGTCGCGATCGTGACAGGGCGGGCGCCGCACCTATGCCCGCTATCGGTACTTTCAACGCTTTGCCGATTCCTTTGACTGGCTTAACTATGTGACGGGAAAATCAAAATAGGTGCCTGGGTAAGGTTCGCCTTCCAGCGTGTAATGCCACCACTCGCAGTCGTATGAGCTGAAACCGCTGGTATTCATGATCGAACGAAGGTACTGGCGGTTTATCGCCTCGACTAGGGTGATTCCTTTTGCCCCGTGATGCGAGACCGGGTCCATCAGGTCGTGGCCGCCGCCCATGGGGGCAAGCTCGCCGGTAGCCAGGTAGTAGAGGGTCAGGTCAACGGCGCTGCCCCGGCTGTGACCCGACTTGGCGGCCACGTACCCTTTTTCGAGCATGTCGGCCCGGCTGATATTCGGGTAGTGCCGTGGCTTCGTCCGGCCGTCCTCGGGCCGCTGCGACCAGCGCAGGAAGCAGTCGACGGCGCGCTGGGGGCGGTAACCGTCCCACAGCAGCAGGCCGAAGCCGAGGGATGCGGCCTTGTCGCGCGCTCTTGCCAGGGCCGCGCACAAGGCCCGCGTGCCGGCAATCCGGTTGGCCAGGTACCCGTCGACCGGCTTGCCGGTGAAGTTGTCCCAGGTGGCGTACTTGGCGTCCCAGCGGATTCCGGGTACGAGCTGGTCGACGAAGGCGAAGTCACCGTGCACCGGGTTTTCCTGTCAGTGCCAGCGACACCATGCGGTCGATCACTTCGGCGAGCGGCAGCCCGGCGGCCGCCATCATTCTCGGGTAGCGGCTGTAGGAGGTCAGGCCGGGCAGGGTGTTGACCTCGTTGAGGACTACTGTTCCGTCTTCGGTGAGGAACGTGTCGACCCGCGAAAGCCCCCGGCAGCCCAGGGCGCGATACGCGGCCTTCGCCGTCTCCTGGACGAGCGACCGCGCCTGCGCCGGGATGTCGGCGGGAACGATGAACGTTGCGTTCTCGGAACCGCTTTCCGGCGCGCTCTCCTGATGGATCCTGAAGAAGCCGTGAGACAGGGCGACCCGGTCTACCTCGCCCGCGATCAGGTCCGTGCCGTTCCCGAGGATCGCGCATCCCACCTCGCTGCCCGCGACCGCCTCCTCGATCAGCACCTTCGAGTCGTACTGCCTCGCGGTTTTCACCGCATCCGGCAGTTCTTCTTCCCCGGATACCTTGCTGACCCCGAAGGATGATCCCGAGCGGGCCGGCTTCACGAAGACGGGGTAGGCAAGCCTGCCGGGGTCGATATCGTCGTCCGCCGTGACGACCAGGAAATTCGGAGTGGCGATTCCCGCGCTCCTGGCCACGATGTAGGTAAGGGACTTGTCCATGCACAGGGCGGAACTCTGGACATCGCAGCCCGCGTAGGGGATGCCGGACAGCTCCAGCAGGCCCTGCACCGCGCCGTCCTCGCCGAGCCTGCCGTGCAGGACCGGCAGCACCACGTCCAGGCTGACCGTCTCGCATCGTCCCTGCGCCAGGACGAGCAGCCCGGGTGCGCTTCTGTCCGGTGACAGCACGGCCGGGCGGCAGCTGCCGTTCTCCCAGTTTCCGTCAGGGCTGTCGCAGAGCTTCCAGGCGCCGCTCTTGGTGATCCCGATCCAGAACGGCTCGTACTTTCCGGTGTCGAGGTTTTTCGCGACTTCCCGCGCGGACTTGACGGAGACCGGATGCTCCTCGGAGCAGCCGCCGAATATGATTCCGACCCTCAGCTTACCCATGCCGGCTTCCCCTCTCAAATTCCAGGCAGTTGACGATACTGTTCTCGACGATGTCGCTCAGGGCGTGGTCTGTGTAGTAGGCGGTATGCGGGCTGATAACCACGTTCGGCAGCTCTTGCAGCCGCAGCAGCGCCTTGCTTTCAATGGGCGTGCTCCTGCAGTCGGCGTAGAATATTCCTTCCTCTCCTTCGAGGACATCCAGCGCCGCACCGCCCAGCCGGCCGCTTTCCAGCGCTGAGACAAGGGCCTCCGTGTCGAGAAGCGCGCCGCGTCCGGTATTGATGATGTACGCGCCGCGCTTCATCTGCCCGATGCGCCGACGGTTCAGGAGATGGTTTGTGTCCGCGTTGAGCGGCGTGTGGAGCGTTACGATGTCGCTCAGCCGCAGCAGCTCGTCGAGGGGCCGGTAATCTGCGGTCGTCTTGGGGTGCCTGTCGCAGGCCAGTACCCGGCAGCCGAAACCCCGTAGCCTGTCCATGACTGCCGCGCCGATGCGCCCTGTCCCGATCACCCCGACGGTCAGGTCGCGCAGTTCCCTCCCGCGCACGTCACTCAGCCTGTAGTCACGAGTATCCGCACGGAGGATGACGGATTTCGCATTGCGCACCGCCATCAGCATCAGCATCAGCGTGTAGTCAGCCACGCTATCGGGCGAATAGGCGACATTGCCCACGCAGATCCCGACGCTCTGCGCGTAGCTCACGTCGATGTGGTTGTATCCAATGCTTCGCGTGGAGATATACCTGACGCCCGCCCGGCTGAGCGCCAGCAGGGTGGAGTTCGCAACCGGGGTCTTGTGACCGAGGCTAATGCACCGGTTTCCAGACACGAGCTCGATGCTGGCCTCGGATACCGCCGACTCAGTGATAGTCGGCACAACGCCGAAGCGAGGCGCGACTTCCCGGAACACAGCGGCCTCGTCCGGCCCGCAGCCGTACACGGTGATTCCCGCGCCCAGGGTAGCCGCAGGGGACGCCGCCGGCCGGGCGCGGCAGGCCGCTGGTCGCGCTGGCTCGCTAGAGGTCATGCCTTCAATTCAAGGCAGCCGGGTGTTGCCGGCACGTATGCGATTTTCGATACGCCGACGATATGTTGCCGACCGTAGCGTGCCGGAGCATGTCACTGTGCATCGCCGGACCCCGCGCCGTCCGGCCATGATCCCGCTCAGCATCGCAGAGATCGCCGCGGTCACCGGCGGGACGGTCGCGGGCGACAGCGCTGTGACGGTGACCGCGCCGGCCGTGCTCGACGGGCGGCAGGCCGAGCCGGGCGGCCTCTTCGTCGCCCTCACGGGCCAGCGCGCCGATGGCCACGACTACGCCGGCCAGGCCGGCCGGGCCGGCGCGGTGGCCGTGCTCGGCTCCCGGCCCACCAACCTGCCCACCGTCATCGTCGAGGACGCCCAGGCCGCGCTACAGGCGCTCGCCGCCCACGTGGCGGCCCGGCTGCGCGACGGGCTGACCGTGGCCGGGGTGACCGGCTCCCGGGGCAAGACCAGCACCAAGGACCTGCTGGCGGCCGTGCTCTCGAGCGCCGCGCCGGTGATCGCCACGGCCGGCTCGCTCAACAACGAACTCGGCGTGCCGCTCACCATGCTGCGCGCCAGCGCGGCCACCCGGTTCCTCGTCCTGGAGATGGGCGCCCGCCGCATCGGCGACATTGCCGCGCTCACCGGCCTGGCCGCGCCCGACATCGCCGTCGTCACCAACGTCGGCCATGCCCACCTCAGCCACTTCGGGTCCCCCGCGGCCATCGCCAGGGCCAAGGGCGAGCTCGTGCAGGGTATGGCACCCGGCGGCACCGCCGTCCTCAACGCCGACGATCCCCGGGTAGCCGCGATGCGCGCGCTCACCGACGGTCCGGTGCTGACCTTCGGCCACGCGGAGCACGCCGACGTTCAGGTGACCAGCCTGACGCTGGACCGGCTCGCCCGGCCGTCCTTCACCCTCCGGACCGCCGATGCCTCGGCGCCCGTCGCGCTGCCGCTCGTGGGCGCCCACCAGGCCCTCAACGCGTCGGCCGCCGCGGCAGCAGGACTCGCGGCCGGCGTGCCCCTCGACGTGGCCACGGCGGCGCTGGCCACCGCCTCGCTGTCGAAATGGCGCCTGGAACTGCGCGACCTCGCCAGCGGCGCGACGCTGCTCAACGACTCCTACAACGCCGACCCCGACACGGCCCGCGCCGCCCTGGACGCGCTGGTGGCGATCGAGGGCAGGCGCCGCATCGCCGTCCTCGGCGAGATGCTCGAACTCGGCGACGACAGCGACGCCGAGCACCGCGCCATCGGGCAGTACGCCGCCTCCCGCGCCGACGTGGTGGCCGCAGTCGGCGAGGCCGCCCGGCCGATCGCGGACGGCGCAGGAGACCGGGCGGTGGCGCTGGCCGGCAACGACGCGGCCATCGAATGGCTGCGCGGCTACCTCTGCGTCGGCGACGTGGTGCTCGTCAAAGCATCCCGCGCGGCGCACCTCGACGAGGTCGCCGCCGCCCTCGCGTAGCCTGGGGGGACGCCGTCCACCGCGAGCGCCCCCGCCGCCCAACTCCAGCGCCTGCTTCACAGCGTCGCCGCAAGCCACCGCTTTCGCTCGCGCAGCAGGTCAGGTTCCTCAAGCGACTGCCACTTAGTAGACACGAGACCCAGCACCGCGACCTTGTCATCCGGTAGGTGCCGAAGAGGCTCGAACGAGCCCGACCGCTCATCGTCGAACTCAAGGTGAAAGACGTCGAAGTCGTCTGCCCGCTTGAATACCTCGCGGCAGATGTCCTCGTAGCCGCCCTCGGCGATCCACGACTGGGTCCCGTTGCCCTTGCACACGTGCAGCCCGAGCCGCGTCTCCCGGAGGCCGGGAGACGCCGGCGACATAGTTCAGCAGCTCACCTCCCTCGGCCTTGAACCGCGCCGGGTCGATACCGCGGCTCTCGTAGCCGCGTGGCAGATCGGAGTCAGCCGCCCTCGTTCTGGATCATCCCGGTCGATTCAGAACGGGCGCGGGGTACCCCGTTCCTCCCTGACCTCCCCGGGCGCGGCGAGCGGTAGCCAGGCGCGCATGGTGCCTGGGCCGCGGTTAGCCCACTGGTGGTAGGGGATCAGCCGGGCCCGTGCGCGCTCGCCTTGCCCTCCTCCCGGCTCGGGTGAGTAAGGCCAGTCGTCCGCGTCCCGAGAGTGGTGATACACCTCGATGGCGGTGTCATCGCCGTCGCCGGTGATGCTGCCCGGGTCCGCGGTGACCTCGTTGACGCTCCATCCCACGGGCAGGTCAGGCGACTCGAGCACCAGTACCAGCGGTCCGCGTTCAACGGCGAACGTCCCCCGGACGGCGTCGATGCGCGGGTCGGCGTAGGTGACCCGTGCCGCGGCTGGAAAGGCGATGTCTACCGAATCGCCGGCCTGGAAGACCCGCCGGATCTCGGCATGGCCGCGAGTCCGCGTGGTCGGGGCCTCGCTCAGCACGGCCGAGCCCTGGGCCCAGCCCGGCACTCTCAGCCGCAGGGTCACCTCCCGCGCGGGCGCCTCGATGACCTTGACCGAAACCGCGTTGCCGAACGGGTAGCCGCCACGGACCTGCAGGGTGACCTTCCCAGCGGCCAGCGCCACCGAAACCCGGTAGTCGCCGTACTGGTGCAGCTGGATGCCGTTGTCGCTGGCGGTGGCGAAGTACAGGCCGGCGCTCGCCAGCATGCGGGCGACGTTGGTGGGGCAGCAGGAGACCTCGAACCAGGGCGCCCGCAGCCCTGACTCCGCACGCGGGCTGACCTGGTCCTCGTCGAGCACCGGGCCAGGAGACCGCTGGTGGAGCGTGTTCGTGTAGAAGAAGGCGCGCCCGTCCGCGCGGGGGGACGCGAGGACATTGTTCAGCAGCGTGCGCTCGATCAGGTCCGCGTACTTGTCCTCGCCGGTAGCCAGCAGGAGCCTCCAGCTCAGCATGACCGACGCGATGCCCGCGCACGTCTCGGAGTAGGCCCGGTCGGCTGGCAGCTCGAAGTCATCGCCGAACGCCTCGTCCTGGTGGCGCGAGCCGACTCCCCCGGTGATGTAGGTGCGGCGAGCCACGCCGTTCGCCCATTGCCTGCGAACCGCCGCGGCCAGCTCGTCGTCACCGGTCTCCGTGGCCACGTCAAGCGCGCCCGCGGCCAGGTAAAGGGCGCGCACCGCGTGACCGCGCAGCGTGGCCGCCGTCCGGACTGGGACGTCGTCTTGGAAGTAGTCCTGCCCGAAAGGATGACCGCGCAGGGTGCCGGCCCCGCGGCGCTCCACCAGCAGGCTGGCGAGCTCAAGGTGGCGGCGCTCCCCGGTCGCGCGGGCCAGCTCCACGAGGGCCATCTCTATTTCCGGATGTCCGCAGACGCCGACGCGGCCATCCGGGCCGAACTGATCGTAGACGTGATCCGCCAGGCGGCGCGCCACCTGCGGCAGCAGGTCGTCGTGACCGGTCCGCAGCCGCGCGACCGCCGCCTGGAACAGATGGCCGAAGCAGTACAGCTCATGTCCGGACTCCAGGTCAGAGTACCGGGCAGGCTGCCCGGGCCGCCCGAAGCTGGTGTGCAGGTAGCCGTCCGGTTCCTGGGCGGCGGCGACCCTTTCGGCCAGGGCAAGGTAGCGGGCCTCAAGGTCGCCGGCGCGGTCGCCGCGGCCCAGTTCCCAGGCCATGGCCTCCAGCAGCTTGTAGACCTCAGAGTCAACGAACTCGATGCCGGAGTGGCGCCCGGCGATGGCGCCGGCCGCGGCGCGGTCGAAGTTGCCTGCCCAGCCAACGCGCTCCAGCCATGTCTCGCAGTGCCGGAGGATAGTGTCCGCGTTCAGCCGCTGCCACTGTCCCCAGATGCCGCCGGTAACCTCGACCTCGTCTGTCCCCAGCGGCCGCCAGACCGAGGTTGACGGCTGGACCGGCCCTCCGTGCTTAGCGAACGGCATCAAGTACTTCAGCTTCCTCGCGGGCGAAGACAGGAATGCGGTCCGGTGAAAGGGGTACCCGGGCAACGGTTCCCCCCTCGTGCCGCTCCCCCGTCGCCGCGTCGGTCCAGGCGGGGCCGGCAGGCAGGCGGACATCGCGGGTGCGGGCGCCTGGCTCGAGGACCGGGGCGACCAGCAGGTCGGGGCCGAACATGAACTCGTCGTCGACGTCCCAGGTCCCCGGGTCGGCGGGGAAGTCCACGAACAGGGGCCGCATCGGCGGCAGCCCGGTGCCTGACGCCACGCGCATCTGCTCGTGGATGTACGGCCGGAGCCGCTCGCGCAGCCGCAGCGCGGCGGCGATCCGCTCGTACGCCCGGTCGCCGTAGGACCACGCCTCGTTGGGGCCGCCGGTCATCTCGTAACCGGTGGGCACGCGGGGCAGCCGGTCGCCGTGCAGCCGGAAGAGCGGGCAGAACACGCCGTACTGGAACCACCGGGTGATGAGTTCCTGGTAGGCGGGATCATCCGGGTCGCCGCCGTGGAATCCGCCGATGTCGGTCGTCCACCAGGGAATGCCGGCGACCGCGATGTTCAGGCCGGCCCGGACCTGCTGGCGCAGCGACTCCCAGGTGGCGGGGATGTCGCCGGACCATACCGCGGCGCCGAACTTCTGCGCGCCGGCCCAGGCGGAACGGCACAGCAGGACCGTCGGCGGCTGGCCGGCGGCGGCCATGCCCTCGGCGAAGAGCCGGGCGTTATCGCGCGGGTAGATGCCTACGACTTCCGCGCCCGGACCCGCGTACAGGGACAGGTTGGCGGGGTGCGCCGGGTTGAGCTCCGGCTCGGACGCGTCAAGCCAGAAGACGCGGATCCCCTTGGACAGGTAGTTCCGCTCGATCAGCTCCCAGACGCGGTCCCGGGCCCGGGGGTTGGTGGGGTCGTAGAAGGCCACCGGCATGGGCGCGGCCATGCCCTTGTCCTGGATGACCTGCTGGAATTCGGCCCCCTGGTCCGCTCCCACCAGCAGCCCCTGGTCGAAGAACTCGGCGTAGTTCTCGCTCAGCGGAGACATCGTGGGCCAGACCGACACCATCAGCTCGACGCCCAGGTCCCGCAGCTCCGCGACCATGGCGGCCGGGTCGGGCCACTCGCTTTCGTCGAAGCGGAAGTCGCCCATGGCGGACCAGTGAAAGAAGTCGGCCACGATCACCGACAGCGGCAGATCGCGGCGCTTGTACTCGCGGGCGACCTCAAGCAGCTCATGCTGCGTCCGGTAGCGGAGCTTGGACTGCCAGAAACCGCTGGCCCACGCGGGCAGCTCGGGCACGTGGCCGGTGGCGTCCGCGTACCGGGCGAGGATCTCCGACGGGGAAGGCGCCGCCGTGAACCAGTAGTCGATCTCACGGGCCTGCCCGGCCTGCCAGCGGGTGGCGTTGTCCGCGAACTCGGCCCGGCCGACGGCGGGCACGTTCCACAGCAGCCCGTAGCCGCGATCCGACAGCACGAACGGGATGCTGACCTCGCCGTTGCGCTGTACGAGGTCCAGGGCCAGGCCCTTGATGTTGAGCCGCCCGTGAGTCCGCTGGCCAAGGCCGAAGAGCCGTTCCCCCGGGTAGGCGGCAAACTGCTGGTGGACCTCGTAGGCACCTGACCGGTTGCCGGCGAAGACCCGCGCTCCCGGCATCCAGAAATGCTCCCGGCGCTCGGCCAGCAGCTCGGCCCCGTCCGGGTCGCGGAAGGTGAGCAGCGGTTCCGGGTAACTCTCGGTGGTATCGAAGGTGACCTCGACCCGGAGCCGTCCGTTGACCAGGACGGCCCGCGTCCCTTCCACCTTGACCTGGCTCGTCGGGCCGTCCGGCTGGATATCGCCGAGCGCCCCCGCGCTTTCCGCGGGGATGCGGTGCTGGGCGGCCCGCACGCGCACGCTGTCGGCGCCCCAGGCCTGAATGCGGATCACCTCGTGCCGGTGCCGCACCTCAAGCGTGCCGTTGTCGTTGTGATAGCTCACCATGCTGGCTTGGTCCATCCCAGGGTTGAATGGGCGGCGCGGTGCCCGCGCCGCCCGAGAGAGTGCCGAGTGGGGAAGTTACGGTGTTAGTCCTTGACGGCTCCAGCGGTCACGCCGGCAGCGACATAACGCTGCGCGAGGACGAGCAGGACGGCGGCCGGGACGGAGGCGACGACGGCGGTGGCCATGATGGCGTTCCACTGCTGGTTGTTGTTGCCGATGTAGGCGTAGATGCCGAGCGTGATCGGCTGGAGCCCGGCGCCGTTGTCCAGTGTGTTGGCGAACAGGAAGTCCGACCAGGCCCACAGGAAGCCGAAGAGGGAGACGGTCACCACCGCGTTGCGGCTCACCGGCATGACGACCGACAGGAAGGTCCGCATCGTGCCGGCGCCGTCGATGCGAGCGGCCTGCAGCAGCTCATCGGGGATCCGTGACATGAACGCGGTGAAGATCAGCACGCCGAACGGCACCGCGATGGTCGAGTCGGCGATGATCAGCCCCCACACCGAGTCGAGTAGCCCGAGCTTGATGTAGATGGTGTAGAAGCCCATCGCCATGACGATCGCCGGGATCATCTGGGCGATCAGCAGCACGAAGTTCAGCGCGCCGCCGCCCTTCGGGCGGAGCTTGGCCAGTGAGTAACCCGCGGGCGCGGACAGGGCGAGGGTAACGACGACCGTGCCGAGGGCGACCATCAGGCTGGTGCCAAGGTAGGGCAGCTGCTGGTGGATGACGGCCGAGTAGCCCTGGAGCGTGGCGTCGACCGGGATCAGGTTCGGCGGGCTCTTGCGCATGTTGGACGTCTGGGTCAGCGAGACGTTGATCATCCAGTAGACGGGGAAGAGCATGGCGGCGGTGAACAGGACGCCGAGGGCGGTGAGCCACCATGAGCGGCGTTTCATGTCGTCTCCAGCCTGTTCCTGGCGCGGATGTAGATCAGCGCGAAGATGACCGCGATGATGATCAGGACGTTCCCGACCGCGGCCGCCGAGCTGAAGTCCGGCAGCAGCGACCCGAAGCCGAGCTGGTAGGACCAGATCGCCAGGGTGGTCGATGCGGTCGCGGGGCCGCCCCTGGTCATGATCCAGATGATGTCGAACACCTTCAGGGTGTAGATGAAGCCGAGCAGCAGGGTGATCGCGGACACCGGGCGCAGCAGCGGGAAGGTAATCCGCCAGAAGCGCTGCCACCCGTTCGCGCCGTCGATCGAGGCGGCCTCGAAGATGTCCGCCGAGACGCTCTGCAGGCCGCTGTACATGATGACGAGGTTGAACGGTATGCCGATCCAGATGTTCGCGATCAGCACGGCGGCCAGCGACCAGTGCGGCGAGGTCAGCCAGTCGATCGGCGCGGCCCCCACGGCCTGCAGGAAGGAGTTCACGATGCCGGAGTCGCTGTTCAGCATCCACGACCAGGTAGAGGCGGACACCAGCAGCGGCAGCAGCCAGGGAATCAGGAAGAGCGCCCGGAGCGTCGCCGACAGGGGGAACCTGCGGTAGAAGAACACCGCGAGGGCCAGGCCGATCGCGAACTGGAAGGCGATCGAGACGAAGACGAAGATCGTCGTGTTGATGAGCGCGGGAGCGAATGTGGAGCTGTGAAAGATGCTGATGTAGTTGGCGAATCCCGCGAACGGAGCGTCGCCGGTGACGAACGACGCGAGGGTATAGCTCCTGATGCTCAAGTCGATGTTGCGATAGAGCGGGTACGCGTAGAAGGCGGCCAGGTAGAGGACGACGGGAGCGAGGAATCCCCACGCCGCCGCCTGTGCCCGCCACCGGGCCCCGGCGGACCGGGCCCGTGACGGGGCGGTGTGCGCCGCCCCGTCACGCTGCCGCCCGGCCGACCGCGCCCTGGACCTGTCGGTTGTCATGGCTCTCACGTCGGTCTGCCGTCTGTGCTACTTGTTGATGCCCGCCTGGGCCGCGGTCTGGGCGGCCGCGAGCGCCGCCGAAGGCGCCGCCGCGCCGCTTTCCGCCTTCTGCACCGCGGTCCACATCTGCTGGGAGATGATGGGGTACTTGGTGCCCAGGTTATCCCCCGTGCGGGCCTTGGCCACGCCGACCGCGTTAACCCAGGACTGCAGCGAGGCATCGGTTGCCACCTGGGCCTGCTGCGCTGACTGAGTCGGGGCGATGTAGTTCAGCGTGTTGTCGGTGGAGATGATGCTGTTGCCAGACGTCAGGCAGGTCACGATCTTCGCGGAGGTCGCGTACGTGGACGTGTCCTTCTGCACGGGGATCGTGAAGAACTCCCCGCCGGTCGGCACGGGCGCCGCCCCGCCGCTCTCGGACGGGATCGGGATGACCTTCGCGCCCATGGTGGCGGCGCCGGCCTTCTGCCAGGTGCCGTTCTCGCCGAAGGCGTAGTCGCCGGTCTGGAACTCCTGCCATGAGGTGGTCTGCGTGTTCTGGATCACGGAGTTCGGCGCGTAGCCGTCCTTGATCCAGGTGGTCCACAGCGTGAGCGCGGCGACCGCCTGCGGGGAGTTGAGGTTGGTCAGGTTCGCTCCGGCGCCCCAGAACCACGGCAGGAACTGGAAGCTGCCCTCCTCGGTGTTGATGCCGGAGAAGGTGATGCCCTTCTTGCCGATCGCCTTGACCTTGGCGAGCGCCGCGGTCAGGGTAGCCCAGCTCGTGATGGAGGCCGGGTCGACATTCGCAGCCTTCAGGATCGTCGGGTTGTAGTAAAGCGCCAGCGTGTTCGCGCCGATCGGCACGCCGTAGGTCTTTCCGTTGATAACGCCGGCGCCGAGGATGTTCTGCGCGATCGTCCCGGTTGACAGGCCGTTCTGCGCGGTGGTGGTGAGGATGCCCGCGCTGGCGAGCGTCGAGACCACCGGGTTGTCGATCAGCAGGATGTCCGGCGACTTGCCCTGCTGGCCGGCCAGCAGCGCCTGCGTCGTCAGCGCGGTGGTGTCATAGGCGGTGTGCTTGATCGTCACGCCCGCCTGCGTGCCGCACGCTGCGACCGCCTTCCACCACGCGGAGGATGCGTTGTACTGCGGGTAGGGATCCCAGAGGGTATAGGTGCCGCCACTCGCCGACGTTGCGCTGGTGCCTCCGGCCGAGGCCGGAGCGCTCGTACTAGTGCTTGAACTGCTTGAGCAGGCCGCCAGCGCGGCGGCGGCGGTTATGGCGGTGATGGTGAGCAGCGCGGTGCGTGCTCTACGGGTTATCTGCACGGTCATTCCTCTCTGAATGGCCGGGTTCCGCGATGCCTCGGAATCCGGAAATGGTGACTACTGGTTTTCGGTTTTCCTTGCCTGTCTCGTTTCCGTTCGACGACCCGGGCTTAATTCGTCGAACCGCTTCGACAGTGGACGGCATGCCTGGGAAGCATCCGCCTGGCTTGGTTAGCGGGTGCTTCCCCGGTCCGTGATTTGCGGCGCGACGAGCTCCACCCGCCAGGGGCTAGCGTCCGGCGTGGTGGCCATCCGCTGAACGAGTGCCTGGACCGCCATCCGGCCCAGGTTGTTCGGCGAGGTCTCGACCGCCGTGTACGGCAGTGAGAACACCCCCCCGAAGTCCTCGGAGAACATGCCGACGACCGATAGGTCATCGGGCACGCGGATCCCGCGCGAGTAAAGCACCGAAGGCAGCGCGGCGATCACCGCGTCGTTGTGCACGACCATGGCCGACTCGTCCCGTGCGTCGAGGATCTGGTTGAGTTGCTGGTTAACGGCGGGCTGCTGCGTCTCGCCGAAGTAGGAACGGACGCGGATGCCGTAGCTCGCGGCGCGCTGCAGTGCCGCGTCCCGAAACCTCCAGGAGTACGCGCCGCCGCGCTCGTAAACGTGCTCGTGCGGGGTGATCAGGATAATTTCGCGGTGCCCGCGCTCGGCCAGGTGGTCGACGATGATGCGGCCGGACTCCGCGAAGTCCAGGTCGAAGACGTCAAAGCCCTCAGGGATCCGCGGCAGGCCGACCATCGATCCTGGCTGGCGCATCTTTCTGAGCACCGGCAGCCGCGGATCTTCGTGCGCGACGTTCAGCAGGACGACGCCGTCCACCATCCCGGAGCTCACGATCCGCTGCACCGCGTGCGGCCCGTCTGATTCCGTCACCATCAGGATGTCGTAGCCCGCCTCGCGCGCGGCATTGGAGATCGGCAGGACGTACTGCAGCATGGCGGGCGCGAACTCGTCCGCGAAGAACTGGACGAACAATCCAAGGACCATCGTCTGCGACGTGGCGAGGGCCCGCGCTCCCGCGTGCGGGGTGAAGCCGAGCTCCGCGATGGCGGCCTCGATGCGCTCGCGTGTCTCCCTGGAAATGCTCCGCTTGCCGGACAGCGCATAGGAGACCGTGCTCCGCGACACGCCCGCGCGGCGGGCCACGTCCTGGATAGTTGGCACCATCGCCCTACCTCATGTCGAACCGATTCGATCATGTTAACCATGCATGCCACGAGGGCGCAAGAGCTCATCACGGGCAGGCTGACGTCCGCCAAATCCCACCCCCGATGGCCTAATGGGCTTGGCGGGCGCCTGCCAAGACCGCACAGCAGTCGCGTGTAGTCGAACAAAAGAGAACCGATTCGATTACCCGGAGGTATTGAATGCCGAGCCGACGCGACTTACATTCCAAGCACCGCGATGGCCATCGCACCGTCCAGGTTTTCTCGTTTTCCCGAGGAGGACATTGATGTCCAGGTCGCATCCGCGGCTGCCCATGCACGGCGCAGCGGCCATCAGCACGACAAGCAGAACGGCCATCGGCACGACAAGAGGCCGGGCGGTGCGGGTCACCACCCGGCTCGCCCTCGCCGCCGTCACGGTCGCCGGCGGCCTCATCGCCGCCGCGGTGTCATCGCCCGCGGCGTCCGCGGCGTCCACGCTCGTGGTGCAGGCCAACCAGCCGTATCGCACCGTCACCCACGTCGCCACCGGCAGCCTGTATGGGCTGGCCACGGCTTCGGTCCCCGCCGACAGCCTCGTCGAGCCGCTGCACCCGAACACCTTCGTGCAGATGGCGGCGGGCGGCAAGCAGCAGGCGGAGGGTGACATCCTCGTGGTCGCGCCGGAGGCGGCGAAGGCGGGCGCCCACCTGGTGGACCGCATGTCCGACTACTACGCGGGCTGGCCCTACCAGTACAGCGCATCCACCTGGCCGACCATCGTCAAGAACCAGGTGCAGGAGGTCGAGGCGTCCGCCTACGCGGGCATCACCAACTTCGAAATCTGGAACGAGCCCGACAACACCTGGCTCAGCTCCAACGGCACTTTCAACAGCTTCTGGACCACGACGTACCAGCAGATCCGCTCGCTCGACTCAAGCGCGGTCATCCAGGGGCCGAGCTTCTCCGACAACATCAGCGGCATGCAGAGCTTCCTGCAGAACGCGGTCGCGACTAACACCGTCCCCAACGTCATCTCCTGGCACGAGCTGGAAAGCGCCGGCAAGATCGCGGGCGACGTGGCCACCGTGACGGCGGAGGAGAAGGCACTGGGCATCACGCCCCGCCCGATCGCGATCGAGGAGTACGCGGCGCCGTCGCAGGTCGGCATCCCCGGGGACCTGGTCGACTACATCGCGCAGTTCGAGCGACTGGGCATCAACAACGCCGAACTGGCGTTCTGGAACCAGTACGGCGCGCTCGGCGACCTGCTGACCGGCACCGGCGGCAGCCCGAACGCCGCCTACTGGCTGTACGACTGGTACGGCCAGATGAGCGGCAACATGGTGACGGTCGTCCCGCCGGGCACTGCGGGCACCGGCCTCGACGGCGCCGCCTCCGTCAACTCCGCGGGCAACCAGGTCAGCGTCATCTTCGGCGGCGGCAGCGGTTCTACCGCCGTCACCGTGAACGGGCTCGGCTCCGCCTTCGGCGGCACCGCCCACGCGGTCCTGGAGCAGACCGTCTCGGCCGGCCGCACCACCGCCGTCGCCGGCCCGCAGACCATCTCCAGCGGCAACTACACCATCAGCAACGGGTCCATCACCGTACCGGTCAGTTCCATGAACTCCGCCAACGGCTACTACCTCGTGGTCACACCGGGCAGCGGCTCCACACTGTCCGGGACCTACCAGATCAAGAACGTCCACAGCGGGCTGACGCTGGACACACAGGGCAGCGGCACCGCGCAGGGGACGCTGGCTGTCCAGGCCACAGCGGACAGCAGCAGCACGCAGAAATGGACCCTGACCCTGGAGAGCTCCGGCTACTACGAGATCAAGAACAACGCCAGCGGGCTGGTGCTCGGCATCACCAGCGAGAGCAAATCCGACGGTGCTGATGCACTGATCTGGGGCGACACCGGCACCCCCGACCACCTCTGGCAGATCATCTCGCAAGGCAACGGCCAGTACAAGATCGAGAACTTCAACAGCAGCCTGGTCCTCGGGGTGCTCAACGAGAGCACGTCATCCGGCGCTCAGGTCCTGCAATGGGATGACAACGGAACCCCCGACCACCTCTGGACACTGACCGCGAGCTGAGCGGCCTCCCTTCGTAGCGCCAAGGCCAGGCCGCGCGCCGACCCAAGGCGGCGCGCGGCGTTCCCCGGACACCCTTCCACCCGCTGTCGGGTGTCCGGGGACCAGCCCCTTCCGTCCCAATGGCACCGTCCGCAGCTGCGCGTGCACAGC
>CAZORE010000017.1:18927-82608 GCA_964581815.1 uncultured Streptosporangiaceae bacterium | reverse complement strand
GGACGCGAAACGCATCTGCGTCGCCTGACCGCGCCAGCACGACGAGGTGGGCGTCGGACATCTCTTCCACTACCACGCTCCCGCCGGGACGGCATCCTGGGCTACCTAACTAGTGTCGCCACACGGTCCGCAGGTTGCCGCTACTACCGGGCCGCCCGGCTTTCGCGGCACAGCCCCGGCCACGCCTTCATACGGCGCGTGGTGACGGTGGTGCGTGGGATCTGAGGATCTGCCTGCCGTCGGGGCTTCTGGCTTCGGTGGTGCCGTCGGGGTGCAGGATCAGCTGCCAGCCGCGCCGGTGGATGCACACGTCGTGGTGAAACTGGCAGACCAGAGCACAGTTTTCGATCGAAGTTTCGCCACCGTCCTGCTTGTGTCGCAGGTGGTGCACGTCGCAGTGCACCGCAGGGCGGCCGCAGCGGGGCCAGGCGCAGGTGCGGTCCCGTAGCAGGACCGCGCGGCGGATGTGGGCCGGGATGGAGTCGCTGTAGCCGATGTCCAGCGGGAGCGACGGGGTGTTGTACGGCTTGTCGAGCAGCCCCTGGCGGAGGACCGCGGCGACCCCGGCCGGGCCGGAGACCAAGTCGATCGCCAGACGGGCCATCGCATGGCGCAGGGCCCGCCAGGCCTCGGGGGACAGCGACCCGGACCTGGGGTGCGCGCTGCCGACCGCCGCGCCGGGCTGGCCGTCCCCGCCCGCGCTCGCGCCGCCGGCCGCATGAGCCGAGCCGGCGGCCGCAGGGCCCGCACGGCCAGTCGCAGGGTCCGTGCTGGAGGCTCCGTCGGCGCCTGTCGTGCCGCCAGGGCTGTCCTCTGCCTCGGCGGCGATCCGGGCCAGGGCGATCATCTGGTCGATGACGTCGGGGTCCATGCTGCCGGTGACGACCGGGACGGTCTGCGCGTCGCACGCGGCGGTTTCCGCGTCGGGGCCGGCCAGGTAGCCGTCCTGGCCGGCCCGGGCGCGGAGCCAGGCGTCCTCCAGCTGCGGGGCGCCGGGCAGCTGCCGCAGCTGGGACAGGGGGATGTGGATGACCGCCTGGGTGTCGGCACCGGCCCGGGCCGGGACGAGGCGGGCTCTTAGCAGCAGGGTGCAGGCGAGTTGCAGCGCGTCGTGGAACCGCTGGCCTTCGGTGCGGTCGTCTTCGGGTCCGGCCTTCTTGCCCAGGGCCTCCAGCACCGCGCGGACCGCGGTGGCGCACTCGGGGGTCAGGTCGCCGCGGACGACCCCGGCGCCGCCGAACGTGGTGCCGAGCTGGAGGTAGCGGTCGCCGGGGTCAGGGTCGTCGGGGTCGGGCTGCTGCGCCCGCCAGGTCTCGATCGCGCACGCGGCGATAGTTGCCAGGTCGCCCAGGGACGCCCCGGCGGACGCGGCCTGCAGCAGGATGCGGTCGGTCTGGTCGCGCATCGGCGCGGGCAGCTTCCGGGTCCAGTCGGCGATGGCGGCGGCGAGGGAGTCGGTGACGTCACCGGCGGCGAGGGCACTGCCGAGCAGCGGGCGGTCGCCGAGCTGGCGCATCTGCCGGACTGCGGCCCTGGCGCCCTTCTTCGACATCCCTGCCTTCGCGGCCAGCCATGATGACGATGACCCGTACCCGTCGGCGTCATGGGCGTCCGCGGCGTCGAATCGGCGCAGCAGCCCGGCGTGCGCGGCGGTCACCTTGGCCTGCACCTCGCCAAGCGCAATCAGCAAATCCCCGCAGGAAGACCCGTCCAGGCCGGCGATGGCCGAGTTCAGGTAGTCAAGCGCGGCGCCGACCGTCGCCAACGCCTGCGATGCGCTGCCGAAACTGTGGTCGGTCGTTGGGTCGAAGGCGTCGCCGCCGGCATGCGGGGCGTCTGGACTGCACATCGTGGCTCACCTCCAGATGGGGGAATGGCTCTCCGCACTGCAATCTCTGCGCTCTACTGCGTGCGCGCTGCGAATCCGCGGGCATGACGCTCGCGGGCCATTGCCGGAAGAACCGGCTACCGCCCATCTGTGGGCCTAGCACTAGAGTACCAGTTCGATCAGCGAGGAGTCAATTTGTTCGGCTTAGGTAAGGAGAAGCTGCCCCTGGCCAGCTCTCCTGCCACCGGGCATAAGGGACCTGAATCGTTAGTTGTAGGATACAAAATATTTTCCTGCCTGCCTGAGGGATCATGCCTGAGCTGAGCCGCGAGCGCCGCTACCTGGTGCTGGCCATCTGCTGCCTGAGCCTGTTCGTCGTCGGCATGGACGTCACGATCGTCAACGTGGCGCTGCCGTCGATCGGACGGGACCTGCGCGCGCCCGTCTCCGGGCTGCAGTGGACGGTCGACGCCTACCTGCTCGTCCTGGCCAGCCTGCTGATGCTGTCGGGATCTGTCGCCGACCGGGTCGGCAGGCGCAGAGTCTTCCAGCTCGGCCTCGCCCTGTTCACCCTCGGCTCGCTCGCCTGCTCCCTCGCTCCCGGGCTCGGCTGGCTGATCGCGTTCCGGGCCCTGCAGGCCGTGGGCGGGAGCATGCTCAACCCGGTAGCGATGGCGATCGTCACCAACGTGTTCACCGACCCCGCCGAGCGGGCGAAGGCGATCGGCCTGTGGGGCTCGGTGTTCGGCCTGTCGCTTGCGGTCGGCCCGGTCATCGGCGGCGCGCTCGTCGACTCGGTCGGCTGGCGCGGCGTCTTCTGGGTCAACGCCCCGGTCACCAACAACGCCGTCGCCGGGATGCCGCGCGCCCGGGCAGGCACCGCCGCGGCGATCGCCTCGACCGGACGGCAGGTCGGCTCCTCCCTCGGCGTCGCCGTGACCGGCGCGGTGCTCGCCGCCGGCCTGCACGGCCCGCTCGCCGCCGGCTTCGCGTCCGCCACCCGGCCGGCCTGGTGGATCGTGACCGCGATGGGCGGATGCGTGCTCGCGCTCACGCTGGCCACCACCGGGCGGGCCGGCCAGGCGAGCGCCGCCCGCACCGCGACCCTCATCGAGCGCGCGGACCGTCGCGCGATGGCCACCACCGCGACGGCAAGCCCCGCGCGGGCGGCGTGACGGCCACGCGGCGTTCGGCACCGGGCGGCGCGGCCCTGGTGCGCGCACTGGGTGCGTTGGGCGCGACCTCGGGCCGCATGGATAGTAGATGGCATGGACAGTAAGGAGCGGCGCGATCGTGACGGCCTTTGCCCCTGACGTGGCCATCCCCGAGGGGGAAGCGGGCCGCCGCCGTCGCCTGGGCGTTCTGCTGATCTGCTCGTCCAGCCTGTTCATCGTCTACCTGGACTCGACGATCTTGAACGTTGCGCTGCCCACGCTGCAGCGAGACCTGCACGCCAGCCTGTCCGGGCTGCAGTGGGTGGCCGACGCCTACCTGCTCGTCGTGTCGTCGCTGCTGCTGCTGTCCGGCTCCACCGCCGACCGGCTGGGCCGGAAGCGGGTCTTCCTCGCCGGCCTCGTCGGGTTCGGCCTCGGGTCGCTGCTCTGCTCGCTCGCCCCGGACACCGGGTCGCTCATCGGCTTGCGCATGCTGCAGGGCGTCGGCGGGTCGATGCTTAGCCCGGTCTCGCTGTCGATCGTCCGCAACACCTTCCACGACCCCAGGGAACGCGCCCACGCCATCGGCATCTGGTCGGGAATCTTCGGCGTCGCCACGGCGTGCGGCCCGATCGTCGGCGGCGTCCTGGTCTCCGCCATTGGCTGGCGGTCCATCTTCTGGCTCAACGTGCCGATCTGCGCCGCCATGTTCGCCGCCACGGTCCGCTACGTGCCCGAGTCGCGGGCGCCGCGGCCGCGCCGGGTAGACGTCCCCGGCCAGCTGCTGATGATCGCCGCGCTCGGCTCGCTCACCTACGCGGTCATCCAGGGCCCGGTCGCCGGCTGGACCGCCGCGCCGGTGCTCGCGCTGTTCGCCGTCGCGGCGCTCGCCGCGGCCGCGTTCATCGCCGTCGAGCGCCGGACCGCCGAGCCGCTGATCGAGCTGCGCTTCTTCCGGTCCCGCCCGTTCACCGGCGCCGGCGTGATCGCGGTCCTGTCGTTCGTCGTGCTCGGCGGGTTCCTGTTCGTCATCACCCTGTACCTGCAGGAGGTGCGCGGCGACTCGCCGCTGCGGGCCGGCCTGTCGCTGCTGCCCGCCACGCTGGTGATGGCGGCCGCCGCGCCGGTCGCCGGGCAGCTCACCGCCCGCCGCGGCCCGCGCGTCCCGCTGGTCGCCAGCGGCCTGTGCATCGCGGCGGGACTCGCGCTGCTGCTCGGCCTCGGCCCGGACACCTCCTACTGGTGGCTGGCCATCGCCATCGCCGTGCTCGGCGCCGGGCTCGGCCTGGTCAACCCGCCCATCACGAACACCGGGGTCTCCGGCATGCCGCCCGCGCAGGCGGGGGTCGCCTCCGCGGTGATCTCGGTGACCCGCCAGGTCGGCTCGCTGCTCGGCGTCGCGGTGATGGGGGACATGGTGACCTCCGGCGTGGCCAGCGGCCTGGCCGCCGGCCAGACGCACGCGGCCGCCCTGTCGGCGGCCACCCACGCGCCGTGGGTCCTGGGCATCGCCTGCGGCCTGCTCGTCGCGCTGGCGGGCTACCTCAGCACCACCGCCCGCGCGCACGCCACCGCGGCGGCCATCGCCGCGGACGGGTAACGGCGAGCGGAACGGGGTACCACGCCCCCGTTCCGCCATCGCGGGATCGGTCGGGGCGGGCCGGCGGCACCCGCGCCGCTACCCGGCCAGCTCGGCGAGCAGCCGCGCCTCCTCGGCCGGGTCGAATCCTTCCTGCTCAGGGCCGCCGCGCGCCATGTCCCAGGCGAGGGTGTCGCGGATCGTCTCGGTGAGAGACCGGCAGTTCAGGCCCGCGCCGACGGCGCGGGAGGAGTCGACGTCGTTGAACGCCTCGTAGCCGGGCTCGCCGACCCACAGCGGTATGCCCATCTCCGGGTTGACCCCCGCCGCCACCAGCCGCTCGCTGTCGATCCACACCAGGTCGGCGTCGCTGTAGGTCGCCGTCCGGCACAGGTCGAGCAGGATGCCGAACGGACGCGGGTTCCCCGTCAGGTTGAACACGCCGTTCCTGCCCCGGT
Source organism: uncultured Streptosporangiaceae bacterium (assembly GCA_964581815.1). Lineage (GTDB taxonomy): Bacteria > Actinomycetota > Actinomycetes > Streptosporangiales > Streptosporangiaceae > Trebonia. The sequence goes on along the minus strand of CAZORE010000017.1, from coordinate 77,589 downwards.
GGAGGCCGTCGAGCAGGAACGCCGCCAGGTCACGGGCGTCGATGACCTGGGTCAGGTCGGTGGGGTCGCCGGGCGCGAGCACCCGCCCGCCGCGCGCGATCCGCCGCGGCCAGTAGGGGAACCGGTCGGTCGGGTCGTGCGGCCCGCTGATGAGCCCGGGCCGGCCGATCAGCGCCCGTTCGTCGCCGTAGACCTCCCTGATGACCGCTTCGCACAGCGCCTTGTTCGCGCCGTAGTTCTCCGCGAAGTCCGTCGAGTCCGGCTTGAGCTGGGCGAGCGGCGCGTCTTCGAGCTGCGCCTCGGTCGTGCTCTGGTCCGCGTAGACGGACACGGTGGAGACGAACACGTACCGCACTGTGCGGTCCCTGAACGCCTCGGCGGACAGCCGGGCCGTCTCCGGCGCGTAGCAGGCGACGTCGATCACCGCGTCGAACTCACGGCCGTCAAGCGGCGACAGGTCCGCGGTCCGGTCGCCGATGACCGTCTCCACGCCGGGAAACAGCCCGGGGTTGGACTGGCCCCGGTTGAACATCGTTACGGTATCGCCGCGCCCGAGCGCAGTCTCGACGATGGCGCGGCCCGCGAACCGGGTGCCGCCCAGGACTAGTATTCGCACCCGCCCATGCTGTCACTCGCGTCGCCGCCCGGCAGCCCTTTGGCCTGTTTGGCCTGTTTGGGCGGCTTGGCCGGCCGCGTGCGCCTAACTGGCGCGGGCGTGCGGTAACCGGCCGGTGCTGCCGTCGATGAGCTCGCGCAGGATGTCCGCGTGCCCGGCGTGCCTGGCGGTCTCCTCGAGCAGGTGCATCAGCACCCAGCGCAGGCTCACCGGCGGCCCGGGGTCGGGGCGGCGGCACAGCTCATCGAGCCCGGCCCCGGCGAAGGCCACCGCGTCCACCGCGGGCCAGCCGCGCCGGTAGGCCTCGGCCGCGTCCCGCAGCGTGCCGCCGGGCGGCCCGGCCGCGGGCGGGACCGGGTCCTGGCCGGCGAAGCGGTGCAGCACCCAGGTGACCTCGGCGGCGGCCATGTGGGTGATCAGCCACAGGAGGCTGGTGCCGCTGCCCACCGGTGACCAGCGCGCGCGGTCCTCATCGACTCCGTCGACCTTGCCCAGCAGGGATTCCCGCTGGTACTGCAGCAGTGAGCGCAGCGTGTCCGCCTCGCCGCCGGCGAGGCGGGGCGGCTTGCGATCGGCCATGACGGCAATCTACGCCGGACCGGGCCGGATGTCCCCGCGCGGCCGGGGATCAGCGGGTTCCAGATCGGGTAACGGCCCCAGGGCCGCCACCGGCGCCCGGGTCATCCGCGTGCTCTTACCCTTCCTGCCGCGGTAGCGCCTGTGCTCACATGGTGTATGGACTCGCGCGCGGATCAACTGCTCGGCATGGGCCGCTGGGCCGAGGCACGGGATGCGTACGCGGAACTCCTCAAGGTGCAGCCAGATGACCTGGATGCCAGGCTCGGCCACGGGCTGGCCCTGTTGTCGGCTGGAGACGCGGCCTCCTCCGCTCGGGAGCTGAGCTGGGTTCTCGAGCGCGAGCCCGGCCAGGCCGACGCGCGCTACAACCGGTCACTGGCCTACTCAGCCATGGGGAAGAACGCGGAGGCCATCGCGGACCTGAGCCTGTTGATCGAGGACGACCCCGAGGCCTGGTACCTCAGGTCCGACCGCGGCGCCATCCTGCTGCGGAACGGGCAGGCCGAGGAAGCCGTGGCCGACCTGCGTAAGGCGGTCGCGCTAGCGCCAGGTGAAGCCGCCACCCGGCTGAACCTCGGCTCTGCCCTGCTGGCAGAAGGCGAGGCCGCCGAGGCACATGAGCACCTTGTGCTAGCGGCCAGGGACCGGGTACCCGGTGCCGTGACCGCCCTGCGGCGGGCCCGGCAGGAGCTGTACCTGCAGGCCGGCCAGGAGCAAGTCCTCGAGGCGCTCGACCGGGCGCTCACCGCCGACTCGGCGGCTGAAGTCGCACAGGTCGCGGACAGCGCACCGTACCTGCTCGCCGACCCCCTCCTCGACGCCGTGGAAAGGACCGTGCAGGATCACCCGGACGGAGCCGGGGCCGTTTTCCTGTCGCGCCTGGCTGACCTGCGTCGCCTCGCGGCCTTCGCCGACGATGACGGCGCGCCGCGAACGCCGGACCGGGCCGCCTTTGACCGGCTTGCCGCCCAACAGCTCATGCTGTTTCAGGGCGGCAGTGAAGAGAGCGCCGCCCGGATGGCTCCCGCTCTGGTGGACATGGCGCTGCGGCTCTTTGGCCCTCATTCCGCTGAGTACGGCCTGCAGCTAGCCAATCAAGGCGCGCTTGAACGCCGCCGCGATCTCTTCGGGCAGGCGCTGGAGGTGCTGTCCGGCGCCGCCCCAGAGCTGGTCCCGACCGTGGTGGTCAACTACGCGAACATGGACTCCGGTTCGCCGGATGCCGCCGCCCTTCTCGATTCTGTGCTGCCGCAGCTCAGCGCGCACATCCCGCAGGACGCCGCAGCCCGCGTCTACGAGGCCGCGGGTACCAGGCTGGTCAACTCTGGCGAGGCGCATGCGGCGGAGAGCTTGCTGCGCAGGGCGCTGGATGACCGGACGTTCACCGGTGCCCCGCTGGCAAGCCTGCTTTTCGCGCTCGCCCAGGCCTTGTTCTTCCAGGAAGGCTATGCCGAATCGAGCGACCTGCTCGGCCGGGCCCTCGCCCTTTACCGGGAAGCGTACGGCGAAACGCACAAGAAGGTCGCCGATACGTTGCGCGGGCTCGGGCGCGTCTACCGGCAAAGCGGGCGCATCGAGCAGGCCGAGAGATACCTGGCCCGCGCCGTTGACACGTGGCAACGGCTAGAGCTCCCCATGGAGGTAGCGCTCACTCAGGGCGACCTGGCGGAACTTTACGCTGCGAGCGGCGCGGCGGCGGCAAGCCGCCAGATGGCGGAACAAGCCCTGGGCACGCTTGCGCCCTTGCGGGGACTGGACGACCCGAACGAGGCGGAGGTTCTTTACCGGGTGCAGAAGGCTTACCAGGCACTGAACGACCTGCCCGGTGCGCTCGCCATCCAGCTGGACCTTGTCGAGCTGGTCCCAGAAGCCACGCAACTGAACAACCTCGCGGACATCTACTACCGGTCAGCACGCTTCGAGGAGGCCGCCCGCTGGTACTCCGAGTCGGTCAGGCAGGCGGCACCCGACACGGTGTTCCTCGCGCGGCACAACCTCGCGAACGCGCTGGAGAGCCTTGGCCGGGTCGACGAGGCGATCACGGAACACCGGCAGGCCCTGGCCGAGATGCGCGCGGCGCTCGCGCCCGGCGACCCGCGGCTGCTGCACGCGCTGATCGACGTGGCCGACGTACTCGCGCACGCCGGGCAGCCCGACCAGGCAGCCGAGCTGATCGCCGAGGCTGCGCCCTCCCTTGACGGCCAGCCGCTGCTCCAGGCGCGGGCCGCCGCCCTGGCGCGGCAGGCGGGTCTGCCTCCCGCCGGCCCGCCGCTCGCCGAACAGCTCGAGCAGCTGCTAAGGCAGGCGAGGCAGTCACGGGCACGCGGCGACCTTACGGACGCCGAGCGGTCGATCAGCCGGGCCATCCAGATCACCGCCGACGCGGACGGTCCCAGCAGCCTTCGCGTGGCCGGGCTCAAGCTCTTCCTCGCCGCGGTCCGCCAGGACGGGGGCGCTACCAGGGGCGTCGAGGAACTGATACGAGAAGCGCTGCGCGTCCACGAGGAACAGCTCCCCGCCGATGACCCGATGCTCGCGTCCGCTCGCCGGGAACTTGGCCACCTGCTGGCCACGCAGGGCCGGGACGAGGAGGCGGCGCAACTGCTCGCCGCCGGCGCCGAGCAGGCCACCGGGGAGCAGCTCGGCCGCACGCTGACGAGTCTCGGCCTTATCGCACAGCGGAAAGGCGAATTCACTGCGGCGGAACGGTATTTCCGTCAGGCCCTGGTCGTTGCCGAGGATAACGCGAACCGCCTTACCGGCCGTCGGAACCTGATCATGTTCCTCATCGACGATTATCGTCTCGCGGAGGCGCATGACCTGGCCGAGGAGACACTCCAGCTGGCTTTGCTCTGGTTCGATGAAACGAGCCCGCAGTTCGCGCATGCCTTGCTCGGCTACACCAAAGTCGTGCGTGGACAAGGACGTTTCACCGAAAGCGAGAAGCTGGCGCGGGCGGCGCTGAGCAGGCTCGACAACGTTGACCCAGACGATAACGCCGACGTCGGCGACGCGGCGAATGAAATCGGCCTCGCGCTCGCCGGCCAGGGGAAAAGACCCGAAGCCGAGCAGTGGTTCCAGCGTGCCGCGAGCGCGGCCGGTGACAACGTGCAGCGCCAGGCGACCCTGCTGGTCAACCAGGCGGCCATCTGCGAGGAACTCGGCGAGCTGGACACGGCGGAAAGGCTTTTGACCAGGGCACTCGGCCTGCTGGAATCGTCCGCGGGCCGCGACGCCTCCGGGTACGGCTCAACCCTTAGCCGTCTGGGGAACCTGGAACTCAGGCAAGGGAAGATGACCGCGGCCACCACGCTGACTAAGGCGTACGAGACGCTGCAGGCCGCGCTGGGTGAGCATCCGAGCCTGGCGGAACCGCTCTCCGGCCTGGCGAACCTCTACCTCGACATCGGGGCAAAGGACACCGCCATGGCATTCGCCGAGCGCGCGGTCACCATCATGCGGGCCGCGCACGGCCCGGAGCACGTCATCCTCGGTCCGTACCTCGCGCTGCTCGCCAGGTGCAAGGCGTTCGCCGGCGACCTGGAGCTAGCCAGCGCCCTGTTCGAGGAGTCGCTCAGGGTCGCGCCGGGCGCCGCCGAGACGTGGCGCCTGTTCGCCTACTTCCAGGCCGCGAGCGGCGACGGGCCGGCCGCCCGGCGCTCGCTCCAGCGGCTCATCAGCCTTGAGGACGAGCTTCTCCGGGGCGTCATGTCCTCCTCGGCGCCGGAGCAGCGACGACGGGCCTTCTTCGCCCGGCTATGGGACACAGTCGACGCCTGCCTGACTCTGGCAGGCCCGAAGAACGCCGCGGAAGCCTGGGAGCTGGTCATCCAGCGCCTCGGGCAGGACGCCGACCACATGAGAGCGGAACGCGCCGCCGCGCTGCGCGGCTCAGGAGGTCCCGTCCTGCGGGAACTCGGGGATCTCCGCGCCCGCCTGGCGCGTGCGGTCATCATGAACGACAGCACGCAGGCCGAGCGCCTCCGCGTACGCGGAACCGAGCTGGAGCGACTGCTCGCGGTGTACCTCCCCGCCGCCGTCGAGGTCCCTAGCGCCGAACTGATCGCCGCCTCGCTGCCACAGGACACGACGCTCGTCACCTACGTGCTCACCGAGAGCACCGACTTCGCCCACGTGGCGCTCGGACGGCCGGCGGTGGGTGACGGCCTCCGCGTGAAGCGGGCGCAGCGGTACGTCGCCTTCGTGTCCACCACGCGGGACCTCCGCATGGTCGACCTCGGCCCCGCTGACCCCATCCATGCGGACCTCTCCGCGCTGCGCGACCTGCTCACCTCGCTCAGCCGCGCAGACCCGGCCGCTGACCGCGATCGCCACGCCGCCGCCCTCCGTGAACGGCTGATCGACCCGCTGGGCCTGCACGACCGGAACCTGCTGATCGTCGCCGGCGGCCGCCTCGGGCTGCTGCCGTTCCAGCTGCTGCCGTTGCCGGACGAAGGCCGCCTCATCGACTCCCGCGTGATCGCCTACCTGTCCGCCCCGCGCGACGTACTCCGCTGGCCAAGGGCGGCCAGGTACCGCGCGCCGGGGGCGCCGCTTGTCATCGCCGACCCGGACTACGACCTGGGCGGACCGCACGCCAGGCGGATCGTGCGGCCGCTGCCCGGTACCGCGGAAGAGGGCAGGCAGGTGGCCGCACTGCTCGGAACCGAGGCGCTGACCGGCGCGGACGCCACGAAAATCAGCCTCGCCGCCGCCCAGTCGCCGATGGTTGTCCACCTGGCGACCCACGGGATCTTCCTGCCGAACCCGGAGCCGCCCGCGGGCGACCACTACGAGCGGCTGTACATGGTGACGGTGCCCGGTGAAGGGGACTTCGTCATGGGAGCCGAGAACGACCCCCCGGCCGCCGCGGCCCTCCCCGGCCTGCCCGCGGCGCACGCCGACCCGCTGCTGCGGTCCGCTGTCGCGCTGGCTGGCCTTAACACATGGCTCAACGGGGTCGTGCCGCCGCCTGAGGCCGGCATCGGGATGCTGACCGCTGACGAGGCATGCACGCTCAACCTTCGCGACACCCAGCTTGTCGTTCTCTCGGCGTGCGACACCGGCCTGGGCGACCACCGCAGCGGCGAGGGTCTGATTGGACTGCGCTGGGCGTTCGGTGTCGCCGGCGCGAGGGCGGTCGTTACCTCACTCTGGCAGGTTCCAGACCAGCAGACCGCTCTGCTGATGAAGGAGTTCTACGTCCGGCTGACGGCTGGAGCCGTGGTTCCTGACGCTCTGCGGGCCGCCCAGCTCACCGTCCGCGACGAGCACCCGGACCCCCTCTTCTGGTCTGCCTTCGTGGTCCACGGGGATCCTGCCACCGCCATTTCCCAGTACCGTCCCATCGGCCGGTAGCGGCCGGCCTGGCGAGACGGGCGAAGCGCGCGCTCGTTCTGGATGATGGCGAGCAGCATTAGCGTGGCAGTTACTTTCCGTGATCATGTCGTCGTCGAAATGATCTTGACTGGCGGGGCCTGTGGGTAAGGTGTTGCCTACTGGGGGGCAGATGATCGTGACCATCGTGGGGGCCGGGCGGCTCGCGGAAGGCCTGGCGGTGCGGGCGTTGGCGGGCGGCCACCGGCTGCGGATCACCGACAGCGAACCGGGCAAGGCGGACGCGCTGGCCGCGAGCCTGGCCGTGCGGGCCGGCCGTGGCGGAGCGCTGGAGCCGGCGTCTTCGTCACTGAGCGTGGCGACGGTGGGTGAGGCGATCGCGGGCGCGGACGTGGTGATCCTGGCGCTGCCCTACCCGGAGGGGCGGATCCTGGCCCGCGAGCAGGGGGCGGCGCTGTCCGGCGTGACGGTGGTGGACACGTGCAACCCGGTCGACTTCTCCACCTTCGACTCGCTCCTGACCAGCCCGGGAATGTCGGCCGCCGAGGAAATCGCCGCGGCCAGCCCGGGGGCCAGCGTGGTGAAGGCGTTCAACACCACGTTCGCGGCCGCGCTCGTGGCCGGCTGGGTGGGCGGGCTGCCGCTCGACGTGTTCATCGCCGGGGACGACGAGCGGCCCAAGGCGCAGGTGGCGGCGCTGGTACGGGACGGCGGCATGCGCGCGGTGGATACCGGGCCGCTGCGCCGGGCGCGGGAGCTTGAGGCGTTCCAGCTGCTGCACATGACGCTCCAGGGGCCGCTTGGCCTGGACTGGGCGAGCGCGGTCAAGCTGCTGCCCTGACGCCGGGCCGTACCAGGACCCCTGAGGTGACCTGGGGACATTCTCCGGGACGGAACAGGGAGTTGCCTGATGGCCGCCCGGCCCCGGTGCGCCTAGCGTGAATGTCATGAACGAGATGACGAGATCACCGAGGCCGGGGCGGCCGGCGAACTCAGCGCCGGGGACCGGGCACGCCCCGACGATGCCCGTGGCGGCGGTGCCCGGACCGCCGGCCCGCGCCCGGCGGCGGACCGCCTGGGTGTGGCCGCTGCTCGGCATCGGCGCCGTGCTCGCGGTGTACCTGGTGGGACGCGGGGTCGCGGAGCTGTTCCTCATCCACTACGGCAACCCGGCCAGCTACGCCAAGGACTGGGGCGGGCCGAGCCTGGCCGGCGTGCTCGCCGTGCACAGCGGGCCCGGCCTGGTCATCATCGCGAGCGGGGCGTGGTGGTGGCGGCGCGGCCGCCGCACCCAGTCCTGAGCACTGTGACCTGGCCTGACCATGGCGGCCGGCCCGCGCGAACTAGGCGCTCGCCAGCCGTGACGACCGCCCGGGTTACCCTGGATGGTGATGACCGAGCGCAAGCCGCCCCAGATGGGCTTTTCCTCCTGGATCGACCAGCAGGTGGCCGAGGCCGAGCGCCGCGGCGTTTTTGATGACCTGCCGGGGGCGGGCAAGCCGCTGAACCTGCGCCCTGGCGCGCCGGACGGTGACTACGGGCAGGCGTGGCTGCGCGACTACGCGCGCCGCGAGGGCGTGACCGCGGAGGAGATGCTGCCGACACCGTTGCGGCTGCGGCGGGAGATCGAGCGGCTCGCGGAGACGGCGGGGGAGTTCCGCTCCGAGCAGGAGGTGCGCGAGGCGGCGGCGGACCTGAACCGGCGCATCGTGGAGTGGCGGCGCATCCCGGTCGGCCCGCCGGTGCACGTCCGGCTGGTGAACGCCGACGACCTGGTCGCCCGCTGGCGTTCCGCGCGCTCAGCACGCGCGAAAGCCGAGGCGGCCGCCCGCGCCGCGGAGCGGCACCAGGCGGGCCAGCCAGAAACGCCGGCGTCGCGCCGCCCGCGCTGGCGGCCCGGGCGGCGGCGTTCTGGCCGCGGTGGCGCGTAACCAGGGCCGGCGACCGCGGGCCTATCTCCTTTGTCCGGCGATGGCGAGAATGCGAGGATGAGCGACGTGGGAACGACCAGCGTGGTCGAGGCGGCGCGGCAGTCGCTCGGGCCGGTCGGCGTGTACCTGCCGGTCCCGTTCAACAGCACCCCGCCGGTGAGCGTGCAGCGCACGGCGATCAGCCGGCTTGAGGCCGCCGGCTACCCGGCCGCCTGGGTGAACGAGACCGTGGGCGGCAAGGACCCGCTGGTCCAGGTCGCCCTGCTGTTCCCGGCCACCACGCGCATGACGTTCGGCACCGGCATCGCCAACATCTGGGCCCGGGCGCCGCAGGTCGCGCACGGGGCCGCCGCCATGCTGGCCGAGGCGTATCCCGGCCGGCTCGTCCTCGGACTCGGGTCCGGTTACCCGCAGCAGGCGGCCGCCGTCGGCCGCGAGTTCGGCAGCCCCCTGACGGCGATGCGCGACTACCTGGAGCGGATGACCGCCCCCACCATGACGCCGCCCGCCGCGGCGCCTTACCCGCGGATCGTCGCCGCGAACGGACCGAAGATGGTCGCGCTGGCCGCCGAGCTGGCGGACGGCGTGCTGCCCGCCGGCCTGCCCCCGGCGTTCACCGCGCAGCTGCGGGCGACGCTCGGGCCAGACAAGCTGGTGGTCGTCGGGATGTCGGTGATCGCCGATACCAGTGACCCCGCGGCGGCCCGGGCGCAGGCGAGGAACACGGCTGCCGCCTCGCTCAGCCGGGCGTGGTACGCCGCGACGATCGCCCGGCTCGGCTACTCGCCTGAGCAGATCGCTGCTGTCAGCGACGAGCTGGTCAGCGAGATCGTCGCCCACGGAGACCCGGGCTCGATCGCCGCGGTGGCCGCCGCGCACCTGGCCGCGGGCGCCGATCACGTGATCCTCATGTCCTCCTCCAGCGCGAGCAACGCGGACCTGGTGACCAGCGTCGGCCAGCTTGAGCAGCTCGCGCCCGCCGTGCTCCAGTCCCGCTGACGAGCGCGCCCTCGGGGACGGGCCCTCGAGGGAAGCGCCGCCTCCGATCCGCCATTAATGGGAATGGTTTTCATCAATGGGTTGTTGTAGGGGCCATGAGTCACAGCACACTTCGTCCCGTCATCAAGCTCAGGTCGGCCGCTGGGACTGGCTACACCTACGTGACCAGGAAGAGCCGCAGGAACGATCCTGACCGCCTCGTCGTCCGCAAGTACGACCCGGTGATCGGCCGCCACGTTGAGTTCCGAGAGGAGCGGTAACCATGAAGCAGGCAATTCACCCTGACTACCACCCGGTCGTCTTCCGTGACCGCGCGGCGGGCTTCGCGTTCCTGACCAGGTCCACGGTCGTCAGCGGGCAGACCGTCACCTGGGAGGACGGCAACACGTACCCGGTCATCGACGTCGAGACGTCCTCGGCCAGCCACCCGTTCTACACCGGGCAGGCCCGCGTCCTCGACACCGCCGGGCGGGTCGAGCAGTTCCGCCGCCGCTACGGAGCCAACGCCAGGGGCGCTAGCACCAAGGGCGCCTGAGAACCGAGGCTGACTTCGCCCCGCCGTTGACCCGGCGGGGCGAGCCGCGCTGGCGGGTGCTAAGAATGCTTGTCAGGCCCGGCCTGCCGCCGGGTCGCGTGGCGGTCTGGAGCGGGGATGAATTCACCGGGAGTGTTCGCGGACCTGGCCGCGCAGCGGGCGTGCTGGCATCCGGTCGCGTTCGCCAGCGAGGTCACCGGCCGGCCGGCGCACGCCGACCTGCTCGGTGAGCCGCTGGTGATCTGGCGCGGGGCCGGCGGGGCGCCGCGGGTGATGTCCGACCTGTGCGTGCACCGGGGCACCGCGCTGTCGCTCGGCCGGGTCCAGGGCGACGAGCTGGTCTGCGCCTACCACGGGTGGCGGTACGGCGCCGACGGCCGGTGCGTGGCGATCCCGCAGAAGGAGGACCCGGCGGCGGTCCCGGCCAAGGCCCGGGTGGCCGCGTACCGCGTGCAGGAGCGGTACGGGCTGATCTGGGTCGCCCTCGACAAGCCCCGGTGGCCGCTGCCCGAGGTACCCGAGCTGGAGGACGGCGAGTGGACGGTCGTCCCCGCCGGGCCCTACCGGTGGCGTTGCGACGCGGCCCGGCAGGTGGAGAACTTCACCGACTTCGGGCACTTCCCCTGGGTCCACCCCGGGCTGCTCGGCGACCCGGAGCGGCCGGTCGTGCCGCAGCACCAGGTGCACACCGACGACCACGTGCTGCGCTACGAGATCGTCCGCCCCGAGGCGCCCAACCGCGACGACTTCCCGGTCTTCGGCAACGAGCAGGCCGGCCCGCCGGAACGGCGCAGCCGCTACGAGCTGCACCTGCCGTACACGATCGTGCTGCGGCTCGGCTGGGGCGGGCAGCGCGGCATGGTGTACTTCTTCGCCTCCCAGCCGGCGTACGCGGACCGGTGCGCGGGTTACGTGCTCATCGGCCGCAACTACAACCTCGACCAGCCGGACCGGGTCATCCAGGAGTTCGAGGACACCATCTTCGGCCAGGACCAGGTGGTCGTCGAGTCGCAGCGGCCCGAGCGCGTGCCGTTCGACCTGGCCGCCGAACTGCACCTGCGCTTCGACGCCGTCGCCGTCGCCTACCGCAAGGCCATGCGCGACCTCGGCCTGGCCGCCGGCGCCCCGATGGGCTTCACCATCGACTAAGGCCCGGCTAACCCTGGCGAAGCAGGGCGGCTTGTTTCTCCAGCGGCAGGATCGCCGAACTGAATTCTGGGTACGCGTCGAGCCAGAGGCGCAGCGTCTCCTGCATGTCCGGCACGACGAGGTCGTCCACGACGACGGTGGCCGCCGGGTTCAGCGCCTCCCGCAGCAACGGCAGCGCCGGGTAGCGGGCCTTAGCCCCCGTGGCGGCGGGCGGCCCGTCCACGAAGAGAAGATCGATCCCCGTCAGGTCCTTCCATGCCCGCCGCGCGTACCACAGGTAAGTGCCGCCGGCGAGGCTGAGCTCCTCCAGCGGGGCGTCGCGCACCTCGGCGACATCGCTGACACCGTGCCTGGCCAGGAAGTTGCGGGTTATGGCGGCGAAAACCGGGTCGTGGTCGAGCGCGACGACCCGCCCGTCGATCCCGAAGCGCCGCAGCGCCAGGGCGAGCCACAGCGTGGACGCGCCGCTGCCGCATTCCACGACGAGCGACGGCCGCCGCGCGATCAGCTCGTCGACGAGGACAAGGAGCAGGTCGGGCGACGCGGCCCAGCCTCGGGTCGCGGGCAGGACGTCACTGGTCGGGAGCATGGCGCTGAGGTTCTGGATCGCCTCGACCTGACGGAACGTCTGCTTCAGCTCCGTCCCGAGGCGGGATTCGATCCGCCGGGCGACACCGAGCGAGCGCTGGGACTCCGTGCTCAGCTGGCCGATCCGGGCGGCCAGGTCCAGGCTGTGCCGGATCAGCAGCAGCACGCCGCCGGCGAGCAGCCCAAGCGTCATCAGCGCGACGGTCGCTGTCGCGCCCGAGCTCGTCGCCGTCCCGAGCGCGAGCGTGCCGGCCAGCCACGCCAGGGCGGCCACCGCTACCGCCGCGACGCTCACGAACCGACGAACCAGGTGGCGCATGGCTGACTCCAGCATCGTTGCCCGCGGAATGTGGCGGCGCTCGCCGCCGAGCCCCCACCGCACTCAGCGCCTCCTCGCCGCGAATAATTCTTAGCGTATCTGAACAACTACTTTTGGTTATGTTGTTTGACTGTCTCTCCCGGTCCCGTGCCGCACCGGGCGAATGCCGGGCGCGCCACGTAACCTGAACTGCGTGACTGCGCCCGCGCTTCAGCAACCCCAGTGGCCCGACCCTGACCGCCTTGAGGCGGTGACGCGCCAGCTGGCGGGCCTGCCGCCGCTGGTGCTCGCCGCGGAGTGCGACCAGCTGAAAGAGCGGCTGGCCGCGGTGGCGCGCGGTGAGGCGTTCCTGCTGCAGGGCGGTGACTGCGCGGAGACGTTCGCCGGCGCCACCGCCGACAGCATCCGCGGCAAGTTCCAGACGCTGCTGCAGATGGCCGTCGTGCTGACCTACGCGGCCAGCGTGCCCGTGGTGAAGGTCGGCCGGATGGCCGGCCAGTATGGCAAGCCGCGGTCGGCCGCCACCGAGGTGCGCGACGGCCTCGAGCTCCCGGTCTACCGCGGCGACGCGGTCAACGGCATCGAGTTCACCGCCGCGGCCCGGGAGCCCGACCCGGGCCGGCTGCTGCAGGCGTATCACTGCGCGTCGGCCACGCTGAACCTGTGCCGGTCCCTCGCCAGCGGCGGCTACGCCGACCTGCGCCAGGTGCACGCCTGGAACCAGGACTTCGTGGCAGGCAGCCCGGCGGGGGAGCGCTACGAGCGGCTGGCGGATGAGATCGACCGGGCGATCGCGTTCATGCACGCGTGCGGCACCGACCCGCGGGAATTCCGCGCGGTGGAGTTCTACGCAAGCCACGAGGCGCTGCTGCTGGATTACGAGCGGCCGCTGACCCGGACCGACACGAGCAGCGGGCGTGCTTACGACCTGTCGGCTCACCTGCTGTGGATCGGGGAGCGCACCCGCGATCCCCGCGGCGCGCACATCGAGTTCGCCCGCCAGATCCGCAATCCGCTCGCCGTCAAGATCGGCCCGGACGCCACCGCGCAGGACGTCCTTGAGCTCGCCGAGGCCCTCGATCCCGAGCAGGAACCCGGCCGGCTCACCCTGACCACCCGGATGGGCGCCAGGCGGATCCGTGAGGCGCTGCCGCCGCTGGTCGAGAAGGTAGCCGCCAGCCGGGCCCCGGTGATCTGGGTGTGCGACCCGATGCACGGCAACACCGTGGAGGCGGCCAGCGGCCGCAAGACCAGGAACTTCGACGACGTGCTGGACGAGGTCACCGGGTTCTTCGAGGTGCACCGCGCGCTTGGCACGCATCCCGGTGGCATCCATATCGAGTTCACCGGCGAGGACGTCACCGAGTGCCTCGGCGGCGGCCGGCCCATCGCCGAGAGCGACCTGAGTTACCGCTATGAGACGACGTGCGATCCCAGGCTCAACCGCAGTCAGTCCCTCGACCTGGCCTTCCGCGTCGCGGGCCTGTACCGCCGCCACCCTGGCCCCGCCGAGGACGGGCAGTGATGATCAGGTGAAGGTCACCGGCTTCGAGGTGTTTCCCGTCGTCTGCCCGCCGCCGTTCCGCGGCGGGCGCAGCTGGCTCTTCGTTCGGCTGGACACCGACGAGGGGACGCGCGGCTACGGCGAGATGATGCTGCTCGGGGTGGGCTTCCGGCTCCCCGTGCTCGCCGCCATGATGGCCGACGTCATCGAGCAGGCTGTCATCGGCCACGACCCGTACGACACCGAGATGCTCTTCGACAAGGTGTACGGCCGGGCCGGCTACAGCCACTACCCGGAGCTGACCAAGCTCGGCATCCTCAGCGCGATCGAGATGGCCTGCTGGGACATCATCGGCAAGGACTGCGGCCAGCCGGTCTACAAGCTGCTCGGCGGCGCGATGCGGGACCGGGTCCGCACGTACACCTACATCTACGATGACCCGGCCGGCCCTGGCGGCAACGCGGGCCGTACGTCTGACCACGGGCCGCTCAGCCGCGACGTATGGCTCAACCCGGCGCACGCCGCCGCCCGGGCCAGGCACTACCTGGACCAGGGCTTCACCGCGATCAAGGTCGACCCGTTCTCGCTGGTCCTGACCCACGACCAGAGCCTCGGCCAGAACGTGCCGCTGCAGTTCTCCCTGCAGGCCGCCGACACCGCCGAGCGGGTCATCGGCGCCATCCGCGACGAGGTGGGAACCGCCTGCGACATCATCATCGGCACGCACGGCCAGATGACCGCGGCGGGCGCGCTGCGCATCGCCAAGCGGCTGGAGAAGTTCGACCCGCTCTGGTACGAGGAGCCCTGCCCGCCGGAGAACATGGCGGCCCTGGCCGAAGTCGCCCGCCGCACCACCATCCCCGTCGCTACCGGCGAGCGGCTGACCACCAAGTTCGACTTCGCCCGGCTGCTTGAGCACCGCGCCGCGGCGATCTTCAACTTCGATGTCGGCCAGGTCGGCGGCATCGGCGAGGCGAAGAAGATCGCGAGCATGGCCGAGGCGCACTACGTGCAGGTCGCACCGCACGTCTACGGCGGCCCGCTCATCGCCGCCGCCGCGCTGCACCTGTCGCTGTGCAGCCCCAACTTCCTCATCATGGAGGCGGTCGAGCGCTTCGACGGGGTGCACGCCCAGTTCACCGAGGAACGGTTCGACTGGCAAGACGGCTACCTGCTGCCGCCGCGCGGCCCCGGGCTCGGCTTCACCCTCCGCGAGGACGTGGCCAGGCGCCACGCACCGCAAGGCCCGCAGCCCGGCACGATCCGCTCATACTGAAGACAATCAAAATGCTCCCGAACGGGTGCGTGCTCCGTCTGACCGCTTAACGTGGAACCCAGCGCACACGGCGGACATCGTGCGCCGGCCGGGCGTACACCCATTTACTCGTCAAGAGCGTGGCTGATGATCCAGGACATGGCCTCCGTCGCAACCGCGGTCGCCGCGTGAGTCCCGCCGCTCCCGGTGACGCGGAGATCGACGAGGCCGAACTGCTCGGCGCGCTGCGCAGCGGCCAGCCCATCGACGGGGGCCAGGCTACCGACGGCGGCGAAGCCGGCCTGAAACGCACCATCCAGGCGGCGCTGCTGCGCCGCTGCTGCCACGAGCTGAAGGACCAGGTCGACCCGCGCGGCCTGCGGCTGGGCAACGCGGTGATCACCGGCCGCCTCGACCTCGCCGGCCTGACGGTCCCGTTCCCGCTCCGCTTCGAGGGGTGCGAGTTCGAGTCCGCACCCACGGTGGAGGGCGCCGACCTCTTCGAGCTGGCGCTTACCGACTGCCTGCTCCCCGGACTGCTCGGCAACGGGCTACGGCTGCGCCGCGACCTTGACCTGTCACGTTCGCGGGTGGCCGGCGCGCACCGGACTAGTGCGAGCACGTCGCACACGACGGCGGTCTGGCTGTGCGAGTCGGAGATCGGCGGCCGCCTGCTCTGCGTCGGCACCATCGTCGACGGCCAGGGCGGCCTTGCGATCCAGGCAGACCGGATCCGCGTCGGCGGCGCCGTCCGGCTGATCCACGGGTTCCACGCGGCCGGCGAGGTCAGGCTGACGGGTGCCCGACTCGGCGGATCGCTTGACCTGACGAGCGCGCACATCGAGTCACCAGAAGAGACGGCGCTGGACACAGAGGACGCCACCATCGAGGGCAGTGTCTTCTTGACCGAAGACCGTGCCGGGCACCGGCCGTTGATCCGTGGCCGCCTGGACATGGCGAGCACTCGTATCTCGGGACGGTTCCTCGTCCACAACGCCACGATCGAAGTTCGTCCCGACCAGGTGGCCGGCAGCGTCCACGAGGCCGCTACGAGCCGGGGCGCGGCGATCAGCGCGCCCCGGCTGTCGGTCGGTGCCGAGCTCACCATCGAGGGACGCTCCGTAGTGTCCGGCAGTATCGACATGTCGATGTCCGACGTGAGCCGCTTCACCATCGGCGCGGGCTGCGTGCTGCGCGCACCGGGCCGAACCGCGCTTGACCTGACCAACGCCGAGATCCGCGCCTTCCTCCGACTCGACAAGGACGCGGACATCGAGGGCACTGTGCGGCTGGCCGGCGCGGTCAGCCACGGCACCCTTGCGCTGCACGGTCGCCTGACAAAGCCGGAGGACGAGGCGCTGATCAGCGCGAGCGGCATCACCGTCGAGGGCAACGTCTACCTGGACGACCTGCGGGCCGAGGGAGGCGCCATCTCGTTCGCCGGAGCAAGGCTGGGCAGCCTGATCGCCAGGCGAGCGCGGCTCGACAACGCCGACGGATACGCGCTGCGCTTCAGCCAGGCGGTGGTCAACGGCCCGGTCCGGCTGATCGACGGCTTCACCGCCACCGGGCTCGTCGCGCTGAACCGGGCCACCATCGAGGGCCGCCTGCACGTCACCGGCGGGGCCTTCGACTGCCCGCGTCCCTCTGCATTCAATGAGGCCGGGCACGCAATCGAGGCGATCGCCGCTCAGGTGCGCGGCAGCGTTGACCTGGGCTGGACGGCGGTCTCGCCGAGCGTCGACTTCACCGACCTGACGACAAGCTCGCTCGCCGACGACCCGGCGACCTGGCCGGAACGCTTCACGATCGCGGGCATGACCTACGAGCGCCTGGAACGCCCGCAGGGTGCCCCGCCGGGCACGGCCTGGGACCAGGTCGCGCGCATCCGGTGGCTGCGCCGTCAGACGCCCTTCGACTCCGGGCCGTACGAGCAGGCAGCCAAGGTCTTCAGGCAGCACGGGTACACCAGGGAAGCCGAGCAGATCCTCATCGCACGCCGCAGGCACGCTCGTCAGGTCAGCGGGCCGGCCGCGCGGTGGCCGCGGCGCGCGCTCTACGCGGCCTACTCGGTCATCGGTTACGGGTACCGGCCGGAGCGGGTGCTGTGGATGCTGGCCGGCCTGCTCATCCTGACGGCCGTCACCCTGACGCTGCCCCCGGCCCAGGCAACACTGCGCGCCAACAACGGCAACGGCCAGGTGTACACCACCGCGGGGCCGCTGACGGCGCAGGCTGCGGCAGGCCCCCAGGGCACGCCGTCGCGCGGGGCGCCGGCCACGGACCCCTGCGGCGACGGCCAGGTACGCTGCTTCAGCCCCGTGCTGTACGCCATCGACACCGTGGTCCCGCTGATCTCCCTGGACCAGCGCGTCACGTGGTACCCGGACCCGCACGTCCGCTACGGCCAGCTGATGCTCTGGTGGCTCAACCTCGGCACGGTACTTGGCTGGCTGCTCTCGTCGATCTTCGTGCTGTCCCTCGCCCGGCTCTCAAGAAGCACCTGACGAGCGCAGAGCGCCCGCCCCAGCTGGCCGGCCGGCGCATGAGATGATGGCGGCGCGATGAGCGGGCTGCTGGTGGCGGGCACCACCTCGGACGCGGGCAAGAGCGTGGTCACAACCGCGCTATGCCGGGCGTTCGCGCGCCGCGGCGTGCGGGTGGCGCCGTACAAGGCGCAGAACATGTCGAACAACTCGATGGTCTGCCCGGGCCCGGACGGGCGGATGGCCGAGATCGGCCGCGCCCAGTGGGTGCAGGCACTCGCCGCCCGCGCCGATCCCGAGCCCGCGATGAACCCGGTGCTGCTCAAGCCGGGCACCGACCGGCGCAGCCACGTGGTCCTCATGGGCCAGCCCGTCGGTGACGTCTCGTCCGCCGACTGGACGGCCGGGCGCCGTCACCTTGCCGTCGCGGCGCACGCGGCGTTCGACGACCTTGCCGCGCGGTTCGACGTCATCGTCGCCGAGGGCGCGGGCAGCCCGGCCGAGATCAACCTGCGGTCCGGTGACTACGTGAACATGGGCCTGGCCCGGCACGCGGGCCTGCCGGCGGTGGTCGTCGGTGACATCGACCGGGGCGGCGTATTCGCGGCGATGTACGGCACCGTGGCGCTGCTCGAGCCGGCCGACCAGGCGCTGATCGCCGGCTTCATCGTGAACAAGTTCCGCGGCGACCCCGCGCTGCTGTCTCCCGGCCTTGACACGCTGCAGAAGCTGACCGGCCGGCGGGTGTATGGAGTCCTGCCCTGGGACTCCCGCCTGTGGCTCGATTCCGAGGACGCCCTTGACCTGGAGGGCCGCCGCTCGCGCGGTGCCGCGGCGTTCCGGGTCGCCGTGGTGCGCCTGCCGCGGATCAGCAACTTCACCGACGTCGACGCGCTCGGGCTCGAACCCGACCTGGACGTGGTGTTCGCCTCCGGCCCGCGCGACCTCGCCGACGCGGACCTCATCGTGCTGCCGGGCACCAGGTCCACGATCGGCGACCTGGACTGGCTGCGCGCCCGCGGCCTGGACCGTGTCATCACCGCGCACGCGCGCCGCGGGCGACCGCTGCTTGGGATCTGCGGCGGCTTCCAGATGCTAGGGACGGTCATCGCCGACCCGCACGGCGTCGAGGCGGAGGCGGGTGCCGTAGTCGAGGGCCTTGGGCTGCTCGACGTCCGCACTGACTTCACTTCAGTCAAGACCCTGGGACTCCCGTCGGGCACCGCCTTCGGCGGGCCGGCGGCCGGCTACGAGATCCACCACGGCCGCGTCACCGTCGGCGGCGGGGCCGGGGAGTTCCCCGGCGGCGCCCGCACGGGCAACGTCTTCGGCACGATGTGGCACGGCTGCCTTGAGGGAGACGAGCTGCGCGGCGCCTTCCTCGCCGCCGCGCTCGGCCGCCGGCCCTCCGGGGTCAGCTTCGCCGCCGCCCGCGAGCGCCGGCTTGACCTGCTCGGCGACCTCGTCGAGCGGCACCTGGACGTCGAGGCGCTGCTCGGCCTCGCCCGGACGGGCGCGCTGGCGGGGCTGCCGGCTCTTCCACCGGGAACTGGATCGTAAGGCAAACGGGGGGCTTTGCCCCGGGGCGGCCAAGGCCTGAATCAGATGATGACGACGTTAACTTCCCTGTCGGCGGCCACTCGCCTTATATCCCCGGGATCACTCGTAATGACCGTGACCTTCGCAGCCGTGGTTGCGTGAATCACGGCTCCGATATGCGCGTCAGCGACGGAAACGCGCGCATCCTGACGGATGTCCGCCGCGATGTTCGCACTCGAGCCGTCGAGCGTGATGTCGCCGATTGGCAGCCGGTTAAGGAAAGCCCAGGCGGGAATGGTGCGGTTCCAGCCCGCCTCAACGCGAACCGCGGTCGGCACCACCACCGTTACCGGCAGGTCCCGGCCCTTGCGGCCCGCTACCGTCCGGATGTGGCTGAAGACATGGACATGCTTCTTATGGGCGGGATCCGATAGCGCCTGGACCGCCTCGTTGTCCAGCACGACAAGGTGACTCATGACGTGGGGATGGCTCGTGCCTCGGCCCACAGGAGGACGTCCTCGGGCTCGGCGTCGGGGTGCCGCGCCTCGATTTCAAGCGCCGCTTGCCGTATCCGCTCCGGCTCGCCCGCCAATGGATGACCGTCGAGTTCGGCCGCCGCGACCGCGAGATCGCCGAGGCTCGGCCGCGCCTCCGGGTACTGCCTGATGTGATCGTCGAGAACGGCTTGCATGACGGCCGCCTCGAGTCTCGCCCTGAGCGCGGCAGCCGTCAGCGCCGTGGTGGATGATGCCGCGCCGAGCTCGCGGACGGCGATCGCCGCGGCGTCCCGCAGCGCCGTAGGAATGCGCATCGATGTGTTGGATGTCTGCCCCATGTCACTCTCGAGCAGTTCGTTGATCCGGTCGACTGCCTGCATGGCATCCATGTCCGAAGTGTACCACGCTTGTGTGGTACAGGTCGTGGACGGCTCAGTCAACTTCAAGGCCAAAGCCGGGGCCATGGTGATCATCACCTTTCGACCGAGCCGTTTGAATTCCTTCGCAAGTAACTCGGCGCCGATTCCTTGGGAGCACCCGAACCATAGCACCCGTCGCCGACAATCGATGTCGCTCATGGAAAATCAATTCCCCATGGGACGATGGTAATAGATTGCGTGCGTAGCGCAAATGCTTAGCCCGTAGGGCACCCACTACCCCTGTTCCGGATGGCAATTGTTTGCGGCACATCTTCCGGTGATTTCAAGCAGATATTTAACTCGAACGAATAAAGCCTCGGATGGCGGCGAGCGCCGCAGTGGCAATGGCCGCGCCGTGGCCGACGCGGCGGGCCAGGGCGGCGGCCCGGGGGATGTCGCGGGGCGCGGCGGGGCGGCCGCCGTCCATGACGGCCCGGTGCTCCACGCGATTGCCGTAGTACACGTTGGTGCCGCCGAGGCGGACGCCGAGCGCGCCGGCGAAGGCGGCCTCGACGACCCCGGCGTTCGGGCTTGGGTGCGCGGCGGCGTCGCGCCGCCAGACCCGCCATGCCTGCGGCGCGCGGGCCGGGCTGGCGGCCATGGTCAGCAGGCCGGCCAGCCGCGCGCCGGGAAGGTTCAGCAGGTCATCGAGCCGGGCCGAGGCCCAGCCGTACCGCTCGTAGCGCGTGTTATGGTGCCCGACCATGGCGTCGAGGGTGTTGACCGCCCGGTAGCCGAGCAGTCCGGGTACGCCGCAGAGCGCCCCCCACAGCAGGGGGGCGACGACGGCGTCGGAGGTGTTCTCCGCGACGGACTCCACCACGGCGCGGGCGATCTCGCCGGGGCCGAGCCCGCTGGTGTCCCGCCCGACCAGGTGAGTCAGCCGGCTGCGCGCGCCCGGCAGGTCGCCGTCGGCCAGACGGGCGTGCACGGCGGCGGCCTCGCGTTCCAGGGACCGGCCGCCGAGCACCAGCCACGTCGCGGCGGCCGTGACGGCGGCGCGGGCGACGGGGGAGCGGCCCGCCGCCCGTTCGGCTACTACTCCCAGGGCTGCCGCGCCGCCGGCCAGGATGACGGCATGGACCACACCGCGCGCCCGGGTGTCCGCGTACAGGCGCCCTTCCAGCGCGTTCGCGGCGGTGCCGAAGCCGGCGACCGGATGCCAGCGCCGCGGGTCGCCGAGTAGCCGGTCGGCGGCGTACCCGGCCAGCAGGCCGGCCGCCCGCGCCGCCGCGCCGGCGGTGGGTGCGCTGCTCACATGTCTCCCGGTTTCGACCGTCCCGCGACCACTCAAAGGTTAGGCGAGCCCTCGGTGGCGCGCGAGCAGCCTGGATTGCCTGCGGCGGCGCGCCTAGGCTGGCAAGACAGTCGTCTTACGGCGAGGAGGCCGTCAGTGACCCAGACCGTCGACCAGAAGGCGAGCGCGGCCGCGGCCGCCGCCGATGCGTGGCTGAGCGCGTTCCAGCAGGCCCTCACCGCCCGCGACGCGGAGGCGGCGGCGGCGCTGTTCGCCGATGAGAGCTACTGGCGCGACATCGTCGCGTTCACCTGGAACATCACCACCGCCGAGGGACGCACGGGCGTCGCAGACCTGCTGCGGGCCACGCTCGACCAGGTCGATCCCACTGGTTTCCATGTCACTGAGGAGCCGGCCGAGGCGGACGGCATCGTGACCGCCTGGATCGCGTTCGAGACCACGGCCGGGCGGGGCAGCGGGCTGCTGCGGCTCGTCGGCGGCAAGGCGTTCACGCTGCTCACCACCCTCGATGAGCTCAAGGGCCACGAGGAGCCCGTCAACGGCCGACGGCCCAAGGGGGTACGCCACGGCGCCTTCCGTGACCGGGTCACGTGGGCCGAGAGCCGGAGCCGTGAGGCCACCGAGCTCGGCTACACCGTGCAGCCCGAGGTGCTGATCGTCGGCGGCGGCCAGGGCGGCATCGCGCTCGGTGCCCGGCTGCGCCAGCTCGGAGTTCCGACGATCATTATCGAGCGGAACGAGCGGCCTGGTGACTCGTGGCGCAAGCGCTACAAGTCCCTCGCCCTGCACGACCCGGTCTGGTACGACCACCTGCCGTACCTCCCGTTCCCCGCGAGCTGGCCGGTGTTCTCGCCCAAGGACAAGATCGGCGACTGGCTCGAGATGTACGCGAAGGTCATGGAGCTGAACTACTGGGGCTCGACGACCTGCACGTCCGCCGTCCGGGAAGGCGACGGATGGGCCGTCGTGGTCAACCGGGCCGGCCAGGAGGTCACGCTACGGCCCAGGCAGCTGGTGCTTGCGCTTGGCGCGTCCGGCCTGCCCGTCGTCCCCGATATCCCCGGCCGCGAGAAGTTCCGCGGCGACCAGCACCACTCCTCGGCTCACCCCGGCCCCGACAAGTACAAGGGCAAGCGGGCCGTGGTGATCGGGTCGAACAACTCCGCGCACGACATCTGCGCCGCGCTGTGGGAGGCCGGCGCCGACGTCACGATGGTGCAGCGTAGCTCAACCCATGTCGTGCGGTCAGAAACGCTGATGGATCTCGGCCTTGGTGACCTCTACTCCGAGCGCGCCGTCGCCGCGGGCATGACCACGTTCAAGGCGGACACGATCTTCGCCTCGCTGCCGTTCCGCTTCCTGCCCGCGGTCCAGACCCCGGTCTATAACGCCATCAGGGAACGTGACGCCGAGTACTACGGCCGGCTGGAGCAGGCCGGCTTCGACCTCGACTTCGGCGACGACGAGTCCGGGCTGTTCCTCAAGTACCTGCGGCGCGGTTCCGGCTACTACATCGACGTCGGCGCCTCGGAGCTTGTCGCGAGCGGCGACATCAAGCTGGCCAAGGGGCAGGTGGCCGAGCTGACCGAGGACGAGGTCGTCCTCGGCGACGGCACCCGGCTCCCGGCCGACCTGGTCATCTACGCGACGGGCTACGGCTCGATGAACCAGCTGGCCGCGGGCATTATCGGCCAGGACATGGCCGACCGGGTCGGGAAGGTCTGGGGGCTCGGCTCGGGCACGACGAAGGACCCGGGCCCGTGGGAGGGGGAGCTGCGCAACATGTGGAAGCCGACGGCGCAGGAGGGCCTGTGGTTCCACGGCGGTAACCTCGCCCTGTCGCGCTACTACTCCCTCTACCTGGCCCTGCAGCTCAAAGCCCGGATGGAGGGCATACCCACGCCGGTGTACAAGCGCGCCGAGGTGCATCACACCCAATAGCCCCGGGTCGGCTCGTGCTAGTTGCGACAGGCCTGTACATTTCTCAGCATGGTTTTCGCCGGGACGACCTCCGAGCCGACAGTCCGGGTTTCCACCGGCTGGACCAGCCGGTTCACGATCCTCTGGTTCGGGTTCTGGATGGCGTGGCTGGTGCCCGTCCAGCTGGTGCTGCCGAACCAGTTCGCGGCGCTGGACTCGGCGCACAAGGTGCGGGATTTCGGCATCGCCAACGGCGCGGCCGGCGTCGTGGCCCTGATCGCGCTGCCGGTGGCCGGCGCGCTCTGCGACCGCACCCGGTCGCGGTGGGGCAGGCGGCGGGTGTGGATGGCGGCCGGGGTGGTCGTGCTTGCGCTTTCGCTGGTCGCGCTCGGACCGCAGCGCTCCTGGGCGGGGGTGACGATCTGCTGGATGTTCGCCTCGCTTGGCTTCTCCATCGCCTCGGCGGGGCTGTTCGCCGCGGTCGCCGACCAGGTGCCGGTGGGCCAGCGGGGGATCATCTCCGGCGCGATCTTCGGGCCGCAGGCGCTTGGCCTGCTGGTCGGCCTGGCGCTGCTCGCGGAGGTGATCACGGGCACCGCGAGCGGCTACCTGGTGCTGGCGGTCGCCGTGGTGATCCTGTCGCTGCCGTTCGTGCTGCGGTACCGTGACTCGCCGCCCGGGGCGGGCATGCTGCCGTTTAGCGCCCGTGTCCTGACGGAGGGGATGTGGGTGTCACCGCGGGCCCACCCGGACTTCGCCTGGGCGTTCGGCGGCCGGGTGGCGGTCAACATCGGGAACGCCCTCGGCACCACGTACCTGCTGTACTTCTTCACGAACTTCTTGCACCTGAAGGACCCGGACACCGCGCTGCTTGAGGTCACGGCGATCTACCTGGTCTTCACGCTGCTGACCACCTACGGCGGCGGCGCGCTGTCCGACCGCTCCGGGCGGCGCCGGGTGTTCGTCGCGCTGGCGTCCGTCCTGCAGGGCGTCGCGGCGATTCTCCTGGTGATCTGGCCGAGTTTCAGCACCACGATGATCGCGGGCGCTTTCCTCGGCGCGGGGTACGGCGCCTTCCTGTCGGTCGACCAGGCGCTGGTGACCCAGGTGCTGCCCGACGCGGAGTCCCGCGCCAAGGACCTGGGCATCATGAACATCGGCAACAACGTGCCCCAGGCCCTGGCCCCGGTCGCGGCGGCGCTGATCATCGACCAGCTCGGCGGTTACCGCGTCCTGTTCGCGTTCGCCGGCATCTTCACGTTCATCGGCGCCACCATGGTGTACCGCATCAAGTCGATCAGGTAGCGTTACGCGCCAGCGGGCCGTCCCGCCAGCTCGGCCAGCTGGGCGCGGGCGGCCGTGACCAGGTCCGCGTTGGTGTTCGCGCGGCCCCAGATGCCCCACCCGCCGTCGGGTGCCTCGGTGAGCAGCACCCAGGTACGGTCGCCGAGGCTGGGGTCGCCGGCGGCCTCCGCGACGATGTCGGTGAGCCGGCGCACCACGGCGAGCTGCTTGTCCCGGTCAAGCGCGCCCGCGTTAGTCAGCACCTGCACCCGGACGTAGCCGCCGTCGCCGTCCACGTTGGACAGGGCGCCGTCCGGAAGCTCGTGCACGAACGCGGCCGTGTTCTTGCGGAACATCGGGATGTCGGGAACCTGCTCAATCGTCATGACGGCGGTCGCCAGGTTCTTGGCTAGCTGGCGGGTATCAGCGAACGTGCCAGCCGTGGCGTAGACGTCGATCATCGGCATGGGTGCCCTCCTCAGCCTCTTATGATGTTCATCATAACGACGGCCCTTAGCCTGCATTATGACGGTCGTCATAGTCAAGAGGTGAGGTGCATGGCGACCGACAGTCGCGCGAGCATGATCCGCAGCGCCGCCGTCCTGTTCGGCTCCCGCGGGCTGTGCGCGACCTCGTTCGCCGACGTGCTCGCCGACAGCGGCGCCCCGCGCGGTTCGATCTACCATCATTTCCCCGGCGGCAAGAGGCAGCTCGCCGAGGACGCGATCGCGTGGACCTCCGCGCAGGTGCTCGCGCACCTGGACGCCTGCCCGGCCGACACCGCCGCCGGCGTCCTCGCCTGGTTCGTCGACCTGTGGCGCCAGTCCGTGCAGGCCTCGGGCGGCTCCTCCGGCTGCCCAGTCGCCGGCATCGCGGTCGACGTCGGCGACGCCGACGACGATGGCCTGATGGCCGCCGCGCGCGCCGCCTTCGCGCAGTGGACGGACCGGCTGGCCGACAAGCTGCGGGAGGCCGGGCTAACCGCGGACCGGTGCGGTCCGGTCGCGACGACCGCACTGGCCGCGATGGAGGGCGCGCTCATCTTGTGCCGCGCCGAGCGCAGCATCGAGCCGCTCGAGGCGACCGCGCGGGAACTGATGAACCTGCTGCCCGCCCGGGCATAACCAGCCGGCCTGTTCGAAGGCGTCCCGGAGGACGATCCTACCGATGGCAGCGGTTCCACGACGCGCTGCGGCTGGCCTGCGGGTCGCTGCCCCGCGCGAACGAGGGGCGGGCCGGTGATGGCGGGGCCCTGCGGAACCGGGCACGATGGTACCCGTGGTGCGGGCGCGGTGAGGGAGTCGCTGCGGAGGTTCCGGGCGGCGGCGCCCGAACCGGGCCGGCGAAGCGGAGGGTCCTCCGTGTGGCGTTTGGCCGGCTATAGCCGGCCAAACGCCACACGACGATCTTGCCCGGCGTGCTGCCGCCCGGTAAAGGCGGCGTCAGCCGTCCCGCGGCTCATCCTGCACGTGCTGTCGAGTTGCAATCTATTGTCGTGGAAGCCTCCATATATGATCGAGTGGACCAAGAGATGTGGTTCGGCATCTCGCCGCGGCCCGGCGCCGTTCGCCGCGGGTAGCCCAGCCCGGA
Organism: uncultured Streptosporangiaceae bacterium; assembly: GCA_964581815.1. Lineage (GTDB taxonomy): Bacteria > Actinomycetota > Actinomycetes > Streptosporangiales > Streptosporangiaceae > Trebonia. Next base: position 51,784 of record CAZORE010000017.1, on the reverse strand, counting down.
TGCAACCGCGTGACGGCCGGCAACGTCCAATCGGCATGACGAGGAAGCTTCACTGGCGGGCGATGACGAACATGACTGGCGCCCGGGTCCTTGGCGTACTGCTCCTCGGCACCCTTGTGCTTGCGTGTCAGGGCGGCGGCACCCATGCCGCCGCGCAGCATCCCGCGCACCCCACGGCCACCGCGATGACGGCAACGAAGGCGGCGGCGAGGACACCGCCCCCGATCCCGGTGCCGACGGGCCCAGGGCCGTTCGCGCCGGACAAGACGGACCGCGAGCTCGCGGCTACTATCGCCGCCGCCGTCCAGCAGGCGTTCACCCCGCCGCCCGGGTCGCGCAAGCTGAGCCGCCCGCCTGCGGGGACGTGGCGCGATGTGGGCGTGCCCGGCGGTGTGATCCCCGCCGACGGTGAGGTGTTCGTCAGCTCCTGGTGGAAGGTGCCCGGGCAGCCCCAAGCCGTACTGAAGTGGCTCCTGGCGCACGAGCCGCGGCCCTGGTACGGAGGCGGCCGGGGCAGCTACGGCCCGGTCGGCGAGCCCGGCGACGCACAGCCAGCGGGGCAGTTGCCCGCCGACGTGTACCAGGAGTGGAGCGACGACTTCGAGAACTTCCATGAACCCGCGGTCATCGGCGCGACGCAGCTGATCGTGGAGGAGATCCGCAATGGCGTCGGCCAGACGTACACGCGCGTCGATGCCCTGGTCACCTGGATCACCCCGCGGCCGCCCGCGGAGCGCGTCCCGGCCAGCGCCAGGGTCGTGACGATCACCGCCGAGCCCACGCCAGGCACCGCGCTACCGCCGGGATCGCCCGCCACGATCACCAACCCCGCCGCGGTGGCACGGATCGCGTCGCTCATCAACGGCCTGTACCGGGCCGGCCAGCTCTGTGCCCCGCCCCCGCCGACACCGGACCGCATCAAGCTGACCTTCAGCGCGGCGCCGGGCGGCCCGCCGCTCGCGACCGCGGACGCCGACCTGCGCGGCTGCCGCCAGGTGCGGTTCTCGGCTCCAGGGGCGTCGTCGCTGCCACTGCTCACGGAGGTCAACGACAGGCTGGTACCCGCCATCCTGGCTGCCGCCGGCCTGCCCTGGTTCTCGTAGCTCACGCCAGGGAGCCTCGCGAATATTCTCGGCCCGACGACAACCAACAGCGCTGGGCGGCATCTTTCAATCGTGGACTTCTTGGACACCGACACGTCGCCACGCCTGGGGCCGCGGTCAGGGGCGCGGCCCCAGGCCGACGAGGGCGTGACCGCGTTGTACGCCGCGCACGGCGTCAGCCTGGTCAGGATGGGGTTCGTCATCCTCGGGGACCGCGGCGCCGCCGAGGATGTTGTGCAGGACGCGTTCGTTGGCCTTTACCGGAACTGGGACCGGCTCAGTGACCCGGCGGCCGCGCTGCCCTATGTCCGGTCCAGCGTGCTCAACGGCTGCCGCGCCGCGCGCCGCGCCCAGGCCCGGCGCGAGCGCAGGGACCGCGCGGCGGCGGCCCGCGACGGCTGGCTGTCGCTTGACTCGCCCGAGGCGGCCGTCCTGCTGTCGCAGGAGCACCAGGAGGTCCTCGCCGCCGTGCGCAAGCTCGCCGGGCGGCAGCGGGAAGCGCTGACGCTGCGGTACTACCTCGGCCTGAGCACCGAGGAGACCGCCCGCGTCCTCGGGATCAGCGCCGGCACCGTGAAATCCACCCTGTCTCGCGCCATCGCCACGCTCGGCCGCGTACTGAAGGAGGAATCATGACCTCAGTCGAAGACCGCGTCCACGCGGCCATGTCGGCGGCCGCGGACGCCAACCTGGCCGGCCGGGAGATCCGGTCCGCGCCGCCCCTGCGCCTGCCGCCCGGGCCAGCCGATGACCGCCGCTGGCCCGCGCCGCGCCGCTGGATCCACTGGGCGGCACCGCTCGCCGCCGCCGCGGCGGTCATCGCGCTCGCCATCTCGACGGTCCTCGTCAAGGGCGCACAGAACGACGGCGCGGTTCCCTTGCGGCCGACTGCTTCAGCCAGCCCGGCCATCCCAGGCCCGGGCGGCGTTCCGCGCTACTACGTGGCCGGGGGTAAGGCGAATCACATCGTGGCGGGCGACTCGGTCACCGGCAAGATCCTGGCGAACCTCACGCTTCCCGTGCGCAAGGGCTTCACGAGCTTCTTCATGGGCATCACCGCGGCCGGCGACGACCGGACGTTCGCCGTCGCGGTCGTGACGTACCCCACCGCCTCACTCCAGGGCACGAATGCCCTCGAGAAGGCGACCGGGACGGCCAGCTGGTACGGGATACGGCTCGCCCCGGGCAGCGCGACCCCGGCGCGCCTTACCCTGCTGCCGGTCAAGCCGCAAACCGTGCCCGGCGGCCAGGCCCTGATGGCCGTTTCCGCCGCTCTATCGAGGTCGGGCCAGGAACTCGCCGTGACCACGGTGACCGCCGCAGGCGGCCTGGCGGTGCAGGTCTTCTCGGCCGCCACCGGCCGGCTGCTGCACGCGTGGAGCACGAACGACCCGTCTCTCTCGGAGTCCGCCAAGGACAACCCGCGGGGCCTGTCCGCGCAGCCCTCGTTGACGTGGATCGCCGGAGACCGGGTGCTCGCCGTTGAGACCATAAGCGCGGCCCCGAAATGGGCTTACACCGACACCGTGCGCGAACTGAACGTGGCCGGGCCGTCAAGCGGTGACCTGCTGGCGGACGGCAAGGTCGTCTGGAACGTAGGGACCGGGGCGTCCCCCCAGGCGCTCTTGCAGGCATGTGCCAAACCGCCCAATGCCCTAGGGGCGCCGTATCACCTGATAAGCGCGGACGGCACGGCATTCGGTTGCACCGCGGTCACCGGGCCGGACACGGACCCGAACCTGAGCTTCCTTACCTATCCGCTCACGACGGGGACCGCGGTGGCCGGGCAGGCGAGGATCGACTACCAGGTCACGCAGATGGCGAAGAAGGGCGTGAGCACGCTCCAGGTCCTCTGGATCAGCCCGTCCGGCGACGCGATCGTCGGAGCGTGGACTATCTACGCCAAGGGCACTCTCGAGGACGCGCCGAACGGCCTGCGCATCGGCGTGATGAACGACGGCAAGTTCACGCCGTTGCGGTTCCCGCCAGGGTTCGACCAGGAGGCCGACGTCGCCACCATCACCTGGTAGCGGCTCACGGGAAGGTCGGCAAGGTCAGGGTGACCGGGTGGGTAATGACGCTCTTGCCGTTGACCACCTGGTAGAAGGGCGGCCGCGTCCCGGTGAAGATGAGGGTCATCTCGGTGTACTTGCGCTCCGACGGGTGACCCTTGACCGCGGCGCTGCCCCACAGGGCCACGAGCGCGTGGTAGGTGTGGAAGTGCCCGCCCACGCAGGTGGGCGTGCAGTCGTTCAGGTAGTACGTGCCGTAACCGCTGGCCAGGTGGGAGGTCCAGCTCGTCCAGTGCAGGCGGGTGAGCCCGGCGGCCCCGTCCCCGCAGTTGCTGATCGCCGACGGAGCGACTTCAGTGTCGTTGTCGCAGCCGAGCAGGACGAACTTGGGCGCGGTCGCGCTCGTGGTCAGCGCCCTGGTGGCCGCGTGCGCGGCGGAGGCGCTGGCCGTGTCGCGGGTGCTGGCGGCGGCGCCGCCGCTCTGCGCGGCCAAGACGATAGCCAGGCCGACCGCGACTGGAGTGACGATTGCCGCGAAATAGGTGATGCGTCCCCGGTTCATGATTCCCCATTCCCCCGTGCGTGTGTCAATGTCCGACACAGTGAGAGACGGCGGAGCCCAGAGATTGGTTGGGGAATCTCGCTGTTTCCTGGCGGCCCCTTCGGCCTTGGCGGCGCTGACTGGACACGGCACGTCCTTGGTGCATACGCTCGTCATGTCTCAGCAACCACAATCAGCCGAGACGGCTTTAAAGCTTCTGCCCGGTGATGGAGCCGGCGTGGGGTGCGTGTCCCCGCCCCGCGCCGCTAGTGGACGGTTCCAGGTGATAACCACGGGTCGGTAATTCTGGACGCCGACGACCCCAGGTGGTCCGCCCCGCCGGGCAGCGAACGGGACACATCATGTCGTCGGCGTCTTACCGCACCTTGCTGCGCGGCCCGGGTGCCGCTGCCTTCTTCCTCACCGCGGCCGTCGGCCGCGTCGGCATCGCGATGACGAGCCTGGGCATCGTCTGGCTGGTGCACGCCAGCACCGGCTCCTACGCCGCGGCCGGGCTGGTGACCGGCGGGTTCGCGGTCGCCCAAGCGGCGGCCGGGCCGCAGCTGGCCCGGCTGACCGACCGCTTCGGCCAGACCCGGGTGCTGCCGCCCGTGCTGCTGGCCCACGCCGGGGCGGTGGCCACGCTGCTCGCCCTCGTCGCCGCCGGCGGGCCTGACTGGCTGATGACGGCGGGCGCTGTCCTGGTCGGCGCGACCATTCCCCAGCTCGGCGCGCTGTCCGCGGCCCGCTGGGCAGCGCTGCTGCCTGACGAGCGAGCCACGGCGCTGCCCACCGCGTTCGCGCTCGAAGCGCTGGCCAACGAGGCGGCCTACCTGGCCGGCCCGGTCCTGGTCAGCATCCTCGGCACCAGCGGGTACCCGGCGGCCGGCACGGTGCTCGCCGCTACCTTGGTGGTAGCCGGCGGGTTGTGCTTTGCCGCGCAGCGCCGCACCGCGCCGCCGGCCTGCGGGGCGGCTGAGCCTCATCGCGCGGGCCGCTCGCTGCTGCGACCCGGATTCGCGGTCCTGATCGGCGTGAACCTGGCCATCGGCGGGTTCTTCGGCGCCATGCCGATCGCGGTGACCGCGTTCGCGGTCGAGCACGGCGCGGCGGGCACGGCCGCTTTGCTGTTCACGGTGTCCAGTTGCGCCAGCCTGCTCGCTGGCTGGGTGTACGGGGTGCGCCGGTGGCGCACGCCGCCGCGGGTGCAACTAGCGCTGGTCACGGCGGGCCTCGCGTTCGGCTGCCTGCCGTTGCTCGTGGCCGGCTCGCCGCTCGAGCTGGGCTTCGATGTCGCGCTGACCGGGCTGGCGGTCCCCTTGATCCTGGTCACCTGCACGGTCATTGCCGAATCGGCGGTGCACCGGGCCGTGCTCACCCAGGCGTTCGTCTGGCTGGGCTCGGCCAGCGCGGTCGGCTCGGCCGGCGCCGCGGCGGTGGCCGGCTGGGCGGTGGACGCCGGCGGCGCGCACGGCGGCTTCGCGGTGGCCGCGGCGGCCGCCGCCGTCATGGCGGTGCTGGCCGTGACCGGCCTGCGGGTATCGCGGGAGCCGGCCGGGCGGGGAGTTACGCGCGAGACCGCCGCAGCGGACGGTACGGCCTTGACACCCGCCCCGTCAGTAACCCGTTCGCCCGGCGGCGATCACGGGTAATCGCGGGCCACCGCGGGCGCGACCCGTCGCGCGGCGGCGGCGATGTCGCGCAGCATGCCCCGCAGGGAGATGGTGTACCCGAGGAAGAACAGGCCGGGGGCGGCGGGCGGGCCGTCGTGGACCTTGGGCAGGCCGCTCGCGTCGAGCACCCCCAGGTGGCCGACCATCTTCTCCAGCCCGCGGCGGTAGCCGGTCGCCGCGATCACCGCCTGGGCGGCGATGGCCGATCCGTCCGCCAGCAAGACCTGGTCGCCCGCGAACCCGGTCACCGCCGCGACCGGCGTCACCGCGCGGCGGCGCACCGCGCCGATGAACCCCACGTCCTGCAGGGGCACCTCCCCGGTGCGCCGGACGCGCGTGAGCAGGCCGTCATCCGGCCGGGGAATGCCGTAGGCGGTCAGGTCGGGGACCGTGAGCCGCTGCTGCAGCCGGGCGACCGGGTCCACCAGCGCCGCGGGCAGCCGGCTGACCAGGATGCCGGTGGCGTGCGCGGGCCAACCGCCCGTGTCGCGCCTGACGATCTGCGGCGGGGTCCGCACCGCGATCCACACCCGGCCGGCGCCGCCCTCGGCCAGGTCGGTAGCGATCTCGGAACCGCTGTTGCCCACGCCGATCACGAGCACGTCGAGCCCGGCGAACGGGGCCGGGTTGCGGTACTCCCGCGCGTGCCGCAGCTGGCCGGCATACGAGTCAAGTCCCGGCAGGTCCGGCACGTAGGGCAGGTTGGCATTGCCGGTCGCGACCACGACCGACCGGGCCGGGAGGCGCTCGCCCGCCGTGGTGTGAATCACCCACCGGATGCCGTCACCGTCGCCCGGTTCCGCGGCCGCTATCCGCTCCGCCTCGGTGCGCCCGCGGACCTCCAGCTTATGCTCGGCCCGGTAGCGTTCCAGGTAATCGAGCACGGCGTCCCTGGACGGCCAGCGGCCCGCGTCCCGGGGGATCGCGTAGCCCGGCAAGCCGGACAGGCCGCGCACGGTGTGCAAGTGCAGCCGGTCGTAGCCCGCGCGCCAGCTGGTCCCCACCTGCTCGCCGCGTTCCAGGATCACCGGGTGCATCCCGCGGCGGCGCAGCTCAGCCGCGGCGGCCAGCCCGGCCGGGCCGCCGCCGATGACGTAGACCTGCCGCGACTCGTCCATGTTCACTCTTCCCCGCCCGCCGGTTGCCTGCGGTCACGTTAGCCGGCCGTCCAGGGGCGGAGCTTGTCCGGGTTGCGCACCACCCAGATGTGCCTGATCAGGTCGCCGGCGACCTCGAACGCGAAGACCGTCACGATACGGCCGTCCTGCTCGGTCACCAGGCCCGGCTGCCCGTTGACCGTGCGCTCAAGGAACCCCATGCCGGCCGGCGCCCGCCCGGCGAGCTCCATCCAGGCGCGCGCGATCTGCTCGCCGCCCTCGATGGGATCAAGGAAGGCGAGGGCGCGGCCGCCGCTGTCGGCAACCGCCGTGGCATCGGGGTCGAGCAGCCGAACGAGGGCGTTGATGTCCCGGGCCTCCCAGGCCACCTTGAAGGCGCGGACGACGGCGGCCTGCCTGGACTTCGCCGTGCTCGCGGGCGGCTGCGCCGCGCGGACGCGGCGGCGAGCGGAGGAGGCCAGCTGCCGGCACGCCGCCGGGGTGCGCCCGACGATCTCGGCCACCTCGGCGAACGGGTAGCGGAACACGTCGTGCAGGATGAACGCGACGCGCTCGGCCGGGGTCATCGACTCGAGCAGGACAAGGAAGGCCATGCTCACCGACTCATCAAGCGTGACCCGGTCGGCGGGGTCGCCGGCCATGTCGCCTGCCAGGCCGCCCGCCCGGCTGCCAGGCCACTCCGGCCCGGCGGGCAGCGGCTCGGGGATCCACTCGCCCACGTACGTCTCCCGCCGGGCGCGGGCCGAGCCGAGCACGTTGAGGCAGATGCGGCTGGCGACCGTGGTCAGCCAGGCGCCGGGCGACTCGATCTCCGCCCGCTGCGGCGCGGGCATGGCGTACCAGCGGGCGTAGGTCTCCTGCACGGCGTCCTCCGCCTCGGCCAGCGAGCCGAGCAACCGGTAGGTGAGGTTGACCAGCTGCCGCCGCTCGCTCATCACCGCGTCCAGGTCCGGCGCGGTGCCGCCGTGTCCGGCCTGGGATGGAGTGCTCATGATGCCGGCGGCTCCTCATCGTCGCGACTGTCCGCACCCGTATGACAAGACGGCGCACCGGAATGTGAGGGCCGGAATGTGCGGAGCCGGGCCGCCTGACGTTCGCGGCGGTCGTCTTGTCGTAGTGCTGTAAGCACATCGTCCCCTGTGAGCGGGCGGGCCGCGGGACGAGAGGCCCGGCCGCCGCGGCCGCCGCGCCACCACCCAGCCAGGGAGGCACCATGACCACCATCCCGACTCCGCAGGCCGTCGAGACGCCGTTCACCGATCCGGCGCCCGCGCAGCGCCTGGAGCGGGCGGCCGCCGCGCTGACGGCGCACGGCTTCACCGCCGAGATCCTCGACGACGCCGCCGCGGCGCGGGCCCGTGTCGCGGAGCTGATCCCCGCGGGCGCCAGCGTGCTCACCGTGGCGAGCGAGACCCTGCGGCTGTCCGGCATCGAAGCGGACGTCAACGCCAGCGGCCGGTACCAGGCCGTCAAGCCGCGCGCCCTCGCTATCGACCGCGACGCCCAGCCCGATGAGTTCCGGCGGCTGCTCGCCAGCCCGGACGTCATCGTCGGCAGCGTCGCCGCGGTCACCGAGACCGGCTCCCTGGTGACCGCCTCGGCCAGCGGCAGCCAGCTGCCCGGCTACGCCGGCGGCGCCGCCCGCGCGATCTGGGTCGTCGGGGCGCAGAAGGTGGTCCCCGACCTGAGCGCCGCGCTGCGCCGCGTCGACGAGCACGCCCTCCCGCTGGAGAACGCCCGCGCCCTCGAGGCTTACGGAGTGCCGAGCGCCGTCAACCGGCTGCTCATACTCAACGCCGAATACCAGCCGGGGCGCGGCACCGTGCTGCTCTTGCGCGCGGCCATCGGCTTCTGACCCGCGGGCCCCGCGCCGGCCGTGGGTCAGGCGCCGGCGATCTCCAGTGCCCGGTTCGCCAGCGCGAGCGCGTCAACGCGGTCGGCGGGCACCAGTCCGAGGCGGGTCCGCCGGTCGAGCAGGTCGTCGGCACTGAGCGCCCCTTCATGAGTCACCCCGAAGATGAGCTCGGCGAGGGTCACGCCGCGCGGCCCCGGTGACAGCAGTTCCTGATCCGGCAACCCGCTGACCGCGCGGGCGGTGGCCAGCACGAACGGCGCTTCGGTGCCGAACCGCCTGACCAGCCGGGCGGGGGCGTCGACGCGGGCGAGTTCCTCGGCCGGCGCGGCACCCAGCAGCGGCAGGTCCGCGGTGGGACTCGGGCCGGCGGCAACGCCCGTGGCGTCAACCGCGTCTTGCGCCATGCGACGGTAGGTGGTGAGCTTCCCGCCGACGACGGTGACAACACCGTTCGCCGAGGTGAGCACGGCATGCTTGCGGGAAAGGTCGGCCGTGTGCCCCTCCGCGGCGAGAAGCGGACGCAGGCCGGCGAACGCGCCGACGACATCGCCGCGGCGCAGCGGATGTTCCAGGGACGCGCTCACGACGTTCAGCAGGAAGTCGATGTCGGCCTCGGTGGGCTCGGGCACGTCAGGCACGTCGCCCTCGACCGCCTCGTCGGTGAGGCCGATGAAGATCGTCCCGTCGGACTGCGGGAGGGCGAAGATCCAGCGGCTGGCCGAGCCAGGCACCGGCACCGTGAACGCGGCCCCGAGGCCCGGAAGCGTCTCACCGCGCAGGACGAGGTGGGTGCCTCTGCTCGGGCGCAGCCGGATGTCGCTGGCGAGCTGGCCGGCCCACACGCCGGCCGCATTGATGACGGCCCTGGCCGCGACCTCACGGGTGCTCCCGGTGAGCTCGTCGCGCAGCGTGGCGCCCGTGCCAGTCGTGACGGTGACCCGCGCCCGCGTCCGCACGACCGCGCCGTGCGCCGCTGCGGTGCGAGCCAGGCAGGTGACCAGGCGCGCGTCGTCCTCCAGCTGGCCATCCCAGTACAGCAGCGCGCCGCGCAGCCCCACGCGGCGCAGCGCCGGAACCCACCGCAACGCGTGCTGCGCAGGGACGCGCCGGGGACGCGGAAGCACGTGCGCGCTGGTCCGCGCCGCCATCCGGAGCAGGTCGCCGGCCTGGATCCCGGCCGCGGTGAGCATCGCCTGCGGCGTGGAGACATTGCTGGTCAGCGGCACGAGCATCGGCATCGGCCGGACCAGGTGCGGCGCGGTGCGCTGCAGCAGGATTCCCCGTTCCACCGCGCTCTCGTAGGCGATCCCCACCTGGCCGGAAGCGAGATAGCGCAGCCCGCCGTGCACCAGCTTGCTTGACCAGCGCGAGGTGCCGAAGGCGACATCGCGGGCTTCCACGGCGAGTACGGAAAGTCCCCGGGCCGCCGCGTCCACGGCGACGCCGGCTCCCGTGACACCGAGCCCGATCACCAGGACGTCGACCCGCGCCGGCAGGTCAGCCAGGCCGGCCGTGATGCGCGCGTCCGAGGGACCGGGCATGACGTAAGGCACCTCTCCACAAGCCGCACGGGTTCAGCGTCGGGGCCCGCTTGCTGTTGCAGGATAACGTCGTATGCAACTCTAGGCTCATGGAGATGCACCCCCAGCGATGGGGCGACCCGGCTCTGGCGGCGCCGCTGCCGGACGCGACCCGCGGCCTTGTCGACTTGGCCATCGGGACGGCCGACACCCCGGCGGCGGGGACGGTCTCGCTGCCCGAAACGGGCCTGCCGGCCGGCCTCCTCGACTCCTTGCGGTGCGTGCTCGCCGGCGACGCGGTCGTCACGGACGACCAGGCGCGCCGCCGCCGGACGCGCGGCAAGTCGACCCCGGACCTCCTTCGCGCCCGGGCCGGTGACCTCACCGACGCCCCGGATGCGGTGGTGCGCCCGCGCACCCATGACGAGGTGGCAGCGGTCCTCGCCTGGGCGGTGGCCCACCATGTCGCGGTGGTCCCGTTCGGCGGCGGCACCTCGGTCGTCGGCGGGCTCGTGGCCTGCCGGGCGGGTTACGCCGGCGTGATCAGCCTCGACCTGCTGCGGATGGATCAGCTGCTCGCCGTCGATGAGGTCTCCATGATCGCCACGCTTCAGCCCGGCGTGCGGGGGCCGGCCGCCGAGGCGCTGCTCGCCGCGCACGGGCTGACCCTCGGCCACTTCCCGCAGTCGTTTGAATTCGCCTCGATCGGCGGCTTCGCCGCGACCCGTTCCTCGGGCCAGTCGTCGTGCGGCAACGGGCGCTTCGACGAGATCGTCGTCGGGCTCCGCGCCGCGACGCCGATCGGCGAACTGCGGCTAGGCTCCGCCCCGGCGAATGCGGCCGGCCCCGATCTGCGCGAGGCGATGCTCGGCAGCGAGGGCACCCTCGGCGTCATCACCGAAGTGACCGTCCGCGTGCGGCCCGCGGCGGAGGTGAAGGCGTACGAGGCATGGGCGTTCCCGTCGTTCACCGCCGGCGCCGACGCCATGCGCGACCTCGTGCAGCGCGAGCTGCGGCCCACCGTCCTGCGGCTGTCCGACGAGGCCGAGACCTTCGTGAACCTGGCTAGCCAGACCAGCATCGGCGCCGAGCAGCCGGTCAGCGGATGCCTCATGATCGTCGGCTATGAGGGCGCCGCCGCCCTGGGCCGCAGCCGGGTGATCGCCGATACGCTCGGCGAACTCGGCGGCCGGCCGCTCGGCGAGCAGCGCGGGCAGCAGTGGGCCGCCGGCCGGTTCGCCGCGCCGTACCTGCGCGATGCGATGCTGGACGCCGGCGTGCTGGTGGAGACGCTCGAGACAGCGACGTTCTGGTCGAACCGCGACCGCGTCTACCAGGCGGTGAAGGGGGCGCTCGCGGACGCCCTTGGGGCGCGGACCCTCGTGCTGTGCCATATCTCGCACGTCTACGAGACCGGTTGCGCCCTCTACTTCACCGTCGCCACCCGGCAGTCCGAAGACCCCGTTGGCCAGTGGCAGGCCGCGAAGGCCATGGCCAGCGACGCGATCCTCGACTGCGGGGCCACGATCACCCACCATCACGGCGTCGGCGCCGACCACAAGCCATGGCTGGCCCGCGAGGTCGGGCCGGTCGGCGTCGCGATGCTCCGCGCCCTTAAGTCCGCACTCGACCCCACTGGAATACTCAACCCCGGAGTGCTGATCCCGTGACGGCTTACACGCTGCTGGTCAACCCGGTCTGTGGCGGCGGCTCGGGTGCCGTGGCGGCGGAGCCGGTCGCGCGGGCCCTGCGCGATGCGGGGCATGACGTGACGGTGACCCTGACGCCAGGCGTGCGCGGGACGCACGACCTGGTCGACCGCGCCGTCGCCCGCGGCGATGTCATCGTGCTGGTGGGCGGCGACGGCACGCTCTCCTCGGTCGCCGGACGGGTGGCCGCACGGGGCGGCACGCTCGGCATCGTCCCGGCGGGGCGGGGCAACGATTTCGCCCGGATGCTCGGGCTGCCCTCGGCACCCGCGGCCGCGGCGCAGGTGCTCCTGTCCGGCTCGCCGAAGACGGTGGACCTGCTCCAGGTAACGATCCCCGGCTGCGAGCCCCGCGTGATCGCGGGCTCGGCCTACAGCGGGCTTGACGCACGGGCCGGGGAGATCGTTAACGCGGTCCGGTGGCTGCCGGTCAGGCTGCAGTACCCGTACGCCGCGCTGCACGCGATCGCGACGTACCGGCCGGCCCGCTTCCGGGTGGCGGTCGACGGTGACGCCGTGGAGTACGTCGGGTCATCCGTCGTCGTCGCGAACTCGGCGTTCTACGGCAACGGCATGAAGATCGCCCCCGGCGCCGTCGTCGACGACGGGCTGCTCGACGTGGTGATCATCGAAGCGGAGTCACGGCGCACGCTGATGCGGTCCCTGCCGAAGGTCTACCAGGGCGCTCACGTGGACCTGCCCGGCGTGCACGTGCGGCGCGGCCGGCGGGTGGAGGTGACGGCGTCACCGCAGGTCTCGATGGGCGGTGACGGCGAGGCGGTCGGCCGCCTGCCCGGACTGGCGCAGCCGCCCGCCGTCGTCGAAGTGCTTCCAGAGGCGCTGACGGTACTGCTTGCCTGAGCCGCCACGCTCGGCAAGCGTGGTGGCGGGCATCGCCTGCACCCGTTCGGACGCTGATGGATTCAGAACTGGACGCCGCGGGTGAGCGCGCCGTCCACGAGGAGGTTGGCGCCGGTGATGAAGCTGGCGGCGGGGCTGGCGAGAAAGGCCACGCCGCGGGCTATCTCCTGCGGGCTGGCCATCCGCCCGGTCGGGTTGAGTCCGAGCGCGGTGGCGAACAGCGACGGGTTGTCCTGCTCGATGTTCTCCCAGACCCCGCCGGGGAAGTAGGTGTTGCCCGGCGACAGCGAGTTGGCGCGGATGCCCTTGGGTGCCAGCTGGAAGGCCAGGCCCTGCGTGTAGTGGATGATCGCGGCCTTGAACGTGCCGTAAGGCCCGGCGGCGAAGTCGATCTCCCGGCCGGAGACGCTGGCGATCGTCACGATCGACGCCGACGGCGACCGTTCCAGGTACGGCATCGCGGCCTGCACCAGGCCGACGGTGCCCATCATGTCGACCTCGAACGCCCGCTGCCAGTTCTCCGCGGAGTCGGGGATGGCCAGCGCGCTGACGTTGGCCACCACGATGTCCACGCCGCCGAGTGCCTCGGCCGCGGTCGTGACCCATTCCCGCAGCGCCGCCTGGTCCCCGACGTCCGCCACGTAGCCGAGCACCATGCCGCCGGGTTCCACCTGGACCGGTGCCGCCGTGGCATCGCCTGGCGTCCGCGCGCAGAACGCCACCGAGGCTCCCTCCGCGGCCAGTGCCTCGACCACCGCCCGGCCGATTCCCCGGGTTCCGCCCGTCACCAGGGCGCGGAGCCCGTTCAGGCCAAGGTCCATTAAGTGTCTCCTCAGTCCCTCAGAGTCCGGCGGCGATCTCGCGCAGGTGCCGGTGCATCCCGCCGTACACGTCACCGCCGGGCACGAGCGCCTTGGGCACCTTGGCCAGGGCGCTGTAGTTGACGTCCACCACGTTCGCCAGCGGGGCCTCGCCGACTTGCGACAGGAGCTGGTAAGCGTCCAGCTTGTCGAGCCTGTACAAGTCCTGTATCCAGGCGGTCATCTCCACCTGGCTGATCCGCCACGCGTCCTCCAGGGGGCGCGACGACCCGACGACCATCAGGTGTGAATCGGACTCCAGGCGCGGCCAGGCCGGGCCGCTGCCCTTGATCAGGTCCACGATCAGCGTGACGTTCATCGCTCCCTCGACCGCGGTGCCGCACGCTTCCCCCTCGCCTTGCCGGTAGTGGCCGTCGCCCACGGAGAAGAGCGCGCCCTCGACGTTGACCCTGAGGTAGCAGGTGGTCCCGGCCCGCATCTCCGGGGTGTCCATGTTCCCGCCGAAGGAGTCTGGTACCAGCGAGGAACGCACCTCAAGCCCGGCCGGCGCGACGCCCACCGTGCCGAGCATCGGGTTCATCGGCAGGTCCAGCCGGAAGTCACCCGACGAGGCCGCGAACGCCACCGTCCACTTGGTGCTGTCCACCTCGTAGATCCAGGTCCGCTCGGGCAGCGGATCCTGCAGTGTCGCCGTCCGGTCGGTCGAGGTAAGCCCGCCGAAGAACGGGATCGTGGCCGACGCGCCGAACGTCCTGGCCGGCGTCAGCGACGCCAGGTGCAGCGCAAGCGTGTCGCCGGGTTCCGCGCCTTCCACGTAGAAGGGACCGGTCTGCGGGTTGACGAACGGCATCGTCAGCTTCGCGCTCGGCAGGTCCGCCACCGACCGGAGCGAACCGCAGAACGCGTCATCCGTCCACAGCTGAAGCACCGACCCGGGCCGCACCTTCCGCACTGGCGGGGCGCCGCCGAACGTGAACGCGTACTGCGACGGCTCTGGATGGAACTCGACGATCTCCATGCCCACGCCCTTCACTCGGGCCAACGCGGCGGTCAGCGCCAATCGTAGCCCGGCCGCCCGCTCAGGTCAGCGCGACGGCCTCGGCCCACGCGTCGTACTCGTAGATCCAGCGCCGGTCGACCAGCTGGCGGCCGGAGCTGTCCCAGCCGGCGCCTTGGCGCCGTGAGCCCAGCTGAACCCGCGCCGTCCGGTCGCGGCGGAGCGCTTCATACACGGCCAGCGCCTGCGGGACGCCCGGACCCGGGACGGCCCCCAGCAGCGTAGCCAGCGCCACCGCGTCCTCCAGGGCCTGGTTCACGCCCTGGCCGAGGTGCGGCAGCATCGGGTGCGCCGCGTCGCCGAGCAGCGTCAGCCGCCCGCTGCTCCATCTGGGCAGCGGCGTGCGGTCGTACATTCCCCATTGGAAACCGCTGCCGCCCGGCCCGCTGATCGCGGCGATGACCTTCCCGATAACCGGATCCCAGCCGGCGAAGTGCGCGGCCAGCGCCACCGGGTCACCGGGCGCGGACCACGACTCGCGCACCGCGGTATCCGAGGAGACGAATCCGACGTAGTTCAGCAGCTGCCCGGCGCGCACCGGGAATACCAGGAAGTGCTTGCCCTCGCCCACCCACATCCGCATCGTGCCGCCCGGGTACTCTTCCGGGCGCGGTACCAGGCCGCGGTAGGCCACCACCCCGGAGAACACGGGCTCAGCCGGGGCCACCACGAAGCCCTGCAGCACGGAGTGAATGCCGTCCGCGCCGATCACCACATCGGCCGTGGCGGTGGTCCCGTCGGCGAAGACGGCCGTGGCGCTGCCGCCGTCCTGACGGAAACCGGTGCACCGGCACCCGGTCCGCACCGAGCCAGGCGGCAGCTGCGCGGTCAGCAGCCCAAGCAAGTCGGCCCGGTGGATCCCGACGTTCTGCCCGGCCAGGGTGAACTGATACGGCTCATGCGCCACCGCCCGCCCGTCCCAGAGCCGCAACTCAGCCGCGGCGTACCGCGCGCCCGTCCGCCTGACCCCGTCCCCGGCGCCGAGCCGCTCCAGCATCCGCAGGCCGTTCGGCGCCAGCGACACGCCCGCGCCGACCTCGGCCAGCTGTTGCGCCTGCTCATGCACCTGGACGTCGATCCCGGCCCGCGACAGCGCCACCGCCGCCGCGACCCCGCCGATCCCGCCGCCGACCACCACCGCCCGCACAGCCACGTCCCTTCCTCTCTCGCCGCGACCCGCCGCGGAACCTGAACCCGAGGTACGGCGTCTCATTAGTGTGCACATGCCTCCGCAAGCGGCGCGGCCGCGCCTCCCGCTGAGCCCCACGGTCGCGCTGCTCGCGGTCCCGGCCCTGACGCTGGCCGTCGCGCTGTCTGGCTGCGGCGCCGGCGCCTCCGGCCGCGCCGCGACGTCAGACACGGTGCCGCCCTACTACGCCGAGACGATTGCGATCCAGCCCCCGGCCTACGACAGCCCGCTGAACGTGTCGATCCGGTCCACCGCGACCGGCGAGGAGTCCGCCGCGCTGCGGGCCCTGCCGCCGTATCAGTCGATCGGCTTCGTGGCCGGTACCGGGAAGCCGAACTGGTGGATCGCCGGCGCGCAGCGCTGGGACCCGGTGAATGACGACAACAGCGCTCAGCCGGCCAAGCTGTACCTGGCGACCATGGAGGCCACGACGATGGACGGTAACCCGTTCACCGAGGACATGCTGACGCCGCTGCCGGCCGCGCCGATGCCGGCCAGCCAGCTCATCGACGGGACCGCCGTCCGTTCGGGCGTCAGGCAGCTCGCCGCCGCCACCGTGTCCCCCGACGGGAAGCGCCTCGCGGTGGCCGTCACGCAGGCAGACACCTACCAGGTCAGCGTCTACCCGGTAACCGGCGACGCGCCGGCCAGGACCTGGTCGGGCCGGGTGAGCCCCACGCCCACGCCGTTCACGTGGGGCTTCTCGCTGACCTGGCTCAGCGATGACAAGACGCTCGCGGTCGGGATCGGGACCGGGACCGGGGACGCGAAGGCCGACCGCACCGTCGCGGTGAGCTACCTGAACACGGGGGCGGCGAGCAGTTCGCTGGCGGAAGCGAGCCGGACCGTCACCCTGTCCTTCCCGGCGCAGCAGGCGAAGTCAGGCACGCCCGACGCCTGTTACGGCGCTCCGGTCGCCACCAGCGACGGGCAGAAGGTCCTCTGCCCGGGGGCCGCCACCTACCCCGCGAACGCCGGGGGCGCGACCGAGGTGGGACTGTGGGTGTTCTCCGCCCGGACCGGCACGCTGACCGCGGCCTGGAACAAGCACACGATCTGCTGCGCGCTGTCCAGCACCGACTTCCCCCGCATCCTGTGGGTTAGCCCGCACGGCACGCTCGTCATCGCGAGCGGGATGAGCACGGGCAACCAGGGGGCGCAGCTGTTCCTGCGCAACGCCGACGGCACGCTGCAGCAGCTTCCATGGAAAGGCCTGGTCCGCCGCCCGAACCAGGCCAGCATCATCGAGCCGTCCATCGCCTGGTAACCGCGGTGACACGGGTGCGCTGGACAGCAGACGCGGAGGAGGTCCCGGTGGAAGCTGGCGCGAAGGTAACGCGGCGGGCGGCGCTCACCCGGCTCGGCGGTGCGCTGGCGGGCGGGCTGCTGGCCAGCGCGTGCGGCTCGCTCCAGGCCGGCAGCGGGGCGGGAGCGTCCGGGTCGCCGGAACTGCTGTGGCGCCGTCAGGTCGGCGTAGATTCGCTCGTCGTGTCCGGAGACACGTTGTCCCTCGGCACCGAGGCGCTCGACGCGGCCACGGGGAAGCCCCGCTGGAGCATCGGCAGCGACGTCAAGCCGCGCGCCGTCGCCTTCGCGGCGGGCGGCGGCATGGTGCTCTGCAGTGGGACCAATGCCAACGGGGCCGATAACATCACCGCGCTCAGTGCGGCCACCGGTCACCTGCGGTGGACTGCTCCGGCTGATGTAGGCAATCCCAACAACGGCGCCGGCCCGTGGCTGACCTTCGCCGACAATGCCGTCTACGCGCTGATCGGGCTGCCCGGAAGCCACGACGTCTCCCGCGACGAGGTGGTGCTCGCGCTGGACGGGCGGACCGGAGCGCGCACGTGGATGAGCAGGCTCCCGCCGATGGCCACGGCGATGGCCGTCGCCGGCGGCACCGTGTACGCCGGCTCGGCGCTGGGACCGCAGTCAACGTCAGGTCAGGTTGTGGCGCTGGACGGCGCTACCGGGGCCCGCCGGTGGAGTGCCATGGTCGGCGCGCCCATTGGTGCGCTCACCGTGACCGAGGGAGTGGTGGCCGGGTGCTGGGACTACCTGATCCCGTTCCAGCGGACACCACCCCTGATGTTCGGGCTGAACGCCGCTGACGGCCGGATCTTGTGGCAGCGGGACGTCGGTGCGGTGCTGGCGCGCATCGCCTCGGCTGACGGGCTGGTGTTCGCCCTCGACCTGGCCAATGGCGGGTTGCTTGCGGTTGACGCGCTGACCGGCACGCTGCGCTGGAAGCACACGACCGGAGGGCAGTATCCGAGCGCACCGGTCGTCGCCGGCGGCACTGTCTACGTCGGCTACCTGAACTCGGTCCAGGCATTCTCGGCCCGGACCGGCCAGCAGCTGTGGAGCTACCCGGTCGACGGCCCGGTCACGAGCCTCGCGGCCAGCGGCGACACCCTGTATGTCGCCCGGTATGCCGCCACTCCCGGCTATACGCTGTACGCGCTGCGGGTGTAGGGCGTCAGGAGGTGCCGGGCCGTGCCCGAGCTACCGCCTGCCGACCCGAGCCTGCTCGCCGGCGCGGCTGGGCCACAATAGTCCAATGGATCTGCACCTGAGTGGCAAGGTCGTGCTTATCACCGGCGGGACCGACGGGCTGGGCGCGGCGCTGGCGGACCGGCTCGTCGAGGAGGGGGCCCGGGTCGCGGTCTGCGGGCGTGATCCCGGGCGGCTGGCCGCCACCGAGCAGCGGCTGCGTGACGCCGGGGGTGATGCCCTTGCGGTGCAGGCCGATGTCACCCGCCCGGCTGACCTTGAACGATTCGTTGCGGGGGCCGTCTCCCGTTGGGGCCGGCTCGACGGCCTGGTGAACAACGCGGGGCAGAGCTCGGCGGGACGGATCGACCAGGTCTCCGACGATGACTGGATCGCCGACCTCGACCTGAAGGTGCTCGCGGCCGTTCGCTGCACCCGCCTGGCCGTGCCGCACCTGATCGCGGCCGGCGGCGGGGCCATCGTCAACGTGCTCAACATCGGCGCCAAGGCCGCCGGCGCCGGATCGTTGCCGACCACCGCCTCTCGTGCCGCCGGCCTGGCGATCACCAAGGCCGCGTCCAAGGACCTCGGCGGCCACGGCATCCGGGTCAACGCCGTGCTCGTCGGCCTGGTCGAGAGCGGCCAGTGGCGGCGGCGGGCCGACGCGGCCGGCCGGCCGGAAGAAGAGCTGTACCGCCAGATGGCCGAGAACACCAGCATCCCGCTAGGCCGGGTGGGCCGGCCCGGGGAGTTCGCCGACCTGGCGGCTTACCTCCTGTCGGATCGCTCCTCCTACGTGACCGGCTCGGCCATCAACCTCGACGGAGGAAGCAGCCCGGTCCTCTGACCCGGCGTGGGCGGTGACCTGCCCGCGGACACGGCCTGCGGCGGCCGCCGGTCAGCGGGTGGTGGCCCACCTGGCCGGCCTCACGTACTGCGCGCTCACTCGCGCGCGCCCGGGCCGCCCGCCGGCGCGGGCGCCGTCATGGCCATCGTGGTGATGGCCCCGGTCGTGGTGGCCCCGGTCGTGGTGGCTTCCGGCGCGGGTGCGTTGTGGACCAGGAGGAGGTCGAGCGCGCGCTGGGTGTCCTGTTCCTCGATCGCGGCGACCAGGTCCGCGTGCAGCCGGTAGCGGTTGTCCAGGTACTCGGGCAGCGGCTCGGCGGCGTCTGGCCGCACCAACAGCGTGTGCGACTCGATCATCTCGAGCAGGCTGAGGTAGAACGAGCGGAGCATCGCGCTCGGGCTGATCTCGGCGATGCGCGCGTGCAGCGCCCAGTTGGCGTGGACGAACTCGATCCCGTCCAGGGCGTCCGCCGCGGCCCGCATCCGCGCCAGGCACTCCCGCAGCTCCTCGTTATCGTCCGCCGAACGGTGGCGGGCCGCGTCCGCCACCAGCAGCGGCTCGAGTGCGTCGCGGATGCGCACCGCGTCCGCGACCGACGTGGCGTCCTCGTCGATGGCGAGCACCGAGTTACCGAGCCGGACAATCGGCGACTGGCGGCTGGCGAACAGCCCGCCTACCCGGCCTGCGCGGACCGTGACGAGGCCGCGCGACTGGACCAGCCGCAGCGCCTCGTTGAAGGTGCCCACCGACACGCCGCACAGCGCGCGCAGCTCGTCCTTGGTGCCAAGCCGGGTGCCTGGCTCGGCGCCCGCCGCGAGCTCGGCGAGCTGCTCGGCCGCCTGCTCCGGGCGCGTCGCCGGCGGAGGCGAGCCCGGCTGCGGCCAGTCGCTGCGGCGGAACGCAGGTGCGTCAAGGACCACGAGTTTCCTCTCCGCGTAGGGTCTTGGGCCGGCGGGTGGCGACGTGCGTGGTGACGTCGTGCGCCAGCAACATTAAATCACCATGCTGATTTATGGCAACCTCTTGACACGTGACCGGGGTCACGCTCAGGCTGGGGTTCGTTAAATCACCATGGTGATTGGAGCCGGACATGCGCGACCAGGTGTTCCGCGACCTGATGGCCGCCGTAGACAGCACCGCTGTTGACCCCACACCCGCCGCGACCTCGCCCGCAGTGCCTTCCGGCGCAGTGCCCGCCGGAGCCGGGCCCGCGCCGAGCACCGCGGAGCTGGTGGAGCGGGCCCGCGCGATCCGCCCGCTGCTCGCGGCGAACGCCGTCCAGGGCGAGGCCGACCGCCGGGTGACCGACGAAAGCATCAAGGCGATGACCGACGCCGGGCTGTTCAAGATCGCGGTGCCAAAGCGCTACGGCGGGTACGAGACCTCGGTCCGCACCATGCTCGAGGTGTCCGCCGCGGTGGGCGAGGCCGACGGCGGCACCGCGTGGGTGCTCACCCTGATCAACGTCTGCCACTGGCTGACCGGGCTGTTCCCGCGCCAGGCGCAGGACGACGTCTTCGGTGCCGACCCCGATGCCCTCGTCTCCGGCGTGCTGGCGCCGACCGCCACCGCAGTCAAGGTCGCCGGCGGCTGGCGGATCACCGGGAAGTGGTACTACAACTCCGGGTCCTGGCACGCCACCTGGGCCGGGCTCGGCTTCCCGGTCACCGACGCCGACGGCCAGGTGGTCAACCAGGGCCTCGCGCTGATTCCGCGCGGCGACCTGAGCCTGGAAGACACCTGGTTCGTGGCCGGCATGAAGTCCACCGGCAGCAACGCCCTGATCGCCGAGGACGCCTTCGTCCCCGAGCACCGCGTGATGCTGGTGCCGCCGGCCATCGTCGGCCAGTATCCGAGCGAGCACCTGGCCGGCGAGCCGTTCTACCGGTCCGCGTTCGTTCCCGTGCTCGCCCTGGTGCTGGTCGGACCGCAGCTCGGCCTGGGGCAGGCGGCGCTCGACTACGTGATCAGCAAGGCGGCGAAGAAGCCGGTCTCCTACACGTTCTTCGCCGCGCAGGCCGAGTCGACCGGCTTCCAGCTGCAGGTCGCGGAGGCCGCCCGGCTCATCGACACCGCGAAGCTGCA
Source organism: uncultured Streptosporangiaceae bacterium (assembly GCA_964581815.1). Taxonomy (GTDB): domain Bacteria; phylum Actinomycetota; class Actinomycetes; order Streptosporangiales; family Streptosporangiaceae; genus Trebonia. Next base: position 30,901 of record CAZORE010000017.1, on the reverse strand, counting down.
CGCCTTCCGCGCCGCCGACGACATCGACCAGGCGGCCGCCCGCGGCGAGTACCCGGACCTGCTCAGCCGGGCCCGGGTCCGCTCCGACACCGGGTACGCCGCCGAGTGCATCACGCGGGCGATCGACATCCTGCTGTACGCGCACGGCGCCGCGGCGTTCGCCGACGTCAGCCCGCTGCAGCGGATCTGGCGCGACTCGGCCACCGCGGCCCGGCACGCGGTCGTCTCGCCGCAGGTCAGCTACGAGGCCTACGGCAAGGCGCTGCTCGGCGTGCAGGACAACATCACCCCGCTGATCTGAACCGCGATCCCGCGGACACGAAAGGAAATCGCGCTGTGCGCATCGCCAACCTCGCCGGCCGGCTGGTCCTCGTCACCGCCGACGGCACCAGGGCACTCGACGTCGAGCGAGCCAGCCAGGGCCGGTTCGCCGCTGACCCGCAGGCGGTCTACGACCGCTGGGCGGAGTTCGCCGACTGGGCGGCCGGCGTCGGCCTCGGCGCCCCCGGGGAGCACGGTGAGGCAGCCGCACCCTTCGACGCCGCCGACCTGGGCGCGCCCGCGCCCGCGCCGCGGCAGGTGCTCGCCATCGGGCTGAACTACGCCGAGCACGCCGCCGAGTCCGGCTTCGCCGTGCCGGAAGAACCGACCGTCATGTTCACCAAGTGGCCGAGCTGCATCACCGGCCCGGTCACCGAGGTCGAGCTGCCGGACGGCGGCAGCACCGACTGGGAGGTTGAGCTCGTCGCCGTCATCGGCCGCCGCGCCTTCCGGATCAGCGCCGGCCAGGCGTGGGACCACGTCGCCGGGCTGACCGTGGGCCAGGACATCTCCGAGCGGCAACTGCAAGGCGCCGGCCCGTCCCCGCAGTTCAGCCTGGCGAAGTCGCTGCCTGGCTTCGGGCCGACCGGCCCGTGGCTGGTCACTCCCGATGAGTTCGACAATCCCGACGACCTGGAGCTGGGCTGCTCGGTTAACGGGAACCAGATGCAGAAGGGCCGCACCCGCGACCTGATCTTCTCCGTTCCCGCGATGCTCGCTGCCTTGTCCAGCCGGCTGCCGCTGCTGCCCGGCGACATCCTCTTCACCGGTACCCCCTCGGGGGTCGGGATGGGCCGGACCCCGCGGGTCTTCCTCGCGCCCGGGGACGAACTGGTCAGCTACATCGCCGGCATCGGCGAGCTGCGGCAGCGCTTCGTTTCACAGAAAGGCTGACCATCATGGCCCTGCACCGCCTCACTCAGATCGTGATGGGCGTGCCCAACGTCGAGCAGACCGCCGCCTACTACGCCGAGTTCGGCCTCACCCCCGGCGCGGACAACACGTTCCGCACCGTCGACGGCGGCGAGCAGCTGCGCATCGTCTCCGCCGGGCACCGCCGGCTCGTCCGCATCGGCGTCGGCGCGGACGACGCCGACGACCTGGACCGCGTCGCCGCCTCGCTGTCCGCGATCGGCATCGCGGTCGAGCGCGACCCCGGGAGCGTGCGGGCGGTGGACCCGGGCACCCAGGTCACCGTCCAGGTCGAGATCGCCGGCCGCCTCAAGCAGGAGCCCACCCGCGCCCCCCTGTACAACGCGCCGGGCATTAACGCAAGGCCGGGCACGCGGGCACCCGGCATCCTGCGCGAAGAGCCCGTCCGGCCGCGCAAGCTCGGGCACGTGGTGCTCGGCTCGACCGACCAGGAGGGCTCCCAGCGGTTCTTCCAGCGGGGGGTCGGCTTCAAGGTGAGCGACACGGTGCCCGGGCTCGCCGCGTTCATGCGCTGCTCCACCGACCATCACAACGTGCTGGTGCAACAAGCCCCCGTTCCGTACCTGCATCACACCTCATGGCAGGTGGACGACATCGATGAGGTGGGGCGCGGCGCCTGCGCCATGCTGGCCGCCGACCCCGGCCGGCACGTGTGGGGCCTGGGGCGGCACCACGTCGGGTCGAACTTCTTCTGGTACCTGCGGGACCCGGCGGGCAACTTCTCCGAGTACTACTCCGACCTCGACTGCATCATCGACGACGCGCTGTGGCAGCCGGGGGTGTGGGAGGGCGCCCGCGGCCTGTTCAACTGGGGGCCGCCGCCACCGCCGTCGTTCCTCGCCCCGGAGGACCTGGCCGGCCTGATGACTGGCGCCCACTCGCCCCCGTAAGCCGCATCGAGGGAGTCGCCCAGCTGGTCCCGCGCGCACCGGGGAGTGGCTGCGGGCCGATGAGGATAGGTAACGATACGCGCGGGCCGCGGGCCGGCCACCAGGGCGGCTGGCAGGATGCTGCCGTGGACATGGCGTCGTTCCTCGATGCGGCCGCCGCGCTGCTGTCAGTGGAATCGGTCAGTGACCGGCCCGATGAACTGGCCCGGGCCGTGGACCTGGTCCTCGACTTCATCGGACCGGGGTTCTCCGTGGAGCGGTTCGAGTGGGCCGACAATCCGGGCGCACTGGTCTACCACGGCGCGGTCCGCCCCGCGTTCACGGTGCTGCTGAACGCGCACCTGGACGTCGTCGCGGCCCCGGCGTCCCAGTTCCGGCCGTACCGCGAGGAGAACCGGCTGTACGCGCGGGGCGCGATGGACATGAAGGTCGCGGCGCTCGCGCAGGCCCTGGCCTTTCGTGAGCTGGCCGGCCGCTTGCCGTACCCGCTCGGCCTGCAGCTGGTCACCGACGAGGAGACCCCCGACCCCCGCGGCACGCTGCACCAGCTGGACGAGGGGGTCACCGCCGGGTTCGCGGTGATCGGCGAGGCCAGCGGGCTGGGCATCGCCACCGAGTGCAAGGGGGTCGCCAAGGTCCGGCTCAGCGCGGAGGGCCGCAGCGCGCACGCCGCGTACCCCTGGCAGGGCGATAACGCCGTGCTCAAGCTCAACCGCGCCCTTGACGCCATCCTGGCCGCCCACCCGGTCCCGGACGCCGAAGCCTGGCGGACCACCGTGAACGTCGCCCGCGTCGACACACCCAACCGGGCACTCAACCAGGTACCCGCGCAGGCGCAGGCCTGGCTGAACATCCGCTTCCCCGCCGGGGACCCCGACGTGGACGGCAGGACACCGGAGCAGCTCGCCGCCTACCTGGCGGGCTTCTGCGAACCGGGCGTCACCCCCGTCGTCGAGCGGATTGACCCGCCGTGGAGCGCCGACGAGCGGCACCCGGGGATCGCCGCGCTCCAGGCGGCGGCGCGCGGCCAGGGGTACCCGGGGGAGCTGCTGCGCAGGCACGGCACCGGCGACGTGTGCTTCTTCGCGGAGCACGGCATCGAGTGCGTCGAGTTCGGCATCGGTGGCGACGGGCTGCACGGCCCGGGCGAGTACGCCGACATCGCCACGATCGCCCCCTACTACCAGGCCCTGACCGAGTTCCTCCGCGCCCCCCGGCCGTTACCCGCTACCGGCACCGCTTCCCGGCCCGCTGGCCTGTGCCCTATCTCTCAAGGACGGTCACGGATTCCGGTGGCACGGTCAGGTTCCTGGCCGCCCTGGCCGCTCGGTTGACGATGGCGGGGTGCTGGTTGCTGTACTGCCACTCGGTGAGCCGTCCCGGCTTCGAGCCGAGCGCGGACGTTACCGTCTGGCTCGCCGTCGTGCTGATGTTGACGTATGCCTCGGCGTGCTGGCCGCCGGGCAGCGTCGAGGCGAACGCGAGGATATTCGCGCTCGTGTTGGCGGTGTCGACGCTCAGCAGCGCGCCCGGCTGAGCCAGCTTCGAGGCGAGCAGCCACCCCCAGTACGGCGTCTGCGGGTTTCCCGCGCCGTTGAACAGGCTGTAGCTGGGGTGGGTCAGGGGGCCGCTGTTCTGCGCGTCGGCTTGGGACCACCAGTCAACGGTCGCGGCCCCCTGCGCGAGCCAGGACAACGCGTCGCCCGCGGCGAACACCGCGCCGACCGGCCGGTCCGGCGTGAACGTGGCCTGGTTCGAAGAGTTCGTCTCGCCGATCATCCAGAACTTGCCGGGCGCGTACTGGCTGATGTCCGCCTTGATCGCCGCCGCCCGGGCCGGGATGTCCGACAGGTAGGAAAGGATTGTCGCGTCTGGTGCCTGGACGGTCGTGAACGACGGGTACCAGATGATATCGATTCCCTGGTAATACTTAGCCAGGGCGGGCATCACCGCGTCATTCCAGACGTAACCGGAGTTCCTGGGCGGGCTTATCGCGTACGGCAGGACGATCAGCGCGTCCGGGTCGGCTTGCTTGATGGCGGTCATGAACGCTGGCGCGTGCGCGATGTACGACTGCGCGATCAGCTGCATTCCCGGGATGGAGCCCATGGTTTGCTGCGGGCAGTCGTACGGGCTGTTCGGCTCCCACGGGTAGTTGGCCGGCGGGGTGGTGATCGGGAAGTTCACCTCGCCGCAGCCATAGGGCTCGTTCCCGATGTTGAACTCGGTCACCGGGGCATGATGGGCGACGATCCAGCTCGCCCAGGCCGCGCCGAGCTGCGGCGTGCCCGACCCGTAGTTGACCGTCACCATCCCCCGCGCACCGTCCGCGCGCACCTCGTCCATGTAGGAGGGGAAGTCCGTGTAATCCAGGGCATTGCTGGCGTACGGGTGTCCCAGCGTGAAGTCGTTGCTCTGGAGCCTCGCCTGCGCCGCGGCGTAGGTATCGACATTGGTCTGCCAGTCATAGGCGTCTGCCCACGCCCCGCCGCCGTACCTGAACCACGTCGGAGCCCCGAGCGCCCGCATCCGGATTTCAATCCGGCGACGAACGGCGGGGTTGCTGTCCGGCTTTTCCGAGGGCCCCACATTCACGCCCAGTGGCGTCGCGCCCAGATATGTTCCGCTGGCCAGGTTACTCATTTCCGCCATGGCCTGAGGGGGTGTCATCGCCGCGGCTGCGCCGGCCATGGTAATAGGAATGGAAAGCGCGAATGCATGCAGGTATCGTCGTGCGTTCATGATTTATCCCGTCTGTAAAGGGAATATTTCAGACTGGCGTAAATGAACCGGCTGGCGTAATGAGCCGGCCGAGGCGGCCGGCTAGGACGGCAGGCGGACACCGCCCTCTGGGTAGGCGGCGAGGGTCTCCTCGCCGTACGGGGCGTCGCCGGAGTCGATGTGCCGCAGCACGCCGAGGCCGGGGTCGTTGGACAGCACCCGGGCGATCTTCGCCGCCGCGAGCGAGGTGCCGTCGGCCACGCACACCTGCCCGGCGTGCAGCGACCGGCCGATGCCGACGCCGCCGCCGTGGTGGAACGACACCCAGGTCGCGCCGGACGCGGTGGAGGTCAGCGCGTTGAGCACCGGCCAGTCGGCGATCGCGTCCGAGCCGTCGGCCATCGACTCGGTCTCCCGGTAGGGGGAGGCGACCGACCCGGCGTCCAGGTGGTCGCGGCCGATGACGATGGGCGCGCCGACGTCACCGGACGCGACCAGGTCGTTGAACGCCAGGCCGGCGGTGTCCCGCTCGCCGTAGCCGAGCCAGCAGATCCTTGCGGGCAGGCCCTGGAAGGCGACGCGTTCCTGCGCCGCCCTGATCCACCGGTGCAGGTGGTCGTGGTCAGGGAACAGCGACAGCACCGTCTCGTCGGTGGCGCGGATGTCGGCCGGGTCGCCGGACAGCGCCGCCCAGCGGAACGGCCCCTTTCCCTCAGCGAACAGCGGCCTGATGTACGCGGGGACGAACCCGGGGAACGCGAACGCCCGCCCGTAGCCGCCGAGCCGTGCCTCGTCCCTGATCGAGTTACCGTAGTCGAACACCTCGGCGCCGGCGTCCTGGAAGCCGACCATGGCCTCGACGTGCCTGGCCATCGAAGCACGCGCCCGTTCGGTGAACTCCGACGGCTTCTTGTCCGCGTAGTCGGGCCAGTCGTCGAGCGACACGTCCTCGGGCAGGTACGACAGCGGGTCGTGCGCCGAGGTCTGGTCGGTGACGATGTCCACCTCGACGCCGCGGCGCAGCAGCTCGGGCAGCACCCGCGCGCAGTTGCCGGCCAGGCCGACGGACAGCGCCGTCCGCTCGTTCCTGGCCGCCAGGCACAGGCGCAGGGCGGTCTCCAGGTCTTCGGCGACGACGTCGAGGTACCTGGTCGCCACCCGCCGGGCGAGCCGCGCCGGGTCAACGTCGACGACCAGGCAGACACCGTCGTTCAGCGTGACCGCCAGCGGCTGCGCGCCGCCCATGCCGCCGCACCCGCCGGTCACGGTGAGCGTGCCGGCCAGGGTGCCGCCGAACCGTTTCGCCGCCACGGCGGCGAATGTCTCGTAGGTGCCCTGCAAGATGCCCTGAGTGCCGATGTAGATCCACGACCCGGCGGTCATCTGCCCGTACATGATCAGCCCGGCCGCCTCAAGGCGACGGAACTCCGGCCAGTTCGCCCAGTCGCCGACCAGGTTCGAGTTGGCGATCAGCACCCGGGGCGCCCACTCGTGGGTCTGGATCACGCCGACCGGCTTGCCGGACTGGACGAGCATGGTCTCGTCCTCGCGCAGCTCGGTCAGCGTCCTGACGATCGCGTCGAACGCCGGCCAGGACCGCGCGGCCCGGCCAGTGCCGCCGTACACAACCAGGTCATCGGGGCGCTCGGCCACCTCGGGGTCGAGGTTGTTCATCAGCATGCGCAACGGCGCCTCGGTCTGCCAGGACCGGGCCGTGAGCACGGTGCCGCGCGGGGCGCGGACTGTTCTGGCACCTTGCATACCTTGTCGACTCCCCCTTTACCGGGCCCGGCTAACGGCCGCGCCTGCCTGTCACGATCATCCGGAACGGCAGCCTGGGCCACGGCCAGCCCCGTTCCCCTCGCAATCCGGTTGGCCGGCCCGGGCACGAGATGAAAGGCTAGTGGGCATGACCAGTCAGAGCACGGGGGACGCGCCGCCGGAACGCTGGAACGCGGTCGGCCCGACCTCCGATATGTGGATGGATCCCGCGGCCGACCCACGGTTCGCGGCACCGGGCGAGCTGCACGGCGAGCGGGAGACGCTGCTCGACTACCTGCGCGCCTACCGGCTGTCGCTGGAGATGAAGTGCGACGGGCTCGACGCGGAGCAGCTGGCCAGCCGTTCGGTGCCGCCCTCCACCATGTCGCTGCTCGGCCTGGTCCGGCACATGGCCGACGTGGAGCGGCACTGGTTCCGCGAGGTGATGGCCCAGGCCGACGCGCCGCCGCGGTACTGGTCGGACGACGTCGCGGACGCCGACTGGGCGGGCGCGGTACCCGAGCCGGCGGTGGTGGACGAGGCGTGGCGGTCCTGGCGCGACGAGGTCGCCTTCGCGGAGCGGTACGTTGACGGCTCACCGGACCTCGGCGTCCGCCGCCCGATGAAGGACGGCTCCACCGTCGCGCTGCGCGAGGTGATCCTGCACATGGTCGAGGAGTACGCCCGGCACATCGGCCACGCCGACCTGCTCCGCGAGCGGATCGACGGCCGGGTCGGCCAGTAACGCGACGTCGCGTCCGCGTCGGGCCGCCGGCCGGTCACCGCGGCAACTGGACCAGTTTCAGGAAGAAATCGTCGATCTGCCTGATCGCCGCCATGAACTGCTCGAAGTCCACTGGCTTGCTCACGTACGCGTTGGCATGCAGGCTGTAGCTGCGCAAGATGTCCTCTTCGGCCTGCGAGGTGGTCAGCATGACCACCGGGATGAGCCTGAACTCAGGGTCCTGCTTCAGCTGGGCGAGGACCTCAAGGCCGCTCACCCGGGGGAGGTTGACGTCAAGCAGGATCAGTCCCGGCCGTGGGGCGTCGGCGTAGGGTCCGGTCCGCCGCACGAACTGCAGGGCCTGCTCGCCGTCGGATACGACGTGCAAGGGATTGCGTACCTTGTAGAACTCGAAGGCCTCCCTGGTCATGAGGACGTCACCCTCGTCGTCCTCCACCAGCAGCACATTGACCAGCCTGGGATCATCCGGATAGGCCATGTGTCTCCTCGTTCTCGGGAACCGCGGGCACGGTAAAGCAGAACCTGGCCCCGTCCACGGCGCTGGTGTCCAGCCAGATGCGGCCGCCGAAGTACTCGACGATCTTCCGGCACATGGCAAGGCCGATCCCGGTGCCCGGGTACGCCGTCTTGTCGTGCAAGCGCTGGAAGATAAGGAAAATCCGGTCAGCATACTGCGGCTCGATACCGATTCCGTTGTCGGCGACGGAAAACAACCAGAACGCGTCCGCACGCTCGGCGGTGACGGCGACGTGCACCGGCCGATCGCCCCTGAACTTCAGCGCGTTGCCGATCAGGTTCTGGAAGACCGCGGTCATCAGCGCGGGCTGCGCCCGCACGGCCGGCAGCGGACCGTACTCGATGACGGCACCGGCCTGGGCGATCTGGTCGGACAGGTTCGCCGTCGCCGCCGCCAGCGCGGCGCCGCAGTCTACCGGGCTGAGCTCGACCGCGGCCCGGCCCACTCTGCTGAACGCGAGCAGGTCGTTGATCAGCACCTGCATCCGCTTGGCGCCGTCCACGGCGAACTCGATGTACTGGTCGGCCTTCTCATCGAGCTGGCCGCGGTAGCGGCGCTGCAGCAGCTGGCAGAAGCTGGTGACCTTCCGCAGCGGCTCCTGCAGGTCGTGCGACGCGACGTAGGCGAACTGCTCGAGTTCCGCGTTGGACCGCTGCAGGTCAGCGGCGTGCGCCGCGAGGGCGTCATTCGCCTCCTGGACAGCCGTCAGCTCCCGCAGGATGCGGGCGCGCATGGTGTTCACGTCGGCGGCCAGCGCATGGATCTCGCGTGGCCCGGTTCGCGTCACCTCGTGGCTGAAGTCGCCGCCGGCGACGCGCCGTGCCTGCGCGGCGAGCACGTGCACCGGGCGGATGGCAGTGACGCGCAGCACGATAGCGAGCGCCACGACGACCACGACCAGCCCGATCGCGATGGCCGCCAGGGCTGCCTCGAGATCGGCCGAGGCGCGGTCGAGCGAGCCCAGCGCCTGCTGCCGCTGACTGGACACCGCTGACTCGAAGTCGGCCAGGTTAACGCGCAAGGCGTCGAACTCGGCCTTGCCGGCCAGGATGGCCGGGCTGACGACCGGCTTTCCCGCGGCCTGGACTTCCTGGATGCTCGGGTTCGCGTAGCGCGTGCGCCAGTCGCTGGCCTGGGTCAGCGTCCGCTCCAATGTCACGGCGCTGGCCGCGGACAACTGCGGCAGGAGCGGGCGGAGCTGGCCGGCTGCCGCCTGCTGGGCTTGCAGGCCCTGAGTGTAGGGGGCGAGGAAACTCGGCTCGCCGCTCAGCGCGTACCCGCGCACGCCGGTCTCCTGGTTGAGCAGCGCGCTGTACAGTTGCTGCGCCGCCAGCGCGGCCGGGTCGATCACGGTCTCGACCCGCTGCCGCTCGTCGTTGACGTGGGCGAGAGCAAGCCCGCCGGTGACCATGGCCGCCACCGAGAACAGCGACATGGCCAGGACGATCACGCCGAGAATCCGGCTGAGCGGCCACGGTGGCGAGGTGGCGGACAGCATCAGGCGCCTGCCCCCGCCGCGGCCCCGGTCACGCGTACCCCAGGGCGAGGATCGCGATGTCGTCGTCGAGGTCGCCGCTGTTGAGGTTGCGTACCTCCTCGATGAGCCGGCTCAGCAGCCTGTCGTCGCTGACCCGGCCGGGGTCGAACGGCGGCGCGCCGAGTGCGTCGCGCAGCAGGTCGATCAGCCCTTCGCTGCCCAGCCGGTAAGGGCTTCCGGTGATCCGGCCCTCGATCAGGCCGTCGGTGTACAGCAGCAGGGACCAGCGGTCGCCAAGCTCTACCTCGCGGCCGGGCCATTCTCCCTGGTCGTTGAGCCCGGGGGGCGGGCAGACCGGGCCGCTGAGTTCGGTGATCCGGCCGGGAGTGACAAGGAGGGGCGGCGGGTGGCCCGCAAGCCGCACGATGCCGCTGCGGCGGTCCGGTGCCACGGAGAACGTGCAGACCGTGGCGAACATGGCGTCCACCTGCTGCTCGTGCCTGAGCACGAGCTGGACGGCGGACAGCGCGTCCGACGGCGCCTGGCCGGCCAGGGTCAGCGCCCGCCACGCCACCCGCAGGCAGACGCCGAGTGCGGCCTCGGCAGGCCCGTGCCCGCAGACGTCGCCAATCAGGGCGTGCACCCAGCCATCGGGCGTCTGCACGACGTCGTAGAAGTCGCCGCCGAGCAGCCGCTGCTTGCCGCCCGCCCGGTAGCGTGTCGCCACGCTCAGCCGCGCGTCGCGGAGCACCGGGAAGGGAAGCAGCCCGCGCTCGAGCCTGGCGTTCTCCTGTGCGCTCGCCTGCGCGAGCAGCAACTGCCGCTGGGCTTCGTCCCAGCGCCGGCGCTGTATCGCGTACCTGATCACCCGGTGCAGCAGCTTCCCGGTCACCTCACCCTTGACCAGGTAGTCCTGCGCTCCCGCGCGGACCGCCTGCTCGCCGAGGTACTCGCCCTCCAGGCCGGTCAGCACCACCACCGCCGCGTCCGGGTGCTGCCGCAGCAGCCGTTGCAGCCCGTCGATGCCCCGTGAGTCCGGCAGTCCCAGGTCGAGCAGTACGCAATCAGCACCGGGAGCCAGCCGCATGGCGTCGGCAAGCCGCCGGGCTCGCTGCACCTGCAGGCCGGCGTCCGCCTCGTGGAGCAGTTCCTCGACAAGGAAAGCGTCGCCGTCGTCGTCTTCGACCAGCAGAACCCGCGACCGCTCCGCACTATTCGCCATCATCTTCCACTGTCGGGATAACCGGGAAGTCCCTGTCGCCTTTCCGTACGGATGTGCCAGCTTAGCGAAATCCCGGTCACGGATGAACGGTGCACACTCGAACTCGTCAGTGTCGACCAGGCGACCACCGAGGCAGGTATCAGAAGAACGGCCGTCCGGCGATATCGGGCCCCTCGTCGCGGTCCCTGGTCAGGTAGTAGGAGCCGATCGCGGTGTACGCCGTTTCCAGGTAGTTGGTGTGGTTGGCCGCGGTGCTGATATCGCGGAACGCCTGCTCGATCGGGCGGCCGCGGTACACGGCACCCGATCCGGCCATGTCGAAGATGAGCCCCACCGCCTCTTTCGCCGCCCGGACCGCGAAGATGTTCGCCTCGCGCAGCCGGACCCGCAGCTCGAGGGACAGCTCAGGGTGGGCGCTCGCGTCCTGGTAGGCGGCCCGCGCGGTGTCGTGCAGCAGCGCCCGCGCGGCGCGGACCAGGGCGTCGGCCCGGGCGAACGCGATCTGGTGCGCCTGCTCGTGCCCCATCGCGCTCTGCCGGGCCGACCCCGGGGCAGGCCTGGCGTTGACGGCGTCCGTGAACGCGTGCAGGGCGGCGGACGCGATCCCGAGCGCGTGCGCCCCGTGGCCCGCTTCCGGCATTTCCTTGATACGGAAAAGCGCGCGGTCGTAAGCCGGCGGACCGTAGAACCCCGGGTTGACCTGCTCGTCAGGGACGAAGAGATCGGCGACCTCGAAATCGCCGCTTCCGGTGCCGCGCAGGCCAAGGCCGTCCCAGGTGTCGATGAGGCGGGCCTGGTCGGCGGGCCAGATCGCGAGCAGGCGGCGCGGCTGGCCGCCCGCTTCACGGATCGGTGACCCGTCACGATCGCAGGCGGCCGACATCCCGCCGAGCCAGGTGGCGAAGGGAGAACCGCTCGCGAACGGCCACCGGCCGCTGACCCGGTAGCCGCCGTCGACCGGGATCGCCGTCCCGCCGATCCGGCCCAGGCTCATCGCCAGGATCAGCCGCCCGCCGGCTCGCACGCGGAAACGCTCGAACCGCTCGGGGTCAAGGAACGTCAGGCCCACGCCTGAGTTGATGAATGCCAGCCACCCGACCGACGCGCTGATCCGCGCCAGCTCCTCGATCAGCGCGAGCCACTGCGCCGGCTCGGCCTCCAGGCCGCCGACCTCCCGCGGGAGCATCGCCCGGAACACCCCGGAGTCGTACAGCGCCGCCACGAGTTCCTCGGGTATCCGCCCCTCCTCGACGGCTTGCGCGTGCTCCCTGATCAGCGGCTCGAGGGACCGCGCGAGGCCGGCGAGCGAAGCGCCCGCGCCATCGGCGGCCGCGGCCGCGGTGCCATGGGCGGCCTGCGCCGCAGTGCCACGGGCGGCCTGCGCCGC
>CAZORE010000017.1:0-18827 GCA_964581815.1 uncultured Streptosporangiaceae bacterium | reverse complement strand
GGGCGGCCTGCGCCGCAGTGCCACGGGCGGCCTGCGCCGCGGGCGGCTTGGAGATGGTCATCACGATCCTCCGCCAGGTCTCGCCGCGTCGGCGGGATCGGCCCGCCTGGGCTAGCAAAGCGACGTTACAGCTTGGCTGGACGTACGGACATGTGCACGAGCACAGATTGGCGGGCCCGCTCGTTTACGGCCATCTGGCGGGAGACCAGCCTTACCCGGAGAGAAAACTTTACGCTGGAAGGTTTTCCGGGTTACGATCGTCGGGTCTGCCCCCGTGGAGGAGTTGGAGCCGCATGCCAGGAACCAGCGAACTGAGTCACGTGACGTCTGCGTCCGGCACCTCGCCACGGGTCGAGGAACTGCTGGCCGCCCTCTCCACCGAGGAGAAGATCGGCCAGCTGATCCAGTACTTCTACTTCAAGTTCCCGGAGAACTCGGCCGGCGGCCCGCTTGGCGACCTCGCCGGGCAGCCCCGGATGGTCGAGGAGGCGCTGACGCGGGGCGGCGCCGGGTCGCTGCTGTTCGTCAAAGACCCGGCCGAGACCAACCGGCTGCAGCGGGCGGCGATCGACGGCAGCCCGCACGGCATCCCGGTCCTGTTCGGGTTCGACGTCATCCACGGGCTGCGCACCATCTTCCCGGTGCCGATCGGGCTCGCCGCCTCGTGGAACGCGGAACTGATCGAGCGGGCGCAGGCCGTCGCGGCCACCGAGGCCCGCGCGGTGGGCATCCACTGGGTGTTCGCGCCGATGGTGGACATTGCCCGCGACCCCCGCTGGGGACGGATCGTCGAAGGCGCGGGCGAGGACCCGCTGCTCGGCTCGGTAGTCGCCGCCGCCCAGGTGCGCGGCTTCCAGGGGGGCATCCTTGGCGCGCCGGGCCGGGTGATCGCCGGGCCCAAGCACTTCGCGGGCTACGGTGCCGCGCTCGGCGGCCGTGACTACGACGAGGTTGACCTGTCGGACCAGGAATTCTGGAACACGTACCTGCCGCCGTTCCGTGCCGCGGTGCAGGCCGGCGCGGGCAACATCATGTCCGCGTACATGGACCTCAACGGCGTCCCCGCCAGCGGCAACCGCTGGCTGCTGACTGACGTGCTGCGCGGCGCGCTCGGCTTCGACGGCTTCGTCGTCACCGATGCCAACGCGGCCAGGGACCTGGTGACCCATCACTTCGCGGCCGGCCCAGCCGACGCCGCCGTCCGGGCCCTGACGGCCGGGGTGGACATGGAGATGACGGTCGCCGACCCCGCGTTCGGCCACCTGGGCGCCGCGCTCGCCGACGGCCGGGTCAGCCCCGGGCAGCTGGATGAGTCGGTGCGGCGCATCCTGGTGCTCAAGGACGCGCTTGGCCTGTTCGACCGGCCGTTCGTCGATGAGGACGCGGCCCGCGAGGTACTGGCCAGGCCCGCGCACCGCGACGCGGCCCAGCAGGCCGCCGAGCAGGCCGCCGTGCTGCTGCGCAACGAGGGCGCCGCCCTCCCGCTGGACGCGGCCGCGCTGCGGCGGGTCGCCGTGATCGGGCCGCTGGCCGACTCGGCCAGGGACACGCTCGGCCCCTGGGTCTTCGACCATGACCTGTCCGAGACCGTCACCATCCTCGACGGCATCCGCGCCTACCTCGGCGACCGGGCGGCGGTCAGCTACGAGCCGGGGATCGCCGCGCCCGTCCGGACCTTCCCGTCCATGTTCGACCGGTGGGAGCCCGGCCACATCGCCCCCGGGTCCGATCCCGCCGTCGCGCTCGACCGCGCGGTGCGGTCGGCCGCCGACGCCGACGTGGTGATCGCGGTCCTCGGCGAGCAGCAGGACATGATCGGGGAGGCCGCCTCCCGCTGCGACCTCTCACTACCCGGCGAGCAACTCGAACTGCTTGAGGCGGTGGCGGCCACGGGCACCCCCGTCGTGCTCGTGCTGATGAGCGGCCGCCCGCTGGAACTGCGCGGGGCCGCGGCAACGGTGCCCGCCGTCCTGCAGGCGTGGTACCCGGGCACCCGGGGCGGCGCGGCCGTCGCCCGGCTGCTGTTCGGCGACGTCACTCCGGCCGGGAAGCTGCCGTTCACCTGGCCCCGCGGCGTCGGGCAGGTGCCGATGCACCACGCGGTCACCCGGTCCCACGCCCCGCAGGAACAGGGCCGGCGTTACTGGGACGAGGAGAGCACGCCGCTGTTCCCGTTCGGCCACGGCCTCAGCTACGCCCGGTTCGCCTACCGCGACCTGCGCGTCGAGCCGGCCTCAGGCACCGCGGACGGCGCCGTCACCGTGACCGTGGAACTCGCCAACGTCAGCGACCGCGACGGCACCGAAGTCGCCCAGCTCTACCTGCACCAGCGGCACGGCACCTCGTCCCGGCCACTGCGGCAGCTGAAGGGATTCCGCCGCGTCGAGCTGGCCGCCGGGGCAGCGGAGACCGTCACCTTCACCGTCGGGCCGGACGAGCGCCGCTACTGGAGCGCGGCCACCCGCGGCTGGGTGACCGACGCGAGCACGTTCGACGTGTGGGTCGGCGGCGACGCGACCGCGACGCTGCACGCCCAGTTCACCGTCACCGCGGGCTGACCCGGCGCACCGGACTCACCCGAGCGGCCCGGTGACCGCCTCGGCGGCGCGCACCGCCGCGCCGGAGGCGACGTACGCCACGGCGGCCTCGATCTCCGGGGCGAGGAACCGGTCGGTGGCGGGCACCGCGACGTCGGACAGCGCCCCGGCGCGCAGCCCCGCGACCACCGCGGCGGTCGCGGGCGCAGGCTCCAGCGGCATGCGCAGGTCAAGGGCCCGGGCGGCGGTCAGCAGCTCCACGGCGAGTACCCGGGTGAGCCCGTCGACGGCGCGGCGCAGCTTGCGCGCCGCGGACCAGCCCATGGACACGTGGTCCTCCTGCATGGCCGAGGAGGGAATCGAGTCGACGCTGGCCGGCACGGCGAGCCGCTTGAGCTCGGACACGATGGCGGCCTGCGTGTACTGGGCGATCATGTGCCCGGAGTCGACGCCAGGGTCATTGGCGAGGAACGGCGGCAGGCCGTGCGAGCGCGCCGGGTCGAGCATCCGGTCGGTGCGCCGCTCGGCGATGGAGGCGACGTCGGCGGTGACGATGGCGAGGAAGTCGAGCACGTAGGCGACCGGCGCGCCGTGGAAGTTGCCGTTGGACACCACCCGGCCGTCGGTGGTGAGGACGGGGTTGTCGATGGCGCTCGCCAGTTCATGCCCGGCGACGGTGGTCGCGTGCGCTAGGGTGTCCCGCGCCGCGCCGTGCACCTGCGGCGAGCAGCGCAGCGAGTACGCGTCCTGCACCCGCGTGTCCTCCGGGCCGCGGTGGCTGGCGACGATGGGGGAGCCGGCGAGCAGCATCCGCAGGTTGGCGGCGGACGCGGCCTGGCCCGGGTGCGGGCGCAGCGCCTGCAGCCCGGCGCCGAACGCCGCGTCGGTGCCGAGCAGCGCCTCGACGGACATCGCGGCGGTGATGTCCGCCGCCTTGAGCAGGGCGCGCAGGTCGGCGGCGGCGAGCACCAGCATGCCGAGCATCCCGTCGGTGCCGTTGATCAGCGCCAGCCCTTCCTTCTCGGCGAGCACGAGCGGCTCGATGCCCGCGGCGGCGAGCGCCTGCGCGGCCGGCCGCTCCGGGCCGTGGCCGGTGCCGCCCGGCCCCGTGCCGCCCGGCCCCGTGCTGTCCGGCCCCGTGCTGTCCGGCAATGTCACCCGGACGGTGCCCTCGCCCATCGCGGCGAGGGCGCAGTGCGCAAGCGGCGCCAGGTCGCCGGAGCAGCCGAGTGACCCGTACTCGCGGACCACCGGGGTGATGCCGCTGCTGAGCATCGCGGCGTAGCTGCGCGCCACGTCGAGGCGGACGCCGGTCCGGCCGGTCGCCAGGGTGGACAGCCGCAGCAGCATCATCGCCCGCACGACCTCGGCCTCGACCTCGGGGCCCGACCCGGCCGCGTGCGAGCGGACCAGGGAACGCTGCAGTTGCAGGCGCAGCTCCACCGGGATGTGCCTGGTGGCGAGCGCGCCGAAGCCGGTGGAGACGCCGTAGTGCGGCGCGCTGTCGTGGGCGAGCGCGTCGATGACCTCGCGGCCGGCGGCGATCGCGGCCTCGGCCTCCGTGGACAGCGTCACGGCCGCGCCGTCACGCGCGACCGCCACGACGTCCGCGCAGCTCACTGGCCCGGTGCCGACGATGACGGTATTCATGCCCTCCATGATCGCCTGCCGTCGCGGCGCCGTCGCCGCGGGCATGGTCCGACCCGCCTTCCTTCTGATAACAGCAAGAAGCGCTGGGGCTTGACGCGGCGATCCTAAGCGGCTCCTGGATTACGCCGTCACGCCTCGCCCTGGAGCATCGCGATCAGCCGGCCGAGCACCTGGCCGCCGCTGATCCGCAGCCCCTCGTGCTCCCATTCGTTGGTCACCCAAGTGCGCAGGCCGCGGATGCCCGCCGCGGTGCGCAGCGACAGCGGCGCGGGCACGTACATGTCATCGAAGTAGAGGGCCGCCGCGGCGGGCACCTCGTTCGCCGCGAGCCGGGCCGGGTCATACAGCGGCGGCCAGCCGTCCCGCTGCGCGAGCAGCTCCGCCGCCTCCCGCAGCGGTGTCAGCGCGGGGTCGAGGCCGAGCATCCAGGGGTAGACCATCTCCCCGGTGAACAGCAGCGGCTGGTCGCCGTCGACCGCGCCGGCCGGGTCGAACGCGGGGAACTCGGCGCGCACCCGGTGCGCCGCCCAGCGGGTGGCCGCGCCCTGCGCGTAGCAGGCCTCGTGCAGCACCGCGTAGAGCGGGGCGCGGGCGAACCCGGTCCGTTCCATGACTTCGCCGAGGAAGGCGTCCGACAGCCCGCCGTCGCCGTCCCACGGGTCCTCGAGCAGGTAGTGCAGCTCGTGGCTGCCCGCGCTCTGGCCGAGCATCCCGCCGATCGCCTGGAACCGCTCGACGGTCAGCCGCGACCCGTCCGGCAGCCGGACGTCACGGGCGGCCAGGTGCCCGGCGACCGCCCGGGCCGATTCGACGTCGCCGGGGTAGCGGTCGTAGTGGCCTGCGTTGCGCGCGGCGACGGTCGCGTAGGTGAGCCGGTAGACGTCCTCGGCGTGGGCCTCCAGGCCGGGCAGCCCGCCGGTGATCAGCGCCCCGGCCATGCCGTGCGGCGCGAACGACAGGTACGTGACCGTGCAGAACCCGCCGAACGACTGCCCGAGCACCGTCCACGGCTCGTCCGGGCCGCACAGCTCGCGCCGGATCAGCTCGCAGTCAAGCACGATCGAGTCGGCGCGGAAGCGCGCCAGGTACTCCGCCTGCGCGGCCGGGCTGCCGAGTCGCGCCAGGGACCGCGCGGTGAGCGGCGTCGACCGGCCGGTGCCCCGCTGGTCAAGGAGCAGTACCCGGTAGTCGTCGAGCGCCCGGTCCAGCCACGTCGAGCGCCCCACCGGCCGCTGCGCCGCGAACCCCGGCCCGCCCTGCAGGAACACCAGCCAGGGCAGCCGCTCGCCCGCCTTGCCGGTGGCCACCACTTCCCGGGCGAAGACCTCGATTCGCATCCCCTCGGGCCTCCCGTGATCGACGGGCACGCTGAAGTGATGATCGGTGACGACGGTGCCAGGCTGCCGGTAGCTGCTCACGAAAAGGATTATCCAGAACGAGCGCGTGGCTCCGCGCGCGGTCCCCCGCCGCTGCCTCCCTCGCGGGCCAAGGGTGATCTCTGGACATCCCGACGCTGAAGATCCACCTACGTCGGGAGCGTGGATAACAGCAAGAAGCGCTGGTCAGCGGTGCTTGGCCAGGATCGCGTGCGGGTCGGTGCCTGGCGCGGCCTGCGGGTCAGCGTGCACCGTTGCGGCGGACAGCCGGGGCAGGGCGTGCAGCAGCGCGTGCTCCGCGCTGACGGTGACCTGGTGCGCCTCGATCGCGGTGGCCCCGCCGCTGACCGTGATCTCGCACTCGGCCAGCAGCCGGTGCCCGGCCCAGCGGAGGCGGACCAGGCCGACACCGAGCACGCCGGGGACGGCCCGCAGGGCCTGCTCGGCCTGGTCGGTCAGCGCTGGATCCACGGCGTCCATCAGCCGCCGGTAGATCTCGCGGGCGGCCTGGTACAGGACGCTGAGGATCGCCGCGGTGATGACCAGGCCGATCACCGGGTCCGCCCAGTGCCAGCCGAGCGCGACGCCGCCCGCGCCGAGCAGCACGGCGAGGGAGGTGAACCCGTCGGTGCGGGCGTGCAGCCCGTCGGCCACCAGCGCGGCGGAGCCGATCCTCCTGCCGGTCCTGATCCGGTACCTGGCGACGAGTTCGTTGCCGGCGAACCCGGCGAGCGCCGCGGCGGCCACCGCGATCAGGTCGGAGACCCGCTGCGGGTGCACCAGGCGGCTGACCGCCTCATAGGCGGCAAGCGCCGACGAGGCCAGGATCAGCGCGACGACCACGATGCCGGCGAGGTCCTCGGCGCGCCCGTAGCCGTAGGTGTAGCGGCGGTTCGGCGGCCGGCGGCCGGCGATGAACGCGACGCCGAGCGGCACGGCCGTCAGCGCGTCCGCCGCGTTGTGCAGCGTGTCGCCGAGCAGCGCCACCGACCCGGACAGGGCCGTGACCGCGGCCTGGATAACCGCTGTGACGCCGAGCACCGCGAGGGAGATCCACAGCGTCCGCATGCCCTCGGCGCTGGCCTCCATCGCGGTGTCCACCTTGTCGGCCGCCTCGTGCGAGTGCGGCCTGACCAGGTGCAGCAGCCGGCCCGGGCCGCGTGCCTGGTGCTCATGGTCATGCGGCTCGCCGTGACCGTGACCATCCGCATGGTCATGACCGTGACGGTGGGCGTCCTCATGGCGGTCCCCGTCCTCATGGCCGTGCCCGTGCCCGTGCCGGTGGACGTGGCCGGCACCGGACATTTCATTCACGCATCCATCCTGCGCGAAGAAATGCGTTTCCGCACATCAACAACTACCAGCCGCGCGCACATGCGAAAGGAACGCAACAACCCGGGTATTCCAGCAAGCAATTGATCGCGCCCGAATCCCGTCTCGGCAGCCCGCGCTTTCTTCGCGAGCAACGGGCGACGGCGCAGGCCAGGCTAGCACTCGCGAGTCACCCCGGTCAGCCGGCAGCACGCAGAGAATTCTGATAACAGCAAGAAGCGTTAGCTCGTCCCTGAAACCAAAGATGGTGGATAGTTCTGCACATCCGGGTGTATAGAACTATCCACTATGTCGGATGACCGTGATCGGGTTGCCCGGATAAGCTGATAACAGCAACAAGCGCGGAGCGCCGACTCCAGGGCCGTGACCCATGGGGGCCGCGATCGCGGAGCAGCCGCGGGGCCGCAGGGGAGGGCCCGGGGGAGGGGCCCGGCTAGCCTAGCCAGCCGGGGAGGTCCAGGCGGAACGGCTGCCCGGCCGCCATCGTCCGCAGGTCCGCCTCTAGGGCGGCGACCCGGTCGGAGCCGAGCTCGGCGGCCCACCGGGCGCGGACCTGGGCGAACGCCTCGGCCGACTGCGCCAGGGCCTGCCAGCCCCGCGGCGTGAGGCGGACGAGCTTGCGCCGCCGGTCGGCCGCTTCCGTTCCGCGCGTGACGTAGCCCAGCTCGGTGAGCCGGTCGATGGTCTTGCCCGCGGCCTGCTTGGAGACGCCGAGGCGGCGGCCGACGTCCGCCGCCGTGGCGCCGAAGGTCCCGATGGCCTGCAGCGCGAACCCGTGCGCGGGCCGCAGGTCGGGGTGCCCGCGCACGGCGAGTTCCTGGTGGGCCTCGTCGATCACCATGCGATATCCGGAGAGCAGCAGCAGCGGCAGCTCGTACCTCAAGCCGTCACCTGAGGCTCCGTCGCCCGGGCCCTCGCCTGACGAAATAGGCAACCAAATTTACCGTTCTAGAGAAGTTAGACAACCCGGTTAACCACCCTACTGGAGAAGTGATGACTTCGTTCACCGGGCACACCATCGAGACGGATGAGCCCGGCCCCCGGGTACCGCCATCGGATAACAGCAAGAAGCGGAAAACACAACAAAGATCAAACCCAACCCGGCAACTGGGTCAGCGACACGCCCGCGTTTGCGGGCTTCTTTCTTGCTGTTATCTGAGGTAAAGAGTAGCGTCGCCTGCATGTCAGCTCCAGATGCCAGCAGTCCGGCGCGCGACGCCATCGATGCCTTTGTCCAGAGTCTCGCTGACCGCGGGCTGTCGGCGACGACGCGGCGGATCCGTAAGACGTACCTGGGCGAGTACCTGCGCCACGCCCAGCAGGCCCAGGCGGCCGCCGACGGCGACGGTGACGCGGAAGAGCAGGGGCAGGACGGCACGAGCGGTCGGCCGTTGACCGCGGGTGACCTGATGGACGGCGGGCGCGCGGCTGCGTGGCTGGCCGACGCGGCGGCGGGCAAGACGCGGACCCGTAGCACCAGCCGCGGATCGGAGGCGGCCGCCTACCCGAACTCGATGCGGGTGCGGATCGACTCGGTGAACGCCTTCGCTGAGTTCATCGGCGACCCGGCCCGGCTCGACCGGCAGCCGCCGGCCCGCGGCTTCGAGCTGGCGCCCGGGGACACCGAGGCGCTGCTGCACGACCTGACCGTTAAGCGGCCGATTCACGCCAACGCGATGACCCAGCTGCGCACCGCCGCCGTCGCCGCGCTCGTCGCCGACACTGGGCGCGGCGTGCCGGAACTGGCGGACCTCAACATCAGGGCGCTGCACCTGGACGGCGACGAGCCGCACGCCACAGTCGACGGGGAGACCTTCCCGCTCACCAACGCGACCGTGCACATCCTCACCCGCTGGCTCGCCGCCCGCGCCTCGATCGTCGTCGAGCTTGAGGGCAGCGACCCCGGGCACCTGTGGATTCCCACCAAGCCGGGACGGGCCAGGGGCGGCGTTCCCTCGGCCAAGCCGGGGATCAGCCCGGCGGCCGTCCGTACCCTGCACGCCTCGCACCGTGCCCTGGTCAGCCAGCTGCTCGGCACCCCGCTGCGCCCCGGCGCGCTGCGCGCCGCGGCGGAGGCCCACCCGGCGGCCGCCGCGCAGGACCGGGCGCGGCGGTAACCACGGAACCACCGCCAGGGAAAGCGCGCACTCACGCGGCGGCGATGCGGCCGTTCACGCCGCGGCGATGCGGTCCAGTTCTGCCAGCGCGTCCGCGGGGAGGTCGAGCGCGGCGGCGGCGACGTTCTCGCGCAGGTGAGCGACCGAGGACGTGCCGGGGATGAGCAGGATGTTGGGGGAGCGGTGCAGCAGCCAGGCCAGGGCGACCGCCAGGGGCGTGCTGCCGAGCCGCGCGGCGGCCGCGTCGAGCTCCGCGGCCTGAAGCTGCGTGAAGCCGCCGAGCGGGAAGAACGGGGTGTAGGCGACGCCCTGGTCGCTCAGCGCGTCGATGAACGCGTCGTCGCCGCGGTGGGCGATGTTGTAGGCGTTCTGCACGCACACGACCGGCGCGATGGACTGCGCCTCCGCGAACTGCTCCGGGCTGACGTTGCTGACGCCCAGGTGCCTGATCAGCCCTTCCTTCTGAAGTTCCGCCAGCGTGCCGAACGGCTCCGCGACCGAGCCCGGTTCCGGGCCCCCGTAGCCGCCGAGCCGGAGGTTGACGACATCGAGCGCGTCGAGGCCGAGGTGGTCCAGGTTGTCGTGGACGGCCTGCCGGAGCTGATGGGGCGCACGGGCCGCTGGCCAGCCGCCCTGGGCGTCCCGCAGCGCGCCAACCTTGGTCACGATGTGCAGCCCGTCCGGGTACGGATGCAGCGCCTGCCTGATGATCTCGTTGGTGACGTAGGGACCGTAATAGTCAGAGGTGTCGATGTGGTTGATGCCGAGCTCGACTGCGGTGCGCAGCACCGCGACGGCCGCGTCCCGGTCGGCGGGCGGCCCGAACACGCCCGGTCCGGCGAGCTGCATCGCCCCGTACCCCATCCGGTGCACCGTCAGGTCCGGGGCCAGCGTGAACGTCCCGCCCAGCCGTGCCTGTGCCATGCGCTTCCTCCTGCTCGTCGTCTCCGCTGGCCGGCCGCCCTGCCCCCGTAGGCCGCGAGCGATTCCGGCCCCCGCAGGCCAGACTAGCGCCGTCCGATCCGCCGCGAGCCATGGCGGCCGGCCTGGCGATGCTGGTTAGCTTGCCGCATGGACCTCACCGCGAAGCTGCAGATCAAGCCGGGGCAGACGGTCGCGGTCGTCGGGGCACCCGACGACGTGCCGCCCATCGGCGATGCCGCCAATCTCGCCGCTGAGCCCGGCGCCGCGGACGCGGTCGTCGCGTTCGTCAGGAACAGGGCCGAGCTCGACACGGGCGCCGACGCCGCCTTCGCGGCGGCGCGGCTTGACCGGCTCGCCTGGATCGCCTACCCCAAGGCGGGCAAGCTCGGCACCGACCTGAACAGGGACATCCTCGCTGCCGTCGTCTCCGGCCGCGGCGTGCAGCCGGTCCGCCAGGTGGCGATCGACGAGACCTGGTCGGCCCTGCGCTTCCGCCCAGCGTGAGCGGGCAAGGGCGTCGCAGGCTACGTCGTGACACTGGCCAGGACCGTGGTGACGACCCGGCTGACGGCGGCCGCGTCCGGCGGCGGGCTGTCGGTGTCCGTGAACAGCAGGTGCGCGGCGCCGATCAGCGTGGGGGCCAGAGTGCCGATGTCCGCGTCGGCCGCGATGCGGCCGAGGCCCCGCTCGGCAGCGAGGTATCCCGCGACGAGCGCCGTGGACTCTGAGACGAGCGGGATGCGGGACCCGGTGGCGGCGCGCAGCCGGGCGCGCAGTTCGTCCCGCGCGATGACCAGGCGGATCAATGCCAGGACCGCCGGGGTGAGCACCTCGGGGAGGGTCGCGGCCAGGTTACCGGCGACGGTCCCGGTCCCCGCCGCGTCGCGCAGCGCGGCCGCCAGGGCGGCGACCTGCGCGACGCGGTCCAGCGTCAGCTCGGCAAGGAACGCATCGAAGTCGGCGAAGTGACGGTGCAGCACTCCCTTGGCGACCCCGGCCTCGGCGGTGACGGACCGGCTGGTCAGCGCGCCCGCGCCGTCGCGCAGCAGGACCCGTTCGGCCGCGTCGAACAGCTGGCCGCGCGGGTCGCGGATCGCCACTCCCGTTGGCACCTGGTCATCCGTCCTTCCTTCGCCGTCCGCGAACACGCTAGTTAAGTGGGCGCATGCCCATTTAAAGTGGGCGCATGGTCACTCTACCGCCTGAGCCGCCGCAACCGCAGGGGCCGTCCGCTTCAGGGCCGGACAACTCGGGAGCGCCCGCCGACCCGGGAGCGCCGGATGACCCGGCCGTGCCCGACGGCCGGCCGTCGCACGCCTACCGGCAGGTCGCCGAGGGCTTCGGCGCCGACGCCGGCCGCTACGACCGCGCCCGTCCCAGCTATCCCGCCGACCTGGTGGACCGGATTGTCGCCGCCAGCCCGGGACGCGACGTGCTCGACGTCGGCTGCGGTACGGGCATCTCCTCCCGGCTCTTCCAGGCGGCCGGCTGCCTGGTGCTCGGCATCGACCCCGACTCGCGGATGGCCGAGCTGGCCAGGCGGGGCGGGACCGCGGCCGAGGTCGCGAAGTTCGAGGACTGGGATCCGGCGGGCCGCTCGTTCGACGCCGTCATCGCCGCGCAGGCCTGGCACTGGGTGGACCCGGTCGCGGGCGCGGCGCGGGCTGCCGCGGTGCTGCGGCCGGGTGGCCGGCTCGCGGTGTTCTGGAACGCCTTCGAGCCGCCCGCGGCGCTGCGCGAGGCGTTCGCCGAGGTCTTCGCGCGGGTACTGCCCGGCTCGCCGTTCGGCGAATTCTGGAAGCGCCCCGCGCTCGACGCCTACCGGCTCGGGTGCGAGCGGGCGGCCGACGGGATGCGCCTGGCCGGCGGTTTCTGTGCGGCCGAGGAGTGGCTGTCCCGCTGGGAGCGCCCCTACACCAGGGCGGAGTGGCTTGACCTGGTGCCCACCACCGGCGGCTTTACCCGGATGGCGCCCCGTGCCCAGGCGGAGATCCTCACCGGGATGGGCGCGGCCGTCGACGCGGCGGGCGGGTCCTTCACCATGTCCTACGCGACGATCGCCGCCACCGCCGCCCAGCGGTAGCTCACCGGGCATCCCGAACGAGCGCGGGCTCAGCCAGCCAGGTCACGGGGCCATCCGGCCCGCGCGGTCGGCGCACGCGCGGCGCCGTGACCTCAGCCGTGATCACTGACGAGGGCGGCGAGCAGCGCCGAGATCGCGGGGGAGTCGGTCATTGAGCCGCGGTGCAGCGCGACGATCTCGCGGCTCGGCACCGGGTCGGCGACCGGCACGGCCGTCAGGTCATCGCCCAGGGGCGCGCGGCCGAGCCGGGGGATGAGCGCGATGCCGAGCCCGGCGCGGACTAGGGCCAGGTGACTGTCGAACTCCATGGCGACGTGCGCGATCCGGGGGGAGCGGCCGGTGCCGTCGTACATGCGCAGCAGCCACTGCCGGCAGATGGACCCCTCGGGGGTGGCGATCCAGTCCTCATCGGCCAGGTCGCGCGGCGTGACGACGACACGGCCGGCTAGCCGGTGATCGCGGCGGACGATCACCTCGGCAAGGTCGCGGGCCAGGGCGGTGCGGGTGAGGTGGTCGGGCACCGGCAGCGGCAGGTCGCCCCAGCTGTGCGCGACGCCGAGGTCGGCCTGCCCGGACGCGACCAGGCTGACCGTGTCCCACGGCTCGTGCTCCGCGAGGGTGACGCGCAGGTGCGGATGGGCCGCGAGGACGGCGGGCAGCGCGGGCGCGATCAGCCCGCGCATCGCGGTGGAGAACGCGGTCAGCCGCACGTGCCCGGCGACGGTCCCCGCCTGCTGGTGCAGCCCGGCCTGCAGTTCCTCCAGGCCGGCGAGCAGTCGCGTGCCCTGCTCGACGAGGTGCCTGCCGTGCCTGGTGAGCATCACGCCCCGGCCGACCCGCTCGAGCAGCGGCACGCCGGTCTGCTTCTCCAGGCGCTTGACCTGCTGCGACACCGCGCTCGGGGTGAAGCCGAGCGCGTCGGCCGCCGCGGTCACCGAGCCGTGGGCGCCCACGGCCCGCAGCGAGTCCAGGGCCACCAGGTCGATCATGAAGCAATGCTACATGATCTATTGCACGAATATTCGCTGGTGCTTCATGGTTTGTCCGGGTCACACTGGGTGGCGTGAACCGCCGTGATACCGCACTCGCCGCCCTGGTCGCCGCCCTGTGGGGCTTCAACTTCGTCGTGATCGACTGGGGGATGGGGACGGTGCCGCCGCTGCTGTTCGCGGCGATCCGGTTCACCGTGGTGGCCGTGCCCGCCTGCTTCCTCGTGCCGCGCCCGCCGGTGCCGTTTCGTACGGTGGCCGCCGTCGGCGCGTTCATGAGCCTCGGCCAGTTCGGGCTGCTGTACCTGTCGATGCACCTGGGCATGCCGCCCGGTCTTTCCGCGCTGGTGCTGCAGGCGCAGGTGCCGTTCACCATCGTGATCGCCGCCGCCGCGCTGCGCGAGCCGCCGACCAGGGCGCAGGTGGCCGGGGTCTCCCTGGGCGTCGGCGGCCTTGTCGTGGTCGCGCTCGGCAGTGGCGGCCAGGTCCGCCCGCTCGCCCTGGCGCTGTGCCTGCTCGCGGGCCTGTCCTGGGGGATCGGCAACGTGGTGTCCCGCGCGGCGAAGGCGCCAGGCGGGCTCGCGCTCACCGTCTGGTCGGCGACGGTGGTCCCCCTGCCGCTGCTCGGCCTCAGCCTGCTTATCGACGGGCCCGCCGCCGTGGGCCGCGGCCTGGAGAACCTTGGCTGGCACGGCGTGCTGTCGACGGCGTATACCGCGGGGCTGTGCTCGCTTGTCGGGTACGCGGTCTTCAACCGGCTGCTGTCGCGGCACCCGTCGGGCAAGGTCGTGCCCTGGGTGCTGCTCGCCCCGGTGGTCGCGATGGCCAGCGCGTGGGCGCTGCTCGGCGAGGCGCCGGGGACCGCCGCGCTGACCGGGGCCGCCCTGCTCGTGGCCGGCGTCCTCATCGCCCAGGGCGTCATCCGGCTTCCCCGCCACGGCAGCGAGGGCCAGGCGCCGGAGCAACGGGCCGGTGAGGAGCGGACAGCGCCGGGAGAGCGCCCTGGCGAGCTGTTGCCCGCCCCCGGCGCGCAGCCGGACCCGGTCGCCTCCGGACGCTAGCACCTGCTCATCAGGGCGTTAGCACGAACTGACCAGGGCGTTAGCGCGAGCCGGATTGGCAAATCATTGTGGTGCCTACCGTGAGGCGGTGCGGCCCCCGTTCCCTGACGATTAGCACCAGGTAGCAAAGATTCTTCGGGGAAGGTGAATTCCATGCAGGCATGGCTAACCAGGTGGGGGCCGCTGGCAGGCGCACTGAGCGCCGCCGCGTTCGTCGCCTCGTTCGTGACGGGGTCGAGCACCCCCGGCAGCGACCAGACGGGCGCGCAGGTGATCTCCTGGTACACCGCGCATCACACCAGCCAGATCCTGAGCAACCTGTTCGCCGCGCTGGCGATGGCCCTCGTTGTCGCGTTCGCGGTGACGCTCGCCGGGCGCGTCCGCCGGGGCGAGCGGTGGACGGCCGTCGGCCTGGTCGCGGGCGCGGTCTGCCTGGCCGTCGGACTGACCGCCACGCTCGGCTTCAACCTAGTGCTCGCCCTCGACACCAGTCACCTGACGGCCGCCTCGGCGCAGACGCTGAACCTGCTGCAGAACGACTTCTTCCTGCCCATCTTGCTCGGAGTCGTCCTGTTCGGCATCCTGGGCGGCCTGGCCATGGTGGCCGGTCGGATGCTGCCGGCCGCGATGGGCTGGGTGCTGTTCGCCGTGGGCGTCGTGGCGCTCGTCCCGCCGATCGCCTGGTTCTGCCTGCTCGGCACGATGCTGTGGGTGCTCATCGCGAGCATCTGGCTGACCGTACAGAAGCCACCCGCCGTGGCGCACGAGGCAGTCGCCGCCAGCGAGCAGGTGCCCAGCTTGACCTAACCGCAGACCGCCCCGCACTCGTCCCGTGGCCGCGGGCCGGGTGCGGGGCAACCGTTTCCGGTCCGGCACCGGTAGGCGCGCCGACGGGCAGCGCTGCCGCGGCCGCACTGAACCGCCAGGGTTCCTGGCAAGGTCACGCGATCAGCGCGGTACTCGTGATCTTCCGGTCGACCAAGTCGCGGGCGACGTCGGAGAGCTTACGGTTATGGTTGCGCGCGTATGTCCGCAGCAGTTCGAAGGCGTCGCCCATCGCCACATCCAGGTACTCGGCGAGCATTCCCTTGGCCTGCTCGATCATCACCCGGCTGTTCAGGGCGGCCTGAAGCTGCTCGGTCAGCAGGCTGTGTTCCCGGAGCGCTTTTTCCTGGATCAGCCCGATTGCCGCCATTTCCGCCATGGCCTGCGCTATGTCCATCTCGTCATCGGTGAACGGCTCGTCACTGGCCCGGAACAGGTTCATTGCGCCGATCACGCTCGTTCGTACGCGCAGCGGGACCGCGCACATCATCTGGAAGCCCGAGCTGGATGATCGTTGCGCGAAGACCGGCCAGCGGATGCTGCTGCTTTCCGCGTTCGCTTGCAGGGGCCGGCCCGTGGAGAACGCGTCCAGGCACGGGCCCTGCGCTCCCTGAAGCTCGAAGAGCTCAAGCAGCCGCATCCGCTCGTCGGAGGATGCGATCAGCCGCAGCCCGCCGCGCGCGTCGGCCAGCATTACCCCGGCCGCCTCGGCTCCCAGGACCTCAACGGCGTCGGCGGACAGGCCATGCAGGAAATCGACGATGTCAAAGTCGCTGGCCAGCGTGTCCGCCAGGCGCACGAAAACCCGGGCCAGCGCGGCCTCGCGGCTCCCTCGGTCAGTCTGGCGATAGTCTCCGGGCCGGGCGGCCGTGCCGCCGCCGGTCTCACTCATCGAACCGCACCCGCCGTTCCACGACATCCTGCGCGATGTCGTACATCGGGCGCCCGCTCGCGAAAGCCGCAGCCCGCAGCCGGGCGAGCGCGTTGGACGTGGTCTCATTCAGCTGCGCGGAGATCATCCCAGTCGCCTGATAAACCACGATCCGGTCCGAGTCGCCCGTATGCAGCAACTCCGCCAGATCCCGCCCTCCCGGCGCGTACTGCTGGAACAGCACGGCGTCACGGGCGATGTCCGCGGCAACCAGGGCGTCCGCCAGGTGCTCATCGCTTAGCATCCCCGGCCTGTCCCGGCACAGGTCGAATGTGCCGATCCCGCTCCGCCCCGCGGTCAACGGCAGGGAGAACTCGGCGTGCACGCCAGCCGCCAGGGCCGCCGCCGCGAACGCCGGCCAGCGGTTCGCGGTCTCCGCCAGGTCCGGCAGCAGCACCGGAACCCCGGACGTGTAAGCCTGCAGGCACGGGCCCTCACCCAGGTCGATCTGCAGCCCGGTAACCGTAGCGGC
Source organism: uncultured Streptosporangiaceae bacterium (assembly GCA_964581815.1). GTDB lineage: Bacteria > Actinomycetota > Actinomycetes > Streptosporangiales > Streptosporangiaceae > Trebonia. Next base: position 2,530 of record CAZORE010000017.1, on the reverse strand, counting down.
GTGCCGCCCGGCTCCGGACAGCATGGCCGCCGACTCCGCCCCCGCCATCAGCACGAGCGCGCACCCGGACAACGCCATCTCATCCACCGCGAACCGGCAGAGCCCCGCTATCAGCTCGCCCGCACCGGCAACAGTGTCCTTTTCGATGACCGCCGCCAGGATGCGGGCCCGACGCCCGTCGTCCCGCACGCCGCCTCCTCGCCTAGCCCCATTTGCATTCCTTCCTACCGTATCCCCGAACCCGACCATGAGGTGGTACATGCCAGGGACTAGACTGCTGGCCGGTGCGGCGCGGTCAGCCGCGCGCGACCGCGGCCTGGTTCCCGGCGGGGAAGGCCTGGCGGCAGCAGCGCAGGAACTCGCGCGCCGCCGGGCCCGGCCCCGGCTTCCAGACCAGGGCGAGCACGGCGGGCAGGGCAGCGTCGCTGACCGGCACGGCGTGCAGCCGGGCGGAATGGGCGGCGGCCATCGACTCCGACAGCACGGCGACGCCGAGACCGCGGGCGGCCAGGTCCGCGACGGTGCCGGGCGCGCTGGCCTCAAGGGTGACGTCCAGCCGGACGCCGGCCGCGGCGCACGCGGCGTCCAGGGTGGCGCGGATGCCGGTGCCCTCGGGCAGGCACACCACCGGGTGCCCGGCCAGGTCCGCGAGCGTCACCGCGGCCCGGCCGGCCAGCAGCGGGTGGCCTGGCGCGGCGGCGGCCGCCAGCCGCTCGCTGACCACGGTGAGCGACTCCAGGTCGGGCGGCGGGGCGCCGGCCGCGCCGATCAGCGCCAGGTCGGCGGTGCCCGACCTGACCCGCTCGACGAGCGCGGCGGACTCGTCCTCGGCCAGGGTGACGGCGACGCCGGGATGGGCGCCGTGGAACAGGGCGAGGGATTCGAACAGGCCGGGGACGGTGCACGCGGTCACCATGCCCACCACGAGGCGGCCCCTGATCAGCCCGCTGACCTCGCTGACCGCCTGGCGGAGCGCGGCGGCGGCCGCGAGCGCGGCCCGGGCATGCGGCAGCGCGGCCGCCCCCGCGTCGGTGAGCCGGGCGGCGCGCGCCGAGCGGTCGATCAGCGGCGCGCCGAGGTCCCGCTCAAGCTCTCGCACCTGCGCGCTGATCCCGGACTGGCTGATGTGCACCCGCTGCGCGGCACGGGTGAAGTTCGCCTCCTCGGCGACCGCGACCAGGTACTCAAGCTGGCGAAGTTCCATAACTACTGATTCTAGCTAAGAGAAGAACTATCTGTTGGACTTCTCATTGCCCGGAGAGCAGGCTGGAGACATGAACGAACACGAGAAAAAGGCCCGGCCGCAGAAGGCACTGCGGCCGGAGGACATCACCCGGTTGTTCGTCGAGTACGCCAACGCCAAAGACGCCGTCGGCGTCGCCTCGCTGTACGAGGAGCAGGCCGTGATGGCCTACCCGCCGGGCAGCCAGACCGCCGGCCGGGACGCCATCGCCGCGTTCTGGGAGCAGGCGCTGCCCCGCATGCCGCGCTTCGCACTCGAGGAACCGCTGCCCGCGCTGGTCAGCGGCGACATCGCGCTCACCGCCACGGTGGCGAAGGACGGGGCTGGCTTCCGAGCCCAGGTCGCCCGCAGGCAGCCGGACGGCAGCTGGCTGCGCCTGCTCGACGCGCCGGAGATCGGCCGCTAACTGGTCCCGTCTTCCTGGTCAGCCCGCCGCCCTGCGTGCGAGGCGGGCGGCCAGGTGCGTCTTGACGTCCGGCCACTCGGCGGCGGTCACCGAGAACATGGCGCTGTCGCGCAGCCTGCCCTCCTCGCCCGGCGCGTGCGACGGCGACCAGTTGCGCAGCACGCCCTCGAAGCGGGCGCCGAGGCCCGCGATCGCCTGCCGTGACCGCTGGTTGCGCGCGTCGGTTGTCCACTCGACCCGCTCCACCCGCAGCGTCTCGAACGCGTGGGTGAGCAGCAGCAGCTTGGATTCCGCGTTGATCCCGGTGCGCTGCGCCGACGCGGCCAGCCATGTCCCGCCGATCTCGACTGCGAACAGCTCCTCCCGCTGCGGCCAGGCCCGGGGCTTGTGATACGTCGTGCAGCCCACCACCGCTTCGTCGCTCAGCCGCACCTGGGCGAACGGCGTCATTCCGGCCATGGCGAGCCGGGCGGCCACGTAGCCCGCCACCTCGCCGGCGCGGGGAACTGCTGTCCAGGCGTAGGCAGAGCGGTCCTCCTCCGCGGCGCGCATCAGGCCGGGAACGTGGCGGGCCGAGAGCGGCTCGAGCCGCACCAGGGAGCCGGCCAGCACGCAGGGGGCGACCCTCGGCTGCGGCGGCGCCAGCGGGACCGGGTCGCGGGCGGGGTCGGTGCTTGGCGGCATGCTCGTAGTGGTCACGTAAATCGAACCTACTCGGGAAGTGGACCTGGCCCAATAGCCAATCCCGGCGAGTTCCCGGTGACCACTTTCACCCGACCCGCAACCGTCGAAACGGGTTGTCCCGGGCCGGACGGCGGACTACGGTTATCGCGGGCCGTGACTGGCGTTCAGGTGGAGAACCACCGTGGAGCGGCCCTCCC
>CAZORE010000016.1:79043-89131 GCA_964581815.1 uncultured Streptosporangiaceae bacterium | reverse complement strand
CCGCCGTCCGCCGCGCCGCCGTCCGCCGCGCCGCCATCCCCGGGCTCGGCGATGACGGCGGTCGACTCGTAGCGGTAGCCGAGTTCCAGGTACAGGTCGTCGACCACCGGCTGCGCGCCCGCGGTGCCCAGGTAGGGCGCCACCCGGCCGACGTACCGCGCGTAGGCCTGCTCGACGGTGAACTCGCCCACCGGGCGGCGTTCCGCGTCGTAGGTCGCGAGCAGGCCGGGACCCGCCGTCCCGTGCAGCACGGCGGCGAGCTTCCACGCGAGGTTATGCGCGTCGTGCACGCCGGTGTTCCCGCCGAAGCCGCCGTTCGGCGGGACGACGTGCACGGCATCGCCGGCCAGGAACACCCGCCCGTCCGCGAACCGCTCGGCGACGTCGGCGACGGCCTGCCAGGTGGCGATGTCCTCGATGACCAGCGGCATGCCGGGGACGCCGATCGCCGCGCGCAGCAACTCGAGCGCCCGTTCCTTGGTGATCCCCTCGGCGACGTTCGCCCACGGTGCCTCCGGGTAGGCCGCCACGATCTCGGGGCGGGCCGTGTCACCGACCAGGTTGACGACGAGGAAGCCGCCGTTGCCGCCGCGGTCCAGCCGGAAGAAGCCGCGCAGCACCGGGTTGGTGACATAGTGAACGCCCTGGTTCCGGCCGGCCAGCAGCGGCCGCAGGTCCCGCTCGGCCCGGAAGTAGATGGTGATGCTGTTCGACAGCACGCCGTGGCTCCGCATCCCGATGCCCAGCCGGTTCCTGACCGGGCTGCGGTTACCGTCGGCGGCGACCACGTACCTGGCCCGCACCTGGGAGCGCGTCCCGGTCGCCACGTCGGTGAGCTCCGCGGTCACACCGTCGTCGTCCTGCTCGAGCGCGGTGCACTCGGTGCCGTAGCGCAGCTGGGCGCCAAGCGACCCCGCGTGCGCGCGCAGGATCGGCTCCATCGCGTCCTGGTTGACGAACAGCCTGATCGTCGGGCTGAACTCGGCCACGCCTGCGTTGAGGTCGGCGAAGAAGACCCCGATCTCCCGTCCGGCCAGGGACTCTACGTTGCTGATCCCGCCGTCCGGCGGGTACTGCTCGCGCGACCTGCGCCGCACCGTGTCCTCGAGCCCCGCTGACCGCAGGATCTCCAGGGTGCGCAGGTTCCAGTGCCCGGCGCGCGGGTGGATCGCCGTGCCGGAGTGGCGCTCCACCACGAGCGGCTCGACTCCGTGCTTGGCGAGGAACAGGGCCGTCGACAGTCCAACCAGGCTCCCCCCGACGACCAGGACGGGAACCTCGGCATCCGCTGCGTGTTCGCTCACGGCGCCGATCGTAGGTCTGGCCGTGGATATTCGGCCAACGGAACTTGTGAATGATGAATATTGCCGGCCTGAATAATCACTGGTAGGCAAGCATCATGGAGCTGGCCGGAGTGGATCTCAATCTGCTGGTGGGGTTCGACGCGCTGATGGAGGAGCGGAGCGTCACCCGCGCAGCGAACCGCCTCAGCCTGAGCCAGCCGGGCATGAGCAACACCCTCGCCCGGCTGCGCAAGCTGTTCGGCGACCCGCTGCTGGTCCGCGAGGGCCTCGCGCTGGTGCCGACGCCGCGCGCCGAGGCGCTGCGCCAGCCCGTCCGCGACGCGCTCGCCATTATCAGGGGAGCGCTCGACCAGCCGGCCGGCTTCGACCCGGCGACCGACCGCGCGAGCTGCACGGTGAGCTGCTCCGACTACAGCCTCCTCATGCTCATCGGCCCGCTGGTCCGCCGCCTGGCCGCGGCGGCGCCCGGCGTCACCATCCGGGTCCTGCCGCGATTGCCTGACCCGGTGCGGCTGCTCCGCGACGGCACCGCCGACCTGGTCATCGAGCCCGCCGAGATCATGCCCGAGGCCCAGCTCGCCCGCCAGCGGCTGTTCGCCGACCGGTGGCTGTGCTGCGTCTGGGCGGGCAACGCGGCGGTGGGGGAGCGGATGACCATGCAGGCCTACCTGCGGCTCGGCCACCTCGTCTACTCGATGGGACGCGGCCAGCCCGCCTCCATCGTCGACCAGCACCTGGAGCGGTCGCAGGTGCCGCGCCGCATCGAGTTCACCGTGGAGAGCTTCCTGCTCGCGCCGTTCCTGCTCGAGGGCACCGACCTGGTGACCGTGGTGCCCGAGCGCGCCGTGCCGCACCTGCGCCGCACCGCCGACATCCGGGTGCTCGAGCCGCCCGTCGCCCTGCCCGCGATCACCCAGACGCAGTGGTGGCACCCGCGGCACACCGCCAGCCCCGCGCACGCCTGGATCCGCGCCCGCATCGCCGAGATCGCCGCCGAACTCGACCAGGCTCCGGCGACCGGAACGTGAGCCGCTGCCCCTGCTGACGCATGGTTGACGACTGGCTCGCGCCCGGCTGAGGTGGTCGGCCAGGACGGGCGGCTAGCACGAGCGGATTGTGTCTGTGCATCCCGAAATGATCATGCGATCATGACGCCATGGCCGGTACTGACGAAACCGTTTCCAGCCCTGCATCGGCCGCGCCTGGCCTGCGCCGCGACGCGATCGGGCTGCGCGAGGTACTCTTCCAGTCGATCACCGACATGGCACCCGGCGCCGCGATAGCGGCGTCGATCCCGGCGGGCGCGGCGTACGCCGGCGGCGCGCTACCGCTGTCCGTCCTCATCGCGCTGGTCGCCTGCCTGCTTTCCGCGTCCTGCATCGGCCTGCTTGCCCGCGAGCTGCCGTCGGCCGGATCGCTGGCCACGTACGCGGCCCGGGGGCTGCACCCGGCGGCCGGCTTCCTCACCGCGTGGGGCTATGTGCTGTGCGGGCTGCTCATCGCGCCGCTTGTCCTGCTGCAACTCGGGTTCACCGTCGCGAGCACCATCAACTCCGACTTCGCCGGGTACCCGGCGAACCTGTGGTGGCCGTGGTCGCTGGCTGGCGCGGTGATCATCCTGGTCGCGGGCTTCTACGGAATCAGGACCTCGGCTCGGCTCGGCACCATCCTCGGCATCACCGAGATCGCGGTCTTCCTGGTGCTCGCGGTGTTCTTCGTGGTACACGCGGGGAACGCCAACACGGCCGCGGTGTTCGGCACGAAGTACACGCCGAAGGGGTACCACGGCGTCTCCGGGGTGATCGCGGGCTCGGTGTACTCGGTGCTCGCGTTCGGCGGATTCGAGGGCGCGGCACCGCTGGCCGAGGAGGCACGGGACCCGCGGCGCACCATACCCCGCGCGGTGCTGCTCGCCACACTGAGCATCGGCCTGCTCTACGTGTTCACCACCTACGCGGTCGACGTGGCCTTCGGGCCGGCCGGGTTCTCCGGCTTCGGCAGCTCCGGGTCGACGTCGTGGGAGGGCATGGCCCGCTCCCTGTACGGGCTGTTCTGGTTCTTCGTGTTCCTGGCCATCGTCAACTCCACGATCGCCAACGCCAACGCCGGGGTGAACGTGGCCAGCCGGACCGGCTTCGCCATGGGCCGGATCGGGGCCTTCCCGCAGGTGCTCGCCCGGGTGCACCCCCGGCACCGCTCGCCGGTGGTGGCCATCGTCGTCACGTTCGTCGTGACGGTGGCGGTCACGCTCGGCCTCGGGCTGGCCTATAACCCGGTCAACGCGTTCGCCATGGTGGGCACCGGGATCGTGCTCGTACTCGTCGCGGTGTACATCGTGGTCAACGCGGCCTGCATCGGGTACTTCGCCTCGCCGTCGCGGCGCGGGCCTGGCCGGCGCTGGAATCCGCTGCTGCACCTGGTCATCCCGCTGGCCGGGATCGCCGCGTTCGTTCCCGCGTGGCTTACCGCGGCCGGGATACGCGCGTTCTCCTTCATCGGGCCGCTCACCGCCCCCTCGTCGTACATGGCGCCGGGTGTCGCCGGGTTCATGGTCGTCGGCGTCATCTACCTGGTCTACCTGTACGTCAGGGACCCGCGGCGGGTCGCCGAGGTGGGCTTCGTGCACATCGACGCGCCCGAGCTTGATCACTGACTGTGCGGTGCTCCCGCCGGGTATCGCCGGATGCCCGCGGTGTCCGGCGTGACGGCGAGCAGCGCGCGGACGTAGGCCGCGGCCGCCATCGAGGCGTAATTGCGCCAGGACGCGGTGACGTGGCGGTCGCCGTAATCGCTGATACCCCGGACGGCCAGCCACTCCACGCCCTCGTAGAAGCCGGTGTTCCCGATGCCCTTGCCTTCCCTCTCGATGGCGAGGACATCGTGGCGGGCGCCGATCTGGTCCCGTTTCCTGGCGCTGCGCAGTGACCGGTCGCCGCTGGCGATTAGTCCGCTGTGCACCTTCGGCTGACCGGGACGATGCCCGCTCAGGGCCATGTCGGGATGCGGTACCTGGCGATCGACGCGCCCGGATGAGTACAGGACGTCAGTCGACTCCGGCGGCCTGCAAAATCGCGGGAAGAACCGCAGCTGGGCCGCAAGCAGGTCTTCCCACGGCCGGTCCCCGGTCATCTCGCCGGCCTGCAGCAGCCGGACGCGCCGCCGCAGCAGCGGGGACGGCGGGGGAAACGCCCGGCGGGAGGCCGGCCCGTGATCGTTCTCCCGGACGCTGTCGTACTCTGCGATGCCCTTCGCGACCACAATGTCGCCGAGACGCACGTGACGCTCCGGCCGACTGGGGTTGGGCACTCCCGCCGCGATGCCGGCCATCAGCAGGCACCGGACCGACGGGTAGCTGCGCAGCAGGTTGGCGCAGGCGCTGGCGGCCGCGTCGTTGCCGGTCTCGCTCAGCATCGTCAGCGCCACCTGGTGCGCACGGTCAGGGACGGAGCTAGGCATGGTCCCGATGAGGTAGTCGGCCCGGTCGCCGTCGACGTTCGCCAGGCGCGGATGGTCGGTGAACGACCGCACCGCGGCGAACTCCGCGGGCAGGGCCGTGAGGATACCGAAGACGGGCGCCGTGCTGTGGGACAGGTGCCTGGCCTGCTGACGCGCCTCGCCGCCGCTCGCCTGGCCGAGGCGGGCAACGGGGTTCCCGCACGACGGCCTCCGGTGCGGCTGTGACAAGTTCGCTGGCATAACAAGAAGGATGCTGGCCGAGCGGGCTAATGACAGCCTTGGCCGGATCCGTACGACCGCAATCTGCGGATCAGGATCGAATTCGCGATGCGGAGCGATCCCGCGGCGCCGCATGGCGACCTGGCGGACCGCCTCTTGCCGCCAAGGCCTACGAGTCCCACCGCATCTTGTCCCGTTTCGGCCTGGTGAGCATGTGAGCCATGGCGGCGGCGAGTTCGGCGGTGCCCAGTGCGGGCCCGGCGGTGAGCTTGCCCCGCTGTGCCTCTCAGGATCAAACGCGTACTCTGTTCAATTGCTGGCCGTTTTGTGGCCAGCCGGCATCGACGAAGCAGGCGCCCGCCCGGCTGCCTGCGGGCCGGTCGCATGCCCGGACACTCGCGGAAGGCGGCCAGCGTGGCAAGCGGCGTTCAGGTGGGGGACAAGGCCCCCGACTTCACCCTCGTGTCGCAGTCGGGTGAGCAGGTCAGGCTGTCTGACCGTCTCGCGGACCGGGTGGTGGTCCTGTACTTCTACCCGAAGGACGAGACGCGCGGCTGCACGGCCGAGGCGTGCGCGTTCCGCGACAGCCACGAGGTGTTCGCGGAGGAAGGCGCCGAGGTGATCGGGGTCAGCTCGGACTCTGCTGGCAAGCACGCCGCTTTCGCCGAGCATCACAAGCTGCCGTTCACCTTGCTGAGCGACGAGGGCGGCCGGGTTCGCAAAAGCTACGGGGTGCCGACCGTGCTCGGCCTGATCCCGGGCCGGGTCACGTACGTGATCGACCGGTCCGGCACCGTCAGGCACGTCTTCAACTCGATGACCAACATCGGCCAGCACGTCGGCGACGCGCTCACGGTGGTGCGGCAACTGCAGGCGGAGTCGACCGCCTGAACAGCCCCCCTCCAACCGCCCGCGATCCGGTCAGGGGCTAATGGGACGTCGCTGCTGACCATCCCCAGTGGCTGGGTATCTGGTGGTCGCGGTGCCGCTTGTCGAGGTCGACTGCGGCTGGGTCGACGGCGAGGTGGCTGAACACCGCGTTCAATGCCTCACGGGGGTTCTCGCGAAGCACCTCGCTGGCGATCACCAGCACTTGACTTCTGTCGAAGTAGTCGAGAAAGGCCGCGAGCTGGAATCCGTACCGGCTTGGCCCGAGGTAACGATGGTCGAGCAGGGCCTCCTCCGCGCGGCGCCGCTCCCGGCCGGCTGACACTTGGTGCATGTACATCGACTGCATTCGGGCGATGGGGTCGCGCACCAGGTAGACGAGACGTGCGTCAGGAATGACTTGAGCCATCCGCTCAGGGACCCCGGGAAGGCGGGCGCCATCGTGTAGGACGGAGAACACTCGCCGATTGCGCCGTCCTGGCCGGCGCGGGCGAAAAGACACTCGTACCAGGCACGGCCGCGAGGCCAGTTGTACTCGGCTACGAAGTAGTTCGGCTTGCCGAACATTCCTCCGCGGCTAAGGAAAACGTCGGGATGCTCGTCGAGATAGTGACGGAGGCTCACGGTCCCCGCCTTCATCGCGCCGATCACCACAAACGTCGGCAGGGTCATCGCCTCGTCACCGCAATCAATGTTCTCGAGCCGCCGCCAGAAACCAGCGCCGCGTAGGGATTCTCCGCCGCGCTCGTCCAGGAAGCGAGCCATTTTCCCTGCCGCCGACCATGCCGGGACTGGCCGCGGCCGCGCGGCCGGTGAGCATCCTCATCTCATCCGAGTCCGGGCCCGAATTGAAGTCATGACGGTCCGCGCACCGCGCGACATCCTCGCCACTGACGGGCACCGCGAGGTAAGTTGCACGGGTGAGCACGCGAGTAGCGCCGATCTTTCCGGTGAGCAACCTGGTCGCTGCCCTTGCCTACTACCGCGGGCTTGGCTTCGGCGTCCGCCACTGGCACAGCGGCGCGTACGGCTTCGTCACCTTTGACGGCGTGGAAATCCACCTCGGCGTGGAGCCCGACCTGGATACGCGACCGGACCGGCGGTCGACGGCCTACCTGTTTGTCGAGGATGCCGACGCGCTGGCCGAGGCCTGGCTTGCGGCCGGGGGCGACGTGCGGCTACCGGAAGATACCGAGTGGGGTGAGCATGAGGGCGTGCTCGTCGACCCCGACGGCAACGTGATCCGGTTCGGTTCGCCGATGGACGCAGGCCAGGCGCCGGGCTAGCGTCCTCGTCAGAGGCGTCGCAGGACGCTGACGACCTTGCCGATGATCTCCGCCCGGTCGGCCAGGATCGGGTTGTACACGGGATTGTGCGGCATCAGCCAGGTGTGGCCGTCGGCCCGCTTGAGCGTCTTGACGGTCGCCTCGCGGTCGGCCGAGGCGTCACTTTCCAGCATGGCCGCCACGATGTCGCCGTTGTCCGCGTCGGGTTGCCTGCGGACCACCACCCAGTCGCCGTCGGCTATCGCGGCGCCGATCATGGAGTCCCCCTTGACCCGCAGCGCGATAAGGCTTCCCTCCCCGGTCAGCAGCTTCGGCAGGGGGATGACCTCGTCGGGCGTCTCGTCGGCGAGGATCGGGACCCCCGCCGCGATGCGCCCCACCACCGGGACATTCGTCAGGCGCTTATCCGCCGGCCTGGCCGGCTCGACGTCAGGGTCGGCGCCGCCCGGCGCCCGGAGCACGGCGGTGCGCGGCCGCCCCGTCTCGCGGCTCAGGTACCCCGTCGCCTCGAGCACCGACATCTGATAGGAGACGCTTGACGTGCTCGCCAGCCCCACTGCCTGCCCGATCTCCCGGAGGCTAGGCGGGTAGCCCCGGCTCTGCAGCGAGGCCTCGATGACTTGGATGATCTTGCGCCGCTGCGGGGACAGGCCCGGATCTCCGGAACCGCCCGGCCGCGCCCCCGTGCTTACCGTAGTCTGCTTCATGTTTGAATACGCTAGCAGAATCGTTCAGTCAATCAAATACATCTTCGATTAACAATCGAGCATGCGTGCCCGCCTCCGCTCGGTGTTCCTGAGGCCCGTAGCGTCCAAGTTGCTCATCGTTGGCGGTCTACGGACCCGGCGGCGACTACCGGACCCGAGCCATCGTTAGCGACGTGTGCAAGGTGAGCGTGACCTCGGCTTGCGAGCCAAGATGGCTGCGCAGTTCCGCGGTGAATGCCTCGCGGACATCGGCTGGCCAGCTCAACGTGGTCGCCCTGGTGTTCTCCACCCCTAGGGCAGTGTCGGCGGGCACGGTCGTGCGGTGCCGGTGCGTCCGGTGCAGGGGCGGGCCGAACAGGCCGGAGCCGATGATGGCATCGGTGTCAGCCGGCGGCCTCCTGGCGGACCACGCCTTGTCCTCGCTGCGCGCGGTCCACATCCTGCCGAGCGCGGCGTTGAGCGGATCGTCGTAACGCTCGCCGATGGCGAGCAGGGCAAGCCAGCCGCCGGGCCGTAGCAACCGCGCGGACTTGCTGAACTTGACCTCGGGATCGACCCAGTGGAAGGCCGTGGCCGAGACGATCAGGTCAAAAGACGAATCGGTCGCCGCGAAGTCCTCGAATGAGCAGGCCTGGAACGAGATCGCGGCGTCTGCGAGGTGCTGCCGGGCGGCGGCGATCATCACCGGGCCGATATCGATGGCGGTCAGGTCGAACGCGTAACGGCTCAGGTCGCCGGTAAGCTGCCCGGTACCACAGCCCACTTCGAGAACAGGGCTGCCTGGGCCTACGCCGGCGGTTGCCGCCAGGGACTCGACGATCTCGGCCGGATAGCCCGGCCGGGTGGCTTGGTAGAGGCGGGCCACGGCGTCGAACAAGGTCCGCTGCCGGTGGCGCTTGCTCCGCTGTTCCTCCGTCTCGGCTGCCCTCGCCATCCCCCGATCCTAACTCTGAGGACGGGGGCCGGGAGCCCGCACCGGAGGAGGTCTCGGCCGGGCCCGCCCGGCCGTCTAGCATGGGCAGCGTGCCCAGGCTGCTCGTCGTCCATCACACGCCGTCGCCCGCGATGCGGGCGATGCTGGAAGCGGCCGTCGCCGGGGCGCGCGACCCGGACCTGTCGGAAGTCACCGTCGTGGTCACCCCCGCGCTCGCGGCGACGGTGCCCGACGTGCTCGCCGCGGACGGGTTCCTGCTGGGCACGCCGGCGAACATCGGCTACATGTCCGGGGCGCTCAAGCACTTCTTCGACCAGGTCTACTACCCGTGCCTGGAGGCGCGGCCCGGCGCGCCGTACGGCCTGTACGTGCACGGGGACAACGACACGGCCGGCGCGGTGCGCGCGGTGACGTCGATCGCCGGCGCGCTCGGCTGGACCGAGGTGGTCAAGCCGGTCGCCGTCACCGGCGCGGTCGGCAAGGACGTCACCGACGCGTGCTACGAGCTCGGCGCCACCGTCGCCGCCAACCTGCTGCCGTGAGCGCGGCCGGCCGTCCAGCGGAACGCGCTCGCGGCGGTAGGCCCGCGGCTCAGGCTGCGGGGACCGGGGCCGCCAGGGCGCGCCCGGCGTCGCGCGCGGCGGCGTGGGCCGCGTCCTTCAACTGCGCGGCGAGGTCCGTGAACTGGTCAAGCGCCGGGTTGACGCCGACGAGCGTGAACTCCCGCTCGACGACGGTCAGGTCGGCGCCCCACACGTCGCCGAAGATCCGCCGCAGGTACCCGGTCGAGTGGTCCCAGCCGTCGCGCGGGGTGCCCGGGCCGTAGGCGCCGCCGCGGACGACGCTGAGCACGACCGGCTTGCCGTCGAGCAGCCGCTCGTTCGATGCCTCCGCACCGGCGATCACCAGGTCGATCCAGACCTTCACGTGCTGCGCGACCCCGAAGTTGTACAGCGGCACGGTGGCGAGCACCGCGTCCGCCGACCGGAGCTCCGCGGCAAGCTCCCGCGCCAGCGCCCGGGACCCGCGCTGTTGCTCGCTGCGCGCCTCCTCCGGAGTCCACGCGGCCTTCACCGCGGTGGCCCAGGCGTCGGCGGGCAGCGGCTGGGTGCCGAGGTCCCGGCGGCGGACGGTGCCGTCGGGGTGCGCGGCGCGCCACTCGGCCTCGACGATGTCGCCGATCGCGCGGCTGGCTGAGCCGTCGGTGTTGATGCTCGCGTCAAGCCGGAAAAGCTGCACGGAAGTGGTCCTTCCAGGTCAGGTGCGGATGGTCAGGATGGTCAGGATGGTCAGG
>CAZORE010000016.1:32466-78943 GCA_964581815.1 uncultured Streptosporangiaceae bacterium | reverse complement strand
GGAAGTGGTCCTTCCAGGTCAGGTGCGGATGGTCAGGATGGTCAGGATGGTCAGGGTGTCTGGAAAATGTTCCGAGATAAGATTATCCGGATCAAGAAGATTTGCAAACGCAGGTACCATGATGACCGTGGGAACGACGGCGCGGACGGGCATCGCGGACGGCCAGGCACCTGGTCCGGCCCCGCTTGACGCGTCGGCCTGCCTGGCCGCGGGCGACCCGTCCGGCGGCCCGTGCGATGCCGACGCCGACGCGCGGAGCGACCTCACGTGGCTGCTGCACCGCTGCGCCCAGCGGATGCGCGGTGCCCTGGACGAGGCGGCCAGGGCGCACGGCCTGAGCGGCGCGCGGGACTGGATCGTGCTGTCCGCCATCGCCGCGGGGCCGCGCCAGACGCAGCTCGCCCTTGCCCACTCGCTCGGGCTCGACAAGACCACGATGACCTCGCTGCTCGACCGGCTCGAGGCGACGGGCCTGGTCACCCGCGACCAGGACCGCCGTGACCGGCGCGCCAGGATCCCCGGGCTGACCGAGGCGGGCGCCCGCGTGCAGCAGGAGCTGATCGGGGCCAGGGACCGGGCGGAGGCGGCCGTGCTCGGCCAGCTCAGCGCGGACGAGCAGCGAGTGCTGCGCGCGATGCTCAGCCGGCTGGCCGAGGGGCCAGCGAGCGACCCGAGGGCGGCCGGCTCCTGCATGTGACCGGCAGCCGGGCTCGTCTGGATGAGCGCGCCGGGGTCGCGGGCGATGCGGCGGGCATGGCCGGGCGCGGCGCGGGTAGCTATCCCGGCGGCGTGCCTTCAGTCGCGCGCCAGCGCGCCGCCAGGTACGGTCTTTCCAGAGGAACTTGACAGATCTGCCAGCTGGAGCCAGGGTGACGGACGCCGCCCGCGCCGCGCCGGCGGGACTCACCCCGCTTGATCAGGCATTCGACGCGGACTCGCTGTACGCGCTGCGCGCGGCCGTCGCCGCGCACGCCGCGGCGGCCGGGCTCGGGGGCCGCGGCGTGGCCCGCCGAGCACGGGCACGGCCTGTGGCTGGCCCGTCAGGTCGCCGACCACGTCGGCATCGGCCACGGCCCGTCAGGGACCACCGCGACGGCCCGCTTCCCGCTCGCTCCCCGGTAGCACTGGCCGGAACCGTCAGTCCGGGTGGCAGTGACCCGAGTGGCCGGATGGCGCGGGCACGTCGAGCGTGGGGTTGCGGTCGAAGAAGCCGGTCGGCCTGAGCATGAAGCCGGTCCTCGCCACCGGCATCACCGGCCAGTCCTCCAGCCGCACCACGTGCGTCGGCCCGAACGTGTGCCACAGCACGATGTCCTGCCCGTCGATGTCACGGTCCGCCGCGGCGTACGCGGGCAGCCCGCCGCCCCCCGGGCTCTGGTTAACGAAGTCGCCCGCCGGGTACCGCTCGGCCGGGTCGTACCTGGTCACCCACAGCGCCCGCGTCGCGAAGCCCGCCCGCGCGGCGAGCGGTGAGTCCGGGCTGGCGAGCAGCGAGGGCGCCGGCTCCGGGCACAGCGTGTACGCGGTCGGCTGGCCGAACCGGTTCGACCGCGAGGCGCTCACCACGCGCCACGTGCGCCCCCTGGCGGCGTCGCCGGAGCGGGCCGCCCCGGCCGAGGAGGTAAGCCGGGTCACCTGCCGCGCGATCGCGTTGCCGTACGGGTTATCCGGCCCGATCGGCCGCCCGGCGACGTCGACCTCCTCCACCGCGTTCGCCTGCCCGTCCACCGACACGTCGAGCCGCGCGCAGAACAGGTGCTGGTGCACCGGGGCGCCGAGGCCGGGCGCCACCTCGGTGGAGTACGGGTGGTCGCCGCCGGGATGAGCCGCGGTGAACACCACCCCGGTCATCTTGACCTCGCACTCGATGGTGCCGTCCAGGTAGAAGTACCAGTAGAAGCCGTAGTCGTAGTTGCCGACCGTGGTGAAGAACGACACGACGAGCCGCCGCTGCCGCCGCGACTGCGCCGAGCCGTTGAAGATGTCGGTGTGCTTCCACAGGATGCCGACGTCTTCCTCGTGGATGCAGATCGCGTTGCGCACCGTCTGGGGCTCGCCGCTCTCCCCGGTGACCACGGCGTCCAGGTAGCTGATCTCGCCGAGGCAGTCGCAGCCGAGCTCGAGGGAGTTGACCCACTTGCCGACCAGGTACTCGCCGGTGTCGAAGTACGCCTGCCAGTAGCGGAACCGCGGGTCGCCGTACGGCACCACCATCTCCGGTACCGACGCCCGGTAGAGCACTGGCCGCTCGTTCAGCGAGACCTGGTGCAGGGTGAGGCCCTCGCGCAGGTCGAAGCCGACCCGCAGCGACCAGCCCTGCCATTGCAGCAGGTGGCCGGACAGGGTGAAGCTCGGCCCCTCCGGCTGGGTGATCTCGATCGGCCGCAGCCCGGTCCGCTCCGGACCGCGGACCGCCGGGTCGTCGTAGTCGCCGGACTCGGCGGGTACCGGCAGCTGGAACTCGTCGTAGACCCCGAGCACCTTCTTCTCGGTCAGGTCCACGTGCGCGGTGACCCCGTCGATCGGGTGCGCCCACGCCAGGTCGTGCTCGCCCGCCTGCAGGAAGCCGAGCACGCGGACCATCCGCCGCTCGTCGTGCGCGGCGGGCGCCCGGTAGGCGCCCGCCGTGATCGGCGCGACGCGGATCTTGCTCATGTCGGTGAGCCCGCGCCTGGCCATGGCCGCCTGCCAGTCGGGGTCGGCCGCCACGACCTCCTCGACGAGGTGGTACTCGGAGTCGACGATCGGCAGCTGTCCCTCCGCCGCGGTGTCGACCACCCGGGCGCTGACCACGCTGCGCCCGGTGAGCGACACCACGACGTCGGCGGACTCGCCGGTCTTCATGTTGAGCAGGAACGCGCGCAGCCGCCGGTCGGCCGTCCCGCCCCCCAGCACGTCGGCCTTCGGCGGCTCCTCGAGCCCGTAGTAGGCGAACCGGACCGGGTCCGCGAGCAGCCCGGCGGCCGCCATGATCTCCCGCCCGGCGAGGTACTCGCCGGCGGTGGCCGGGTCGAGCGGGTGCGGGTCCGCGGTCATCGGCTGTCTCCCCTTGCTGAGGTGCTGAACTGAGGTACGGAACGGGTGCGTGCGCTGCCCGGCGGCCGCCAGGGCTAATCGTCGGCGATAATCGAGCCCACCCGGTCACCGAGCCCCGGGTCACGGCGGCTCGCGAAGACGGAGTAGACGACCGACACCACGATCACGCCGAGCGCGGCGTAGGGGAACCAGTCGTACGGGGACGGCTGCCCGGGCTTGACCAGGTAGTACACCGGCACCGCGATGGCGATCATGCCGAGCACCGGCAGCACCGCGTGCTTGACGATGTTGAACTCCTGCGGCCGGAACTTCCGGTAGTAGAACGGCAGCGCCAGGTTGGACAGGAAGTACACCACGAGCACCAGGATGGTGCCCATCGTGGACGACTCGACGAAGAAGTTCAGCGCGCTCATCGATCCGCTGTCGCCCCCGATGAGGTGCAGCAGCGCCCAGACGAGGATGATCACCGCCGCGATCGCGACGAACGTGAACATCGCGTTGACCGGCGTGCGCCGGGTCGGGTGGACCTTGCCGAGCCAGGCCGGCAGCAGCCCCTCCCGGCCGGCGTTGAAGATCAGCCGGGCCTGGGAGTTCACCGCGGAGATCAGCACGCCCAGGGTCGAGGTGACGCCGGCGATCCAGGCGAAAAGGGAGAGCCACGCGGCGATGTCGTGTGACACGTTGATGAACGGGATGGCGGCGCCGCTGAGCGCGGTGACGTTGTACTTGAAATCGGTGGCGGTGGCGTACGCGTACAGCACGTAGCCGGTCACCATCAGCGCGATCGACAGGAACACCGCCCGCGGCACGTTGCGCCGGGGGTTGCCGGTCTCCTCGGCCAGCGCGGCGGAGTTCTCCCAGCCGATGAACAGGTAGATGGCGAGCGGGAACCCGGCGGCGAGGCCGCTGAAGCCGTTGGTGATGTGGCTGGGCTCGAACGGCACCCCGGACAGGTGCCCGCCGTTCTTGATGACCGCCGCGACCGACACCACGATCAGCACCAGCATCTCGAAGCCGAAGAACAGCCCGGCCAGCTTGGTGGACACCGCCACGCCGCGGAACATCATGTACATCGCGCCCGCGGTGAAGATCACCGAGAAGATGACCCACGGCACGTTCCAGCTGAAGTAGTAGTTCAGCACCATCGAGATGTAGCCGCCGCAGATGGCGAGCACCGAGGAGATCGCGATGATGTACCCGGCACCGCACAGCAGCGCGGTGGTCACCGCGCTGGTGCCGCCGAACGTCTTGCCCACGTAGGAGATGAACCCGCCGGTGGACGGGTGCGCCCGGGAGAACTGCGACAGCGTGTTGCCGAGCAGCGCGATCGCGATGCCGGCCACGATGATGGTCAGCGGCGCGGCCACGCCCGCGGTGAGGAACAGGAAGCCGGCCCCGAAGTAGAAGCTGTACGCCGGGCCGATGTTCGCCATCGTGGAGGCGGAGATGTCCACCAGGCGCAGCGCGCCCTTGTGCAGCCGATCAGGCGATTCAGGTGCCTTGGTTTCCGAGAACGGAACAGATGCCGCTTCGCTCATAGTGTCACTCCGGAGTGCTCGCACTCCCGGCACGCCCGTCATCTTGGCAAGCGCTTTCCGGTTTTCCGTGAAAATACCCAATTTCCCTCGCGGCGCGCAAGACTCAGGCGCCCCGTCCCAGGTCAGCGGCGCTCGGCGCCCAGTCACCGTAGCCCGCCACCGCCGGCCCGGGCGAGATAACAGCAACAAATGCCGGCCACGGTCAGCGGGCGGCCGGGGGCCGTGCGGCCGGAGGACGGGGCCGGGTGCTGTCCCGCAGCACCACTTCACCGGGCACCGGGACGACGCGCGGCTGCGCCGGCGCGTCCTCGCGGAGCACCAGCCGCGCCGCGGTCTCGCCGAGCCGCTTGAGCGGCAGCCGCACCGTGGTGAGCGGCGGGTAGACGTCGCGCAGCGTGGGGATGTCGTCGAAGCCGGCGAGGGCGATGTCGCCGGGCACGTCGAGGCCCGCGGCGCGCAGCCGGGCGAGCGCGCCGACGGCCATGATGTCGCTCACCGCGAACACGCAGTCGGGCAGCGGCTCGCCCGCGGCGAGAATCTCGCTCATCGCCGCGTACCCGCCGTCCCGCGACAGCTCGCCGTGCACCACCCGTGCCGCGTCGAGCGGCACTGACCAGGCGCGCAGCCCGTCGCGGAAGCCGTCGGTCCGGTCTCGCGCGGTATAGAGCGGTCGCGGCCCGGCGAGCACGGCGAACCGCTGGTGCCCGAGCGCCGCCAGCGCCCCGGCCAGCGCGGCGGCGCCCGCCCGGTTCTCCGGCAGCACCGTGTCCACGCCGAGCATGTCCTGCCCGACGCAGGCCGCCCGGCCGCCGGCCGCGACGAACGCGTCGAGCTCCGCGCGCAGCGCGTCCCTGGCCGGGGCGTTGTCCGACCGGCTGCCCACCAGCACGACGGCCCGCGCCCGCTGCGCGCGCATCAGCGCGACGTACTCGCGCTCGGCATCCTCGTGCGCGGCCGTGCTCGTCATGCACACCAGGAGCCGGCCGCCGTCGATGAACTCAGTGTCGGCAACCTCGATGAGGCCGGCGGCGATCGATGAGAAGTAGGGGTCCGAGATGTCGCGCAGGGCCACGCCGATCATCGTGCTCTGACCGGTGGCGACCGCCCTGGCCTGCAGGTTTGCCGTGTAGCCGAGCTCCGCGACCGCATTGTGCACCCGCTCGGCGAGCGCCTTGCCGACCGGGCGCGTCCCGTCGTTCACCACCCGGGACGCGGTGGTAAGCGACACCCCGGCCCGGTCCGCCACGTCCTGCAGCGTCACCCGCTGCCGTGCCGTGGGACGCGCGTCCGCCACCGGGGCCTCCTCTCGCTTGACCGCCTGTGCTGCCAAGCCTATTCTCGGGAAAGCCCTTTCCCATGACAATACCCCCGCACACGGAGGCTGGTCCATGGCGCGCAAGGTCATACAGGTGGCACTGAACGGGGTCACCGGCCGAATGGGATACCGCCAGCACCTGGTGCGGTCGCTGCTCGCCATCCGCGAGCTAGGCGGCATACCGCTCGCCAGTGCCGGACAGCACAGTGGTCCCGGAGCCACGGAACTGTACCCGGAGCCGGTGCTCGTCGGGCGCAGCGAGGAGCGGCTGCGCGCCATCGCCGAGCGGCACGGGCTTACCCGGTGGACCACCAGCCTGGACGAGGTGCTCGGCGACCCGGAGATCGAGGTCTACTTCGACACCCAGGTGACCAGCGCCCGGGAGGACGCGGTGGCCCGCGCCATCGCGGCGGGCAAGCATGTCTACACGGAAAAGCCGGTAGCCGCCTCGGCCGCGGCCGCCTACGCGCTGGCCGAGGCGGCCCGGGACGCGGGCATCACGCACGGCGTGGTGCAGGACAAGCTGTTCCTGCCCGGGATGATCAAGCTGCGCCGGCTGCTCCGCGAGGGCTACTTCGGCCGGGTGCTTTCTGTCCGGGTCGAGTTCGGTTACTGGGTGTTCGAGGGAGACGGGATACCGGCGCAGCGGCCCTCGTGGAACTACCGGGCGGCGGACGGCGGCGGCATCGTCCTTGACATGTTCCCGCACTGGCAGTACCTGCTTGAGGACCTGTTCGGCCCGGTCAGCGCGGTCTACGCGCGGCGGACCACCCACGTTTCCCGGCGGTGGGACGAAACGGGCGAGCCCTACCAGGTGACCGCCGACGACGCCGCCTACGCGGTGCTTGAGTTCGCCAGCGGCGCCCTCGGCTCGGTGAACTCCTCCTGGGCGGTCCGCGTGAACCGCCGCGAGCTGCTCGAGGTGCACGTGGACGGCACGCACGGCAGCGCGGTGGCCGGCCTGCGCAACTGCGCGGTGCAGCACAAGGTGTCCACCCCGATGCCGGTGTGGAACCCCGACCTGCCCGATCCGCTCGATTACCCGGCGATGTGGACCGACGTGCCGGACAACATGGAGTTCGACAACGGGTTCAAGGCGCAGTGGGAGCTGTTCCTGCGGGACGCCGCGCTCGGCCGGCCCTTCCGCTGGGACCTGTTCGCGGGCGCCAGGGGCGTCCAGCTCGCCGAGCTCGCGATGCGTTCCTCCGCCGAGGGCCGCCGCGTCGAGGTGCCGTCGCCCGGGAACGCGGTGCCGGGAGACGCGACGCCGGACCCGGCCGCGCCACGAGACGACGCGCCCGCGAAGCACGCGGCCGGGAGCCTGACATGACCGCCCGCATCTCGCTGCCCGGGCGGGCGGAGCCGCTGGAGGTCGCCGCGCCGGCCTGGGCCGCCTCCTACCCGCCGCCCACGTCGCGGCGCGCCTACGCCGCCGCGCACGTCGCCTCCGTCGACGGCGGCGACCTCATCGACTGGCAGGCCACCCTCCGCTTCCGCGACCACCTGTGGGAGCACGGGTTCGCGGTCGCGGAGGCGATGGACACCGCGCAGCGCGGCATGGGCCTGACCTGGTGGCTGGCCCGCGAGCTCATCGCCAGCACAGCCGACCGCGCCGCCGCCCGCCGCGCCGCGGGCCGCTTCGCGGACCTGGCCTGCGGCGCCGGCACCGACCACCTCGCCACGGGGCAGGTTCACTCCCTGACGGCGATCACCGACGCGTACATGGCGCAGCTCGCCTTCGTTCAGGCGGCCGGCGCCGGGGTCATCCTGATGGCGAGCCGCGCGCTGGCCGCGGCATCCCGCGGTCCCCGCGACTACCTGGATGTCTACGGCGCCGTGCTCAAGCAGGCGTCCCGGCCGGTCATCCTGCACTGGCTGGGCGAGGCGTTCGACCCGGCGCTGCGCGGCTACTGGGGCGGCGGCGACTTCGAGTCCGCGGCGGCGACCGTGCTCGAGCTGATCGACCAGGCCGGCGACAAGGTCGACGGCATCAAGCTGTCGGTGCTCGACGCCGGCCAGGAGGTCGCGCTGCGCCGCAGGCTCCCGTCCGGGATCCGGCTCTACACGGGCGACGACTTCGGTTACGCCGGCCTGATCAAGGGTGACGCCGCGGGCCACAGCGACGCGCTGCTCGGGGCGTTCGCGGCGGTTACCGCGCCCGCCGCCGCGGCCCTGCACGCGCTGGACGCGGGCGACCTCGCCGGCTACGACGCCGCGATCGGGCCCACGGTCCCGCTCAGCCGGCACATCTTCGAGTACCCGACCTACTACTACAAGACGGGCGTGGCCTTCCTCGCCTGGCTGAACGGCTTTCAGCCGCGCTTCCTGATGCTTGACGGCCTGGAGCGCGAGCGCCCGGTCAGCCACCTGGTCCAGGTCTTCGAGCTCGCCGCGACGGCCGGCGCGCTGACCGACCCCGACCTGGCCGTCGGCCGGATGACCGCGTTCCTGCGGGAACGAGCGTGACCCCGCTGCGCCGGCCGCCGCTGGCGCGGCGACGGCCGGCATCGGTGAAGAGGCGGGCGTGACCCCGCTGTCACGGCTGTCGCTCAACCAGGCGACGGTCAACACCCTCAGCGTGCCCGAGGCCGTCGAGCTGTGCGTCAGGTCCGAAATCGAGGCGATCGGGCTATGGCGCGAGCACGTCGCGCGGGCCGGGCTGGCCGCCGCGGCGGCCACGGTGCGGTCGGCCGGGCTGCGCGTCTCCAGCCTGTGCCGCGCCGGGTTCTTCACCCACGCCGACCCGGCCGCGCGCCGGGGGGCGATCGCGGACACCGGGGCGGCGATCGCCGAGGCGGCCGCGGTCGGCGCCGGCACCCTCGTCCTCGTCTCCGGCGGCCTGGTGCCGGGCAGCCGGGACATCGGCCTGGCCAGGCGGATGGTCGCCGACGCGATCGGCGAGCTCGTCCCGCTCGCGCAGTCGCACGGCGTGCGGCTCGGCATCGAGGCGCTGCACCCGGTGTTCGCCGCCGACCGGTGCGTGATCACCCGCCTCGGCGAGGCCCTCGACCTGGCCGCGCAGTTCCCCGCCGATGCCGTCGGCGTCGTGGTCGACACTTACCACGTGTGGTGGGATGCGGCCCTGCTCGCCGACATCGCGCGGGCGGGGGACCGGATCGTCAGCTACCAGGTCTGCGACTGGATCCTGCCGCTCCCCGCCGACACCCTGCTCGGCCGGGGTCACGTCGGCGACGGCTACATCGACTTCCCGCCCATCACCGCCGCCGTCACCGCCGCCGGCTACACGGGCGACATCGAGGTAGAGATCTTCAGCCAGCCCGTCTGGTCCGCGCCCGCCGCCACGACCGCCGCTATCGTGCGTGACCGCTTCCCCCAGATCTTCTGACGCCCTTCTGGTCACGGTTTGTACCTCGATCGGTGCGTTCCGCAATAGGATCGCTGGCAGGGCGCCGCGGCGGCGGCGGGACGAGCGGGTGGGGCCGGTGGCGGGCGACGACGACCTTTACGGGCGGCTTGACGAGGCGGTCGACCTCGCCGAGCGGCTGCCACCGGACGACCCGGCCGTGCTCGCCGCGATCGCCGAGGCCACGCAGGCGCTGGGCGCGGCCGTGATGAGCAGGCCGGTCCTGGAGCGCGGCCGCGTCGCGGAACACTACGAGCGGCTGGCCGGGCGGCTGCCGGCCGCGCACCCGCTGGCCGCCTACGCCGAGTTCATGGGGCGGGCTACCCGGTACGTGCAGGCGCTGCTCACCGGCGACACCGACCGGGCGGCCGCCGCGCTCGGCGCGATGATCGGGGCGGCCGACGCGGTTCCCCCCGGGCACCCCTACCGGCCGTTCGTGCTGTGCGGTGTCGCCACCGCCCACGTCGAACGGCACGGCCTCACCGGCGACATGCACAGCCTCGACCTCGCGGAGGAAAGCATCGGCGAGGCGCTCGCCGAGGCCGAAGGAGGCGGCGCGTTCGCGCCAGGTACCCAGCTGTACGGATTCCTGCTGCACGTGCGCGGGCACGTGCGGGTGCTCAAGAACGTGGACGGCACGCGGCCGGAGGACCAGCGGCGGCAGGACGTGGCCGCCGCGATCCAGGACCTGGAGCGGGCCCAGGAGCTGGTCAGCCCGGACGTGGCCGCGCGCGTCGACGTGACCTCCGTGCTGGAGACCGCCCGGGTGATGTACGAGCAGTTCAGCGCGCCGTCCGGGCCAGGCAGGCCGCTTGGCCCCGCGACGAGTACCGCGCTGGGGCGGCTGCTCAGCAACGCCGAGGCCATGGGACCGGAACGGGTGGAGCACCCGGTGATCGTGGCGCAGGCGGCCGTCGGCCTCGCCCTGCGCGCGTTGAGCAGCGGCGACGCGGCGTACCTCCACCAGGCGATCGACCAGCTGGCCGCGGTGTGCGCGGCGCCCGGACTCGGGCTGCGCGAGCGGCCCAGGCTGCTGCAGCTGCACGGGTTCGCGCTGCAGACCCGCTATCACATGACCCGCGACCCGCGCGACCTGAGCAACGCGATCGGCCTGCTCGAGCAGGCCCGGCGCGCGGTCGAGCAGGAACTCGGCAGCCCGTACGCGAGCGGCGTGCTGCTCTCCCTCGCCGACGCGTACCGCACCAGGGGAAACGAGGCCCTCGGCGACACCGGCCGGGCGCTGCGGTTCGGCCTGGCCGGGCTGCGCGAGCACGCCGGGGACGTGCTGCTGCAAGACAGCGACGAGAACGCGCTGCGGATGGCCAGGCGCGGCAGCGACGACGCGACAGAGATGGCGCGGTGGTTCCTGGCCCGGGGCAGGAACGAGGCGGCGGTCAGCGCGATCGAGCTCGGCCGGGGCATGGTGCTGCACGCGGCCACCTCGGGGGCCAGCGTGGCCGAGGCGCTGACCGAGGCGGGTCACCCGGCGCTGGCCGCGGCGTGGGGCGCGCGGACGGGCGGGCCCGTCCGGAGCGACCTGTCGCTGCCGGGCAGCGTCGCCGACGATGACCTGCGCTACCGCGCGATGCGGGCCCTTGAGGGCACCCCCGCGGAAACCGCGCTGCTCGCTCCGCCGGCGGTGGCCGATGTGACGGCGGCCCTCGCCGCTGGCGGCGCCGACCTGCTCTGCTACCTGCTGCCGCAGCAGGAACACGGCGGCGGGATGGCGACCGGGCTCGCGGTCCTCATCGGCGACGACGGCACCGTCCGCTGGATCCCGCTGCCGCGGCTGCGCACCGGGCCCGGGAGCATGCCCGATGACCTGCTGCGGGCACGGCAAGCCGCAGAAGCCCCTGACCCGAGCATAGAGAAGCTGCGCGCGTGGGGAGAGACGCTCGGCCGGGCGTGCGACTGGGCGTGGCTGGCGGCGATCGGTCCCCTGCTCAAGGCCGCGTCCCGCCTGGGTACGGCCAGTAATCCCGCCCATGGACCGCGGCGCGTGGTGCTTGTTCCCCTCGGCCAGCTTGGCCTCATCCCCTGGCACGCCGCGCGGCACGGCCCGGACGGGACGCCGCCGCGCTACGCGTGCCAGGACGCGATCATCTCCTACGCATCCTCGGCGCGGCAGCTCATCGAGGCGTCGCGGCGGCGCCCCCGCCCGTGGGCACAGGCGCCCGTGCTGATCGGTGACAGCGGGCCCGACCTGCAGGACGCCGCGCTTGAGCTTGCCTACCTGTACACCGCCCACTACGCCGGCGGGCGCGTCTTCGGCTCCGTGCGCGGGCACCTGGCCG
Organism: uncultured Streptosporangiaceae bacterium; assembly: GCA_964581815.1. Classification (GTDB taxonomy): domain Bacteria; phylum Actinomycetota; class Actinomycetes; order Streptosporangiales; family Streptosporangiaceae; genus Trebonia. Next base: position 67,396 of record CAZORE010000016.1, on the reverse strand, counting down.
GCCAGGTGCCCGGCGAGGCGACCGCCAGACCGGACGACGTGCTTGACGCGCTGCCGGACGGCTCGTCGCCCGGGGCGTCGCTGCTGCACTTCGGGTGCCATGGCTGGGTAACCGTGCCGGTGCTCGACGCGAGCCTCAAGCTCGGCACCGGCCCCGGCGGGACGGCGATCGCCGTCTCCGTGCGGGACATCCTGCGCAGGGCGCGGACAGTGCGGCCGGGCACCGCCGAGGCCGGCGGCCTGGCCGTACTCGCCGCCTGCCTCACCGACGTCACCGAGGCCGACTACGACGAGTCGCTGACGCTGGCCGCCGCCTTCCTCGCGGCGGGCAGTTCCGGTGTCATCGCCGCTCGCTGGTCCGTCCCCGACGACGCGACGATGCTGTTCATGGCGGTATTCCACTGGCTGCTCAACGACCTGGGCCATGACCCCGCGCGCGCGCTGCGCGGTGCGCAACTGTGGATGCTTGACCCCGCCAGGGAAATACCGGACGCCTGGCCGGAGCGCCTGCGGCAGCGGGCCGCCCGTCCGGCCGGGCGGCCGGGCAGCGGCCTGGCGGCGCCGCAGGCGTGGGCCGCCTTCACTTACCAAGGACGCTGACCAGAGAGGGCGGGCATGGAATTCGGCATCGACCTGGGCACCACCCAGTCCTGCATCGCGTACATCGACGACACCGGCAAGCCGGTGGTGGTGAAGAGCGCGCTCGGCGAGGACACCACGCCGTCGGTGGTCTTCTTCGAGTCACCGAGGCACGCCGTGGTCGGCCGCGCCGCCAGTGACGAGGCGCTGATCACCCCGGAACTGGTCGCCCAGCTCGTCAAGCGAGACATCGGAACGGCGGCGGCTTACACGTTCCACGGCGAACGGCACACGCCGGAGACCGTGTCGGCGCTGATCCTGCGCGAGCTGGCCCGCGTGGCTGCCGCCCAGTCGGGCCAGCCGGTCAGGGACGTGCTGATCACCGTGCCCGCGAACTTCGGGATCGCGGAACGCGAGGCGACCAGGCGGGCGGGCGAGCTGGCCGGGCTCAACGTGCTTGACCTGCTCGACGAGCCGGTCGCGGCGGCCGTCCACTACACGGCGGTGAACGGCCCGGCGGTGACGCCCAAGCACGCGCTCATGTGCGATCTCGGCGGTGGCACGTTCGACACCACGGTGATCAGGCTCGCGGGCGACGACGTGACCGTCGCCTGCGTCGAAGGCGATCCGCGGCTCGGCGGCGCGGACTGGGACCGGGCGATCGCCGCCCACCTGCTCGGCCAGTTCGAGCGGGAGCACCCCGGCTTGCACCCCGGCCAGGATCCGCAGCTCATGCAGGACCTGCTGCTCGCCGCCGAGCGGCTGAAGAAGGAACTGGGCTCGGCCCAGTCCCGCCGGCCCGTGATCCGGTTCGGCGGCCGCACCACGGTCGCCACGCTCACCAGGAGCACCGTCGAGGAGCTGACCGCCGGGCTGCTCGCCCGGATGACCGCGGTGATCGACCGGACCATCGAGACCGCACGGGCTAAGGGCGTGACGAGCTTCGACGAGGTGCTGCTCGTCGGGGGCATGTCCAGGTTCCCCGCCGTGGCCGCCGTGCTGCACGAGCGGTTCGGCGTGCAGCCGCTGCGGCACGAGCCTGAGCTCGCGGTCGCCAAGGGCGCCGCGCTCTACGCCCGGGCCCTCGGCGCGCGCTCCGCCGGCCCGGCCCGGTCCGCGGCGGGGCGAGCGCCCGCGGCCGCGTCCGGCTCCGCCGCGGCGGCGTCCGTGCCCGGGATCGGCCGCCTGGCGGCGGCCCGGGTGGCCGGCGTGGTGCCGCGTGCCTTCGGCGTGATCGGGATCGACGGCAGCGACCCCCTGGCCCTCACCGACCCGGCGCGGGCCAGGAAGATGGTCGTGCACCTGCTGCTCGCCAACACCGAGCTGCCGGCCGACACCGGGCCGTACACGTTCGCCACCTCGATCGACAACCAGCGGATGGTGGAGATTGAGGTCTGGGAGCAGGCGAGCCAGGAGCTGTCGGACGACCTCGCCGCTAACCGCAAGGTCGGCCGCGGCCTGCTGCGGAACTTGCCGGCGCGCCTGCCGGCCAGGAGCCCGGTTGAGATCACGTTCTTCATGTCGGAGACGGGCCGGCTGACAGTGCACGGTAAGGAGGCGCAGTCCGGGCAGGAGGTCCGCTTCGAGCTGCAGATCGGCGACTTCGACAGCGGCAGGCTCCGCCAGGCGAGGCAGGCGGTCTCTGGCTACCAGGTCGACGGCTAGCGACCAGCGGCCGCCCGGGTGATGAGCCGGGCGGCCGCTGCGCGGCTAGGGCCTGCGACGGCGGCCTGCTAGTGGCAGGTATGGGTCACGTGGTCCCAGTTGGTGCCTGCCGGGCAGTCGGCGAGCGCGCCGCCGGCGTGTGAGACGCCGAAGAGCGCGCCGAGGGCGACGGCGAGTGACGCGATCAGGAGGAACGGTGCCAGGAACTTGGGCTTGTTCGCGCGCATGGGTTTTCCCTTCCGGTGCGTGCTTGATGTGACGAGGAGAGATCGCGCTCGCAGCGAGGCTGGCCGGGCCTGCGCTGCGAGCGCCTAGCGCGCTGGACACCAGCCGGGCGAACCCGACTTCGTGTCACTTAGACAGTAAGTACGCCGACGTGTTTATGTCAAGACGACATTAAGCTAGGATCTGCTCATGGCTAATCGAGATCATCTGCGCCTGCGCCTCGCCGTCGACCTCGCGATCCTCACGGTGCGCGAGAACCTGCTGCACGTGCTCGTCATCGAGCGCTCCAACGAGCCGTACCGGGGCCAGGCCGCGCTGCCGGGCGGTTTCCTGCGCGCGGACGAGGACCTGCGCGAGGCGGCCGAGCGGGAGCTCGGCGAGGAAACCGGGCTTGACGGGGCGGCCCTGCACCTGGAGCAGCTTGCCGCCTACGGTGCGCCGGACCGCGACCCGCGCGGCCGGGTGGTCAGCGTGGCCTACCTGGCGATCGCCCCCGACCTGCCCGTCCCGGTCGCCGGGTCGGACGCGCGGGCCGCCGCCTGGGCGCCGCTTGACGAGGTGCGCGGGAAGCTGGCGTTCGACCACGGGCAGATCCTTGACGACGCCGTGGAGCGGGCGCGGAACATTCTCGAGTTCACCACGCTCGCCGCGGCGTTCTGCCCGCCCGTATTCACCATCGGCGACCTGCGCCGCGTCTACGAGGTGGTGTGGAACGTGGCGCTCGACCCGCGGAACTTCAACCGGAAGGTGGCGACCACCCGGGGGTTCGTGGTGCCGACCGGCACCCAGCGGGCCCCGGAGACCGGACGGCCCGCGGCACTGTACCGGCGGGGCACCGCGCGCGCGCTCAACCCACCGCTGCTACGCAATGGCATCGCGGACTAAGGCGGCGGGATCCTGCCTGCGCTCGGGGCGCTGCACGCGATCCGCCGCGGGGGGCCCGGCCGGCCCGTAGCAGCTGTCAATCCGGGCCCACAGGGAATCCGCCGCGATGGCGTTGCCCTCAAGCTGCGCGATCGCGGCGAGCTCGGCAAGGGCCCGCACCTCCAGGTACACCGCGCCGCACCCGGCGAACACGGAGGCGGCGCGCTCAAGCGCCGCCGCGCGCTCGGCGGGCCGCCCCTGCACGCGGCGGAGATCGGCGAGCGACAGCGCTACCCGGCCCTCGATCACGGCGTCGCCGAGGTCGGCCGCCAGCGTGGCCGCCTGCTCCAGCTTCCGCTCGGCCGCGCCGAGTCTCCCGGTGCGCAGCTCCAGGTCGCCGAGGCCGTGCAGCGCGTACACCAGCCCAAGTCCCGAGGTCTCGCAGTACACGTCCCACACCGCCTCGAACGCGGCCGCGGCGCCGTCGATGTCGCCGGCCGCCAGGCAGGCCTGGCCCGTCCAGTACCTGGTCTGCGCGAGCACCCGGCCGTCACCGAGCTCCGCGGCGATCGTCTCGGCGGCGTCAAGCGCGCGCCGCGCGCTGCGGTGGTCGCCCAGGTCCGTGTGAATCTGGCCGATGAAGCGCTGCGCCTGCCATTGCCCGACGACGTCTCCGCTGTCGCGGTAGTAGCCGAGCGCCTCGGACAGCAGGGGGAGCGAGCGGCTGACGTGACCCTGGCGGCGCAGCGCGTTGGCCAGCGTGCGCAGCGCGATCGCCAGGCCATGGCGATCTCCCTGGTCACGCAGCAGGCTGACCGCGCGCCACAGGTCGGTGAGGCCGGCGGCCGGGGTGATCCGCCGGCTGGACACCAGCGCGGGCTGGTTCATGCAGACCAGGACGATGCCCTCGCCGCCCAGGTCGCCCGCGGCCTGGCAGGCGCCGAGCGCCGTGCAGTGGGTGGCGAACCAGTCGTCGAAGTGACCGCGGACCGTGTAGAACTCATGGGCCGAGACGGCCAGGTCCCAGCAGATGCCGGTCAGGCCGAGCTCGGCGCAGTGCTCCACGGCCGCGCGGATGTTCGGCCGCTCCTTCTCGAACCACTCGAGCGGTTCCGCGTCCACCTCCGCCAGCGCCTCCGCCGGCGCGTCCCAGTCGCGGACGTCGCTGTGCACCACCTCATAGTCGCCCCCGTAGAGCCGGGAATGCGCCCGGCGGGCGAGGGTGAGCAGCGCACGGTAGGCGTTGGCCGGGATGTCGGCCTGGCCGGACAGGCGATCTGACAGTGCCCGCCGCCTGACGTACTCCCAGGTCAGGTCGTGGAATCGGTAACGGGCCGCCGACTCGGCCGGCTCGATCACGAACCGGGCGGCCAGCCGGGAGAGCGCCGCCGCGCTGTCCGCGCCGTCCGGGAGGAGCGCCGCGGCGGTCCACGTGCCGAACCTGGGCAGGCGGAGGTGGCCGAGGGCAAGGAACAGGCGGCGAGCGTCCGGGTCCAGCCGCTCAAGACCGGTTCCGATGGTGCGGGCCACGCTCAGCTCACCGTACTCAAGCGCGCTCGGCCCGAGGCTGGCCAGCCGCCTGGCCAGGTCGGACGTCGGCCGTGGGTGATCGTGCACGCGGATCGCGCCCGCGATCCGCAGCGCGAGCGGCAGCCCGCCGCACAGCGCGATCACCTGGGCGACGGCATCCGGCGCCGCCTCGAGGCTGATGCCGCCGCTGGCGATGACGTGCCTGAACAGCGCGGTGGCGTCGGCGGGGCCAAGCGGTGACAGGGGCGCCACGTGGCGGGCGTCGGTCAGGTCGGGAAGCCGGCGGCGCGCGGTCACCAGCACCGCGCAGCGGTCGCTTCCCGGTAGCAGGTCGGCGACCTGCGCGCCGTCGGCGGCGTCATCGAGCACGATCAGCACCCGCCGGTCGGCCAGCATGCTGCGGAAGCTGGACTGCAGCTCGTGCCGTGTCTCCGGCACGTAGCTGGCGCCGAGCGCGCGCAGGAACCGGGCCAGGACCTCGTCGGGGTCCGCGGGGACCGGCGAGGCGCCAAGCAGGTCCGCGTAGAGCTGGCCGTCCGGGTAGTGCGGGGCCACATCGTGCGCGGTGCGCACCGCCAGGGCGGTCTTGCCCACGCCGCCGGGACCGGAGATCACCACCAGCGGCGCCGGCCCGCCAGGTGCGCCGCGCAGCAGCCCGGAAACCTCGGCCGCGGCCGCGGCCCGGCCGACGAGGTCCGCGGGGCGCGGCAGCTGCCGCGGCACGGGCACCGCGGCGCGGGCCGGCTGACCGCCGCGGACCGAGCGCTTGTCGATGGCGGACATGGCCGTGGCGATCGCCGCCTCGTCCGCGCGGGCGAGTCCGAAGTAGAGGCTCTTCAGCAACGGGTCGGGCGAGGCGCCGGTCTCGGCGGCGAGCGCGTCCCGGTAGCGCTCGTACGCCGCGGTCGCGTCGCTGAGGTAATCGCACCGGTACCTGGCGATCATGAGCAGCTCGCAGAGCCGCTGGTCGGCGGGGTGCACCGCGGCGGCAAGCGCGAGCTCGTCCAGGATGCCCTCATGGTTGGCCCGGTCCAGCTCGAGCGCGAAGAGCCGCACGGCGGCTCGCTTGTGCCGGGCGAGCAGCATAAGGACGTCCTGGCCAAGCGCCTTGCTGCGCACGTTCGAGAGCGGGCGCGGGCCGCGCCAGAGCCGCAGCGCGTCGCGCAGGCAGCCGATCTCCTCCTCGACGCGGTGAGCGGCCGCGGCCTCTTCCGCCTGGCGGACCAGCCGCTGGAATATCAGGACGTCGACGTCCTCCTCGGCGGCGCGGAGCTCATAGCCGAACCGGGCGTGCGTCCTGATGTCGTCGCGCCGGCCGACCTGGTCAAGCGTCTGCCGCACTACCTGCACGGCCTTGTGCAGCTGGGCCTCTGTGGTCCCGGCGCTGCCCCAGGCGACCCGGATGAGGTCGGCCTTGGAGACCCGCCGGTTCACGTTGATGAGCAGCGCGGCCAGGACCGCGAGCGCCAGGCCGCCGGGAAGCTCAAGCGGCCCGCTGGCCCCTTGGACCTCCAATTCACCAAGCAGCCCGTAAATCACGTGCCCCCCGCTTTCTCGCACGCGTTCCCGTGGGTGTACTTACGTCGTGCTAAAACGCTACGCCATCGCCGCCTGAACGTGAGTTGCCGGCGGACATATTGGAACAATACGGTGACCTGCGGCGAATACCGCGAGTGTTTATGTCGCCCTTTCGCCGATGATGTTCAGGAATTCGACGGCGAATGCGGCCGCGTGCCTGCTCGCGACCGGCTGCCAGTAGTCATCACCGTGCTTGTCCTTTCCGGTCAGCAGGTCGGAGATGCCCCGGATTACCAGCGCGTCCACGCGCGGATTCATGTGGGCGGCCTCGAGGAAGCCGTGCCCTTCCATGTCGACCGCCACCGCGTCGCCGGCGAAGCGGCCGATCTGGAGCGCGGTCGGCGACTGGTCGTGGGCGATCACCTTCGCCCCGGTGACGATGGGCTTGACGTGGCACGCCGGCGGCGGCTCCGGGCTGGCCGGCCGGATCCTGCGCTGCCACCGGCCCTCGTTCGCGACGGAGCGCGCCCACTGCAGCAGGCGGTCGGCGGGCTGGTGGGTCCGCGGCCGCGGCTCGAAGCCGTCCTGCGTCGACTTGCCCGACTCGTAGTCGTAGATCTTGTCCGCTACCACCACGTCCCCGAGGGCGACGTCCTTGCGGCCGCCCGCCACGCCGAGGAAGATCGCGACCTCGGGGTCGAATGCCCGCACGGCGCGTTCGAGCCGTAGGGCCGCCGCGGTGCTGCCCGGCCCGGTCTCGGCGAGCGCCACCTGCCACGGGCCGTCCGTCCCGGCCAGCGTGCCGACCTCGTACAGCCCGCCGCGCTCCTCGCGCCGCTGCGGGGCGTCCAGGTGCTCCCTGAACGCCCGGTACTCGACGCCGATCGCCGTGAACACGACCGCTACCCGGGGCCGGCGGCCAGCGGCCCCGCCGCCGTCTGGCGCGGGTGCCCGGTCGGCGGAGGCGCCCGGTGCGGGCTGCCCGGCGGGCGGGGCAGGGTGGGCGGGGGCGCTCGCGCCGTTCAGCAGCGCCGCGGCCGCCGCGGCGCTCGCCGCCGCCTCGTCGACCAGCTCGACCTCGTTGTCCAGGCGCCGCTGCAGCCACCCGGCGAGTTCCCTGTCGTCGGTCAGCGGGCCAGTGCCTGGCGCCGCCCCGTCGTCCGGTCCGGGCAGCGCCTGGCGGAGGTTCTCACCGAGGATGCCGGCCGCGCGCCGCATGGCGGTCAGCCTGCGCCGCAGCGCGATCGCCGACGCGCCCGCCTGCCGCAGCGCGGCGGACGCGGCGGACGCGTCCCCGGTCGGCCCGACGGCCGCGGGCAACTCGTCGATGAGCTGGCCGATCTCGTCCCGCATCCGGCGGGCGGGCGCACCGCCGTCGTACACGCTGACCTGGTACCGCAGCGCGGCGGCATGCGCCAGGTGCCTGGTGAGCGGGCTCGGTGTCCCGTCGCCCGCCGTCCACAGCACCCGGTCCGCCAGGCGCTCGGACCAGGCTGGCGTGACGCAGGCCAGCCGGCGAGACGCGCGTGCGTCAGCTGACCCGGGCCCGGCCTCCCAGATGAGGACCCCGGCCGCCGGGCCGTCGCCGCCCGGCCGCCCGGCCGGCGCGGTATCCCAGCGCTGCCACCAGCCGGGGGCCGACGGCCCGGGCACGGCGGCGCGCAGCAGCCCCGCGGCCGTCACCGCGGTCTCCGGCCCGGGGAACGGCTCGCCGTCCTGGCCGCCCGCGAGTACCGCGAGGAAGAGCCGCGCCTCGCCGAGCACGCCCGTGTCCAGGCCGGCCGCCAGCGCCTGCTGCCAGCTGCGTTCCAGGTCGGCCCACTCGCCTTGGCAGTCACGCTCGCGCGGCGGTGCCATCATGACGCTCACCCCGAGGACGCCAGGGCTGGCCCAGGCGCAGGCCTGCCACACCGATGCCGCCTGCGACTCCGCGGCGGCGATCAGCCCGGTCTCGCCCGGGTCGATCCGGTACCCGCGCGCGAGCCGCGATGGCACTGGCAGCGCGACGATGCCGTGATCGAGCCCGAAACGGCTGGTGACCAGGTCCCAGGCGGCCACCAGGCGCTGCGTTGGCTCGCGCATGTCGTCGCCGCGCCGCAGGAAGACGTGGCCAAGCAGCGCGGGAGCGGTGAGGTAGTCGCCGGTCATGCCGGTCAGCGGCCGCGCTCGGCCGCCTGCCCGGGACCGCCCGGGAGGCCCGACCCGCCACCGCCAAGGGCGCCTTCCGGCTGCAGGGCGTCGACCAGCTCGGCGACCAGCTCCCGTATGGCGACCGGGACCGGTCCATGGGGCTCGTCGCCCAGCCGCGTTTCCACGCGCACCGGCGAGTACAGCTCCAGGGTCTCGGTCACGTCCCGCAAGGCGGCGGGCCCCGGTTCAGCGGCGGCCGCCGCCATCTCCGTGAGGACCTGCCGCACCCGGTCCCAGCGCCTTGGCTGCAGGTTCCAGCAGAGCACGTCCCGCAGCACGGTCACCGCTTCACCGCGGGCCCGCTGCCATTCATGTTCCGGATTGGCCACCGGTTCTCACCCCAGTTCCCCGCTCGGGAAAACCGAACTCAGCATCAGCGCGCTAGAACGATCCCCTAGAGACTAGCCCAAATTGGCCCGTCCGAGCGGCGGCCCGCGCGCCCGCGGGGCGGCTCCCCGCACCGCCGTCTCAGTCGTCACGTTATTTCACATTAAGCTCCTTATAGGTAAACAAAAAAGCACACCATGCAAACGGAAGAGAAATGGTAGAAGTCAGGGTAAGGATGGGCCTCGACCGAATTATCGGCAGGAGGATTCCATCGTGCGAGGGAATTGCGGCGCCGCCTCTATACGGCGCGGCGAGGAGGCCCTCCGGCGTTATGTGACCGCGCCGCCGGCGAGCCAGGACGCCGAGTACGCCGCTGCCACGGCGGACCTCACCGGCGCGCTGCGCTCCCTGCCGCCCGGGGACCCGGCGCGCGCGGACGTGTCGTTCCTGCTCGGCGCGCTCCGCCTGGCCGCGCACGAACAGCGGTGCGCGGAGCCGTGCCAGGCGCCGGCCGAGTTCCCGCCGATCGTGGAGCTCATCGCCGCGGGCGGCGCCAGGGACGGCGCGCCCGCCCGGCAGCTGCTGCTGTACGCCATCGCGGCGGACAAGGTGTACGACCACACCCGCGATCCGGCCGACATCGCCGTCGCGATCGACTGGCTGCGCCGGGCGGCCGCCGACCAGCGGCTGCCGGCGGCTGACCGCCGTCGCATGCTGATCAATCTCGCCGTGCAGCACGCCAACCGGGCCGAGGCCGCCCGGCCGGGCGACGGCCGGCCCGGGCCGGGCTCGGAGTGCCTGGCGGCCTTGGACGCCGCGATCGGCCAGTTCGAAGAGGTGCTCGCGATGACGGCCCGGCGCGCGGGATGGCGGGATGAGTCCCGCGCCACCGACCGGCTCGATGCCCTGCTCGGCCAGCTTGAGACGTACTACAAGCGCGGCGACGGCGCGGGCCGGACCGAGGACCTCGACGTCATGGCCGGGCTGGCCAGGGACCTGATCACCGGGATGGTGCCCGGCTACCACGTGCGCGCCTACGCGCTCGGGCGCGCCGGGGTCGCGCTGCTTGAGCGGCTCACCAAGGTCCCTGGCGACTCCTGGGACCGGGCGCTGAACGCGGCGGTGTCGTCGCTGCGGCCGGACGCGATCGGCGCCGCGGCCAGCGGGGTACCCGGCTTCCGGCCCGACCTGGAGCTCGCGATCGGCGCGCTCACCGAGGCGGTCAGGCTCACCGACCCCGCCGACGCTCGCCAGCCGGCGTTCACGGCGGCCCTGTGCACCGCGCACGGCCTGCGGTACCTCGCCTTCGCCCGCGACGACGACCTGGTTGAGGTCGGCCGCCGGTGCCGGGCCGTGCTCGGGCACCCGCACGCCAGCGACCTCTACCGCCGGCAGTGCGGCGAGTGGCTGCTCGCGGTGCTGGCGCGACGGGCCGCCGGGGCAGACGGGGGCGCCGGCGGCCCGTCGCGCACGGGCTGGCCACTGCCGTCGCCATCCGCGCAGGGCGATCTCGACACCATGCTCGGGGTGCTCGCCGCGTTTGCCGCCGATGACGAGGCGACGCTCGGATCGGCCCTGTCGGCCCTGCTCACGGACTCCGTGCTCACCCGCAGCGAGGGTAACCTCTCCGGCCCCGAGCTGGCCGCGGAGTACGACCGCGCCCGCAGCGCCGCCGCGGGCCTGGCGGGCGTGCCCGCCGCGCACGCCGTCCTGCAGTTGCGCGCCGCCGAGATCGGCGCGCAGCTGGTCCTCGGGGGCGGCGCGCCGGCCGGGACGGCGCGCGAGGTCGCCCCACCAGGGCCGGCCGGCGAGCCATCGCTTCCGGTCACGGCGGATGAGCTGCCGCCGGTGCTCGACGCCCTCGGCATCCGGGCACTGGCCGCGCTCGGCGTCGGCACCCAGGGCTGGCTGGCCGCGACCGCGGGGAGCACCGCGGACGCCGCCGCCGCGCTGCTGGCCCGCCGCCCCCGTGATGCCGCCGCCCGGGCCGCCGTGCTATCGGTGCTCGCCCTCGCGGAGTACGAGACCTGGGTGCGCGAGCGGGCCGGGGACGGGCTCGGCGGCTCACTGGGCCATGTCCGCGCCGCGGTCAGCGCGCTGCCCGGGCCGCACCCGCTGCGGGCCAGGCTGACCCTGGTGCTGGCGAGGATGCTGCTTGACCGGGCGCAGACGGGCGGTGACCTCGCCGACGCCGACGCGGCGCTCAGCCTGCTTGACGGCCTGCGCGCCAGGGCCGCCGGCCTGCCCGCTCCTGCCGAACTCGGCGTGCTGCTCGCCGAGGCGGGGCCGCCGCAGCTCGGTCAGCTGCTGGCGGCGCCGCCCGCAGGACTGGCCGGCCAGGCCGGCGCGGGGGGATACGACCTCGACCTCGACGCCGCCGAGGGCGCCGGACTGCTGCTGCGCGGCATCCTGGCGGCTGGCGGGCCGACAGTGCTGGCAGTCGGCGGGCCGGCGGCCCCGCCGGCCGACGGCGCCGGTGACGGCCGCGCGGGCGAGGACCTCAGCTCGGCGGCGGGCCTCTTGCGCGGGGTGGCGCGCTCGATGCCCGCCGCCGACCCCCGCCGCCCCGATGTGCTGAGCGACCTGGGCCTGGCCCTGCTCGCCGCCGGAACGGGAGCGGCCGGCCCGGCCGCCGCGGGTACCGCGCCAGGCGACGGCGCGCTGGAATCAGCCGAGGTCCTGCACGAGGCGGCGGCCGCGGTCATCGCCGCGCCCGGCCACCCACGGCGGACAGCGATCTTGTTGAGGGCCGCCGCTGCCCTCGCTGCGGCGGAGCGGGCCGCAGCGCGGGCAGCGGCCTTGGAAGATGATCCGGGCCGCCGGCCGGCCGGCGGCCCGGATGTCATCGACGAGGGCATCAGCCTGCTCACCCGGGCCCTGTCGGTGGCCGGGCTGACCGTCTCCGGTGACCGGGCCCGTTGCCTGTACGGACTCGGCGGCATCCTGCTCATCCGGTTCGCCCGCGCCCGGCAGCCCGCCGACCTGGCCCGCGCGATCGCCTGCCTGGAGGAGGCGCGAGCGGGCGTCGAGGCCGTGCCAGGCGACCCGTTCCTCGTCCCGCTGCTACGCGCGCTCGCGTGGGCGCACCGGCAGAACGGCTACCGCCTGGCGCGGGAGCCCGGCCAGCAGGCTGACCGGGCGCCGGCGCGCGCGGACGCGCCGCGGCTGCCGCTGCACCAGGCGCGCAGCACCGCCAGGTCCGTGCTGTACGCGCACGCACAGTCGGTGCTGCTGCAAAGCGGCTCGCGCAACGCCCTGGCGGCCTCCCGCGCGATCGGGCCGGACGCGCTGACGCTGGCCGCGTGGTGCGTCGCGGACGGGCGGGCCGACTCCGCGGTCGAGGCACTCGAACTGGGCCGGGCGCTTGTGCTGCACGCGGCCACGGTCGCGGCGGACGTCCCGGCGCTGCTCCGCGAGGCGGGCAGCCCGGGACTGGCCGCCGAGTGGGCGGCCGAGGCGTCCGCGGTCCGCGCGGCGGACGGCATCGACGCCATCCCGCCGGACCTGCGCGGCCGGGCGCTCGCGGCGCTGCGCACCGGCGTCGCCGACCGGCGCCTGCTCGCCGCGCCGTCGGTCGCCGACATCGCGCGAACGCTGCGGTCGGCCAGGCTTGACGCGCTGGCCTACCTGATCCCGGCGTCGGCCGCGGCCCGCGGCCGGGTGCTGATCGTCGAGGCTGACGGTACGGCGCGGGAGTGCCCGCTGCCCGGCCTCGCCGCCGGGCCGGGTACCGTGGTGGCGCGGTTCGCCTCCGCCGATCGCGAATTCCGCGCCACGCGGACACCCCTGGCCGATGCCGTTCTCGATGACGTCGCCGCCGCGCGCCGGTTCACCGCGGAACTCGACGGCATCTGCGACTGGGCCTGGCAGGCGGCGATCGGCCCGCTCCTCGGGCAACTCCGCCCCTCCGGCCCGGACCAGGCCCGCCCGGACCAAGTCAACCGGGAGCCGGAACCGCTACGGGTCGCCCTCGTGCCCATCGGCATCCTCGGCCTGATCCCCTGGCACGCCGCCCGGCGCGCCGGGCCGGGGACACCACGGTACGCCTGCGCCGACGCGATCTTCACGACCTGCGCGAGCGCCAGGCAGCTGATGGAGGCGGTCGGCCGGCCGCGGCTCATGCCCGGCAGCGGCCTGGCCGTTTTCGTCGCCGATCCCACCGGCGACCTCCCGGGCGCGCGGCGCGAGGCGGACGCGATCCGCACGGCCCTGTATCCAGGCGCCGTGTACCTGGGCCGGTCTGACCGGGCGCCGGCCAGCGGCGCGGGCACGCCGGACGAGGTCCTCGCCCGGCTGCCCGGCGGCAGCGCCCCGGTCCGTCCCGCTGTGCTCCACCTCGGCTGTCACGCCACGGCCGGCGCCTCACCGGAGGACAGCCGGCTCGTGCTGGCCGGGGGTGAGACGCTGCCGGTCAGCCGGATCCTGGCGCAGGCCAGGCACCGGGACGGCGACGCGGCCAGCGGGCTCGTCGTCCTCGCCGCGTGCACCAGCGACCTCGCGCTCGCGGACCACGACGAGGCGCTGACCCTCGCCTCCGCGTTCCTCGCCGCGGGCGCGGGCGGCGCCGTCGGCGCGCGGTGGGCGGTGCCCGACCGCCAGACGGCACCGCTGATGTTCATGTTCCACCGTTACCTGGTGCGCGACCCGGGCGACGGGCCGGCCGCCGCGCTGCGCGCGGCCCAGCTGTGGATGCTCGACCCGGATAAGGCGATACCGCCGGAAATGCCGGCCGGGCTCGCGGACCTGTCCCGGGCGGCCGCCGCCAGGCGGCCGTACGCCTGGGCGGCCTTCACCTGCCACGGCCAGTGAGCACAGCGCCGGCCCAGGGGAGCCGGCCACCGGAAAGTCAGATCAGCCAGCAGGCAGATGAGCCAGAAAGGATGAGCGATGCTCAGCGAATCGCCAGAGCCGGCCGCGGACCCGGACCCGCCGGGCGTGACGGCGCAAGCCGTGGATCCAGGGCTACCCGCCCCGCCCGTGGACCCGCCGCACTCGCCCGGGCCAGCGCCCGCCACGCCAGACCCGGGTGCCGGGCCGGCGGCGCCCGGCCAGGACGGCGGCGGCGACGGCGACGCGGGCGCCGCGCTCGCCGCGTTGTCGGCGGCGGTCGGCGAGCTGGCCGGGGCCGCGGAGCGCTACCACGACCGGGCGGCACAGCGTGAGGGCGTGATCGACTACCTCCGCACGGAGCTCGACACGCTCCGCCGGGGCGAGCGGCGCGGCCTCCTGCGGCCGCTGCTCACCGAGATGTGCCGGCTCCGCAACGACCTGCTGCGGCAGGCCGCCACCCTGCCGCCGGACTACGACGCCGAGCAGGCCGCGAAGCTGCTTGCCTCCTTCGCCGAGACGGTGGACCTCGCACTGGAGAACAACGGGGTCGTCAGCTACGCGCCTGACGCGGGTGACCCCTTCGACCCGCGCAGGCACCGCCGGGTGCGCGGGGCGCAGAGCGATGACCCGGCCCAGGCCGGGCGGATCGCGCAGGTACTGCGGGACGGCTACCTGGACACCGAGGCGAACAGCCCCGTCGTGCCCGCCGAGGTCGCCGTGTACATGGCCGTGAAGGAGTCGAAGTGAACGACAGGCAGCAGGGCATCTTCGGTATCGACCTCGGCACCACGTACTCGGTGGTGGCGTACATCGACGAGACGGGCCGCCCGGCGGTCACCCGCAACAGCGACGGCGACGACACCACGCCCTCGGTGGTGTACTTCGAGACCGAGGACAACGTGGTGGTGGGGAAGGCGGCCAAGGCGTCGGCCGGCGTCGACCCGGACAACGTGGTGTCGCTGATCAAGCGGCAGATGCACAACAAGGACTACCTGCGTTACTTCTGGGGCAAGGAGCACTCGCCGTCGTCGATCTCGGCGCTGATCCTGGCCGAGCTGGCGCGCAGCGCGGAGGAGACCACGCACCGCGCGGTGCGCCAGGTGGTGATCACCGTGCCCGCCTACTTCGGGCTGCTCGAGAAGGACGCGACGAAGAAGGCCGGGGAGATCGCGGGCCTGGAAGTGATCGGCATCGTGCCGGAGCCGGTCGCCGCGGCGCTGGCCTACGGGGTGACCGGCAGCGCGGACGGGACCACGTTCCTGGTCTACGACCTGGGCGGCGGCACGTTCGACATCACGCTGATCAAGATGACCGACACCTCGGTGGAGGTGCTCGCGGTCGACGGCGACCACAACCTGGGCGGGGCGGACTGGGACGAGCGGCTGTTTGAGTACCTGAAGGAGCAGACGGTCGCGCAGACGGGCTTCGAGGACATCGACGAGGACGAGGGGGCGCTGCAGGACCTGCGCCGGATGGCGGAGGAGACCAAGCAGGCCCTGTCGAAGGCCGAGTCCAAGACGGTGGCGCACCGGCTGGCGGGCAAGCCGGCCAAGATCGTGGTGACCAGGGCGCAGTTCCAGGAGATGACCACGGACCTGCTCGAGAAGACGATCGAGATCACCCGCCGGATGCTCGCCGACGCCGAGCAGCGCTTCCCGGGTATCAAGGACCAGGTCAGCGAGCTGCTGCTGGTCGGCGGGTCGAGCTGGATGCCGGCCGTGTCCGAGCGGCTGCGCGCGGAGTTCCCCTGGGATCCCAGGGTCGCCGACCCGGACCTGGCGGTTGCCAAGGGCGCGGCGCTGTACGCCGCGGGCCAGACCGTCAAGCTGGTTGAGGCGGAAGCCGCGGCCGAGGTGGGCGGCCAGGATGCCAGCGCCGACGCGAGCCACCGCGGCACGCTGCCGCCCGGGCCGTCCGGGGCGCCGAGCGAGGCGGCGATCGCGGTCGTCACCGAGCGGACCGGGATGGACGCCGGCCAGGTCGCCGGCGTGGTCCGGACGGTGGTGAACGTGCTGCCGAAGGCGGTGGGCATCAAGCTGGTCGACAGCGGCGTGGCCGGCTGGGAAGAACTGCCGGACGACCAGCTGCCGTTCTACATCGAGCACCTGGTGCCCGCGCAGACCCAGCTGCCGTTCGACGCGGAGAAGTTCATCGCGGGCACCACGGTGAACAACCAGCGGACGATCGCGATCGAGATCTGGGAGCAGGCGGGCGCGGTCCCCGACCCGGCGCTCGACAGCAACCACCGGGTGGATGACGCGGGGCTGATCGAGGGTCTCGGGCCGTTCAGCCTGGCCGCCGGATCGCCGATCGAGATCACCGTGCGGGTCGACGCCGAGGGCACCGTCAACCTGCTGGCCGTAGAGCCGACGAGCGGCAAGGAGCTGACGATGTCGGTCAAGATCACGGTCATGTCCGACGAGAAGGTGGAAGAGTACAAGGCCACCGTCTCGGCGCTGATCAAGAGCAGGTAGGCGGCCGGGTCCGCCATGGCTTTCGATGAGAAGGCGTACGAGAAGTTCCTGACCCCGTACGGCCGCAGGAGATCCATTCCCGATGACCTCCTTGAGCGGTACGCGATCACCCTGCCGGCGACCGACGCCGAGATCGCGGTGCAGCTCAAGGCGGTCCGGGCGTACTGGAACAAGAAGATGGTGGGGCAGACCGGCGTGGCCAGGACGGCCAAGTCGTGCAAGACCGCCGACGACGAGCTGGCCAGGAAGCACAAGGACCTGGAAACCGCCGCGTGGTGGCAAGCCGAGCAGCGGCGGCGCGACCAGGCCGCGCGGCAGCAGATCGACGACCTGGCCCGCCTGCTGACCCAGGATCACGGCGCGCTCGGCGTGGTGACCGCGGCCGCGCTGGAGAAGGCCGCCAGCAGCACGGGCCTGAGCACGGCGCAGGCGGAGCAAGCGGCCCGGCTGGCCAAGCTGGCCGTGATTCCCGCCGGGGTGACCCTGCCCGATGCCCCGCCGTTCTCCCCGACCATCTTCGGCGAGCTGGAACGGGAACTGCGCGACGGGAACGCGGTGTCGGTTCCCGACCTGGTCCACCCGGGGGCCGGGCCGTTCCGCATCATGGCGGGCTACGAGTGCGTGGGGGACAGGAACCGGCGGCTCGACGCGGCCGCGATCGAGGCTCAGGTCAAGGAGGCGGGGAAGAACACCACCCGGGTGAACACCGCGCGGGCGGGCGCGCTGCAGAAGCTCAAGGACGCCCAGGCCAGGCACATCGACCTGCGGGACGTGACGCTCTGGCACCTGATGGAGCTGGTCAAGGAGGCTTCGCCCGCCATCGCGCGCAAGAAGCTCGAGCAGTGCGGCGTGGAGTCGGACGACGCGGCCAAGGTCGTCGCCCTGCTCGCCGGGCGGGCGAAGGCAGCCAGGGAAAGCGGCCTGGACCGGGTCCGGGCCCTGCTCGAGAACGGCCAGCTCGCCGACGCCAGGTCGCTGGCGGGCACGCTGGCCGGCGACAAGGAGATGGCCGAGCAGGCGGTGCAGGCGGTCAGCGCCAGGGAGCGGGAACTGGCGGCCCTGATGACCCGGGTGGCCGAGGCCAGGCAGCGGCCGGACGAAGCGCTCGCCGCGACGCTGCTGAACGAGGGGATGCGGATCAGCCGGGACGACGCGGAACGCGAGCTGCGCACCTTGCCGCTCGCGCCGCCCGCGCGCCCGCGCGGTACGGGGGACGGCCGGCTGGTCCAGGTGTTCTGGGAACGCGGCAACGGCCACGACGAGTCGACCGTCTACGCCGTGCGCCGCACCCAGGGCCGGGTGCCGGCCGCGGACACCGACGGCACCGCGGTCCACCACGGCCCGGGCACTGAGTGCGCCGACCCGGGCGCACCGGTCGCGGTGCCCGTGCAGTACGGCGTGTTCGCCCTGGCCGGCGACGGCAGGCCCGCCTCGCGCCCGGCCACCGTCGAGGTGACCGCGCTGCCGCCGGTCTGGGACCTCACGCACGAGGCCGCCGTCGGCGCGGTCACGCTGTCGTGGACCGCGCACCAGGACGCCGAGGTGCGGGTCACCCGCGCGGCCGCGGGCGGCAGCGCGGTCCAGGTCCCCGTGGACGGGGCGGGCTGCCACGTCACCGGGCTGCCCGAGGGCGTGCCGCAGCGGTTCGAGGTGACCGCGGTCTACCGGGGCCGGGACGGCGCCGAGCTGACCGCGCGGCCCGAGCAGCTCAGTGTGGTGCCGCGCGGCGAGGCGAAGCCGAACGGCACGCTGAAGGTGACCATGACCGAGGTGGACGGCCGGGCCCGGGTCCGGCTGACCTGGCGCCGGATCGACAGCTCGGACGTGCGGATCTTGCGGACGGACGGCGAGCCCCCGTGGCCGAAGGGCGCCGTCGTCACCGCGGGCCAGACGGAAGAGACCGGGCAGCTGCTGCGGGGCCGGGTCGACATCCAGGGCGCCGAGTGCGCCATGGACGTCGACCTGCCGGGCGGCATCCACTACCTGACGCCGCTGTCCGAGGGCGGCACCGGCATCGTCGTGGGCAGGCCGCAGTCCGTCGCGGTGATCTCCCCGGTCACGAACCTGGCCGCCACCCTGTTCGCCACCGACGCGGCCATCTCCTGGGAGTGGCCCGACAACATCAACCTGGCCGCGGTCCGCTACCGGCCCGACTCGGGCCAGCAGGACGACGAGCAGGAGGACTGGGTCAGCGACGAGGTGTGGACCAGGGACGAGTTCCAGTCCAAGGGCGTGCGGGTCCCGCTCGGCGCCGAGCCGGTCAAGGTTGAAGTGTGCGGCCTGATCCCGGTCGGCACGAAGCACCACCCGTCGCCGCCCGCGTCCATCGTGGTGCGGCGGGTGCTGCAGGCACCGGTCCGGTACCAGGTGTCCGGCGGCGGGTTCGGCGGGCGCTCGCGGAAAGTGACGTTCACCGCCGAAACCCCCTGCTCCGGCCTGCGCGTCACGGTGATCGCCTCGCCCGGCGGCATCATGCCGACCAGGCTCGCCCCCGGCCAGGTCACGGTCCTCGAGACCACACTCGACCTGGTGCCCGGCGTCCCCGTCGAGCACCGGGTGGCCATACCGAAGCTAGCCAAGCCGTACTGGGTGCGCTGCTTCGTAACCGGCGGGCCAGGCAGGCTCATCGACCCCCCGTACAAAGACCTCAAGGAGGACTAGTGGCCACCAAGACGGCGTGCCCCTTCTGCTTCACGATCATTGACTCATCCAGCCTCTGGTTCCAGTGCTCCGGCCGCGGCAACAAGAACTGCGTCATCACCACCGACGACATGCGGATCAAGCTGACCGGTAACGCCACCCCCTCCTACCCGACCTTCCCGCCGCCCAAGGGCCGCGGCATCACCGCGGCCGACTGCCCGGAATGCGGCGGCAAGGCCATGCGACGAGCCTGCCCGGTGTGCCACACGGCGCTGCCGATCGACTTCGTCGGCACGGTCAACCCGATGATCGGGCTGGTCGGCTCAAAGGGCAGCGGGAAGACGGTGCTGATGACGGTCTTGGTCAAGCAGCTGCGCGAGCAGATCGCCGCCCGGTTCAACGCCGACATCAGGATCGCCACCGACAACCCCGACGGCCAGCAGGGGGTCGCCGCCTACCGCAGGGACCGGGAGGCGCCGCTCTACGACGAGCGCCGCAAGCTGCCCGACGGCACCAACCGGTTCGGCAGCAGTGCCCGGCCCTACGCCACGCCGATCGTGCTGCGCTGGCGAGCGAAGAAGCCCACCATGCTCGCACTGATCGACAGCGCCGGCGAGGACCTCGGCGATGAGACCTCCGCCCTCACCCTGCAGTACCTGCGGGCCTGCGAGTACCTCATCATCACCCTCGACCCGTTCGCACTGCCGAGCGCCCGTGCGCGGATCAGCCTGCCGAAGGACGCGCAGCAGGTCGACGACGAGGTGCCGATCGACGTGGTCGCGAACATCACCAGCTTCCTGCGGACCTACCACGAGGTCGGGCCGAAGAAGAAGATCAAGGTCCCCGTCGCGATCGTGTTCACCAAGATCGACGCGTTCTACCCGACCCTGGACCCGGGCAACCCCCTCATGGCGACCGCGCCGGCCACGGCCGCCTACGACGAGACGGACGGCCAGCAGGTCCACGAGCAGATGCGGGCGCTGCTCATGGAGTGGGACGCGAGCGCCCTCGACCGGCACATGCAGCAGAACTACGAGAACTACCGGTACTTCGCCGTGTCCGCCCTCGGCGCGCAGCCGGACTACGCCCACTCCCGGGTGGCCGCGGGCGGCGTGCGGCCGCATCGCGTGCAGGACCCGGTGCTGTGGCTGATGTCCAAGGCGGGGACGGTGAGGTCGGTGAAGACGCCATGACTGAGGCGGGTTTCGGCCGCCTGCTCTACACCGACTGTGCCCCCGGCGCCGGCCGTAGCGGCGGCGGCGGGTTCCAGGTGCAGGCGCAGTCACCGGGGGTGGACAAGGACCAGTCGGCGCTGGCGACCGGGTGGCTGCTTTACGAGGTGCAGAACCCCTGGGTGGTGGACGGGCGGCCGGTGGCGGACTTCCCGCCGGGGCTCGCGCACGCGGCGGGGACCGGGTACGGGACCGGGCAGAGCCGCTACGTCGGCAAGGAGGCAGTCGGCGGCCGGCAGGGCAACCACCTGGCGGACTGCCTGCTCACCCGGGACGCCGAGAGCTACGGGACGATCAGGCCCGCGCAACTGTGGGGCGCGTCGTTCTGGCGGGCCGACGCCTGGCCCACCCCCGACTGCCCGGACTTCGACGGCGACCTGGAGCCGGGCCCGCTGTTCACGCTGGACGAGCTGACCGCCTGGGCGCGCGGCCGCGCCGAGCGCGGCGCGGTTCTCGCCGGGCTGCTCAGCGTGCTCGAGGACGCGGAGGGCCCGCGAGTGGTGATCGTGTCCGCCGACCCAGCCGAGGCGACGCGCTGGATCGCCGCGGCCACCTTGCTGCTGCCGCAGCGGCGGGCGATGGACGTCACGTTCAAGGTGTTCAGCGCGAACCCGCTGCGCGCCCGGCAGCGGGTGGTCGCCGTGCCCCCCAACCTCAACCCGCGGGTCGGTCCCGGCCTGGTCCCCGGGGTGTTCGTGCTCGACGCCGCGACCGGCCGGGCCGACGAGGCGCCGGTCAGCGAGCGTGCGGCCTTCCTGGCGGGCAAGCTGGCCGGCGACACGGAGGCAGACCCGTACGACCTGCTCGATGCCCTCGAGCTGGCCGAGGAGCTCAGCGGCGGCAGCTGGCCGACCGGGACGGCGGCGCTGCACGCCGCGTGGGCGCTCATCCGGCCCGACGAGCCGGTTGGCGCCACGGCGCCGGTGCAGGACTGGCTCATGAGCGCCGGGGCGGAGCAGTTGCGTGAGCACGGCCCTCAGCTGGTCGGCATGGTGCTCGCGGCCACCCCCTCGGCCGACCTGCTGCGCTGGCTGGATCACGCGGTGAGCGACGGGCGGCTGGACGTCGACCAGGAGACGGTGCGGACCAGGCTGCTCGCCGCCGAGCTGGCCGACACCCTGGCCGGCCAGCGCCCGCCCGCCGAGCTGCTGCCGCCCGCGCTGCTCAGCGGCAAGGCGGAGCGTGACGCGGAAAGTGAGCTCACCACCGCGCTGCTGGCCGGCAACGCGGGCCGCGCCAACGTCCGCCAGTTCGACCGGCTGCTGCGGCTCGCCTTCCGACACGGCGTCGTCTTGCCGCCGGCGCCGCTGGGCGACCGGCTGCACGACTTCGCGGCCGCGCTGATCGACGAGACGAACGGGACGTGGGAGCCAAGGAACCGGGCGCTGGCCGACAGCATCCTCGACCAGGTCTACCAAGAACTGCACGCGCGGTTCAGCGAGCCGCCGTCGCCACGGCTGAAGCAGGCGCTCAGCCGGTTCTGCGGCCTGTTCGACGATCGCGGCGATTACGCCGACCCGCTGTACTGCCACCTCCAGGCGGCGGCCATCGCCAGCCTCGCCGGCGAGCAGCGCCTGGCCCGGCTCAACGCGGCGCTCGACGACATCGCGGGCCTGCCCGCGGACGCGCCGGAGGCCACGGAGGCGGCGCGCGCCTTCCAGCGGGCACTGCTGGCCTGGCAGCTCGCCGACGCGGACGTGGCGCTCATCATCCTCGAGCGGCTGCCGTCGCATGTCGACCCGCGGATCGGCCAGCGGGCCATCAGCTTCCTGACCGCGGCGGAGGCGAGGCCGGACACCGGCCTCCTCGACATGCTCTACAGCCTGCACAGGAACGGCTGGCGGGCGCCGTCGGGGAAGCTCAGCGACCTGCTCAGCGGTGAGCGGCGGGTCCGCGGCTTCCTTCGGCTGGCGGGGAGCGCCGACATCG
Source organism: uncultured Streptosporangiaceae bacterium (assembly GCA_964581815.1). Taxonomy (GTDB): domain Bacteria; phylum Actinomycetota; class Actinomycetes; order Streptosporangiales; family Streptosporangiaceae; genus Trebonia. The sequence continues at coordinate 45,394 of CAZORE010000016.1, read as the reverse complement.
TCACCGCGAACCAGTTCAGCGACGCGGTCCGGCTGGTCAGCGGCGCCGACGCCACCGTGGTGCAGCTGCGGGCGGCCGCCCTGGTGGACGTCATGCTCGCCACGCCCAGCGAGGACCTGCTCGGCGCCGTTTTCGCCAGCTACCCCACGGTGCACGAGGGACGCGGGAAGCCGAAGCCGGTCACAGTGATGATCACGCTGCTCGGCGAGCGGCTCGCCGCCGCCACGGACGAGGAGCAGGCCCGTATCGCCGTCCGGCTGCTGCTGGCGATGACGCTGCCGCGGCTGGAGCGCGACCAGCCTAAGCGGCGCAACCGCCTGGAAGAGCTGCTGCGCGACTACGACGCCAAGCTCAGTTCCAAGGACGCGAAGCGGTGGCGCGCCGAGGTGCGCGCCGCCCTCGCGCCGGGCTCGGCGGAGCTGCGCCGGTGGGACGAGATCTGCACCGCCGAACCGCTGCGGCCCGGCGGCATGTTCCAGCAGCTCCTCATCAGAAAGTCGGAGCCGTGATCAACTTCCTCCTGGAAAACGGGTATCTCGTCGCCGCCCAGGCCGGCCTGTTGTTCGGGCTGGTGCTGATCGGGCTGACCCTGCACAAGAGCCTGTGGCGGTCGGCGCAGCTGTACACCCCCGAGCAGTTCCACGCGGAGCAGCTCAAGGCTCACCCGCCGGGCCCGGACGGGATTGGTCCCGACCTCGCCTGGCCGCTGTACACGCTGCGGCAGGCCGACGTCGACCGGACCCTGGTCCGCAAGAACCTGCGCCTGCTGTACGGGCGGATGTGGAAGTGGCCGGCCGACACCTTCTACAAGGGCAGGCACGGCCCCCGCTGGGCCTGGTGGATCTTCCTCGGCCCGTTCGTCATCGCGGTCCACGTCTTCCTGCTCGCCGCCGGGCTGTCCGCCTGGTTCTCCTACTGGGTCTACTGGGCGGTGCTGGCCACGGCCAAGTGGACCGACCGGACCGTTTGGCAGTTGGTCAGGCAGCGGATGCGGGCGGCGGAGGCCCGCCGCCGCCGGGTGAACTACACCCAGGCGGCGTGCATGGAGTGCATGCACGTCACGGAGTGGCCGGCCTACCTGTGCCCGTCCTGCCGCAGCCCGCACCACGACGTCAACCCCGGCAAGCTCGGCACGTTCACGCGGAAGTGCGCCTGCGGCGCGACCTTCCCCACGCGGGCGTCGAAGGCCGCCTGGCAGGCCACGGCCCAGTGCAAGCGCTGCAAGAAGGAGATGCCCGAGGGAACCGGCGCGGTCAGGGACATCAGGATCCCCGTGTTCGGCGACGTCAACGCCGGCAAGACCCGGTTCCTGTACGCGTCGCTGAACAGCCTGATGGCCGAGGCGGAGCGCGCCGCCGTTCCCCTCACCTTCCCCGACCCGGCGATGGAGGAGGACGTCCGGCGGGCCCGCGAGCTGATCAGGGCCCGGCGGAGCACGTCCAAGACGTCGCCCGGCGGGGTCGCGATCACGCTGCGGCTGCGTGAGCGCCATCAGTCCGACCTCATCCACATGTTCGACGCCGCGGGCGAGGACTACAGCGAGGCGCAGAAGTACGCCGAGCTCCGGTTCCTCGACGACAGCCAGGGGCTGGTGTACGTGCTTGACCCGTTCTCCGTCCCGGCGGTGCGCGAGCAGCTCGGCAGCCAGCAGGGTGAGGTCGTCGCCGCGGCGCAGGCCGCGGCCAACGATCCCGACCTCGCGTACGGCGAGGTCATCTCCCGGCTGCGCGACGGCGGCGTCCCCGTGTCCGCGCAGCGGCTCGCGGTCGTCGTGTCCAAGGCCGACCTGCTGCGCGCCGCCGGGCTCGACGTCCCCGAGGAGTCCGCGGCGATCCAGGACTGGCTGGTGAAGGCCGGCCTGCAGAACCTGGTGATGGCCATAGGCCGGGAGTTCGCCGAGGTCCGGTACTTCGCGGTGGCCTCGCAGGAGGTCACCGCCAGCCGGCAAGACGACCCGGGCGTCCCGCTGCGCTGGCTGCTCGCCACCCACGGGGTCCGGCTGCCCGGCGGCATCCCCCAGTTCGCCCACCCGGGCCCCTGACAACCGAGCAACGGAGACCCGATGAGAACACCGCAGTTCATTCTCACCTACCGGCTGGTCACGGTGGTGATCGCCGTCATCATCATCCTCCTGTTCGCGCTCGGGACGGCCGGCATCGGGCCACTGGCCGGCCTGGTCGGCCCGAGCGCACCGAAAATCGGGATCTGATGGACGCGAGCATCGTCGGGATCGACCTGGGCACGACCAACTCCGTCGTCGCCACCGTCGACCAGGGCGGCCAGGTGATCATCCTGCCGAGCCCGAGCGGTGCCGAGATCACCCCGTCGGTGGTCTACTTCGAACCGGACGGCTCGGTCCTGGTCGGTTCGGCGGCGATCCGGGCGAGCGCCGCCGACCCGGACAACGGCGTCCGGCTCGTCAAACGGGCCATGGGCAACGATTTCCCGCTGCACGTCCGCGGCCAGGACCATACGCCCGAGTCAGTCTCCGCGCTGATCCTCCGCCACCTGGCCGGCCTGGCCGTGCCGGACGCCTGGCCCGCGGAACACCGGAAGGTCCGCGCGGTCATCACGGTCCCGGCGTACTTCGGCACCAGGGAACGCGAGGCGACGCATCAGGCGGGCCTGATCGCCGGACTCGACGTGCTTGAGCTGCTCGACGAGCCGGTCGCCGCGGCGACGCACTACGGGCTGACCGCGGGCGACCGGACGCTGCTGGTCTATGACCTGGGCGGCGGTACGTTCGACACCACCGTGCTGCGGATCAGGTCGGGCGTGGTCCAGGTGCTCGCCACCGACGGGCACCACGAGCTCGGCGGCGCCGACGTGGACGGCCGGCTGCTGGACGTGATCACGGAACGCCTCGGCGAAGTGGTCAGCGCTAACGAGCTTGCCGGGCTCATCGACGATCCGGCGCTGTTCGGTGCCCTCGCACTGCAGGCGGAGACGGTCAAGAAGGAGCTGAGCGCCAGCCCCGGCCGGCAGCTCCAGGTGGCCACCCCGGCCGGGCACGCCACGGTGGCGCTGACCCGCGAGGACCTGGACGCCGCCTGCGCCGACCTGTACGCCACGACGGACGAGATCATCCGCCGGGTGCTGGCGACCGCGCGGCTCGGCGCGGGGAGCATCGACGAGGTGATCATGGTCGGCGGGTCGAGCCGGATCCCGGCGCTGTCCGCGCGGCTCACCGGGCTGCTCGGCCAGGAGCCCCGGCTGGTCGAGCCCGACCTCGCCGTCGCCAAGGGCGCCGCGCTGCGGGCGCACCACCTGGTCGGCTCCGCGCAGTTCTCCGCGCTCGCCGTGGCGCACCGCGGCCCGGGGGGACAGGCGCTGTGCCCGGGACAGGTCGCCCCCGTCGCGCCGCGCGCCATCGGCATCCTCATCGAGGACAGCAACGACCCGCGCGGGGAGCGGAGCTACGTGGCGCACCTGGTCCCGGCCAACACGCAGCTGCCGGTCACCAAGGTGGAAAGCGGGTTCGGCACCATCCTGCCCGACCAGGACTCGGTCCGGATCCAGGTGTACGAGCAGGCGGGGCCGGTGCCGTCCGCCGAGGTTGAGCACAACCGGCGGGTGCTCGACGGTGAGCTCACCGGGCTCGGCCAGCTGCCCGCCGGATCGGTGGTCAGGCTCACCATGAGGATCGCGGTGGACGGGCGCCTGACGGTGATCGCGCATGAGCCGCGGTCCGGCCGCGAGCTGCTCCTGCAGGCGTTCGTCGAGGGCGTGATCGACAACGCGGAGACCGAACGGCTCACCACCATGGTGGGCCGCACCATGGTGCGCGGATGAAGGGAGTGACTGATGGCTGACTGGATCCGGCGACCGTTCAGCTCGTCGGGACTGACCCAGATCCCGCCGGGACGCCACCTGCGCGCACTGCAGGACCGCTTCGGCGGCGGCACCGTGATGCTCTGCATCGACGTCAGCGGCTCGATGGACGGCAAGCCCATCCTCGAGGCGGTGCGCGGCGCACGGACATTCGTCGACGAAGCCGTCGAGGCGCGCTACCGGGTCGGCGTGCTGCTGTGGAACACCGACGTGGCCGCCCTCGCCGAGCCGACGGAAGACGGCCAGGCGGCCAGGCGGCTGCTCGACCGGACCAACCGCGCGAGCGGGGGCACCAGCCTGCTCCGCCCGCTTGAGAAGTGCCACCAGATCCTCGACCAGTTCAAGGACGGCGGCCGGGACCGGGTGGTGGCGATCTTCGGCGACGGCGACCTGGGGCCAAGGGAACGGGTACTCGCCAAGGTCGCCCAGATGAAGGCGGAGGACATCAGGTTCGTCACCCGTGGCCTTGGGGGCGCCGCCGCCAAGGAATTCGCCATGGTGTCCAGCGAGGACCTGCCGAGCGTGACGGTCAGCGGGGTCGATGACCTCGCCGCGGGCATCGCCGCGATGGCCGCGAGCCTCAAGCCCGTTACCGGCAGGCGCCGGCGCTAGCCGGGTACGGCACGCACAACAGGCGGTGAGCAAAGGAGCGAGAACGGCCCATGAGTTCCGGAGACGATGCGGCGGCGCTGCTCATGGTGCGCGACGCCATGGAATGGTCGGCCACGCCCGCGCGCTGGGCCGACATCGGCAACACGGCGGCCACGCTGACCACGGCGATCGCGCTCGGCGACGATGAGGCACTGCGGGAGGCGGTGTACACCCTTGAGCTGTTCGCCCCGGTGCGCGGTCCGGCCGGAGTCCTGGAGACCCGGGTCCCGGCCCCGGACGCGGTGCGCTCACGGCTCGCCGCGGCGGCCCGCATCCTCGAGGACCTCACCGCCCCTGATCAGGCAGGAGCGCAGTTCGTCCCAATGGCGATCTACCTGACCGACGACGCGATCCATGACACCGTGGAACGTGCGGTGACCGATCTCGCCGAGTCGGCCGGCCTGGTGATCGCCAGCCGGCAGCCGCCGGTCACCGGCTCGTGGTTCCGCCGGCTCCGCGCGGTCCTGCGCACCCCCGCGGGGGAGGAGGTGCTGGCGACCGCGGTGCACGCCGCCGACACGCGGCTCGCCCGGCGGCCGGACGCCGAGGTCACCGCCATGCTGCTGCAGAACCTCAGCCCGGTGATCACCGCTCTGCAGCCCACCAAGGACGCCATCATCAGGGTGGGCGCGGTGCTGGTCGTCAAGACGGACTGGATGGTCGTCGTCCACCAGCTCACCCCGCGCCAGCAGCTGGTCCTCGACCACCTGCCCGGCCTGGAGACCGCGCCGCACCTGATCCTGCACGAGCTGGGGCTGCCCAGGGGCGGGGAAGGCCCGCCCGGTGGGCACACCGCGGACGGCCGGCTTGACTGATCCGGACGGAGTTTCGCTAAAGGCGCTTCCCAGCGCTTCCCAGCGCCTCGCGGCGCTTCCCGGCCGCCTCGCGGCAGGTGTTAGAGGTAGTTCTCCAGGTCGGCGCGAACGTCGGCGGGCGGCACCGGCGGCTCGTAGCGCTTGATGACGGCGCCGTCGCGCCCGACGAGGAACTTGGTGAAGTTCCACTTGACCTCGTCGGTGCCGTCCGCACCGGGCCGGATCTGCGAGATGATCTCGTAGAACTTGCCGTACTCCGGGCCGAAGTCGCCGGGCGCCTCGGCGCGCAGGTACTGGTAGAGCGGGTCGGCGTCAGGCCCGTTGACCTCGATCTTCGAGAACACGGGGAAGGTGACGTCATAGGTGGTCTTGCAGAAGTCCTGGATCTCCGCGTCGGTGCCTGGCTCCTGCTCCTTGAACTGGTTGCAGGGGAAGCCGAGGATCTCAAGGCCGCGGTCCCGCTCGGCCCGGTAGAGCGATTCCAGTCCCTCGTACTGCGGCGTGAGACCGCACTTGCTCGCCACGTTGACGATGAGCAGCACCTTGCCCGCGTAGTCACGCAAGGGGACCTCACGGCCGTCGGGGGCGGTGGCGGTGAAGTCATGTGTGCTCGTCATGCGACCTCCTGAATATTCACGCGATACCCGATTTGACCGAGATGTCAGGTTAACAATGCCGCCCCGCCGGTCCTTCCGCGCACCCGGCCGGCGGCTCATCGCTGGTCAAGATCCCCCGTCACCTACCCCTTGAGCCGGCCGCGCTGGTGGCCTGCGGCGTGACCACCGGCTGGGGGTCGGCCGTCTACGCGGCGCAGGTGCGTCCGGGTGACACCGTGGTGGTGATCGGCACCGGCGGAGTCGGCATGAACGCGGTGCCGGGCGCGGCCGCGGCGGGCGCCAGGCAGGTCGTCGCGGTGGACACCGTCGCGTTCAAGCGGGAGCAGGCCCTCGCCTTCGGCGCCACGCACACCGCCGCGAGCATCGGCGAGGCGATCGGCCTGGTCAGCGAGATCACCTGGGGCCGCAACGCCGACCGGGTCATCCTCACCGTCGGTCTCGCCGACGGCGCCATGATCGCCCCGATGATGGCCATGGTCCGCAAGGGGGGCCGCGCCGTCGTCACCGCGGTCGCCAACATGTACGCCACCGACGTCACGCTCAGCCTGGCCGACCTCACCCTGATGAACAAGCAGCTGGTCGGCACGATCTTCGGTTCGGCCAACCCGCCCTATGACATACCGCGGCTGCTCGCCCTGTACGAGGCGGGCAACCTCAAGCTGGAGGAGCTGATCACCAGGACTTACAGCCTGGACCAGATCAACGAGGGCTACCAGGACATGCGCGACGGCCGGAACATCCGGGGCGTGATCCGCTACTAGGGCGGGTCTTCCCCGTACGGAAGCCGTTCAACGGGTGGCCCGCCACTACCCGCGCCGTACAGTGTCCGCGAAGCTCTCTCTCCCGAGCACCCGCAGCAGGGCCAGTTGCTCCACCGACTCGGTGCCCGGCCGCGCGGTGAACAGGACGAGCGTCTGGTCGCCCGAGCCGGTCAGCAGCGACTCGCACTCGAGCTCGATCCGCCCGACCGTCGGGTGAACGATCGTCTTGTGCGTGCCGCGCAGCACGGCCACGTCGTGCTGCTGCCACAGTTCACGGAACTCCTCGCTCACCGCCGAGAGGTCGGAGATCAGGGCGTTGAGCTCCGGGTCGCCCGGGCGCCTGGCGTGGACGGCGCGCAGGTTCGCCACGTGGTTGGCCACGATCCGCGGCCGGTCCTCGGGCGGCACCAGCGCCCGGTGCTCGGCGCTGGTGAAGGCGAGCCAGTTGATATTCCCCGCCCGCCCCGGCCGTGCGGGCGCCCCGAACAGCGCCTCGGCCATCGCGTTGCGCGCGAGCACCTGCCCGATGTCGCTGACGACCTGCGCCGGGGCGTCAACTAGCCGGTCGAGCACGAGCAGCAGCCCGGGACGCACGTGCTCGCTCGATGCGTCCCGGTTCCTGGTCGGGTGCCCGGCCAGCCGGTGCAGGTAGTCGCACTCGTCGTCGGTCAGCCGCAGCGCTCGCGCGAGCGCGCCCACGACCTGCGCCGAGGGATGCGCGCCGCGGGACTGCTCAAGACGGGTGTAGTAGTCCACCGAGATGCCCGCCTGCTGGGCCACGTCCTCCCGCCGCAGCCCCGGCGTTCGCGTGCGGCTGCGCGACTGGAACCCGAGCGACCCGGGATCCAGTCGCTCCCGGCTGCGCCGCAGGAAGTCGGCGAGCTCCGTGCGGTCGATCTGGCTCATGCCACCTATTCTCGCCCGGATCGCCGGGGGGCAGCCAGGGACCGCCGGTCCCAGGCTAAGCCGGTCTCTGCAACCCCGGGCCCGGCCGCGACAAGGTGGAGATCACCGACCGCCCGCGGCCCGCCGCGAGCTTCCGAACAACCTCAGCCTGAAGGATCCCTCATGCCGTCAATCCTGAGCACGACGCCCGCCCACCCTCGCTCCGCCATCCTCGTCACCGGCGCCACCGGTCAGGTCGGCCGCCGCCTCGTGCCGCGCTTGCTCGGCTGGCATGAGCCGGATGAGCACATCCTGGTCTTGGTGCGCACACAGGAGGCCGCGGACCGGTTCGCCGCGCTCGGCGCCGACGCCGTGGTCGGCGACCTGCGCGAGACCGAGGACCGCAAGCGCGCGCTGGACGGCGTGAGCGCCGTGGTTAACTGCGCGGCGACCTTCCGGACGCCGGGCCTGACGGCGGACGACATGTACGCGGTGAACCGGGACGCCGCCGTCGCCCTGGCCGCCGAGTCGGCCGCGGCAGGCGTCGGGCGCTTCGTGCAGATCAGCACGAACCTCGTTTACGGTCCTGGCGTCGGCCGCCCGCATCGCGAGGACGACGCACTGCGCGCCACCGGCGGTTATGCGTACGCGCAGACCAAGCGCGAGGCCGAGGAGCGGATCGCGCAGGTGCGGGCGGAGACCGGACTCGACGTGGTGACGCTGCGCCTGGCGTTCGTCTACGGCGAAGGCGACCCGCACATCGTCGACTGGCTGCCTCGCGCCGCCGAGTGGGCGGCGCATCAGCGCCTGCCGATGGTGCACCACGCGGACGTGGCCCAAGCCGTGATCCGAGCCATCAGGACCCCGGGCATCGCCGGGCGCGTGTACAACGTCGGCGACGACGCGGCGCTCACGGCGGTGGAGCTGTTCGCGCTGGCCGGCCGCGCGTTCGACCTCGAAGCCGCGGACGGCCGAAGCGTCGAAGACCCCTGGTTCGGCGTCCCCGACACCCGTCTCGCGCACCGGGAACTCGGCTACCGGCCGGTGTACCCGACCGCCTGGGCCGCCTGGCGCGACGGCGCCCTCTAGGTCGGTGACGTCGGGCATGATGGGCGGTGACTGAGGAGGAGGTGCCCGATGATCGGCACACTGCGCGCGGTGGCGCTCGACGCACCAGACGCCAGGCGGCTCGCCGCGTTCTACACCGCGCTCGGCGGCTGGACGGAGCGGGACGCCGACGACGAGTGGGTCACCATGGAGACGGGGGACGGGTGGCGCGTCGCCGTCCAGCGCAGCCCCGATCACGTGCCGCCGCGGTGGCCCGATCCGGCGTACCCGCAGCAGGCGCACCTCGACCTGCGCGTGCCTGACCTGGACGCCGGCGCGGCGCGGGCGGCTGAGCTGGGCGCGGAGCTCCTGCGCAGGAACGAAACCTGGTACACGCTGGCCGACCCGGCCGGGCACCCGTTCGACCTGTGCCTGTTCCCGGCGAGGCAGCAGACCACGCTGATGGGCGTGATGCTCGACTGCCCGGACGCCGGGGAGCTGAGCGCGTTCTACGCGGAGCTCCTCGGCAAGCCCGTCACCTACCAGGGCGAGGGCGTGGCGATGATCGGCGAGGACGGCGCGCAGCCGGTGCTCTTCCAGCAGGTCACCGGCTACCGCGCGCCGCGCTGGCCCGACCCCGCGTACCCGCAGCAGGTCCACCTCGACGTCACCGTCGACGACGTCGACGCGGCCGAGGCGGCGGTCCTGCGGCTCGGCGCCACCGCACTCAACGTCAGCGGCGAGAACTGGCGGGTCTACACCGACCCGGCAGGCAAGCCGTTCTGCCTCTGCTGGGACTAGGCGAGCCGCCGTCGGCCCGCCGCTGTGCGCGCGCCTCCCACCCGGCAGCGCATCCGCCCCGCCCGCGTCACCCGTCCCAGTGAGAAATCATTGGGAGTAGTTCCGACCAAATACGGGCACTAACCGCCCCCAATAATCCGGGGCGTGACAGGCGTGACAGGCGCGCCTGGCGGGAGCGGGGTGGCCGACGCCCGGATGGGCGTGGTCGGCGGGCCCGTCAAACGGCGTCGGTTATCCGGCCCCGTGCAGCAGGAACAGGATCAGCAGCACGGCCGCCGCGGCCAAGGCCGCGATGACCGCCGACTTGCTGATAAGCGGCAGCTTGCCGCCCTGGCCCGCCGCGGGCGGCGGGGGCGGCGGAAGGCTCGTGGCGGGCCGGCCGGCGCCCGCCCGGGGCGTGACCGGGCTGGCCGCCCGCGGGGGGTACCCGGAAACGGCTCCAGCCCGCGGCGCGCCCGTCCCGTGCGCCGTCGTCCCGGCGGCCGGCGGTACCGGCGTCGGCGTGCTCGCGCCGGCCGGCGGCCGCGTCGTCCACGCCGGCTGCGATCCGCCCGTGGCCGGCTGCGCCGTCTGCGTCGGCTGGGACCCGACGTCCGCGCCGGCCGTCGGCCAGGGCCACGACGGCGCGAGCGGCGACGGCGAACCGCCCGACGGCGCAGGGGACGACAGGGAAGCCACCTCGGTCTCGGGCGGGGCGCCGCCGGGCGCGTCCGGCCACACCCGCGTGTCCGGCCACACCGCCGTCTGCGGTACCTGCGGCGGCCGCGACGCCCGCGGTGCGGACTCCAGTCGCGTCGGCGCGGCCCCGCCCGGGCTCGCCGCGCCCGCGCCCGCGCCGGCCCGCCCGCCGGTCAGCGCCTGCCGAAGCGCCGCCCCGAACTCACCGCACCGCGCGTACCGGTCCATGGCCTCCTTCGCGAGCCCGCGGGCGAGCACCGCGTCCGTCCCGGGCGGCAGGTCGCCACGGAACCTGGACAACGGCGGCACCGGGTCGTTGAGGTGCGCGAACAGCGTCGCCATGGTCTCCTGACGGTGAAACGGCAGGTTGCCGGTGAGCAGGGCGAACGCCATGCAGGCCAGGGAGTACTGGTCGCCGCGCCCGTCGACCGGCTGCCCCTTGATCTGCTCAGGCGGTGCGTAGTCCGGCGTGCCGAGGAACGTCCCTGTCGCGGTCAGCCCGGTGGCCGCCATCGCTGGCTTGCTCAGCCCGAAGTCCGACAGGTACGCGTGCTCGCCGCGCCCCTGCACCACGTCGACGAGGACGTTGCCCGGCTTGACGTCCCTGTGCACAATGCCCGCGGCGTGCGCCGCGTCAAGCGCCGCGGCGACCTGCTCGATGAACATCGCGACCCGCGCGGGCTCGAGCGCTCCGCCGGCCCGCTGCAGCACGTCGGCCAGGTCACCGCCGGAGACGAACTTGGTGGCGATGTACAGCACGCCGTCGGCATCCCCGGCCCCGTACACCGGGATGATGTGCGGCTCCTCGACCGAGGCCACCGCCCGTGACTCGCGCAGGAACCTGACCCGGAACGCCTGGTCGGCGGCCAGGGCAGGGGAGAGGACCTTAAGCGCGGCCAGCCGCCCGAGCACCGAGTCGCGGGCGCGGAAGACCACGGCCATCCCGCCGGCGCCGACCTGCTCTTCGATCACGTACCCGGCCAGCTGGCTGCCGGGCACCAGCCGGGCCATCGCGGCGTACTGCTGTGCGCTGAACTCGCTGCTCACCCAGGCCTCCTCGGGCTCAGAAGCGACCCCGCGCTCCCGCCGAGGATAGTGTGACAGCAATTGGCCGATTAGTCCGCACACTTCGCCGCGCAAGCCCGTCCCGAGCGGTGATGGAAACCCGCCGGGGCAGCTGGGACGCGGGGCGTCAACTGTTACCGAACTCCGCCCGGACGGCCGCGGTGTGCTCGCCGAGCGCCGGGACCCGGCCCATGACCGGCGCGGCGCCCTCGATCTCGGCCGGCGGCAGCAGCGCGTCGATCTCACCGCCCGGCGTGCCGACCGGCTGCCAGCGCCCCCGCGCGACCAGCTGCGGGTGGCTGAACAGGTCCGCGGGGGCGCGCAGGCGGGCGTTGGCGATCCCCGCCGCCTCGAGCGCCTCGCTCACCTCCCCGGCCGTCCGGCCGGCGAACGCGGACTCGATGACCGCGGTCAGCTCGTCGTGGTGCGCGACCCGGTCCGGGTTGGTCGCGAAGCGGAGATCCGTGGCGACGTCGGCCCGCCGCAGGACGTCGCGGCACAGGGCGAGCCACTCCCGCTCGTTCTGTATGCCGAAGAACACCGAGCCGTCGGATGCGCGGAACGGGCCGTACGGCGAGATAGACGGGTGCCGTGCCCCGGTCCGCCGCGGCGGCTCCCCGCCGTAGTGCGAGAAGTAGGCGGGCTGCGACATCAGCTCGCCGAGCGAGTCAAGCAGCGAGACGCGCAGCGTGGCGCCCGCCCCGGTCCGTGCCCGGTCATACAGCGCGGCGAGGATGCCGCTGTAGGCGTAGACGCCGGTGGCCAGGTCGGCGACGGAGAACCCGGCCTTGGCCGGCGCCTCCGGGGTGCCGGTGGACATGACCAGGCCGGCCTCGCACTGGATGAGCAGGTCGTACGCCTTCTTCGCGGCATACGGCCCGTCCTCGCCGTAGCCGGAGATGGAGCAGTGGACCAGCTCAGGCCGCCTGCCGCGCAGCGTGGCGGCGTCAAGGCCGAGCCGCGCGGCGGCGCCGGGGATGAGGTTCTGCACGAAGACGTCGGCCCGGTCGATGACCGCGCCGAGCAGCGCCCGGTCGGCCGGGTCCTTGACGTCGAGGACGACGGACTCCTTCCCCCGGTTCAGCCAGACGAAGTACGACGACTGCCCGAGCACGGTCCGGTCGTAGCCACGAGCGAAGTCACCCGCCCTGGGCCGTTCCACCTTGATGACCCGCGCGCCCAGGTCGGCGAGCTGCCTGGTGGCGTACGGCGCGGCCACCGCCTGCTCGACGGAGACGACGAGGAGGCCGGCGAGCGGCAGGCCCCGGGCCGGCGGGCCCGGTTCCGGGCGACCGTTGTCCATCCCTGGCCCCTTCCGTGAGCCGGCCAGGCCCGTGGCCTGCACACTTGCTAAGTTGATCATGGGGACGGCTACCGCGGGGGAGGGTGCCGCCATGGCAAGGGGAGCGTACGTGGTGCGGGACGACAGTCCCGGCGGGCCGCCGGGAAATGTCGACAAGCTCTACCCGTACACGCTCAAGGGACTGGTCGAGGCGCTGGAGGAGGCCCGCTTCCGCAGCTTCGCCGGACCGCCGCAAGTGGTGGTGGTCAAGGGAGACGACGGCATGCGGGTCATCCGCAGGTTCGAGGGCGGCCGGGAGGACGGTGACGCGGCGGGCGGAGCACGACAAGCTCCTTACTCCTGACGATTGCGGCCGACGGGCCTAAAGGTGAAGCAGGAGCAGAGAGGTCGCACGGGCCGGCTGACCGGAGCTCTGGCCGGAAGCAGGAACGCCCAGGCCGGCCCCTGCGGGCCGGCCTGGGCGTCCAGGCGGGG
>CAZORE010000016.1:13870-32366 GCA_964581815.1 uncultured Streptosporangiaceae bacterium | reverse complement strand
GAAGCAGGAACGCCCAGGCCGGCCCCTGCGGGCCGGCCTGGGCGTCCAGGCGGGGGATGTGGTCAGGCCACGTCGAACCGGTCCGCGTTCGCCACCTTGGCCCACGCCGCCACGAAGTCGTTCACGAAGTGCTCGCCTCCGTCGTCGCCCGCGTACACCTCGGCCACGGCCCGCAGCTCGGAGTTCGAGCCGAAGATCAGGTCGACCCGGGTGCCGGTCCACTTGACCTGGCCGCCGACCTTGCCCTCGAACGTGGTCGCGTCCTCGGACACCGGGGTCCAGGTCACGTCGTAGTCGAGCAGGTTGACGAAGAAGTCGTTGGTCAGCGCACCGGGCGTCTCGGTGAAGACACCCAGCTTGGACCCGTCGTAGTTCGCGCCGAGCACGCGCAGCCCGCCGACGAGGACCGTCATCTCCGGCGCCGTCAGCGTGAGCAGGTTCGCCTTGTCGACGAGCAGGTACTCGGCCGGGAGCCGCTGGCCCTTGCTGACGTAGTTGCGGAACCCGTCCGCCTTCGGCTCGAGGTGCGCGAACGATTCCACGTCGGTCTGCTCGGCCGTGGCGTCGGTGCGGCCCGGCGTGAACGGCACGGTGACGGTGACCCCGCCGTCCGCGGCGGCCTTCTCGACCGCGGCGTTGCCCGCCAGGACGATCAGGTCGGCGAGGGAGATCTTCTTCCCGCCGGGCGCGCTGGCGTTGAAGGAGGACTGGATGCCCTCCAGGGTGCGCAGCACGAGCGCGAGCTGGTCGGGGTTGTTGACCTCCCAGCCGCTTTGCGGCTGCAGGCGGATGCGCGCGCCGTTGGCGCCGCCGCGCTTGTCGCTGCCGCGGAAGGTCGAGGCCGACGCCCACGCGGTGGACACCAGCTGGGAGACGGTGAGGCCGGAGGCGAGAACCTCCCGCTTGAGCCCGGCCACGTCGTCGGCCTCGACCAGCGGGTGGTCCACGGCCGGCACCGGGTCCTGCCAGATCAGCACCTCGGACGGTACCTCCGGGCCGAGCAGGCGGACGGCCGGGCCCATGTCGCGGTGGGTCAGCTTGTACCACGCGCGGGCGTACGCGTCGGCGAACGCCGCCTGGTCATCCTTGAACCGCCGGGAGATCGGCTCGTAGATCGGGTCGTAGCGCAGCGCCAGGTCGGTGGTGAGCATCCGCGGCTCGCGCTTGCCGTCACCGAACGCCTCGGGCACCAGGCCCGCGCCGCCGCCGTCCTTCGGCCGCCACTGGTTGGCGCCCGCCGGGGACTTGAACAGCTCCCACTCGTAGCCGAACAGGATGTGGAAGAACTCGTTGTCCCACCGGGTCGGGTGGTAGGTCCAGGTGACCTCGAGCCCGCTGGTGATGGCGTCCGCCCCGACGCCGGTGCCGTAGCTCGACTTCCAGCCGAAGCCCTGCTGCTCGATCGGCGCGGCCTCCGGGTCGGCGCCGACGCTCTCCCCCGGGCCGGCGCCGTGGGCCTTGCCGAAGGTGTGCCCGCCGGCGATCAGCGCGACGGTCTCCTCGTCGTTCATCGCCATCCGGCCGAACGTCTCGCGGATGTCGCGGCCCGCCGCGATGACGTCCGGATTGCCGTTGGGGCCCTCCGGGTTCACGTAGATGAGGCCCATCTGCACCGCGCCGAGCGGGTCGGCGAGCTCACGGTCGCCGCTGTAGCGCTCGTCGGCGAGCCACTCGGTCTCCGGGCCCCAGTACACGTCCGCGTCCGCCTCGTACACGTCCGCGCGGCCGCCGCCGAAGCCGAACGTCTGGAAGCCGCCCGCCTCCATGGCCACGTTGCCGGCCAGCACGATCAGGTCGGCCCAGGAGAGGCTCTTGCCGTACTTCTTCTTCACCGGCCACAGCAGCCGGCGCGCCTTGTCCAGGCTGACGTTGTCCGGCCAGCTGTTCAGCGGCGCGAACCGCTGCTGGCCGCTGCCGGCGCCGCCCCGGCCGTCGCTCACCCGGTAGGTGCCCGCGGCGTGCCACGCCATCCGGACGAACAGGCCCGCGTAGCTGCCGAAGTCCGCGGGCCACCAGTCCTTGGAGTCGGTCAGCACCGCGGTGATGTCGGCCTTGACGGCCGCCAGGTCAAGGGTCTTGAACGCCGCCGCGTAGTCGAATTCCCCGTGGTAGGGGTCGGTCGCGACCGGGTTCTTGGCGAGGATCCTCAGGTTGAGCCGGTTCGGCCACCACTGGCTGTTCGCGTCACCCTGGGTGGGGTGCACGCGGCCGTGCGCGACCGGGCAGCCGCCCTCCGCGCTCGCTCCGTCGGTCTGCTCCGCGACCTCCGGGCCCTCACCGTCGGCAATGATTGGATCGTGGTTCTCGGCCATGAGAAATCCTTCCGGGCTTTGTCGGATCAGCGGTGTTCAGGGTTAAAGCCGCTCACCGGGATGAGCGGAACACTCAGCGCATAGTCCCCAGTAGATCACTTCGGCCTCATCGAGGCTGAAGCCGCGGTCGTCCGAGGGGACCAGGCACGGCGCCTCGCCGACCGCGCAGTCGACGTCGGCGACGACGCCGCACGACCGGCAGACGAGGTGATGGTGGTTGTCACCGACCCGTCCCTCGTACCGGGGCGGGCGGCCGGCCGGCTCGATGCGGCGTACCAGGCCCGCCGCGGTGAGCGCGTGCAGTGCCTCGTAGACCGCCTGCAGGGAGACGTGGCCCACCCGGGCCCGCACCCCGGACGCGACGCCGTCGACGCCGAGGTGGTCCCCGGTCCTGACGGTATCGAGGAGCGCGACGCGGACGGCCGTCACCCGCAGGCCGGCCCCGCGCAGCTCATCGGCGGTGGTCGGGATGTAAGGCGACGCGTTCACAGGTCCAACCTACCCCTCTAAAGACGAAGAGTTCAAGTTAACGAATGTCTCAAGTTGAGCGGTGACGCCGCCAGGAAGTCGTTACCGCCGGGTGACGGCTGGCATACTCAGAGTAATCATTTGATTACTGTCCGATAAATCTTGGTATGCCCAGGCACCAGGCAGGCGAACGGGGAGCCGGCGGGGCGGAAGGTGAGCAGTTTCATGGGGGCACGGAAACCGCGGGTCCTCGCGCGCGCCGGCGCAACCGCGCTCAACACGTGCGCGCTCGGGATCGGCGTGTTCGGTACCGGGGCGCTCGGGGTGGCGCTCCTGGTGAGCGGGTGCGTCACCATGCAGACGCCGTCATCGTCGCTTGCGCCAGGGCAGTCGCCGTCGGGCTGGGTCACGCCCACCGTGACCCCTCAGGCGGTGCCGGTGCTCGGTTCGATGAGCTACGGGACGTTCCCGGCGAGCACAGACGGCATGGACGCCCTCATCGTGTGCGAGCAGTGGGCGGTGCTGCGCGACCAGTACGTCGGCCGGGTTCGCGGCGACACCGCGTACCAGCTTGAGGTGTGGTTCTCCGGCCCCGCCTGGCTGCCCGCGTTCAGGGCCAACAGCCCGCTCAAGACCGACCCCGACTACAGTCAGATCAACGCCGCCTTCGGCCTGGTCAGCACCGGGGGGGCGGCGAGCGCCGCGAACGCGGAACTGCTCGACAAGGCCTGCGCGAGCGCCGACTAGTCGCCCGGCCGCGGCCTAGGTGGTCGGCCGGCCGTCCGGCGGGTACCTTCCCTCCCGTAACGTTGTTCTGATGAATCTTGTACCGCAGCGACTCCGGGAGCGGCAATGACGCAGACTCCGCCCTATCAGGTAACCGACCCCGCGACCGGCGAGGTGTCGCAGACCTTCCCCTACGCCACGGACGCCGAGGTCGAGGCGGCGCTCAGCGCCGCCACCGCAGCCTTCGCGGAATGGAAGCGGCGGCCGGTCGCCGAGCGCGCCGCCATCGTCAAGCGGGTCGCCGAGCTGTTCACCGAGCGCGCCGCCGACCTGGCCGCGCTGATCACCAAGGAGATGGGCAAGCGGCCCGCGCAGGCCGTCGGTGAGGCCGAGTTCTGCACCGCCATCTTCGAGTACTACGCCGACAACGGCCCAGCGCTGCTCGCCGACCGGCCGCTGCCTGGCCATGACTCCGCGCGGGTCGAGTACCTGCCCGTCGGCCCGGTGCTCGGCGTGATGCCGTGGAACTACCCGTACTACCAGGTGGCCAGGTTCGCCGCGCCCGCCCTGATCGTCGGCAACCCCGTCATCGTCAAGCACGCGGAGAACTGCCCCACCTCGGCCCTGGCGATCGCGCAGATCATGAAGGACGCCGGCGTGCCCGAGGGCGTCTACACGAACATCTTCGCCACCCACGAGCAGGTCGCCGACATGATCGCCGACCCGCGGCTGCGCGGCGTCTCGCTGACCGGCTCCGAGCGGGCGGGCACCGTGGTGGCCGCGCAGGCCGGGCGCAACCTGAAGAAGGTCGTCCTCGAGCTCGGCGGGTCCGACCCGTACATCATCCTGGACACCCCCGACGTGGAGGAGGCGGCGGAGACCGCCTGGGCGACCCGGATGGAGAACGTGGGCCAGGCCTGCAACTCCAACAAGCGGATGATCGTCATGAACGACGTGTACGACGACTTCGTGGCCGCCCTGGTCAAGCGAGCCACCGCCATGACGCCGCGCCCGTCGGGCGACGACTCCGACGAGGCGTACAGCCCGATGGTGTCTCGCAAGGCGGCGGAGAACCTGCTCGCCCAGATCCAGGACGCCGTGTCGAAGGGCGCGACCCTGCACGTCGGCGGCACCCTCTCGGACGGGGGCGCGTACTTCGCGCCGGCCGTGCTCACCGGAGTCACCCCGGAGATGCGCGCCTACAAGGAGGAGCTGTTCGGCCCGGTCGCCGTCGTGTACAAGGTCGACAGCGACACGGAAGCCGTGCAACTCGCCAACGTCGTGGACTTCGGCCTCGGCGGCGCGGTGTGGTCGGCCGACGAGGAGCGCGCGACGCGGGTCGCCGAGCAGCTCGAGGTCGGCATGGCCAACGTCAACACCCCGGCCGGGGAGGGCGCGGACCTGCCGTTCGGCGGCACCAAGCGCTCCGGCTTCGGCCGCGAGCTCGGCCCGCTCGGCATCGACGAGTTCGTCAACAAGCGCCTCTTCTACGTCCAGCGCTAACGGGGGAGCAGCCGGCCGGCGCAGGCACCGGGATGGTGTCGAGAAGCGCCGGCCGGCTCCGCTCATCAGGTGAAGGGCCGCGGCAAGCGCGGCCCGCGACACCAGGAGACCACGATGCCGAAGTACCTGCTCCTCAAGCACTACCGCGGCGGCCCGCAGCCGCACCGTCCCGTGCCGCCGATGGACCAGTGGGCCCCGCAGGACGTAGAGGCGCACATGGCCTTCCTCAAGCATGTCAGTGAGCTGCTCGAGAAGAACGGCGAGTTCGTCGACGCCCAGGCGCTCACGCCGGCGCGCACCTGGGTGCGCTACGGCGGCCCCGACGCGGCGCCCGTCACCACCGACGGCCCGCTCCCCGAGACAAGCGACCTGGTCGCGGGCTGGTACATGATCGACGTCGACTCCTACGAGCGCGCGGTCGAGCTCGCCGCGTACGTTTCCTCCGAGCCCGGTCCCGGCGGCACGCCGCTGTATGAATGGATCGACATCCGGGAGGTCATGTCCGAGGCGCCCTCGGAAGGCTGAGCCGGCGTGGCCGGCGAGTCGGCGCGGCGACTGGACGAGGGCGCGCTCCGCGCCCTCGTCCCGCGGGTGCTCGCGGGGCTGGTCCGCCGGGGCGAGGACTTCGACGCCGCGGAGGACGCGCTCCAGGAGGCGTTGCTTGAGGCGCTGCGGGTCTGGCCGGGGCACCCGCCGGGCGACCCCGGCGCGTGGCTGACGACGGTCGCGACGCGACGGCTCATTGACGCCCGCCGTAGCGAGGCGGCCAGGTACCGCCGCGAGGAGGTTACGCACGCGCCGCCGCGGCCGGCCGCGGCGGAGGAGGGCGACGACACCCTCTTCCTGCTTTTCTGCTGCTGTCACCCCGGCCTCGCGCCCGCGTCGCAGGTGGCACTGACCCTGCGGGCCGTCGGCGGCCTCACCACCAGGGAGATCGCCGACGCGTTCTACGTTCCCGAGGCGACGATGGCCCAGCGGATCAGCCGCGCTAAGCGCGCCCTGCGCGGGCGCCGCCTGGACCAGCCCGGCGACCTCGCCGTGGTGCTGCGCGCGCTCTACCTGATCTACACCGCCGGCCACGCGGGACGAGCGAGCCTGGCCGATGAGGCGATCCGGCTCGCCCGCCAGCTCACCCTCGCAACGCAGGAGCCCGAGGCGCGAGGGCTGCTCGCGCTGATGCTGCTGAATCATGCCCGGCTCCCGGCGCGGCTCGACCCCGAGGGCCGGATCGTCACGCTTGACCGGCAGGACCGCAGCCTGTGGGACACGCGCGAGATCGCTGAGGGCGTGCGCGTCCTGCAGTCGGCGATCGCCATGCAGACGGAGGAACGGCGCCCGGGCCGCTACCAGGTCGAGGCCGCGATCGCCGCCCTGCACGACGATGCCGCGAGCGCCGCGGAGACCGACTGGCCGCAGATCCTCGCCTGGTACGACGACCTCGTCGCGCTGACCAGGGACCCTGTGCACCAGGACCCCGCCGCGGTCCTCGGCCGCGCGGTCGCGGCCGGCCATGTCCTCGGTGCCGCCGCGGGCCTGCGCGAGACCGAACGGCTGCGCGCGGTGATCGGCGACCGGCACCGGTGGCATGCCGTGCGCGGTTACCTGCACGAACTCGACGGTGACCTGCCCGCGGCGGCCACCGCGTACGCCGAGGCCGCTCGCCTGGCCACCAACGTCGCCGAGCGCGACCACCTGGTCCGTCAGGCCGCCCGCGCGCGAGCCGCCCGCCCCCGCCCGTCCTCGCCCTGACCTGAACGCAGCGGCCCCGGAACGACCGGCCAGCCCGGTGCGGGCGGGCCGTCAGCCGCCGGTTCGCTCGCGGAGGGCAGCCCGGCTGAAGGCCAGCCCGGCTCACGGCCATCCACGCGGTGGATGGACGGCATATCAAACGTGCGTTTCCCTCGCCCTGCCCGTGCATTCCATACTGGCGCTCACAACGTGAACTTGTCCTGCTTGTTTCATTGGAGTGAAGCGGCCTTGCCGGAAACGCATGTGCAACTAATCGATCATGCCGGGCCGTGGGCCCTGGCCAAGGCCGACCTGGGCAGCGGGGCGCCGGTGCCCGTCCTCGTCTCCCGTGACCGCGTCACCAGCCTGTCCGCCCGCCCGGAGACGGCCGGGGCGCGGACCATCACCGAGCTGCTTGACCGCTGGGACGCGGTCCTTCCCGCCCTTGAGGCGATCGCGGCCGACCCGGGCACCGCCTGGCGGCCGCTGGCCAGCGTCACCCTGCACAGCCCGGTCGAGCCCCGGCAGGTCTTCCAGGCCGGCGCCAACTACCGGACCCACGTCATCGACCTGGCCGCGGCGCATCATGACGGCAGCGACGGGCGCACCGTCGAGCAGGTTCGCGCGGCGGCGGCCGCCGCGATGGACGCGCGGCTGGCGGGCGCGCCGTTCGTGTTCACCGGCCTGCCGAGCGCGATCTGCGGCCCGTATGACGACGTGGTCCTGCCGCGTGAGGCGAAGCAGCCGGACTGGGAGCTCGAGCTGGCGGCGGTCATCGGCCGGCGGGCGCGCCGGGTCCCGGTCACCGAGGCGCTCGACGCGGTGGCCGGCTGGGTGATCGTCAACGACCTGACCCTGCGCGAGAAGGTGTTCCGCCCGGACGCCGGCGCGCTCGGCGCCGACTGGCTGACGGCCAAGAACTCCCCGACCTTCCTGCCCGCCGGGCCGGTCATCGTGCCCCGGGCGGCGATCCCCAACCCCGGCGACCTGCGGATCACGCTGCGGCTCAACGGCCAGGTGATGCAGGACGAGTCGACCAAGGACATGCTCTTCGACACCGCGCGGATCATCGCGTACTGCTCGGAGGTGGCCACGCTGCTGCCGGGCGACCTGGTGCTGACCGGCAGCCCCGCGGGCAACGGGCTGGCCCACGGGCGGCTGCTACGGCCCGGCGACCTGATGGAGTCGACCATCACCGGTCTCGGCGCGCAGGCCAACCACTGCGTGGCGGAACAGTGAGCGGGCCGGCGAGCGGGCCGGTGAGCGGCCCGGCGGTGAGCGGCACGGTTCCGGCCGTCGACGTGCACGCCCACGTGGCCGTCGCCGCGGCCGAGGCGCTGATCGCCGGTGAACCGGGATACGCGCAGCAGCAGCGAGCCGACGCCGCCACGCTCGGCGAGGCGTCGATCGCCTACAACCGGGCCCATTTCGGCTCGGTTCTGCCCCGGCTGCTTGACCTGGACGTGCGCCTGGCGGCGATGGACAAGGGCGGCGTCGACATCCAGGCCGTCAGCCCGATGCCCGGGTCATACGCCTGGGCGGGGACGGCGCTCGCCGACCGCATCGTCACGGTGACCAACGAGGCGGTCGCCGCGTTCTGCGCCCGTCAGCCGGACCGGCTGCTTCCGGTGGGCACGGTCACCCTGCATCATCCCGACCTGGCGGTGGAGCAACTGCGCCACGCGGTCACCGCGCTGGGCCTGCGGGGCGTGCAGGTCTCCACGGCGGCCGCCCCCGGCATGGAACTGGACGACCCGCGGCTCGCTGAGTTCTGGGCGGCGGCCGAGGACCTCGGCGCGGCGGTGCTCATCCACCCGTGGGGCTGCACCCTCGGGCCCCGGCTGAACGCCTACTACCTGTTCAACTCCGTCGGCAACCCGGTGGAGACCGCCCTCGCCCTGTCCCGCGTCATCTTCTCCGGCCTGCTCGAACGGCATCCGGGCCTGAAAATCTGGTCCGCGCACGGCGGCGGTTACCTGCCCAGCTATATCGTGCGGGCGGACCACGCGTGGTCCGCCCGGGAGGACGCGCGGGCGACAGCAAAGCGGCCGAGCGAGCTGCTGCGGCAAACCTTCGTCGACTCGCTCGTCTACACGCCCGAGCAGCTGCGCCACCTGGTCGCGGTGATGGGAACGGGGCAGGTGACGCTCGGCAGCGACTACCCCTTCGACATGGGCGTCGAGGACCCGGTCGACCGGCTGACCGCGGCGGGCTTCGACGACGCCACGGTCGCCGCCATCCGCGGCGGCAACGCCGCCCGGCTGCTTGGCCCGCTGCCCGGCCAGGACACCTCGCTCGGAGCATCAGCATGATCGTCGAGCGCACGATCGCTGCGCCATGAGCGCGTGACTCACTGACCCGTGACCAGGCGCATGACGCGCTCGGGGTCCGGCGGAGCCGTGTCGGCGGCCCAGGCGACGTGCTGGTCGGGCCTGACCAGGATCAGCCGCGACCCGTAGGCCTCGCGCTCCCCGCGATCAGTGTCGCGCACCACCGTAAGCGGGACACCGAACGAGCGCGCGGCATCCTCGAACCTCCCGGCTTCGCCGTCGGCGGCGTCAAAGGCCAGCAGCGTGAAGCCACGGCCCAGCTCCTCGAAAACGTTCCGGCCCGAGGACAACGGCTGCGGGGGAAGGTGGTAGCCGGCCCGGGCGGCGAAAGAGTGCACGCCGTGCGCGCTCGTGATGCTGCCCGGCGGGGCGCATACCACCGGGGACCCCGCGTAATGCGGGTCGAGGCTGCGCATCCGGCGGGCGGTCGCGGCGATCGTCCGCGCGAACGCGAGCTCGAACTCGGCGCGGTCCCGCTTGGGGCTGTACCGCTCGAGGAACCGCGCCTCCTCCTTGATCGTCGCGGCGATGATGTCCTCGGCGATGTCGCGGAAGACCGGGCGCCGCTCCCGGCTGTAGGAGTCAAGTAGCGCCTCGCCGCCCCAGCCGCCGAGCACGGCGGTCAGCTTCCAGCCCAGGTTGACGGCGTCTTCAAGCCCGTTGTTGACGCCGAAGCCGCCGTAGGGCGGGTGCGTGTGCGCGGAGTCCCCGGCGATGAACACCCGCTTCGACCGGTACGTCTCGGCGACCTGGACCCGCAGGTCCCAGAAGCTGACGTGGTCGATCTCCGCGTGCACGTCAAACCCGGCCGCCTCGCTCAGCAGCTTCCCGACGTCCAGGTTGCCCACGGTGCTGCCCGCCGGAACGGGGGCGTGGAAGAAGAACCCCTCGCCGACGTCGATGCGGCCGAAGAACATCCAGTAGCCCTTCAGCCCGGGATGGAGGACCCGGAACACCGACCGGTCGGGGAACCGCCGCAGCGCCTCGTGCAGCTGGCGGGACCGGAACACGAGCAGCACCATGAGCTCGTCGAAGTCGGTGCCGTGCCGCGGTATGTCCGCGTGCTCGCGGACGAGCGAGTGCCCGCCGTCGCACCCCACCGCGTACCGGGCCTCCAGTGTCGCGGCGACGCCGTCCCGCTCGATGGCGACGCGGACACCGTCGGAGTCCTGCTCGATCTCGGTCGCCGTCCACCCGAAGTAAGTCGTCACGTTGCCGAGGCCGGCCAGCCGGCGGCGCAGCACCTCTTCGGTGCGGTACTGCGGCAGCCGCTCGTTCGCCTGGAAGTAGTAGGCGCCGACCGCCTCCCGGCCCGGCGGCATGCCCCAGAACTCGCCCATCAGGTTCTCGTATACGGTGATGTCGCCGATCGGGAAGCCGGGCGGCATGGCCCGGGCGGCCCGCACCTCATCGGCGACGCCCCAGAAGTAGAAGTGCTCAAGCGTCCGCTGGGTGAGGTTCTGCCCCTTGGGGATGGCGGACAGCGCGGTGCGCCGTTCGATAAGCGCGCACGGCGTCCCGCCGAGCCCGAGTTGCAGGGCGAGCCCCACGCCGACCGGCCCGCCGCCGATGATGATGACTTCCGGGTGAGCTGGCACCACAGTCCTAACCGGTCAGGCCTAACCGGTCAGGCCAGGCACGTCAGCGGCCGCCCGCCGTTGTAAGCGACCATGTCGGCCAGCGCAGCGGGACCGTTGACCGGCCCGCCGCGCTGCTGCGCGCTCCCGGCGAGGTCGGCGTACGCGCGGTACAGGTTGCCGACGATCCGCTCGGTGTCGGTCCACTCCGCATAGCGGCCCAGGTCGGTGCCGCGGGCCGCGTCGAGGGGGGTGAGACCGGCGGCCCTGGCCCGTTCGGCCACGTCCTTGACGAAGTAGAGGTAACCGAGCACCTCGTCGATCACCTCGGGCCCGGTCACCGGCCCGTGCCCGGGCACGATGGTCCGCGCGCCGAGCGGCTTAACGAACCGCTCGAGCACGTCGATGGCCCCGAGCACGGAACCCGACAGCAGGAACGGCGTGCCGCCGTTGAACAGCAGGTCCCCGGCGAACAGCACCGACTGCTCAGGAATCCAGACCACGACGTCGTTCGTGGTGTGCGCCGCCTCACCCGCGTAAATCAGCTCGCAGCGCAGTTCGTCCGACCACAGCGTCAGCCGGTCGGCGAACGTCAGGAAGGGCAGCGCGAGCCGCAGCTCGCCGTACTCGATGCTGGTCCACACCCCGGTGTTGTGCGGCACCCCCATGGCGCGCATCTGCTCCCTGGCGTTGTCGTGCGCGACGATGGTCGCCCCGGTGAACAGCCCGTTGCCCCCGGTGTGGTCCGGGTGATGGTGGGTGTTGACCAGGGTGCGCACCGGCCGCCGGGTGACGCCGGCCACGGTGTCGAGGAACGCCCGGGTCCGCCGCTCGGTGGAGCAGGCGTCCACCGCGGTGACGCCGTCGCTGGCGACGAGGAACCCGGTGTTGTTGATCATCCAGCTGCCGTCGGACTGGATATAGGCGAAGACGCCGTCGGCGACCTCCTCCAGCCGGCCGGGGATAGAGACATCGGGGTGACGGGTGCTAACGCTCATCGTTCGGCTACCTCTTCTCCACGAGCGGGAGATTACCCGCGCTTCCTGACCCGCGGTACCGAACGCTGGCGTGCTTCGCCCACCGGCGCAAGCGTGATCCCCTCGACGACGCGGTTGCGCACCGAGCCGATTCCCTCCACGGTCAACTCCACCACGTCCCCGGGTCGCAGCGGCGGCGGTTCCATCGTCCCGCTGCGGCCCCACAGCTCGGCCAGGCAGCCGCCGTTGCCGCAGGTGCCCGACCCAAGCACGTCACCGGCCCGCACCTGGGCGCCGCGCGAGGCGTACGCGATGAGCTCCTCGAACGGCCAGCCCATGTTGGACAGCAGGTCCTGGCCGGTGAGCTCGCCGTTCACCGACGCGCGCAGGTCGAGCCCGAGAAACCCGTCGCTGTCGCGATAGGACTCCAGTTCGTCCGCGGTGACCAGCCACGGGCCGAGGGTGGTGGCGAAGTCCTTGCCCTTGGCCGGGCCGAGGTGGACGTTCATCTCACGGCGCTGCAGGTCCCGCGCGGACCAGTCGTTGAACACCGTGTACCCGAAGACGTGCTCGCGCGCCTGCTCCGGTGACAGCGAAGCCCCGTCCTGGCCGACCACCACGGCCACCTCGAGCTCGTAGTCGAGCAGCTGGCAGCCGGGCGGGACCGGCACGTCGTCGTGCGCCCCGATGAGCGCGTAGGGGTTGGTGAAGTAGAACGTCGGCGCCTGGTACCACTCCGGCGCGATGTGGCCCGCGCTCAGCCCGTCGACGTGCTCCTCGAAGGCGACGAAGTCCCGGATGGTGGGCGCCTCGAGGGGTGGCAGCAGGCGGACCGCCGCCAGTGGCACGGCCGGGCGGCCAAGCGCCGCGCGGCCTGCCGCCAGGGCGGCGGGCAGCCCGGTGCGGACGAGGTCAAGCACGGTGACACCGGCGGGCAGCGGGTGAATGCCCGCGTCGCTGACCACGCCGGCCCGGGGCGGCCCCACGTGTTCCTGATAGGTGGCGAAGCGCATGCGTGTCTCCTCTCCTCAGACCGCCGCTATTGCGACTGCCCGCTCATCAGACCGCCCGCTCATCAGACCGGAGGCGGCGTGAACAGGCCGCGGTCGGGCTGGTTGAAGGACTTGGCCGCGACGAACTCGTTGATCGCGTTCGCGGTGCCCCACTGGTCGGCGACTTCTGGCTGGGTGAAGTCGTACAGGTGCGGGTGCCAGGTGTCCTCGTCGACCCGCTCGAGCTCGGTGGTGTACTCGACCGTGTTCCCGTGCGGGTCGAGGAAGTAGCTGAAGGTGTTGTTGCCGGCCAGGTGACGTCCGGGACCCCAGATCTTCTCGATGCCGGCGCGCAGCAGCCGGCCGGTGCCGCGCATGTACTCGTCGAGGCCGCGCAGCTCGAACGAGGCGTGGTGCAGCGACGGGTGCGGGCAGCGGGCGATGGCGAGGCTGTGGTGCCAGGCGTTGACGCGCAGGAACCACATCATCTCGCCGATGTGCGGGTGCATCAGGGTGTCGGACAGCCGGAAGCCAAGGTGCTTCGCGTACCAGGCCACGGTGGCCTCCGGGGTGGCCGAGTTGACCACCACGTGCGACAGCCGGACCGGGATCGACTCGCCTTCCTCGATCCGGCGGTGGGCGCGGACCGCGACGTCGGCGCTGACCTCGATGGTGCGGCCCTCGTTGTCGAAGAACCGGAACCCGTAGCCGCCGCCCGGCGTCGCCAGCGTGCCCGGCTCGGTCACCAGCCGGACCCCTTCGGCGGCGAGCCGCGCGGCCAGGGCGTCCACGTCGGCCGGGCTGGCCGCGCCGAACGCGATCAGGTCGACGCGCTTGTCATCGGCCTGCCGCAGGCGGACGACGTACTGCTCGGGCGAGCCCTCGGCGGCGAGGAAGGTCAGCCCGGTGTCGGTGTGCTCGGCGGCCAGCCCCCAGACCCCGGTGAAGAAGTCAAGCTGCTTGCCGTGGTCGGGCACCGCCAGGTCGACGTGCCGCAGGTGAGTGATGAGCCGGTCGGGCATCTCTGGTGCGCTCCTCGTTTCTTAGGCCGGCTGGCTGACCAGCGCGGTGATCTTGCCCATCAGGCCCGGCAGGTCGCCCTGGACATGCTCGAGCTGCCACTGGCCGAGCTGAACGGACGCCTCGACGACGGTTCGCGCCCGGTCGAACCGGCGCGCGGTGAACGCCGCCCACAGTGCGTCGTCTACCGCAGCGGACGTGAGCAGCAGCTCGGTGAGGACGGCGGCGTCCTCCAGTGCCTGCGCGCCGCCCTGGGCCAGGGTCGGCGGGCAGGCGTGGGCCGCGTCGCCGATCAGCACGACCCGGCCCCGGTTCCACGGCGCGGGCACGACCAGGGCCTCGAACAGGGTGTAGTTGACCGTCGCCGGGTCGGTCAGCGTGGCCCTGATCTCGTCCCACGGCCCGTGGTAGGCCGCGGCGAGCGCGCGCATCGCGTCGAGCCGCTGCTCCGGTGACAGCGCGGAACGGTCCCGCGCGTCCTCCACCAGGTACGCGTACAGCGTGTCGGTGCCGGTGGGACAGTAGCCGGCGATGTACGCGGGTCCGCCGTAGTACAGGTCGGTCCTGGTCACGCTGGCCGGCCGCGGTCCGAAGGCGCGGAAGATGCCCATGCCCGTGGACTGCGGCTCCACGGCGATGCCGATCATCCGCCGGGTCGCCGACCTGATCCCGTCCGCGCCCACGACCAGGTCATAGCGTCCGGCTGAGCCGTCGGAGAAGGTGACGTCCACGTGGTCGCCGTCTTGCGACAGGGCGCTCACCGTGATGCCGAAGCGGAGCTTTGCGCCGGCCTCGACCGCGCGGTCCGCCATGATCCTGGCGAGCGCGGGACGAGGCAGGCCGACCGTGCCCGGCAGGTCGGGGCCGCCCGTCCGCCCGTCGGGGAACTCGGCGAGCAGCGTGCCCGCCGGGTCGGGCGCGCGCATGCCCACGCTGCTGAACGGGTAGCCGGCTGCGAGCACCGCGTCGAGCACCCCGAGCCTGCGCAGTTCCCGCAGGCCGTTGCCCTGCATGGTGATGCCGGAGCCGACGGCGGTGATCTCGGGCTTGATGTCGATGAGGTCGACCGCGACCCCGGCGGCGGCCAGGGCAATGGCGGCCGCGGTGCCGGCCAGGCCGGCCCCGGCGACCAGCACGCGATGGACAGCAGACGGTGCGGCGGGATCGCCCACGGCTTACCTCCTGGTTTCGTCGCACCACTATGAATCAGCCGTAAGGATTTTGGAAATCGATTGTTGAGATGAACACCATCCACTAGCTGGATATCATCGTGCTTGTGAACCTGGCGGGACTTGACATGAACCTGGTCGTCGCCTTGCATGCGCTGCTCACGGAGCGCAACGTGACCCGGGCCGGGCAGCGGATCGGCCTCAGCCAGCCCGCGACGAGCGCCGCGCTCGCCCGGCTGCGCCGGCATTTCGGCGACGAGCTGCTGGTCAGGAAGGGCGCCGGGTACGAGCTGACCGCGCTCGGCGCGGTGCTGCTCGACCGGTCCGACGTCGCCTGCGACATGCTCGAGCGGGTCTTCGGCAGCCAGCCGCGCTTCGACCCGGAGCGGGAAGACCGCGAGTTCGTCATCCTCACCTCCGACTACGCCGTCTCGGTGTTCGGCGCCCGGCTCGCCCGCGAGATCAGCGCGCAGGCCCCGCGGGCGACGATCGCCTTCCGCCAGCTGACGCAGTCGGTTGTGGACGACCCCGCGGCGCACCTGTCCACCGTCGACGGCATATGCCTGCCGCACGGGATCATCTCCGGGCTGCCCGCCGTGGAGCTGTTCAAGGACCGGTGGCTGTGCGCGGTGTCCGAGGACAACCCCGAGGTCGGCGAGTCCATCACGCTCGATCAGCTCGCCACCCTGCCCTGGGCCGTCTACCAGCGGGCCTACGCCGCCCCGGTGACCAGGCAGCTGTCAATGCTCGGCATCGAGCCGCGCATTCAGGTCCTGGTGGACAGCTTCCACCTGCTGCCGCCCCTGGTCGCGGGCACCCGTCGCGTTGCCATGATCCACGAGCTGCTCGCCGCGCACCTCGGCCTCGGCCCGGGCAGCGGCATCCGGCTCCTCGACTGCCCCTTCGACGCGGTGCCCGTCCAGGAGGCACTGTGGTGGCACCCCGTCCACACCCACGACGCCGGCCACCTCTGGCTGCGCGGGCTGGCCGGCCTGGTGGGTGCCAAGATCACCGGTCCCCGCGCTGGCGCCCGCTGAGGAGATACGAGGAGCGAGGCCGACCAGGGACGCCGCGGCTGCGCTCAGCCCGCGTCCCTGGTCATGGCCCGCTACACCGCGAGCAGCCGCTCGAAGAATGAGCGGTAACGGCGCAGGCCCTGCCGCAGGTCCTCGGTGGAGACCTCCGAGCTGCCCGCCCAGCGGCCTTCGAGATCGGCGCGCTGGGCGGCGAACATCGTGGCCAGCCGCTGCATGAGCTCAGCCACGAGCGCGTCGGCCTGCCGGACCGCTGTGGTTGGCTCCTCGACGAACTCCGCCTGGATGTCCTTCCAGCGCGCCGTGAGGCTCTGCAGTTCGCCGTCCTCAAGCAGGCGGGCCTGCGCCGCGGGGCCAGCTGCGGCGCTGGCGCCGTTGCCGGCGGCCGGGGTCATGCGGTCGGCCTGTCCGGATACCGCGTGATCCGCGGCGAGGGAGACGGCGTTGTCGTCTTCGTAGCCCGGGTGGCTGGCCGGCGCCGGCGCGTGCGCGTACTCCTGGTCGGGCGCGTACTCCTGGTCCGGCGCGTCCCCCTGGTCGGGTGCGCCCTCCTGGTCCGGCACGTCCTCCTGGTCCGGCACGTCCCCCTGGTCCGGCACGTACTCCTGCTCCGGTGCGTCCCCCTGGTCCGGCACGTTCTGCTGGACCGGCGCGTTACCCGCGGTGGCGATCTGCTCGGTGGTCAGCCAGCGGTCCTGGGTGGTGTCGTCGTCGTTCATCGTCTGCCTCATCTTCCTATCTGCTGATCGCGGTAGTCAGTGCCCGGATCCGCCGGGCCGTTCACGTGCCCATTGAGGCTGGCCTCGGCTACCTGGGCGTCCGATCCGGCTGGCACCCGCTGCCTGCCGTCAGAGCTGGCCGGGTCCGTATAGTCGGCGGTAGTGCCTGCTGCGTCGTCGCCTTCTTGGTGGAGCAGTTCGTCGAACAGGGAGCGGTACCGCAGCAGCGCCTCGCGCAGTTCCTCGGTGCTTGCCTGCTGAGCCTGGGAGCGCTGCTGCACGGCATGCGCGAACCGGTAGTTCTCGACGGTCTGCGGGTAGTCGACCGAGACCAGGTCGGCCTGCGTATCGAAGTCCAGCATCGGGTAGCCTCGCGCTTCCATGACGCGGGTGACGAGGGCATCGGCGGCATCCGCGGACTCGGCCGGCTCGTCAAGGAAGCGCTCCTGCAGGTCACGCCATTCGGCGGCGAATCGCAGGCGGTCGGCTTCTGGCAGCGGCTTGACGTCGAATTCAGCGCGCTGCTTCTGGCGTGCGAGCAGTTCTGTCTCGGCCGCACGCCGGTCATCGGTGTTCTCTACCGCACGGTCGTATTCCGGACCGAAGCGGTCACGGAGCATTGCGGTTCTTCGGTTCTTCGCCACCATCGCGCCCAGCACGACGAGGGCGACCACGGCGATGGCGATCACGACCCATACCAAGGCAGCCATCAGTTCCTCCTGTCATTGGAGCCGGCCCCCGCCCGCTGTCACTGGAGCCGGTCCCCTACCCGGTCACACGCGCCCAAACGGCGCCGAAGCGCCCGGAGTTCGCGAAGGTCCCGTTTCACGCGCGCTGCCCCGGGCAGGGACGGGCTACCTGCGGCAGCCACGGGGCCGCGCTAGACGCGCCCGGCTGCCCCCCGTGGCGAACGGGGCCTACTCGCGTGACTCGCGGCCGCCGCCACCAGCGAGCGACAGGAGAAGGCATGACTGATCCGGAGACCTCCCGCCACGTCGAGGTCAGGGACGACGACGACCGCACCGCGGCCGTGGCGGAGGTAACGACCGCCGAGGGTCCCGACGGCACGGTCCGGACCTCGATGCACGCGAAGAGCGAGCACGTGCGCCCGGGAGACCGGGCCGCCTTGGTCGATGAGGTGATGGGCCTGCCTGAGGTGCAGGCAAGCAACCGCATGGAGGCCGCCGTCCCGCTCGGCGATGCCGAGTCGGTCGAGCGCCTCAGGGAGCGCACCGCCGACGCGGTCCTGCGGGCAGCGGGCGCCACCACGCTGCTCGATGCGATCCTGCCGCCGCACGGCGGGCAGCAGGCAGTCGAACCGCCAGCCGGGGATTCGCCGGTCGGTGACTAGCCGGCGATGCCGAGCCGGTCAAGCGCGTGGGACACCTACGACGTGGACAGCGCGGCGAGCCGCTGATCAAGCGGTTCGTCAGTGCTGCTCATCGATGAGCTCCTCGTAGCTGGCGCCCATGACCTCGGACACGGGCCTTCCCGCGTCGAGTGCGGCCGCCATCGCCGCCTCGGTCGCGGCGATCCGCTCGGCGGTGGCGAGCACCGCTTCCGCGTGCGCGGACGGGATGACGACGACGCCGCCCGCGTCGGCGAGCACCAGGTCGCCCGGCGCGACCGGCACCCCGGCGAACTCGACGGGCTCGCCCCAGCAGACCTCGACGGCGCGTCCCCTGGCGGTGACCGCCGTGCTGCCGCTGGCGTAGACGGGCAGGCCGACGGCCGCGGCCTCGGCCAGGTCGCGGGCCACGCCGTCGACGACCACCCCGTCGATGCCGCGGATGACGGCGGCCCGGGACAGCAGCCCGCCCCAGCCGGCGCAGTCGGTCCGGCCCTGGTGCGCGACGACGATCACGTCACCGGGGCCGGAGGCGTCCACGGCGGCGGTGGACAGGTGCCGTTTCGGCGCGCCCGGTGACGGTGCGGGCACTG